>NZ_JXDG01000054.1 GCF_000820515.1 Pseudomonas batumici | reverse complement strand
CGACTGAACTACCGCTGCGCGTAACACTGATCACGAATGGTGGGTGATGACGGGATCGAACCGCCGACCCTCTGCTTGTAAGGCAGATGCTCTCCCGGCTGAGCTAATCACCCTTCGCTTTCGGTGTGGCGCGCATTCTACGGAGCGTTCCACACTCTGGCAAGCACTTTCTTTAATATTTTTCTCAGGCCTTCCAAAGACTTAGCAGAGGGTTGGCCTATGGGGCCGCGAAGAGAATAATGCCCTCCTTTGTATAAAGGAGAGATGCACCCCATGTGGTTCAAGAACCTGCTGATCTATCGCCTGACCCAAGATCTGCCTTTTGATGCCGAGGCGCTGGAGACCGCACTGGCGAGCAAACCGGCCCGCCCCTGTGCAAGCCAGGAGTTGACCACTTACGGTTTCGTCGCGCCCTTCGGCAAAGGCGAGGACGCACCGCTGGTTCACGTCAGCGGCGACTTCCTGCTGGTGGCCGCGCGCAAGGAGGAACGTATCCTGCCGGGTAGCGTGGTGCGCGATGCGCTGAAGGAAAAGGTCGAGGAGATCGAAGCCGAACAGATGCGCAAGGTCTACAAGAAGGAGCGCGACCAGCTCAAGGATGAAATCATCCAAGCGTTCCTGCCCCGGGCCTTTATCCGTCGTTCCTCGACCTTTGCCGCCATCGCACCGAAACAGGGCCTGATCCTGGTCAACTCGGCCAGCCCGAAACGCGCCGAGGACCTGCTGTCGACCTTGCGTGAAGTGCTCGGCACCCTGCCGGTGCGACCGCTGACCGTGAAGACCGCGCCAAGCGCGATCATGACCGACTGGGTGAAGACCCTGGCTGCCGCGGAGCACTTCTTCGTCCTCGACGAATGCGAGCTGCGTGACACCCATGAAGACGGCGGCATCGTGCGCTGCAAGCGCCAGGACCTGACCGGCGAGGAAATCCAGCTGCACCTGAGCACCGGCAAGGTGGTCACCCAGCTGTCCCTGGCCTGGCAGGACAAACTGGCCTTCGTGCTCGACGACAAGATGGTGGTCAAGCGCCTGAAGTTCGAGGACCTGCTGCAGGACCAGGCCGAACAGGACGGCGGCGACGAAGCCCTGGGCCAATTGGACGCCAGCTTCACCTTGATGATGCTGACCTTCGGCGAATTCCTGCCGCAGTTGTTCGACGCCCTGGGTGGCGAGGAAATGCCGCAGGGTATCTGATGCCGACTGGGCGGTAAGGACCCAACGCGGTCCCTGTGTAGGAGCCAGCTTGCTGGCGATGGACATCAACGATAACGCGGGGCATCTGAAACCACGCGGCGCTCTTGAGTTCATCGTCGGAACGCCGCCCGCAGCAAGCTGGCTCCTACAGGTTTCGCGGCGTTTTCAAGATCCCGTTTATCTGGCTGGCCCGCATTGGGGCAACCCCGCTCGACACCGCACATAACAAGGAAAACACCATGCGCGCACTGGCCACGCTCAGCCGCTTCGTCGGCAACACCTTCGCCTACTGGGTGCTGATCTTCGCCGTGCTGGCGTTCCTGCAACCCACTTGGTTCAGCCCCCTGAAAATCGCCATCGTGCCGCTCCTCGGGCTGGTGATGTTCGGCATGGGCCTGACCCTGAAACTCGACGACTTCGCCGAAGTCGCCCGCCATCCCTGGCGCGTGGCCCTGGGCGTGGTCGCCCACTTCATTATCATGCCGGGCGTCGCCTGGCTGCTCTGCCGGGCCTTCCAGCTGCCGGCGGAAATCGCCGTCGGGGTGATCCTGGTCGGCTGCTGCCCGAGCGGTACCGCCTCCAATGTCATGACCTGGCTGGCCCGGGGCGACCTGGCGCTGTCGGTGGCCATCGCCGCCGTCACCACCCTGCTCGCCCCGCTGCTGACTCCGGCGCTGATCTGGCTGCTGGCCTCGGCCTGGTTGCCGGTGTCGTTCACCGAGCTGTTCTGGTCGATCCTGCAGGTGGTGTTGCTGCCGATTGTGCTGGGGGTCGTCGCCCAACGCCTGCTGGGTGAGCGGGTCCGGCATGCGGTGGAAGTCCTGCCGCTGGTGTCGGTGGTGAGCATCGTGATCATCGTCGCCGCCGTGGTCGCTGCCAGCCAGGCGAAGATCGCCGAATCCGGCCTGCTGATCATGGCCGTGGTGATGCTGCACAACAGTTTCGGCTTCCTGCTGGGCTACTTCACCGGCCGCCTGTTCAAGCTGCCACTGGCCCAGCGCAAGTCACTGGCGCTGGAAGTCGGCATGCAGAACTCAGGGCTGGGCGCCGCCCTGGCCAGCGCGCACTTTTCGCCGCTGGCGGCGGTACCCAGCGCGTTGTTCAGTGTCTGGCACAATATTTCCGGAGCCCTGCTCTCGACCTGGTTCCGGCGCATGAGCGAAAAGCAGGACCGCGAACAGGCCGCTGACAGTGCCCTGAACTGAAGGAAACTTGATCATCGGGACAAGAATGGGCACTATAGTGCGCAGCACAGGGACGACCCTGTGGCTTTAGGCATTATCCATCCGGGGACGACCCCATCCATAGATGGAGCTCTTCATGTCCTGGATCATTCTGTTTTTCGCCGGTCTCTTCGAAGTCGGCTGGGCCGTTGGCCTCAAGTACACCGACGGCTTCAGCCGCCCGCTCCCCACCGCACTCACCGTCGCGGCCATGGCCATCAGCCTTGGCCTGCTGGGCCTGGCCATGAAGGAATTGCCGCTGGGCACCGCCTATGCGATCTGGACCGGGGTCGGCGCGGTGGGCACGGTGATCGCCGGGATCATCCTGTTCGGTGAGTCCATGGCGTTATTCCGCCTGGCGAGTGTTGCCTTGATCATTACCGGGTTGGTCGGGCTGAAGGTCTCAGCCGCCTGACACGATCCCCTGTGGGAGCCGGCTTGCCGGCGATGAGGCCAGTAAGCCTAGCATCGCCTGATCGGACGCCATCGCCGGCAAGCCAGCGCCTACAAGGTCCGTGTTCAACCATGAATAATGGTTGAACACGCAACGTTCTATCGGCGTGCTATGCCCCGCAACTGCAACACCTGCTCACGCAGTTGCGCCGGCACCGCCACCTCGGCCAGCACCGGCGCTCCCGCCACCAGGGTCACTCGCGACCACAGGCGGCGGAACAGGCCCTTGCTCGGATCACGGCTGAAAAAACTGCCCCACAAGCCTTGCAGCGCCAGCGGAATCACCGGTACCGGGGTTTCCTCAAGCACCCGGGTCATGCCGCCCTTGAACTCGTTGATCTCGCCATCGGTGGTCAGCTTGCCCTCGGGGAAGATGCACACCAACTCGCCGTCCTTCAGGTACTCGGCAATTTTCCTGAACGCCCGCTCGTAGATCTCCAGATCTTCACCCCGCCCGGCAATCGGGATGGCCCCAGCCGTGCGGAAGATGAAGTTGAGTACCGGCAAGCGGTAGATCTTGTAATACATCACGAAGCGAATCGGTCGCCGCACCGCGCCACCGATCAGCAACGCATCGACAAACGACACATGGTTGCAGACCAGCAAAGCCGCCCCCTCATCGGGAATCGACTCCAGATTGCGGTGCTCGACGCGGTACATGGAATGGCTGAGCAGCCAGATCATGAAACGCATGCTGAACTCGGGCACGATCTTGAAGATGTAGGTGTTGACCGCGATGTTCATCAGCGACACCACCAGGAACAACTCGGGAATCGACAGCTTCGCCACGCTCAGCAGCAGGATCGAGACAATCGCCGAGACCACCATGAACAGCGCGTTAAGGATGTTGTTGGCGGCGATCACCCGGGCCCGCTCGTTCTCGGCGGTACGCGACTGGATCAAGGCATACAGCGGCACGATGTAGAAACCGCCGAAGATACCCAGCCCGAGGATATCCACCAGCACCCACCAGGCCTGGTGAAAACCCAGCAGCGTCAGCCAGTCGTTGGCCTGCACGTTCTGCGGCAGGTGTCCGGAATGCCACCACAACATCAGGCCGAACAGGCTCAGCCCGAACGAACCGAAGGGCACCAGGCCGATTTCCACCTTGCGCCCCGACAACCGTTCGCAAAGCATGGAGCCGGCGGCGATACCGACCGAAAACACCGTGAGGATCAGCGTCACCACGGTTTCGTCGCCGTACAGCCACTCTTTGGCGTACGCCGGAATCTGCGTCAGGTAGATCGCCCCGACGAACCAGAACCAGGAGTTGCCGACGATCGAACGCGACACCGCGGGCGTCTGCCCCAGGCCCAGGCGCAAGGTGGCCCAGGACTGGCTGAAGATATTCCAGTTCAGCCGCAACTGCGGACTCGCCGCCGCCGCCCGGGGAATACCTCGACTGGCCAGGTAGCCGAGCACCGCCACCAGCACGATGGCGGTAGAAACCACCGGCGCGTAGTGCGCCGAAGACATCATGATCCCGGCGCCGATGGTCCCCGCCAGGATCGCCAGGAAGGTGCCCATTTCCACTAGGCCGTTGCCACCCACCAGTTCGTCTTCGCGCAAGGCCTGGGGCAGGATCGAGTATTTGACCGGGCCGAACAGCGCCGAGTGGGTGCCCATGGCGAACAGTGTCAGCAGCATCAACGACAGGTGATCGAACACGAAGCCCACCGCCCCTACCGCCATGATGACGATTTCACCCAGCTTGATCACCCGGATCAGCGCGTCCTTGGCGAACTTTTCGCCGAACTGGCCGGCCAGGGCCGAGAACAGGAAGAACGGCAGGATGAACAGCAAGGCACAGAGGTTGACCCAGATACCGCGATCCCCCGTAAGGGCGAGCTTGTAGAGGATGGCGAGGATCAACGACTGCTTGAACAGGTTGTCGTTGAAAGCGCCGAGGGACTGCGTCACGAAGAACGGCAGGAAGCGCCGTGTACGCAGCAGATTGAACTGTGAGGGGTGACTCATCTTCCCTGTACCTGAGTGGCGCCGAGAGCGGCTTTCTTGTTGGAAGGCGGATCACCGCCCCCGGGCCACAACCTTACCTAATATCGGGCAACTATTTCGCTATTCCTGCCAGGCAAGGCGAAACAAAAAGCTCGCCTTTATAGGCACCGCGCAGGGTCCGCGAGCCGACAATCAGCCAGAGCACCGCCAGCAAGGCCACCAGCAGCAGGCCGAAACCACTGAAAAAGCCCAGGTGCAGGGTGCTGCCCAGTTTCAAGGTCGCCAGGGAGTAGACGCCCAGGGGGAAGGTGTAGCCCCACCAGCCGAGATTGAACGGGATGCCGCGACGCAGGTAACGCAGGGTGATCAGCACCGCCATCAGCATCCACCACAGGCCGAAGCCCCAGAGAATGATCCCGGCGACCAGGCCCAACCCGCTGGCGATTTCACCGATGCCGGCGAAGCCGTTGGCGGCAAAAATCGCTGGCGAGTCCGCGCCCAGCAACAGCATGCCCAAGGCTCCGGTACCGATCGGGCCCAGCGCCAGCCAGCTCGAGGCCGCCATGTTTTCATGGGGCAATTTATGCAGGGCCATGCGCAGCAGCAGGATCACCAGGATGCTGAACGCCACCGGCACCGAGAACGCCCAGAGCACATAACTGGTGATCAACACGTTGAACTGCATATGGGTATCGAGCAGGTGCGGCGCCAGCAGGCTACCGCTGGCCGCCGCCACTTCCGCGGCCACCACCGGCAACAGCCAGACCGCCGTCATCTGGTCGATGCTGTGCTCCTGGCGGGTGAACATCAGGTAGGGAATCAGCACGCCGCAGGCCAGGGACATGGCCACGTCGATCCACCACAGCACTTCGGCGACCTGCACCGCGCCGTCGCCCCAGCGCGGCACGCCAAACAGCAGGAAACCATTGATGATGGTCGCCAGCCCCATGGGAATGGTGCCGAAGAACATCGAGACCGTGGAATGCCCGAAAATCCGCCGCGCCTCATGGAAGAACAACACCCAGCGCGCGCCGTAGAGCAGGCTGAACACGGCGAACAGCAGGATATTGAACAGCCACAGGCCTTCGGCGAAGGCACGCTGGCCCGGAACTTCAATCGGCAACTGCGCCAGGGCCAGTGCCAGGACACCGGTGCCCATGGTGGCGGCGAACCAGTTGGGGGTGAACTGGCGAATGACTTCGCGGGGATGCTGCAGGTGGCCTAAAGGCCGGATTCCGGGTTTGACGCTATTGGGGCACGTTTGCATGACTGACTCCTGTCCTCGGGTGAGGTTGCAGTCATCATAGAACCAGATCGAATATCCATATAACGGGTAATTTCTCTAACTGTTATCTGTTTTATAGATAAGCAGTCAATAACTGTCGGCACCGTCCGTCTTTTCCAGAAGGCATGCCCGGCTCACGCCTAGCCGGGCGGTCAGTCGTCGGTCATCGCCCGTCACGGCACGAAGATGACGTTGCGTACGTTTGAGTAGACCGGGTTGCCGCTGTGATAGAGCGACTTGGCGTAAAGGCGGCGTCCTCCTGCTATTCTTCCGATGGATATGGTGATAGTCCAACTGCCGCTTACTGAA
The DNA here is from genome assembly GCF_000820515.1 of Pseudomonas batumici. Classification (GTDB taxonomy): domain Bacteria; phylum Pseudomonadota; class Gammaproteobacteria; order Pseudomonadales; family Pseudomonadaceae; genus Aquipseudomonas; species Aquipseudomonas batumici. The sequence goes on along the minus strand of NZ_JXDG01000054.1, from coordinate 103,946 downwards.
TTGCCTGTCGCCACGCCCATTGAAACCGCGGTGTTTCCTGTACCCTCGAATATCTCGACGGAACAGCGCTTGCTCGCCTTACCCGACAGTTTCAACGTGGTACTACTGGTGTTTCCGAAGTCCTGGACCTCTCGACCGTTGGCGTCTTTGACACTTTCAAGGGTCGGTGGGACCAACACCGTTACAATAAGCGTACGTACGTTTGAGTAGACCGGGTTGCCGCTGTGATAGAGCGACTTGACGTAGAGGCGGCGGGGTCCTTCTGCGAGGGTTACGAACTGCATCCAACTGCCGTTCAGTACATCGCCTGTCGCTTGGTCCAAGGGCACCGCGCTGGCTCCAGATCCCTCGAAGATCTCGACTGTTTGCTTCCTGCTCGCCTTACCACGCAGTGTCAAGCTTGTGCTGAAGGTGATCTCGCCATCTGGGACCTCTTGATTGCCGGTGCCTCTGACACTCTCAAGGGTCGGGATGACCAGCGGAACGACATTGACGTGGCGTACGGTCGAATATACCGGGTTGCCGCTGTGATAGAGCGACTTGGCAAAGAAGGAGTACGATGCAGGTGCGACGGTTAAAGTGCACTCCCACGTGCCGGTTACTGAATTGGCTGTCGCCTGGCCCTTGAAAACTTCGTCTTCGTACCAGCCATCGACAATCTCGATTTTCTGGCCCCTGCTTGCCTGACCCGACAGTTTCAACCTGGTACTGACGGTGTAGCGGTTGAGGATATCCGCAGGGACTTCTTTATCGTTGGCGTCTTTGAGACTGACAATAGTCGGTTTGACTAGCGCCACGACCGTGAGCTTGCGCACGTTCGAGAATACTGAGCCGCCGCTGTGATAGAGCGACTTGGCGTAGAGGCGGCAGGCTTCTTCTGCGACGGTTATATCGTGGGTCCAGATACCGTTTGTTCGATCGGCTGTCGCCTGGCCCTTGGAAACCGCACCTGCTCCACTGCCGTCAAAGATCTCGACTTTCTGGCCTTTGCTCGCCTGACCCGACAGTTTCAACCTGGTGCTGACGGTGAGCTCGCCCTCCTGGACCTCTTCGTTGTTGTCGTCTTTAACGCTGTCGAGGGTCGGTGGGACCAGCGCCACGACCTTGAGCTTGCGTACGTTCGAGTATACCGAGCCGTCGACGGGATAAAGTGCCTTGGCGTAGAGGCGGCGCTCGCCTTCTACGACGGTTATATTGTGGGTCCAGATACCGGTTGTTAGATCGGCTGTCGTCTGGCCCTTGGAAACCGCGCCTGCTCCACTGCCGTCAAAGATCTCGACTTTCTGGCCCTCGCTCGCCAGACCCGAGAGTTTCAACGTGGTGCTGACGGTGAGTTCACCCTCCTCGACCTCTTCGTTGCTGGCGTCTTTAACGCTGTCGAGGGTCGGTCCGGCCAACTCCAGTTTGACCGTGTAGGTACGGAGCGGGAAGGTGATTGCATTGGCTTCGTTGGTGGTTTTACTGAGGTCCGCCTTGAACTCCATTGTCAGGGTACTGCCATCCTTCAATTCCTTCAGGTAGCTATAGGCGGCCGGGACTTCATAGGACCCTTGATCGATCCAGACTGGACTGGTCCTTGGGCCCCGTGGCGGCGGTGCCCAGATATTCAGGTCATAGGGGACTGTCCCGTCGGCCTTGGTCCCCTTGAGGCGCAGCCACACATCCTGATCCGGGGCGATAAGCGGCCAGATGCCGACCCAGCAGGTCGCATTGGCACTGATGGAATTCAGATCCAGTTCAGTACCACTACCCTGGTTGGCGGCCTGCAGAATCTTCGGCTTGGCGCCCAGCAGATAGTCTTCGGCGAGGGTCTGTACCGCCAGATTGAGTGGGTCAGACGGCAGCGGTTCATTGTTGTTACGGGTCACGGTGTAGCTGACCGTTACCGACCGGCCCAGGTTGAAAGCGATCACCTCGATAGGGATCGCGATCTCGCGGTTGGGGGGAAGTGCTTGTGGTGTGGTGACGTAGGAACCCTCTTCAGCAGTGCCTGCCCAGGTCACGCTGACCTGATCGCCGGGTTGGACACCGTAGTCCGGAATCACCACGGTCAGGGCATCCTTGGCCGCCACGGGATTGAGTTGTTGGGTGGGGGCGGTGCCGGTGGCCTGCTTGATGCTGGGGGCGCGCAAGTCCAGTACCGCGCGGATGGTATAGGTGCGCGGCGGGAAGGGAGTGGCCTGGCTTTCTTCGGTGCTCTGGTTGAAGGAGGCCTTGAACTCCACCGTCAATGTGCTGCCGTCCTTCAGCGCCCGCAGGTACGCGTTCTGCGCGACGTTGGTCGCGAAGCCAGCTGACACCCAGTCGCTGGAAACTTTGTTGGGCGGCTCCCATAGCGTGACGTCATAGGCCAAGTTATCGGGTTTGAAGCCCTTCAGGCGCAGCCACACGTACTGCCCCGCGGCAATAAGCGGCCAGCTATTGATGCGCAAAGTACCGTTTCCAGTCAACGTGCCCACGTCCAGCTCGGCGCCATTGCCCTCCTGCGCGGCCTCGAGGATACGCGGCCGGCTGGGTTCCAGCGCGCTCTGCGGCAAGACGCCAACAGGCAGCGTGAGGGGGTCCGAGGCCGGTAACGACGAGCCATCGCGAATCACGGTGTAGCTGACTGTCACCGGCTTGCCCAGACTGAAGGCGATCACCGACACCGGCAATGGGATCGTCTTCTCCCCTATCGTTCCCACCTCAATCGGTGACGTGGTATGCGACCCCTCCGCAGGGCTGCCGGCCGCCCCGGTCCAGGTGACGCTGATCTCGTCGGTGCTCAGCATGCCGTTATAGTGCGGCACTACCGCCGTCAGCGTAGCCACCGCAGCCATCGGATCGAGCCGGTCGTCAGGCGCCTCGTCGATGGTCAAGGCAGGTAACTTGTTGGTCGTGCCATTCAATATCGGCGGTTGTTTGAAGCGCCTGCAGTCGAGGCGCAGTGCAAAGGCGCCACTGGCATCTGCCGCCGTCGTGACGCGCCAGGTGAGGCCGCCCGCGGCCAGGGGTCGAGCCCCCGTCGGCTCGAGTTGCAGGCTTTGCGCGGGATCGACGGCGAGCGCCAGATCCTGACCGATCAGCACGCTGCCGGCGCGTGGTTTGAGGGTCAGTTGGTAGGACTGGCCGGGCAGAATCCACCAATGGTCGTCGGGTGAAATTTCCGTTCCATCGACGCTGAGTTCGAACTGCGCCCATAGGCGGGTCGGGATGGTTTTGACGACAAAGTCCTGCGTGTCGGCTTCAGGCTTGTAAGGGCTGTCGACGACCGCGATAACCGTGGCATCGGCAGTTGGCTGATAGCTGAATACAGCCCAACCACCCTCCCCGGTAAGCTCGGTTTCCAGAAGGTTGCTCCCGTGGCGCCATTCGACGGCAACGCCGGGTTCCGGCTTGCCAGAGACGGCGTAATTCACCTTCACCTGAAGATCGATGGTCTCCCCCTCCTCGACGCTTGGCCAATAGTCGGGCTGCCGGTGGTCGGTGATGTCGAGCTTGTAGGGCCCGACGATGCAGGCCAACGCCTCATAGGGGGCGGCATGGTAGACACTTTCGAAGCACAGGGTTGCCGTCCGGCCGTTGACACCGAGGTCATCCTCGTCGGCATCGTTGCGAATGTCCCAGGCTTTGGCGATATGCTGGGCCTCGTCATCCGCGTCGGGGTCTGTAGGTATCACTTGCAGGCCAGCCTGCCCTGCCTCGCTCTGATCGGTAAAGGAGGCATAGGCGCTGGTGCCGATATAAATCCCGGCGCCCGCCCATCCGCAGTCCGCAGTCACCGGCAGGGTGAGAACGTGCGTCCCTCCCCCTCGACAGATCGGCATATAGGTGCGGCCGCCCTTTTCCACCCAATAACGGGCGCGGGCCCCGCCAAACTCGGGCTTGGGTTCATTGGTGCTCAGCGCCAGCGGCTTGAGATGCACGAACACCGACACCCCTTCGGCCATCTCGGGAGAGACCTCCGTCCCCAGGGCCTTGCCGGAAAAATGCAGCTCGCCCGGGCCGAGCGGCCAGCCCGGTTCTTGCGCGACCTGCTGATCATTCTCGGGCTCGGTCGTTGCATCGGTAGCGGCCAATGGATCGAAGAGTCCGGATTGCAAGGCCAGGAGAGCCTTTGGCTGGGTGTTTGCATCGTTCAGATCAATGCTGTCATCGCAGATCAGCCAATCGCCTGGCTGCGCCACGGCAGCGTGCGCGGTGCTCGTCTGCAACTCACGTGTCCAGAAATGCACCCCAGCGTTGAAATACGCCACCACCCTGGGATTTTCGCTCGCTCGCTGCGTCGGCTGATACAGGAACCTGACTTGATATCCGCCCTCCGCCGTCAGGAGGAGGTCGATTGGCAGATCGAATTCGATCGCGGCTTCCGCTTCGCCATAGAGATAGACGTACCGACGCTGGGTGTCGTTGCTTGAGACATAGATGAGATCGGCACCGCTGAAACCTGCTCCCGTGCGTCTCCTCCATTCGGGAGGCCAGGTGCTCGTGGGCAGGTCGGCTGCCGTGCCCAACAGGTTCCGATTGATCCGTTTTTGCAGGTTCATGTCCACACTCCCTGACAGGTTGTGTTTGCGTCGGTCCGGGCGACTGCGTGCCAGTCTTGAACGAAGCCTTGTGTGCTCTCCGTCCTACTGGCGAAACCCCGTCTCATTTAAAAGTGCTTCGATTTTTTCGGAAAAGTCTCTACCGCCATCGAGAGCGGTGTATTCCACCTGGACGATAATGTCGGTCAGCGACGCGATAAGCCGTCTCTGCTTGTCTGAATCCTCAGCCCTTGGAAAGGCGATCTGCCAGGAGGAGATTGCGCCGGTCCGCTCGAAGGAGGCGTAGCGATCGTCCTCGAAGGAATAGCGCGAGCCGACGCCGTCATCGTCCAATCCGTCGGACACCGCGACTTGCGGCTGAGCGCGCAGGTTATAGCGCACATGGGTGGTATCGGCATCGGGATGCTGTGGGTCATAGAGATGGCGGGCGCCACCGAGACTGGGCTTGATCAACAACTTGCTGGAGATTTGCGTGAGCGTCATGCAGGCCATTTCATAGGGGCCGAGCAGCGCCGGCAGCGTGACCGATACACGCCGGATCTGGCGCAGGTAATGGCCGGGATAGTCGCTGTCGTAAAACCGGCTATCGAGGTTGAAGTCCAGTTTACCGGTGCTCTCGAGCAACTGAAGCTTGTCTGACCACTCTTCTGGCGCGAAATAGTCGCGCAGCGAGACCATCTTCCTGATCGTCAGGCGCCGTTCATAGCGATGGACATAGGCCGACTCCATGCGCAGCAGGCCAAGCGTCAACGTCTCGCCAGCCGTGAAGCCATGATGGCTGTCGACCCATGCGCCTGGCAGGATGAAATGGGTTTCATAATCGCCGATTTCATACTGCCAGCAGGCCTGCACCGACAAGCACAGGGCCGTCACCGCATCGTAGGTCTGGAAATAAAGCGTTGCCATCTTGCTTTGCATCCAGCGATAGAGCGATGCCCGGGAGGTGCGGGTCTGGGTGAGAAACGTATACATCTCCCTGGCCTGTTCGATGCCGCGAGCCTGCTGATTAACCGAGATCCTCGAGGCCTGGATCTGGATTTCCTGGGCGTCCAGCTGCTTTTGCAGCGCTGCTTCCTCGGCGGTCGCCGCGTCGCGCTGGAAGTTCCACTCTTCACGCAGGCGCTTTTGCGAACCGTAGCGATCATGCAGATTGCCCCAGAATGATTCGCTTTGACTGTAGGCACTGGTTAATGCTGAGGCAGCATGTGCAAAACCACCAAGCTTCATACCGCCAGCTGCCATCCCGACAATATTGACCATGGTATCCATCCCGTGCCCTACAGCACTGCTCCCTCCAGCAGCCAAGGCGGTTGATTTTGCACTCTTCAGATTATCGGCCACCGCGGCTTCGTCGGCGTTGAGATCCCTGTCGATCAACCCCTGGAAATATTCCTTCCGCTTGCCAACCACCCCTTGGGAAGCCTTGAGGGCATCAAGCGTGACTTGGGCATGGAGCAACAATTCGGTTTGCAGGTCGTGGGTGAACCCCGCCATCTCGATAAGATGTTCTTGTTGCAGGGTTTCCTGGTCACAGCGATCCGCCTGCTCCATATATTGCCGGACTTGATCGCCAAACCTGCACAGGGTCTGCACCGCTTGCTGCGCACGGGGCAAGATGGCCATGAAACGATAAGGCGGGACGATCGGTGGCGTCAGGATGTCCCGCAGGTTGAAGCCACCGCCACCAGCCTGGGCCCGCATCAGGTCCTTCGGGTTGATGGGCGTGTCGTAAAGCGGCAGGTCGATGGGCTGGCCATCGAGGGTCAGGTAGTGCCGCAGGTTGTGCAATCGAGCCTCCAGAATGTCCCAGACATCCAGCAGGTCCCGGTTGATTTCCGGCCGAAAGTCCGGGTGGTCCAGCATGGGCGCCAACAGTGCATGGCCAGAGGTCAGCGGCAGATTGATCAACGTATCGACCGATAGCGATGGGGCGAGTGCATCGAAACCCTCGAGGTTTCGGGCGCCTTCCAACTCACTGAGTGTCTTGGGCGTCCAGTGGGATGCCCCACGCACGTCAGGGGCCGGTCCCATCATGCGCGCGGCCCTCAGATAGAGCATTTTGGCTTCGGTCAGACTGTCGCGTGTCAGTTGCCTGTAGAGCCAATCCCCCCATTCGATCAGGGTTTCGACATAGTCACGGAAAATCCGTTTGCGATAATGGATCGGGTTGCTATAGGCGATGGCATCCGGATCGGCGGGCGATGCCACTTCGAAGCTGGGATCGCCCTCCATCAACAACGGACGCGAGCGCCAATAGGCGGTGGTTTCGGTCCGTCCCGGATTGATCCTGGCGGAGGGATCGAAGAGATGGTGCAGCCACCCCAGCGCGTCCTCGTAACTCATTTCACGGCGCAACCGCACCGCTACCAGATGCGGTAAATGGAAGAATATTTCCCAGAAATAACGCCCGTTCGCGCCCTGGAAGTCGAGAAACTCCGGCTTATCGGAGCCCGGGAGCGGCGGTTCTTCGGTGTGTTGGCTGTCCCAGGAAAGCAAATTGTCGATGGAGAGCGCGGCCCGCTCCACCAGTTCGCGGCCGAATGTCGTGTTCAGGCGGATGGCCTCGACGGCTCGCGCCGCCTCGAACTCACCGCCAAAATCCAGAAACTGACCGGCCTGGCTCTGAGCGTTCTCGGGGCCAAGGACGATGCTCGGTCCGTTGAGCGGCGGCGCCTTCAGCAACACCTCGAATTCCTGATAGCCCATGCTCCAGGTACCGCCTGAATATTCCCCCAACCCGACGGCAACAATCTGCGGGTTTGCCGTCAAGGGGACCGCTTTGGCAAACCCCGCACCACCGTTGAATCGAAACAGCGGCAGATCGCCAGTGGGCACCTTTACTGTCCCAAGCCAAATGGACGGCACGAAGGGGGCGGGCACGATGGAACGATGGGAAAACGGCTTGCTTATTTCAAACGCAGAACCGCCATTGACGGTAACCCTCAACCAGGTATCGTGGGTTTTCCAGTCATTATCCGATAGCCGCGCCATATATTTAAACGTATCGCTATAACGCCCACCCACATTAAGCGCTGGGAAATATTTCTGAACGATCGCGGAGTCATCCAAAGAAAGATCAAGCGTTTCCCCAACGTTCCCATCCTCTTTCAAAAAACCTATTCGACATGAGTCGGGCTTATAGTTCCCCTCTTTAAAGTTAAACACCACACCATAACCGATCATGCCCATTTCAATATAGGCGGCCCCCATTACGCTGAACTCAATATCAAAAAAAGTATGCTGCACCATCGCATTTGGATGAACGCGCACGGAGGAATTCCCCAGCCACATTTCATAGGCTGCAATGGTGCTTCTCACGCTGACGAGGAGGGACCGCCCTGCGTTGTTCGTCGCCCCCAGGTCCAGATAACGCGTGTATTCTGGCTGATCTCCGGAGTCCTTGGTCCGAATGGACCCGACTGCCCATCCGTTGTAGTCAGTTTTCTCGCCCAGTAACGGTATACGCCTTTGAAGATAATTTTGATTTTCATAGAGTGCGAATAGATCATTGATATGTTGCTGTTCCTGATCGTCGAGATCGACACGGTTCAACAACTCATCCCACGCGTAATAGCACTCTGTTTGCATCTCATCGATGGTCGACAGGGCAACACCCAGTACCATCAGTTTTCCGCCTTTGTCACGCCTGCTATCACTGGTCATCGCCAGGAGACGATTGTGGCCCATGTTCGGGCGCACGCGTTGATAGCTCTTGCGACGCCCACTGCCGCGCTCGAGCATGACCGTATCAACGGCAAAGGACGGGGTCCAGGTGCCGCTCAAACTGCGATAGGAAAAGCGAATATCAAACTGGTCCCAGTTGGGTCCTTCGCTCTCCCCGATCTCATTGAGGGACGACCTGCTCACCCAGAAGACATAAAGCCGGTTGCCAAAAGCGGTCAGGCGCACACTCGCTGCATCGCCAATCCCCGCCTCGATGGGTTCCCATTCGCTCCAGGCACTGGGAGGCACCCGCGTTTGTCCCTCGCCGAGGGTAATGGCAGCCTTGCGCCAGTAATATTTGTCATCGGCGCGCTTGCGTCCGAGAAAATAATAATCCGCCCGATAAACCGTTGAATCGGACAGCACAAAAGGCCCATCGATATAACCGTTGAGCACATCGATATCGGCGACATCCTCGAATTTCTCGAGATAGGCGAGCACGGACGATTGTGCACGCTCGGTATTGAGGCGCCCTTGTGCAAGATCCCCTTCCAGCTGTTCGTAAAACTGGGTTTTGACAATACGCAATTCCGGATCGATATAGTTTTCCGGATAACTTTGCAGTTTCTCCGCGCCGGCCCAGATCGCATAACGGCTTTCCCACTGACGCCAGGTCTCGACTTCCCGCTCATCGAAATGCTGGCCGAAACCCGGCTCGTCGCCGGAATAGATACCATGGATATAGCGCTGCAAGCTGGCGATCATCTCACCCACGGTGGATGTTTTCGGGGCCGTGTCGACATGGTGGTCGAACAGGTGATACGCATCGAGATCAGCGGGGGCCGCCAGCACGTTCGTATCGCCATCCCGGGCCGCCACGGCGCCCAGATAACATTCAAGGAGCGCTTCCTGGCGTTGCTTGCTCAAGGCTTCGAGTTTCGTCGTGAGATCTGTCATGACCTCGCCTCCTGGAATTTCATTCCTGATGGCTGATCCCCCTTGTCCAGTCCAGAGATCGGCATGGAGGAATCGTTGTACGTCTGAAATACGTAGAAAAACCATTGCCGTGACAGCGGTACTCAGCGTCCCGGTCGTCGGAACGACGGCTCATCCAATTGGATTTTCGTTCGCAGGATCTGGCTGTACTTGACGCCTTGCAGTGTCGCGCCGATCGAAAACACCGCCCTGGGATCCGGCAGTTGCCTGCACTCGATTTGCCAGCTCAAGCGTCCGCCCTCAGGCAACGGACGCATCTGCAAGAAGCTCGGATTGGCCACCAGCCCCTGGCCGACGGGGTTGACGCCACTCCAGGTCAGGGCGATCTCGCGTCCTGTCGTACTGCTGGCATCGGACGTATCGTCGAGGGTCAGGGTGTATTTCCTGCCGACGATAAACGTCAGCGAATCCTGCTCGCCTTCGGTCGCCTGCGAATCGATCGGCGTCAAGGTGAACCGCCAGTTCGGCTCTGCCAGGACATTCACCGTGAATGTCACTGCCTGCCCCGCGGGGGCATTCAGCGTCGCCGACAGGGTATAGGCGCCCACCCGATCAATCGGCACGGCAAACACCGTCAGGCCGTCGGAGTCGGTTCGCGTCTCCTCGTCGCTCCCGGCGCCACCCGTGGTCCATTGCACGGGGTATTCGCCAACCCCCTGCAACATCGGCCCGGTGTCTGTCTCGACCTCGGCTTCCACCCGCACCCGCACATGCACCACTTCGCCGGCCTGGGCAATCACCGACACAGTGGCGGGCGACGCCGCGGCGAGCCTCGGCACGGGCAGAATGGTCATGACTTGTTCGAAGAACTCCGCTCTCTCGTCTCCGCCCTGTGACGGCAACAGGGTTGCGCGGACCGTCATGGCGCCTTCCTTCACCACCGACGCAGGCAACTCAAGCACTGCGTATCCGTCAGAATCGGAAGCAACTGGCGCGTCAGATTCATACTGCGACCCATCGGCGAATTGCACGCTCCAGTCGATGCGTTCCGCCGGTTTGCCCGCTCCGCTCAGGGAGAGAACGCGGCAGGCGACGCTGACGCCCTGCCCCACGACATTCGGCCCCTTGAAACGCAGCCTGTAGAGGTTCTTATCGATAAAGGGTGCGTCGATGAAGCGAAACGTTGCAAACCCTTCAAGCTCCAGACCGGCGCCCAGGGTTGCCCGGACTTTCGTGACCCCGACCTCGTTGCTGTAAAGCTCGGCACGGGCGACGCCGTTTTCATCGGCAATCGTCGTATCCTTCTTGAACTGACCAGGCCCCTCGATCACGCTCCAGCGCACACGCCGGTTACGCCCCCAGTTCCCATAACCGTCGCGCAGGATAACGGACAATTCGAAAGACTCACGACGACCGGCCAGTTTGGCTGCAACCTCCCCATCCGGCTTCGGCTGACGCAAGCTCAGCGTTTCCTCGTCGCAGTCGATCGTCACCGCCGGCATGGCAATACGCTGGTCGAGCCCGATGGTTGCAAAAACCGTGGTGATGCCCATCTCGGCACTCGATGTCAGCGTGACTTCGACCACACCGTCCGCATCCGTATGGGATATATCCGCATCCAGAGCCCCGGGGCCGGTCAACGACCAACGCACGCGGATATTGACCAGCGGCTTGCCGCTCAAGTCCCGCACCAGCAGGCGATACAGCGCCTGCGCCTTCTGCGGGTCCAAGCTCAGCGCGTTGGCAACCAGGCGCGTGCGGTCGACCGAAACCTCACTCGTTGTCGCCTGGCCGACCTCGGGGGCATTGCCGGAACCGCCCAGTTGAAGCCGACCGGCATAGAGGCTGCCAAGCGCGTATTGCACGGCGTTGCGATAGTCTTCCGTATTGGCCGACACCGGCAATCCGCCCAGTTCATGCAGAGCCAGAATGCTCAGCTCGCTCGTGCGAGCCATTTCCAGCATGCGGATAAGGCCATTGAATTGGCTCAGTTGCGTAATCACCCCCGTCGGTGCAATAAAACGCGCGGCCTCAAGCACCTCGCGCGCACTGATGCCCAACATTTCCGCGACCTTGACGGCGGCCGCATCCTGCATCAGGCGGGCATAATCCTCGCTCTCGGCGACAAGATCAGGGTCAAAGGCCTGCGGATCGTTGACCAGGGACAAATAGTCCATCAATGCCGATGGGGACGCTTCCATTCGCGAGGTGACATCGCGATAGGTTTGCAGGTGATAGAGCGTGGTCAGCGCAATCGCGCCGGTGGCGTCCAGGCCTGGGGCAAATCCGAATGAGTCGGGGGCATCGGGCGAGCCTTCCAGCTGCCGCTTGTTGGCCGCATGGCGGCTCAGCATTTCGCCATCCAACTCGAACTGGCGAACAACATCGGCCAGGCGATACAGGCTCCCCAGCTTCTGGAGCATGACGTCAACATTGCTCCAATCTTCAAAGCCGTCGTCCCCCTCCATGAGGAACTCTTCCTGATAACGGACCGTGGCACGAAAACGCCGTGCCACCGGATCGGATGAGCTCAACATCTGCAAGGCCATCGCGCGCAACGACTCTGCGGGGGTCACCACGCCTTGGGTCTCCCACACCCAGCGCAAGATGTCGTAAACGCTCTGATCGGCCCACTCGATGAGAGGCAGGACAAGATCGGACGAAATCGCCAGGTAGGTGGCTAAATGCTCTTCGACCAGCGCCCGCTGCGAAGCCCGCATCCGCAGAATGACCGCCGTCACGGATTCCACCACGGTGTTTTTAAGCGTGTCCGCCTCACCCTGGTCATCCATGGCGAGAGGATCCCCGCCTTGGGCGATCCTCTCCACCACATCGGCGACGATATTGCGAACGCTCGTCGCGTAATCCGTGTCCGAGCCCGAGACACCGTCAAGTACAATGCCCTGGGCATCGATAACGTCCGTCAGCACTGAAACCCAATCAATGCCGACTGTCGTCGCCATGACATTCAACGCCGCGGGAACACCTGCCTGCTCCAGGACTTCATTGGTGATGCGCAGGCTTCCCAGCATCGTATGCAGACTGGCGACCAATTGCCGTTCACTGTCACTGGCCACGGGAACGGTCGTGTTTGAGCGCATGGCTCGCACGAACCACGCCAGATCGATGCCTTTTTCCCGGCACCATTGCACGCAATCGACAACCGCCATCAACGCCGCGGAAAAGTCCGTGGCGCCCAGCGTGGGCAGCGCATCGACCGAAGGGATGCCCGCAATCTGCTTCAGAATCGGCCCCGATTGGCCGAGTGTCTGCACAAGCCCGATCAGGATCGTAGGAGGCACTTCCAAATAACGGGCGATGCTGACAATGCGATAAAAGGAGGACAAGACCTCCAGGTTACGTTTGAGTTCCGGCGGGTCGTAGCTACTGGCGACAACCCGCGCCATATAGGTGAACTCGGACGTATCCAGGCCAAGGCTCGCACAAATCGCCTGGACGGTTTCCCGCCCGTGATCATCCATGTTGTCTTCGATCCGCGCGCTGAACGGCGAATCGTCCAGAACCAGGGGGGCGCCCAAAAGCCCATGGTTGACAAAAATACGGTCATATTGGGCGGCCAGCTCTCCGGCGCCAAAAATCGATACCTTGTCGAGCCAGGCGGCAAAATCCTCCGCGATGACCCCATAACGCTGCCGCACTTCGCAAAAGACCCCAAGTGCTTTCAGCGTATTACGGGTGATTTGTGGCGCTCCGCTTTCTTTCTCGGCGTGATGGGCGGCGACAATCAGTTGATCCATCTCTCGAAAAGAGGTCCCGAGCCACCGGCTGAGCCGGATAAGCCGGTGGATGCGATCCGCCCGTTCATCCGTCAGGTTCCGAAGCTGAACAGGCGGCTCAACCGGAACGGTTTCCGCGTCCTTTTTCAGTGGGGCGGGGTGCGTGTCAGGCAACGCCTCCAGATCAATGGCCGGTGATCGCGCACCGTTGATGTAAACCGCGCCAAAATCATGGGGGCCGGGCTCCTGCAGGGAAACCGCCGCCGGCGACACGTGCGTGGACAAAACCGGCGCGTCTTCCCTGACGGCAAACAACCCGGGAAGCGCGTCCCGCGTTATCCCGACGCGCGTGCAGAATTGCGCGCTGTCTTCCAAAGCCGTCCTGGAATAGACCCGATACGTCGTCCAGTAAAAGTTCGCCATCTCCTCTTCGTTGCCTGGTCGGGCGCCGTTGAACAGCGCTTCCAGGAGCAGTTCCCGACGCGCCGGTCCAATCGGCAAACTCAGAAGGAAGGTATCGTCGCCGCGATCTGTCTGCATGCCTGAAAAGGCAAAGTAATGAAAATCCGGATCGGTTGCCCGCGCCAGTTCGCCAAACGCCGAAACAGAGGAGTCAAAAAGCGACAGGATCACTTGAAGCTGTTCAACCCAATGCTCGTACGGCATGCTCAGCGGATAACGCGCTCTTGCCAGGACCCTGTCCGCCTCAACGGCGTCGGGATCCGATAGCTGCCCAGCGTCGAGAAGCGAGGCTTCCAGAATCTTCGTCGACAGCAATAACACCGAACATTCCTGCGTCATCGCCGCGGAATCGATCAGTTCGGCGGCAATATCCGGCCGCCGAACCGCCAAATGAAAGCGGTTGCCCTCGCCTCCTGCGCCCTCCAGGGAGAGTGCCTTTTTGTAAAGACTGACCAGATAGGCCACGGGTGAAGTTCTTGCCTCGATGGCATTCGGACGGGCCATGTTCGACCAGTCTTCGTCAAACTCCATGTCATAACGCGGCCCATCCGTGAGTGAGGCAAAACCGCAGCGCACATCATAGGTCAGGCGATCCACGCCTCTGAGCTCACGCTCGCGATACTGCCGCGCAATCCATATCGCCGCGCTCACCGCACGCTCGTGCAGCTCCTGCGCGGGCCCCATGCGCAGGCCCTGCGCAACCCATCGCTGAGGGTGCTCCCGCGCAAGCTCCAGGATCGAGCCCGCCTGCATAACAATGGCATTGATGATTTCGCTTCCGGACGGGTTCAACTGCGACATTATGCTTGTCGCCAACGGAGCCCAGGAAGCTGACGAATGGGAACTGGTAGACGAGCGAGGATCAAGTGGCATCAAAGTTCTCCGAAGAAAGACTTCTAGACCCACAGCCTGCGCGCGAAACTACCCAGTAAAACTGAAACCCACCTCACGGCGAACAGCTGCGCCTTGCCAGCGATCAATGCTATCCGCCTGCTTACGATGGGCCTTACCTGTGAACACTTGTCCGGACTCGCGCTTGGAGTCCAACACGGGTCGTCATCCATTCGGCTTGAAATCAATGGCGAACCTGGAATGAGGTAAGCACAGGTTTTTGCTTCCAGCAACTGTAAAAAATGGGGAATGGACCGAAATCGCCCATGCCCCCCACCCGACGCTACCGAACATGCCGAAGTGATCCTCACTCCGAAAACAGGCGCCTCCTCCGAAAGGAGCGTCTCTAACTGCGATACTTTATCGATAACAGTTAGAGGCTGCCCACGGCCTCAACCACTAGCACCCGCGCCTCGCCCAAAGGTTCGGCCAGGTGCTCACAGCCGATTTCAGCGTAAAAGATGTCGCCGACCGCCAGCACCACGGCCTGCTCGACCCCGTCCTTGCGATAGCGCATGCGCACCCGGCCACCGAGCACCACAAACACCTCCTGCCCCTCATTGATGTGCCAGATATAGGGCTGGTCGGTCCAGTGCAAGCGGGTGCCGATGCCATTCATGCTGGCGATGTCCAGCGCCGCCCAGGGACGGCCGCCAGTAAAGTCACGGCTGCGGATAATGGTCATGGCCGTTGCACCGCCTGTTGATTGGATGCCGGGATCGAAGAACGGGACAAGGCCACGCCCTCCTCCACGGCGGACTGCCAACGCGCGGTGCTGACCACGGCGGCAAAGCGCGTGTGGAAGACCACGCTGAAGACCCGATGGATCTCCTCGGCACTGGCTTGCCCCGCCTCATTGGCATACGGCAGGGAGCCGGTGGCATCGCTGAGAAACTCGACCGCCAGGCCCCGATGGGTGGCTTCGAAGATCGTCGAGGCATCGCAGTTGTGGGTCATGTAGCCCACCACGCTCAGGGTGTCGATCCGGCGCGCCTCCAGCCATTGCGCCAGGTCGGTTCCGACAAAGGCACTGGGCAATGCCTTGTGGATAAGATGATCGTATGGCCGTGAACTGACCACCGTATGCAACTCCCAGCCCGGCGAGCCGATCGCGAACAGCGACGCCCCCACCGGACTGTCGTTTTGCACGACCACCACCGGAATCCCCGCGGCGTTCGCCGCATCGATGGCCCTGCCGATATTGGCCAGCGACTCACTCACCGGCGGGTATTCGATCAGCAGGTTGCCCGTAACATATTCGTTCTGCACATCGATGACGATCAACGCACGGCGTGGTGACTGGGACATGGTCTGGCTCCTGGGTGAAAACGCTTGAGGCCTCATGATTGCCCGCCGCCTGCAAATCAATAAGTGGCCCGAAGGACAATCTTCGATAAGATCAGGCCAAACCGCTGCCCTGAGTCCACAGCAGATGAGCACGATCCATATCGCCGTGATCGCCTTCAACGGCATCAGCCCTTTTCATTTGTCCGTGCCGACACTGGTATTCGATGAGCAGCGCAAAGGCATCGAGATGCCGCGCTTCTCCCTCAAGGTCTGCGGATTCGAGCCAAGCCCACTGAGTACCTCCGCAGGTTTCGATATCCAGGTTCGCCATGGTCTTGAGGCCCTGGACCAGGCCGACGTGATCATCATGCCGTCCTGGCGCGACACCGAAGAGCGGCCACCCGAGCCGTTGCTGGAAGCGCTACGCCAGGCATACCACCGAGGCACGCGCATCGTCGGCCTGTGCCTGGGGGCTTTTGTCCTCGCCGAAGCCGGGCTGCTGGACGGACGCAAGGCCACCACCCACTGGCACTGGGCCGCGGCCTTCGCCCGCCGCTACCCGCGGGTGCTGCTGGATGCCGACGTGCTGTATGCCGAATCCGATCACTTGCTGACCTCGGCCGGCACCGCCGCCGGCCTGGATTGCTGCCTGTACCTGATGCAGCAACTGTGCGGTGCCGAGGTCACGCACAAGGTGGCCCGGCGACTGGTGGTCGCACCCCATCGCTCAGGTGGACAGGCGCAATTCATCGAGCGACCGCTGCCCATGGCCGCCGAGCAGGATCGCATAGGGCAACTGTTGCAATGGCTCGGGCGAAACTTCACCCGGAACCATTCCCTGGATGAGCTGGCGGACCGGACAGCGATGAGTCGTCGCTCATTCACCCGGCACTTTCGGCAACTGACCGGGACCACCGTTGGCCAGTGGCTGCTGGGGCAACGCCTGAGTCATGCCCAGCGTCTGCTGGAAAGCAGCGACCAGAGTATTGAGGCCATTGCCCTGGAGGCAGGCTTCGGCAGCGCCCTGTCGTTGCGCCAGCATTTCAACGCCTCGCTACGGATTTCGCCGTCGGCTTATCGGGCACAGTTTGTCGGGCGCCAAGCCTGATGCCCGTCAGCGAATGCCGGACACTGTCCCTGCAGGAGCCAGCCGGCATCCAGCACGGGCTCCGCACCCCGCACCGGTCGCTTGATTTCATCGCCGCGCACCAGCGCACTGCGCAAAATCGCAAAACGCGCCCGGTTGATGTGTCCGCCGGAGCCATAGGTGGCGGCCTTGCCCAATTTCGCGGCGACCCCGGTTTCGCCACCGAACCAACCGGCACCGATGCCCAGGCGCGCCATGACGAATGCATGATCGCGGAGAATCGCCGCACAGGCCTGGATCAGTTCGATAAACCCCTGGGTCGCGACATCCATGGCCTCCAGGCCATGCAACTGGGCAATGCGCTTGCCGATCCACACCCCCTGGGTCCTGAGCAGCAGCGCATCGACGCAGTCATGGGCCAGCTCGACCCGACGCCGCGGATCGGGCTCTTGCAACATCGCCTGCCTGAGGGTCCGCAGGGCAAACGCCATGGGCACCGCCCCCTGGGGTAGCATCCGCCGCGAGGGCAGCACATGGGAGAGCAATTGATGCAAGCCGAACAGGCTCTCGGGCTGCAGGAACAAGCGTGCCTGGGCAGACAACGGTTGCCAGGCCACCTCCTGCAACAGGCTGAGCATTTGCGTCAGGTCGGCGGACTGGAGCTGCAAGGCCAACTGGGCGGACGCCGGCGATGGCGTCCGGGTGCCGGGGCGTGGGGGAATCGTCATGGCGCGCCGTGGTCATTCCGCTAAAAGGCCTCAGTCTGACCAGCGCCCCCACCTTCGATCTTGCAATAACCGATCAGCCGGACCACCGGCTCAGACCACCAGGTCCCGCGCCGGACGGCGCCACGACAACATCAGCAAGGCCCCCAGGGACAGCCCGATCAACATCGCGGCATAGCCATCCGTCGTCGCGATCAGACCAAAATGGTGGCTCAGGTTACCCGCCAGCAACGCCGGCAGGCAGAACGCCAGGTAGCTCAACACATAAAAGGCCGCCATCAGCCCCGCCCGCTCATGGGGCAAGGCCAGCGGCAGCACGCTGCGCAAGGCGCCGAGGAAGCCCGAACCGAAACCGCTGCCCGCCACCAGGGTCGCGAAGAGAAACAGCGGCAGACTGGCGCTGTGCACGGCCAGCAGGATCAGGCTGACACCGGTCGCCAGCAAAGCGGCCCCCAGGCGCAGGACTCTTTCCCCAGGACGGTTGCGCAAAGTGAAGATGGCCAGCGCCCCACTGAGGGTCAGCACCGCCACCAGGACGCCGCCGATCAGGTTGGAGGTCGAGCCGGTGGCGGCCCGTACCAGCGAAGGCGCGAGCGACAGGTAGAAACCGCCCACGGCCCAGACCGCGACGTCCACCGGCAACGACAGCCACAGGGCCCGACGCGCTTGCGGCGGCACATGCAGGGTCGGGCGCAACGACGCCAGGGCGCCCGGCTGCGCACTGACCGTTTCCGGCAGGCGCCAGACAAACAGCGCCTGCAGCACCAGCAGGCCGAACAGAATCCAGTAGACCAACTGCATCGGGTGAGGCGCGAACTCCACCAGCAGCCCGGAACCGAGACCACCGCAGGCCATCCCCAGCAGGGGGGCAAGACTGTTGATCAGCGGTCCCTTGCGGTTGTCGTTGTCCAGCAGGGTCGCACCCAGTACGCTGGTGGCCATGCCGGTGGCAAAGCCTTGCAGCGCCCGCGCGGCGATCAGCAACGCGGCGCTGTCGGCCAGGATGAACAACAGCATCGCGCCGATATCCAACAGCAGCGCGGCAAAGATCACCGGCCTGCGGCCCAGGTGGTCGGACAGCGAACCGACCGTCAGCAGCGCTGCCAGCAGACTCAGGGCATACACCCCGAAGATCAGCGTCAGGGTTGCCGCGGAAAACTGCAGGGTTTCCTGGTACAGGTGGTACAAGGGCGTCGGCGCGCTGGAGGCGGCCAGAAAGGTCAACAAGGTGATCGACAGGAACACCAGGCTGGCACGGTTGGAAACCGGCGTTTCGACGCTATTGGACATGAGCATACTCCATAAAAGCTAAAATTTTGCTTTTGCGGAGTGTGCTACGGCTTTTCGCTTAAAGCAAATTCTTTGTGTTAAGGTTTTGGCATGGCGATCAAAGAAAGTGTACGTCCGGGTGGTCGCAGCGCCCGGGTGCAGGAATCGATTCATCAGGCCGTCCGTGCGCTTCTCGAAGAGCAGGACCGCGCGAGCCTGACCGTCCCGCAGATTGCGGCGCGGGCCGGCGTCACGCCCTCGACCATCTATCGGCGCTGGGGCGACCTGGCGGCGTTGCTGGCGGATGTGGCGTTTGCCCGCATGCGCCCGGAGGCCGAACCGGCCAACACCGGCAGCCTGCGCGGCGACCTGCAGGCCTGGGCCGAACAGTACCTGGATGAAATCAGCTCGGAACCGGGTCGGCAGATGATGCGTGATGTGCAATGCCGCGCCACCACCGGCTATTGCACGACCATCCTCGGCGGGCAGTTGCAGAGTATTCTCGATCGCTACCCGGATGAAACGCAGCCCGGCGTCGAGCACCTGCTCGACCTGATCGTCGCGCCGACGGTGTTCCGCGTGCTGTTCTCGGACAAGGCGTTGAGTGTCGAAGCCTTACACCGGCAGATAGACCTGGCACTCGCCTCTGCGTAGACCTTGTGGGAGCCGGCTTGCTGGCGATGGCGTCCGGGTAGTCACCGCAGGGCTCAAGGGCCTCATCGCCAGCAAGCCGGCTCCTACAATGTTCCAGCCAATGGAACGGTATCGTCATGCCCAGTGCCCCGAGCAGGGCTGCGACCTTGGTCGACACTGACGCCGCCCGGCCATCGTGCGAGACTGTAGTGCCAGGGCCGGACTGCCCTGGGAATGTCTTTTGCCCGGAGTTTCCATGTCACTGTCCAGCGGGCTGATCGCCGCCGTCGCCCTGGCCTATATGGCCATCATGTTCGCCATCGCCTTTTATGGCGACCGCCGCAGCGCGCCCCTGCCGCCGCGCATGCGGGCCTGGGTGTACAGCCTGTCCCTGGCCGTCTATTGCACCAGCTGGACCTTCTTCGGCGCGGTCGGCCAGGCCGCCGACCAGCTCTGGGCATTCCTGCCGATCTACCTGGGCCCCGTGCTGTTGCTGGTGTGCGCGCCCTGGGTCCTGCAAAAGATGGTGCTGATCAGCAAACAGGAAAACATCACCTCCATCGCCGACTTCATCGCCGCCCGCTATGGCAAGTCGCAGACCCTGGCGGTGGTGGTGGCGCTGATCTGCCTGGTCGGCGTGCTGCCGTATATCGCCCTGCAACTCAAGGCCATCGTCCTCGGCGTCAACCTGCTGATCGGCGCCGGCGCCGATGCCATGGGCGTGCGGGCCCAGGACACGGCGCTGGTGGTGTCGCTGATCCTGGCGCTGTTCACCATCGTCTTCGGTACCCGCAACCTCGACGCCACCGAACACCACCGGGGCATGGTGCTGGCGATCGCCTTCGAATCGCTGGTCAAGCTGTTGGCCTTTCTCGCCGTCGGGGCCTTCATCACCTACGGCCTGTATGACGGTTTCGACGACCTGTTCGACCAGGCCCGCACCTCGGCGCTGCTGGCGCAATACTGGGAGGAAACGGTCAACTGGCCGTCCATGGTGGTGCAGACCGGCGTGGCGATGATGGCGATCATCTGCCTGCCCCGGCAGTTCCATGTCACCGTGGTGGAGAACATCGAGCCGCAGGACCTGCGCCTGGCCAAGTGGGTGTTCCCCGCCTACCTGATCCTGGCGGCGCTGTTCGTGGTGCCCATCGCCCTGGCCGGGCGCATGATGTTGCCCACGGACGTATTACGCGATTCCTACGTCATCAGCCTGCCCCTGGCCCAGGCCCATCCGGCGCTGGCCTTGCTGGCCTTTATCGGCGGTGCCTCGGCAGCCACCGGCATGGTGATCGTCGCCAGCGTCGCGCTGTCGACCATGGTCTCCAACGACATGCTGCTGCCCTGGTTGCTGCGTCGGCAGAACTCCGAGCGACCGTTCGAAGTCTTCCGCCACTGGATGCTCTCGGTGCGCCGGGTCAGCATCGTCGCCATCCTCCTGCTGGCCTACGTCAGCTACCGCCTGCTGGGCTCGAACGCGAGCCTGGCGACCATCGGCCAGATCGCCTTCGCCGCCGTGACCCAACTGGCGCCGGCCATGCTCGGCGCGCTGTACTGGAAACAGGCCAACCGGCGCGGTGTATTTGCCGGGATCGCCGGGGGCACCTTCCTCTGGTTCTACACCCTGGTCCTGCCGATCACCGCCCACAGCCTGGGCTGGTCGCTGAACAGCTTCCCTGGCCTGGCGTGGCTGCATGCCAACCCGCTGAACCTGCCGATCAGCCCCCTGACCCAAGGCGTGGTGCTGTCCCTGGCGGGCAACTTCACCTTGTTCGCCTGGGTCTCGGTGCTGTCGCGCACGCGGGTCTCCGAGCACTGGCAGGCCGGACGCTTCATCGGCCAGGAACTCCACGCCCGCCCCGGCGGCCGTTCGCTGCTGGCGGTGCAGATCGAAGACCTGCTGACCCTCGCCGCACGCTTTGTCGGCGAGGAGCGCGCGCAGCAGAGCTTTATCCGCTTCGCCTATCGCCAGGGCAAGGCTTTCAACCCGAACCAGAACGCCGACAGCGACTGGATCGCCCACACCGAACGCCTGCTGGCCGGGGTACTCGGGGCCTCCTCGACCCGGGCGGTGGTGAGAGCCGCCATCGAAGGGCGGGAAATGCAGCTCGAAGACGTGGTGCGCATCGCCGACGAAGCCTCCGAAGTGCTGCAGTTCAACCGGGCCCTGCTGCAGGGCGCCATCGAAAACATCACCCAGGGCATCAGCGTGGTCGACCAGTCGTTGAAGCTGGTGGCCTGGAACCGTCGCTACCTGGAACTGTTCAACTTCCCGGACGGCCTGATCAGCGTCGGCCGGCCGATTGCCGATATCATTCGCTACAACGCCGAACGTGGCCTGCTCGGCCCCGGCGAGGCCGAAGTGCATGTCGCGCGGCGCCTGCACTGGATGCGCCAGGGCCGCGCGCATACCTCGGAGCGCCTGTTCCCCAACGGACGGGTGATCGAACTGATCGGCAACCCGATGCCCGGTGGCGGTTTCGTCATGAGTTTCACCGACATCACCGCGTTCCGCGAGGCCGAACAGGCCCTCACCGAGGCCAACGAGGGGCTGGAGCAGCGCGTCGCCGAACGGACCCACGAACTGTCGCAACTGAACGTCGCCCTGACCGAGGCCAAGGGCACGGCGGAAGCCGCCAACCAGTCCAAGACCCGTTTCCTGGCGGCGGTCAGCCATGACCTGATGCAGCCGCTGAATGCCGCCCGGCTGTTCTCCGCCGCCCTCTCCCACCAGGACGACAGCCTGTCCCGGGACGCCCGGCAACTGGTCCAGCACCTGGACAGCTCGCTGCGCTCGGCCGAAGACCTGATCAGCGACCTGCTGGACATTTCGCGTCTGGAAAACGGCAAGATCACGCCCCATCCGCAGCCCTTTGTCCTCAACGAGCTGTTCGACACCCTGGGGGCGGAGTTCAAGGCCCTGGCCCAGGAACAGGGCATGAGCTTCCGGGTCCGCGGCAGTCGCCTGCCGGTGAACAGCGACATCAAGCTGTTGCGCCGGATCCTGCAGAACTTCCTGACCAATGCCTTCCGCTACGCCAAGGGTCCGGTCCTGCTCGGGGTACGGCGCCAGGGAGGGCAACTGTCGCTGGAGGTCTGGGACCGCGGGCCGGGCATTCCCGAGGACAAGCGCCAGGTGATTTTCGAAGAGTTCAAACGCCTGGACAGCCACCAGACCCGTGCCGAAAAGGGCCTGGGCCTGGGCCTGGCGATTGCCGACGGGCTGTGCCGGGTGCTGGGGCATCGCCTGCAAGTGCGCTCCTGGCCCGGGCGCGGCAGTGTCTTCAGCGTCAGCGTGCCGCTGGCCCGCCAGCAGGCAAGCGCGGCCGGCGAGCGCGCACCGGTCAACGGCCAGGCACTGAGCGGTGCGCAGGTGTTATGCGTGGATAACGAGGACAGTATCCTGATCGGCATGCATAGCCTGCTGACCCGCTGGGGCTGCCGGGTATCGACCGCGCGCAATCGCGAGGAATGCGCCACGTTGCTCGATGGCGGCCTGCGCCCGCAACTGGCGCTGGTGGACTATCACCTGGATGACGGCGAGACCGGTACCGGCCTGATGACCTGGATGCGCACGCGCCTGGCGGAGCCGCTGCCCGGGGTGGTCATCAGCGCCGACCTGCGCCCGGAGACCGTCGCGCAGGTGCATGGGGCAGGATTGGAGTACCTGGCCAAGCCGGTGAAGCCGGCGGCATTGCGGGCCTTGTTGAGCCGGCATCTGCCCCTCTGAAAGACCGGTTCACTGTAGGAGCGAGCTTGCTCGCGATGGACGTCAACGATGACGCTAGGCACCTGATACCCCGCGGTGTCCTGACTACCATCGCGAGCAATCGAGCGTCGACCGGCTGCTCCTACAGGGACCAATGTTCGCCTTAAGATCAGTCCGGCAGTTGCACCACGCCGTCCTCGTCGGTCATCGCCCGCTCCAGCAGCTCCGCCGGCAGGCTCTTGCTCGCCCGCGCCCCCAGCAACTTGAGTTGTTCGCTGCGGCTGATCAGGTTGCCACGCCCCTCGGTCAGCTTGTTCCGCGCGGCGGCGTAGGCCTTGTCCAGTTGCTGGAGGCGATTGCCCACCTCGTCCAGGTCCTGGATGAACAGCACGAACTTGTCGTACAGCCAGCCGGCCCGCTCGGCGATTTCCCGGGCGTTCTGGCTCTGCCGCTCCTGCTTCCAGAGGCTGTCGATCACCCGCAAGGTGGCGAGCAAGGTGGTCGGGCTGACAATCACGATATTGCGGTCGAAGGCTTCCTGGAACAGGTTCGGCTCGGCCTGCAGGGCCGCCGAAAACGCCGCCTCGATGGGCACGAACAGCAAGACGAAATCCAGGCTGTGCAAACCCTCCAGGCGTTTGTAGTCCTTGTCGGACAGCCCCTTGACGTGATTGCGCAGCGACAGCACATGCTGCTTGAGCGCCGCCTGGCCGATCACCTCGTCGGCGGCGCCCACGTAGTGTTGATAGGCGGTCAGGCTGACCTTGGAGTCCACCACCACCTGCTTGTCACCGGGCAGCAGGATCAGCACATCCGGCTGGAAACGCTCGCCGTCCGGCCCCTTCAGACTGACCTGGGTCTGGTACTCGCGGCCCTTTTCCAGCCCGGCATGCTCAAGCACCCGCTCGAGGATCAACTCGCCCCAGTTACCCTGGGTCTTCTGGCCCTTGAGCGCCCGGGTCAGGTTGGTCGCCTCATCGCTCAGACGCAGGTTCAACTGCTGCAGACGCTCCAGTTCCTTGCCCAGGGAGAAGCGTTCACGGGCTTCTTGTTGATAACTTTCTTCCACGCGTTTTTCGAAGGACTGGATGCGTTCTTTCAACGGGTCGAGCAATTGTCCGAGGCGTTGCTGGCTGTTTTCGGCAAAACGCGCCTCGCGCTCGTCGAAGATCTTCCCGGCCAGTTCGGCAAACTGGGCACGCAATTCGTCCCGCGAACCCTGCAGGTCGTTCAGGCGCTGCTGATGGCTGTCCTGCTGTTCGCGCAGCTCGGCGCCCAAGGACGCCGCCTGGGCATCCAGCCGGCGTAGTTCGACCTCCTTCTGCGCACGCTCCAGGTTCCAGGCGTGGGCGGCGTCGCGGGCGTTGTCGCGCTCGATCTGCAGCAATTCGACTTCCCGGCGCAACGCAGCCAGCTCCGCCTGCTTGACGGTATTGGCCTGACTCAGGTCGCTGACCTCGTCGCGGCAGGCGTCCAGCTGCGCGTTGACACCGTCCAACCCCAGGCGGGCACTGCTCAAGCGCTCGTCCAGCAGCCCCAGTTCGACCTGGGCGGCACTTGCCCGGCGTTGCAACTGCCAGGCCAGCGCCAGCAGCGGCAGCGCCGCGCCCGCCAAACCCAGCAAGAGACTGGTCAGATCCAACGCCATAAGAACTCCCAAGCAGCCAACAGGTGGTAAAGAATCAAGGGTAACGAAGGTGATCGGCGACGGACAGCTCGAGGCGAGGAGAAATCCTGTCGGATACGGATGCAAGCAAGGCAACTGACCGAAGTTTCATGTGGCACTGCACGCCAGATCGCGGGGCGCGCCACTCTACGCTCTTTTTCGCACGGGTAAAGTCGAAAAAACGCCGCATGCCCGGGCTAGAGCAAGCGCTTGGGACAATCCACAGAAGCTGTGGATAACTCAGTGGACAACCCCTCTCCAACCCTCGCAAAGCCGCATGGAACGGGGCTCGCAGTCAAACTGTCGATTTTTTCACCAATAAAAAAAGACGATATTTTTCATTGACTTGTATGGGCGATACAGGCATTCGAGCGACAGATTGCCCAGGTGACAGTCAGGTGACAAGCCGTACCGTAATTGTGCACAAGTAGTGCGATAACGGTTATATCGACGCACCGTTTTTGCACAGGCAGGGGCAACCCACCCTTTTCACCCGCCCTGGCACCGGTCCGTCCGCCCCGGCGAGCGGAGGGTCCGCCGCTCCCTGTCGACGAGATCCGGCTTCGACCGAAGGCAGCGTCCCCGATGGATATTTTTCGCCAGTACCCTTCCCTTATCCGTTTCAATGCGATAGTATCCGCGCCGTTAGTACCAAGCTGAAAGTCAATTCCGGTCGAACATATCCCCACAAGCACGCTCCGAATGGATCAGTCGCTCGAAAAAGGGATCGACCCCTCGATGGTTTCCAGGTAAATCTTTCCCAGCACAGCCTTTTGAAAGGCCGCTGCCGAATGTTGTTACTCTGACCGAACCAACCTGCAAGATTGATCAGGATCTTCACCCCGGGCCCAGAACCTTTGCCCTTGCCGTGATTGCCTGCCCTCCTGAGTACCTACCTGCCAGCC
Organism: Pseudomonas batumici; assembly: GCF_000820515.1. Classification (GTDB taxonomy): domain Bacteria; phylum Pseudomonadota; class Gammaproteobacteria; order Pseudomonadales; family Pseudomonadaceae; genus Aquipseudomonas; species Aquipseudomonas batumici. The sequence goes on along the minus strand of NZ_JXDG01000054.1, from coordinate 78,453 downwards.
CAAGCGCCACTTAATCTCATGCGCTGCAAACTGGCTGCTTTGTTCCAGTCAGGTTCTTCGTCCGCCCCATTGTGGTTCGACGCTACTGGAACGTTTTAACGTTACACGGATCAGATTCCGTGTCATTTGCAGGGACACCTAATAATTATGTCGACTCAAATCCAGACCCAGGATGCTATTCGCACCCTCACCAACGCCTTCGCACCGATGAACTGCCTGATCATGGCCGCTCGCAAAGGCAGTTTCAGCTTCACGCTGGTCAACGAACACGGTATCGCTCGTCACAGCGAACGCCTGTATCCAGACCAGTATTCCAGCGCCGAACCGCTGCAGGCAGTGATCGAACGCACGCGCCAGGCCCTGGTTGCCTGAAGCTCGAAACAAGCAGTAACTCAAAAGCCCGGCACTTATCGCCGGGCTTTTTATTGCCTGAAGTTTCGCGATTTTGGCTGTATAGCTAAGTACGAATAAATATATAAGCCGCATGCTCATGGCTTAAATATTTTAAAAACAGTCCTTTACAGCGAAGATATGACACTACACTTCAACTCAAGCGGCCCGGGCCGCTTCCGGCGGGCCTGAACGCCTCCATCGCTGCCAGGGGCCAGGCCACGCCGACCAATAAAAATCGCCGATCACACGGCAGGAGCATCGAGGGTGTCATGGGTATCGCCGCCAGGGAACTGCGCCTTTATGTGATTCGTCCGACCCTGATGTACCTGGGCCGCCACAGCCCGAGCGCCGAAGCCCTGCTGCTGGGCATCGCCGCCAGCCAGTCGGACCTGGGCTCGGCCCTGCATGATCGCCGTGGACACGGCCTGTATTGCATCGACGAAAGTCGCCATGCCGCGCTCTGGGACCGTTACCTGGCCACGGACCCGGAATTGGCCAGCCTGGTTCGCGGCCTGGCCAGCCAGCACGCTTTTTTCAGCAACCCGAACCTCGAACTTGCCGTGAACCTGCGCTACGCCACCGCCATCGCCTGGTTGCTGGTGGAAGAACACCACCCTCACCTGCCCGCCATCGACGATCTGCTCGGTATGGCGCGGATCTGGCGACAGATTTTCCACCCACAAGGACGCCTGAGAGATTTCACTCGAGCCTGGCAAAGCTGTGACCCATCAGTCACTCCGATCGCTTGCTAGAGCAAAGGAACAGTATCTGAAAAAACCTACCGATTCTGGTCGGATTGTCCTACAAAACCGCTCTATCTCCTGCGATACAGCCTATAGCGCCGACGCGAAAATGTTGGTAGTTTTCGCCTCGGTGATCACACGGAGTTCTAATAATGAAAAAAGTAATACTCAAGACCACACTCAGCCTTTCTGTTGCCCTGGCATCCACCCAGCTTTTCGCGAGTGGCTTTGCCCTCAACGAGCAGAGCATCAGCGGGATGGGGATGGGTTATGCGGGTCGATCTTCTGCTGCCGATGATCCAAGCACTGTCTATGGCAACCCTGCCGGTATGTCCCGCCTCAAGGGCCAGCAAATCACCGTCGGCGCCGCGGCTATCGACGCCTCGACCGACATCAAGGACGTCAGCGGCCGCTCAAGGGGCCAGAACGACGGCGACATGGTTCCGTTCACCACGGTCCCCATGCTGTTCTATACCAACCAGCTCAACGACCAATGGTCGATCGGTTTCGGTGCCTACGCGCCCTTCGGCCTGATCACCAACTACGGCTCCAACTTCCAGGGCCGTGCGTTCGGCAGCAAGAGCGAAGTCAAGGTCGCGACCCTGCAACCCACCATCAGCTATGCCTTCAACGACAAGGTATCGGTTGGTTTCGGTCCTACCATCAACCGTATCTCCGGTGAGCTGCAATCGGACTTGACGCTCAACCCTCTGGTTTCGGACGTCAATGTCAAGATCAAGGGCGACGACACGGCATGGGGTTTCAACCTCGGTGTCCTGGTCCAGGCTACTGATACCACGCGCGTAGGCCTGACCTATCACTCGAAGGTCAACTACGATCTGGATGGGCACACACAGATCACCTCGCCCACCGCGCTTACCGGTGCGGTCAACAGCAATCGCTATGATGCCTCGTTGAAAATCACGACGCCGGAATCCTACGACCTGTCGGTCACCCAGGATATGTCGGACGCCTGGAAACTCTATGCAGGCGCCACCTGGACTCGCTGGAGCCGCCTGAAGGACATTACCGTCCAAAACCAAGGCGTGACCGCTGCTTCGGGTGGTGTCCTGTCCCCACAACTGTTCGGTACTATCTCGGAAGAGCAGAACTGGCGCGACACCTGGGCCTATGCCCTGGGTACTTCGTACCAGCTGAACAAACAGTGGGTCCTGCGCACAGGCCTGACCTTCGACCAGTCGCCAACCAACAATACCGACCGTTCGCCACGCATTCCTACCGGTGACCGAACGATCTTCAGCGTCGGTGCCGGTTATGCCGTCAATGACAATCTGACCATCGACGCCGCCGTTTCCTATCTCCAGGAAAAGGACGTCACCGTCAGCAAATCCAACACCCTGGCCAGCTATAACGCCAAATACGAAAACAGCGCATGGGGCTATGGCCTGGGCGCTACGTACAAGTTCTGATTCACCGCTAGCCTGAACCGCTCGTCGGTCGTATAAAAAAACCCGCATCGTCTGATGCGGGTTTTTTATTGCACGATGTTTATGGCGACAGCCTTCTCCAGCACCTTCCTAGCAAGCCCCCATGCCCAACTGCATCAACGCCAGGCCACCCCGATGCCAGCCCCACCAGGCCAGCGCCAACAGCACGGCGATCACCGCCAGGGCCAGGAGCCGCGACCAGAATGCACTCATGCCAGGCCCGCCTGCGCCTGCAAGCGCGCCACGGGCCGCTCACGCACCGGCCAGTTCAAGGCCGCCGCCAGCAGGCTGAGCAGGATAGACACCTGCCAGATCAAGTCGTAGCTGCCAGTACGGTCATACACCACCCCACCGAGCCAGCCACCGAGGAAGGAGCCCAACTGATGGAAGAGGAACACGATCCCGCCGAGCATGGAGAGATTGCGCACGCCGAACAGGGTGGCCACGGTGCCATTGGTCAGGGGCACCGTCGACAGCCAGAGAAAGCCCATTGCCATGCCGAACAGATAGGCACTGAACTGCGTGACGGGCACCCAGAGAAACACCGTGATCACCAGCGCTCGCGCCAGGTACAGGGCGGTCAGCAGCCGCGGCTTGGAGATCCGTCCGCCCAGCCAGCCGGCGGTGTAGGTGCCGAAGATATTGAACAGGCCGATCAGCGCCAGCACCGTGGTCCCGACCGTGGCCGGCAGATGCTGGTCCACCAGGTAGGCCGGCAAGTGCACGCCGATGAATACCACCTGGAAACCGCAGACAAAAAAGCCGAATGCCAGCAACCAGAAGCCGGAATGGGAACAGGCCTCCCGCAGCGCCTCGGACAAGGTCTGCTCGCCCGCCAGCTTGGGCAGCGGCTTATCCTTGAGCATGCTCACCAGCGGCACGATCAGCGCCACCAGCACACCCAGCACCAGCAACGCCGTCGACCAGCCGAGCCAGCCGATCAACCCCAAGGTACCCGGCAGCATGGCGAACTGGCCGAAGGAGCCGGCAGCGCTGGCGATACCCATGCCCATGCTGCGTTTCTCCGGTGGCAAGGCGCGCCCGACCACACCGAGGATCACCGAGAACGAGGTCCCCGACAGGCCGATACCGATCAACAGGCCGGCACTCAGGGACAGGGTCAACGCGGAGTCGGACAGGCCCATGCACACCAATCCGATGGCGTACAGCAGGCCACCGATCAACACCACCTTGGCTGCACCGAAGCGATCGGCCAAGGCCCCGGTGAACGGCTGGGCCAGCCCCCAGATCAGGTTCTGCAAGGCAATGGCAAAGGCGAACACCTCGCGGCCCCAGCCGAATTGCGCGCTCATGGGTGGCAGGAACAGCCCGAAACCATGCCGCACCCCCAGGGACAGCGCCAGAATCAGCGCGCTCCCGAGCAGAATCCAGCCACTTGCACGCCACATCGATGTCATTGTTATGCTCCATTTGCGGGTATATACCCGCTTTATATCAATAAAACGGCGATTACTCGCCGCTTGCCAACTCTTCCAGCAACGCCAGCAGCGCCCTGCGCTTTTCATCCCCCAAGCGCTCCGCCAGACGTTGCTGCGCGGCTTGCCATGCAGGCCCGGCGGCCACCAGCCGCTCGGCCCCGGCATCGGTGAGCCTGACCAGGCGGTTACGCTGGTCGGCGCCTTCGGTCAGGGTGACCAGGCCGTCGCACTCCAACACCCGCAGGTTGCGCCCCAGGGTACTGCGATCCAGGCCCATGGCTTCGGCCAGGCTGGAAATGCTCGGTTGGTCCAGGCGCTGGAGATTGCACAGCAGAGAATACTGGGCGACATTGATCCCGAAGCCGTCGAGAGCGCCGTCGTAATGCCTGCTGACGCCACGAGCGGCGCGACGCAGGCTGATGCACAAGCAATCGGTTGATAACATGATGTGTGTATATACCCGTAACACTTTGAAAACAAGTTTTTGAGCAATATTCAGTGGTGTGACAACCGACACCATCGTCGGAACGCCGCCCGCAGCAAGCCGGCTCCCACAAAGTCTATTCCCGCCGCGAATCTTGTGGGGGCCAGATTGCTGGCTCCCACAAGTGCCGGGCTGGCAGATATTCTGCGGTGGGACACCGATCCGTGGGAGCCGGCTTGCTGGCGATAGCGGTCGCAAGGCTGGCGTAGAACGATCAGACCAACGCCAAGCCCACCAGCACCGCCACTTCCAGCAACTCCAGCAATGCCCCCGCCGTATCACCCGTGGTGCCGCCCAGGCGTCGCATCATCAGTTGCCGCAACCAGCAGAAGCCCAGCACCGCCAGCAACACCGCCCAGGCGCCCTTGAACCCGGCCAGCAAGCCGCAGAACAGTGCGCTCGCCAGCAGCACATACCAGCCGGCCCGCCGTGGCAGATGATCGGCCAACGCCTGCCCCAACCCTCCAGCGCGCACATAAGGCGTGGTCAGGAACAAGCCGAGCAAGGCGCTACGGCCGATCAGCGGCACGAGCAACAACACAAGCGTCTGCCGCTGCTCGATCAACGCCAGCAAGGCACAGAACTTCAACAGCAGCACCAGCACCAGCGTGACTACGGCAATCGGCCCGCTGCGCGGGTCCTTCATGATCAGCAAGGTCCGCTCACGGTCGCCGAAGCCACCCAGCCAGGCATCCGCGCTGTCGGCCAGGCCGTCGAGGTGCAGGCCGCCGCTGAGCAGCACCCAGGCCGTCAGCAACAAGGCGGCGTGAAGCAACAGCGGCGCGCCCGCCAACAGGCCATCGAGCACATAAAGCACGACGCCGAAGAGCAGCCCCACCAATGGATAGCAGAGCAACGAACGCCCCATTTCCCGGGGAGCCGGCATCCCCGGCAAGCGAATCGGCAGGCTGCTGAGAAACTGCAAGGCGATCCAGAACGGCAGGCGGTTCAAGGCGTCTCCCTCAGCCCGCCGTCGGCCGTCGCCTGCAACGCGAACAAGGCGCCATGGGCCACCTCGATCTGCAACAACTGTTCACGCGGCAACCCACGGGCCCTGGCCAGCAAGACCTTCATCACGCCACCATGACTGACCAGCAGCACGCGCTGGCCGGCATAACGCTGGTGCAGGCGCGACACCGCTGTCAGCACCCGCTCGGCAAACCGCTCCACCGGCTCGCCGTCAGGCGGCGTGAAGCCATAGGGGTCTGACCAGAACCGTCCCAGATCATCGGCGTCCGTCTCCATCAACGCCGCCGCGCTCTGCCCTTCCCAGGCACCGAAATGCAACTCCCGCAGGTCGCTCTCGATCTCGACCGGCACACCCAGGCCCGCGCCCAGCTCTTCGGCAAAACGCGCGCAGCGCTGCAAGGGCGAACTGATCACCCGGTCCCAAGGCCCATGTTGCGCCACGCCGGCCCGCATCTGCTCCCAGCCCCGGGGCGTCAAGGCATCGTCCAGGCTACCGCGCAAGCCGCCGCCCAGTTCGGTTTCGCCGTGACGCAACAGGTCCAGGCGCAAGGTCATGCCGGGCGATCCGCCACGGCCGCCTCGGCGAAGGTCGCCATCTGCCCGTGCAGGTCGCAGGCCAGACGCAGCAACGGCACCGCCAGCGCCGCGCCGCTACCCTCGCCCAGACGCAGGCCCAGATCGAGCAAAGGTTCAGCCAGCAGGCTTTCCAGGACATGCCGGTGGCCACGCTCGGCGCCACGGTGGGCGAAGATCAGCCACTGCCGGCACTCGGGATTCAAGCGCACCGCCACCATCGCCGCCACGCTGCAGATAAAGCCATCGACCAGCGCCGCCACGCCTTCCTGGGCACAAGCCAGGTAGGCCCCGGCCAGCGCCGCGATCTCGAAACCACCCAGGCGGAACAACGCCTGCAAGGGGTCGTCGGTGTGTTCGGCATGCAGCGCCAGCGCCCGCTCGATCACCTGCGCCTTGTGGCTGACACCGGCCGGGTCCAGCCCGGTGCCGGGGCCGGCCAACAGCGCCGCCGGGCATTTCAACAGCGCGCAGGCCACGGCGCTGGCCGAGGCCGTATTGCCGATGCCCATTTCGCCGCCGACAAACAACTCGCTGCCCACTGCCACCGCACGCCGCACGCTGTCACGCCCGGCCTCCAGCGCCAACCGGCCCTGGGCTTCGGTCATGGCCGGGGCCTGGGTGAAGTTCGCGGTACCGGCGCCGATCTGCAGATGACGCACACCCGGCAGGTTGAGCATCGGCGTGACGGTACCGAGGTCGTTGACATCCAACTGCGCGCCCAACTGCCGCGCCAGCACGCTGATCGCCGCGCCGCCACCGACGAAGTTGGCGAGCATCTGTCCGGTCACTTCCTGCGGATAAGCCGACACCCCTTCGGCCACCACGCCATGGTCGCCGGCAAAAATCGCGATCCACAGCGTGTCGACCCGCGGCTTGAGCCGCCCCTGCAAACCCGCCAGTTGCACCGCGACCTGCTCCAGCTGGCCCAGGGAGCCGGTGGGCTTGGTCAGTTGCTGCTGACGCTCGAAGGCCGCGTCTTGCGCCTGAAGATCAATTGCCTTGCACGGATTCAGCCACCACGATTCACTCATAACGCAGTTCCTTTCAAAGTCAGAGGCAGGCCGGCGACCGTCAGCACCACACGCTGACAACGCTCGGCCAGAGCTTGATGCAGCCAACCGGCTTCATCGACATAACGGCGAGTCAATTCGCCCAGCGGCACGATACCCAGACCGGTCTCGTTGCTGACAAAAATGATCTCTCCCGGCAATTGCGCCAGGCTTTGCAACAGGGCTTCGCGCTCGACCTTCAGGCGCTCGGCGTCGTCCAGCATCAGCAGGTTGGTCAACCACAGGGTCAGGCAATCCACCAACAGACAGGCGTCGGCCGCCGCGTTCTCGCGCAGTACCCGGGCCAGTTCCAGCGGTTCTTCGATCAACTGCCAATGGGCCGGGCGACGCTGGCGATGCAGGGCGACCCGCTCATTCAATTCGCCGTCCAGCGGCTGGCTGGTGGCGATGTAGGTCACCGGCAGCGCGCTTTCAGCCGCCAGGCGTTCAGCCAGGCGACTCTTGCCGGAACGGGCACCGCCAAGGATCAGTTGCAGCATGGTCCGTAGACGTCCTTATTCAAGACCGCAGAGCTGGCGCAAGCGGTCGGTATCCAGATGTTTTTCCACCAGGTCGGCCAGGCGCTCGATGTCGCGCTCGCGCAGGGCGTGATAATCCACCTCCTGCACCTGCGCCAACCCGGCCCAGCGTAGCAGTGCGCCGCACGCCCGGGGTGACTCGAACAGACCGTGCAGGTAAGTCCCGAGCACCTGTCCGTCGGCGCTGCGGGCACCGTCGCAACGACCATCGTCCAGATGCACCGCCGGTTGCTCCAGCGCCGCCCCGACCGTCACCCCGGCATGGATCTCATAACCGCTGACCTCGGCGTCTTCCAACGCCAGGCGGCCACGCACATTGCGCAGTTGTTTCTCCTGCTCCAGTTCAGTGCTCAGGGCCAGCAGCCCGAACCCGGCACTCGAGCCCGGCGCCCCTTCCAACCCCAGGGGATCATGCACCTGCTCACCGAGCATCTGCAGGCCGCCGCAGATCCCCAGCAGCTTGCCGCCATAACGCAGGTGACGATTGATCGCCGTGTCCCAGCCCTGCTGGCGCAGATAGGCGAGGTCGCTGCGCACGCTCTTGGAGCCGGGCAGGATGATCAGGTCCGCCGCCGGAATGGCCTGGCCGGGACCGATGAATTGCAGATCGACCTGCGGATGCAGGCGCAAGGGATCGAAATCGGTATGGTTGCTGATGCGCGGCAGCACCGGCACCACCACGTTCAGCACCTGGTCGGCCTTGTCGGCCTGGCGCCGGTCGAGGCCGTCCTCGGCTTCCAGGTGCAGGTCCGACACGTAGGGCAGCACGCCGATCACTGGTTTTCCGGTGCGCTGCTCCAGCCAATCCAGCCCGGGTTGCAACAAGGCGATATCGCCGCGAAAGCGGTTGATGATGAACCCCTTGACCCGCGCCTGCTCGCTGGGCGACAGCAGCTCCAGGGTACCCACCAGATGGGCGAATACCCCGCCGCGATTGATATCGGCAATCAGCAGCACCGGGCAATCCACCGCCTCGGCGAAGCCCATGTTGGCGATATCCCCGGCGCGCAGATTGATCTCCGCCGGCGAGCCCGCGCCTTCGACCATCACCACCGGATAAGCAGCGCTCAGCCGTTGGTGCGAGGCCAGCACCGCTTGCATGGCGATGGCCTTGTAATCGTGATAGGCCACGGCATTCATGGTGGTCACGGCGCGGCCATGGATGATCACTTGGGCGCCGGTATCGCTGTTGGGCTTGAGCAGCACCGGGTTCATGTCGGTGTGGGGCGCCAGGCCCGCCGCCTGGGCCTGGACCGCCTGGGCCCGGCCGATCTCGCCGCCGTCGGCGGTCACCGCGCTGTTGAGCGCCATGTTCTGCGGTTTGAACGGCACCACCCGCACGCCCTGGCGGGTCAGCCAGCGACACAGGGCGGTCACCAGGGTGCTCTTGCCGGCATCGGAGGTGGTGCCTTGCACCATCAGGGTGGTCATGGCTGCACCTCGTCGAAGGCGCGCAACGCCTGCTCCAGACGCAGCCAATCCGCTTCATCGGCCGGCAGACCGAAACGCAGGCTGCTGTTCTGGCTGAACAGGCGCAGCAGAATGCCGCGACGGGCCATGAACTCATGGAGCTGCTCGGCCCGCGCCGTCAGCAACCACTGAAACAGCGCGCAACCGCCCTGGGGCGCCAGGCCGAAACGCGTCAGCAGTTCCACCAGGCGCTGGCTGGCCTGCTCGCTGCGCACACGCTGGCGCTCATGGCCGGCGGTATCGGCGAGGCACACCTGCCCCAGCACCCGCGTCGGCCCGCTGACGGCCCAGGGGCCGACCTGTTCGGCCAGCAACTTGAGCAGTTGGCCTTCGGCCAGGACAAACCCCAGGCGCACACCGGCCAGGCCGAAGAACTTACCGAACGAGCGCAGGACAATCAGGCCAATCTTGTGGCTGTGGGCGGCCAGGCTGCGCTGCGGCGTGTTGTCCATGAAGGCTTCGTCCACCACCAGCCAGCCACCGCGCTGGGCCAGCCGGGCGTGCCATTCCAGCAACTGCTCCGGGGCCAGGCTCAGGCCGGTGGGATTGTTCGGGTTGACCACCACCAGCACATCGAGGCTGTCGAGAAAAAAGTCGACTTCGTGCTCCAGCACTTCGCGCACGACGTAGCCATTGCGCCGCCAGGCTTCGGCATGTTCGGCGTAACAAGGCGACAGCACGCCGACCTTGCCGGAACGGCGCAGGCGCGGCAGCAACTGGATCGCCGACTGGGAACCGGGCACCGGCAACACCTGGGGCGCGCCGTAATAGGCGCAGGCGGCCCGCTCCAGACCGTCATCGGTTTCCGGCAGGCGCGCCCAAGCGCGCTCGGGGATAGGCGGGATCGGCCAGGGCCAGGGCGCGAGACCGCTGGACAGGTCCAGCCAGTCGGCCTCGGCAATCCCATAGTGTTCCACCGCCTTGCGCAAGCGCCCGCCGTGCTCAAGCATAGATCTCAGCTCCCAGACAGAGAATCAGCAACCACAACCACACCCCTCGTTGCACCAACTGCCAGCCGCGGTCGATGGAATCGGCACTGGCCGGGTCGCCTTCGCCCAACTGCGGGCGCTGATGCAGTTCACCGTGATAAATCGCCGCTCCGCCCAACTCGACCCCCAGCGCACCGGCTCCGGCCGCCATCACCGGCCCGGCGTTCGGGCTGTCCCAGGTCGGTCCCTGGCGGCGCCAGCACTGCAGTGCCAGTCCGGTCTTGCCGAGCACGGCGTAGGTCAGGGCCACCAGCCGTGCAGGAATATAGTTCAAGACATCGTCGATCCGCGCTGCCGCCCAGCCAAAACGCTCGAAACGCTCGTTGCGATAGCCCCACATGGCGTCCAGGGTGTTGCTCAGGCGATACAGCACCACGCCGGGTGCCCCGGCCACGACAAACCAGAACAGCGCGGCGAACACCGCATCGCTGCCGTTTTCCAGGACCGACTCGGTGGCCGCGCGGGCCACTTCGGTGTGATCGAGCTCCGCGGTCTGGCGACTGACCAGATAGCCCACGCGCTGGCGCGCGCGGTCCAGGTCATCGCTGCGCAACGCCTGGGCCACCGGGGCCACGTGTTCACCGAGGCTGCGCAGGCCGAGGGCGCAATAGAGCGCGAGGATCTCGACGATCCAGCCGACATAGGGCGCCCACGACAAGGCCGTGGCCAGGAGCGTCAGCGGCACCACCGCCATCACCCAGGCGGTGACCCCGTGACTGCGCCAGCCCCGGCCAGCAGAATTGAAACGTTGTTCGATACGGTCCGCCAGACGGCCGAACGCCACCAGCGGATGCCAGCGTTTGGGTTCGCCCAGCAGCGCATCCAGCGCTACTCCAGCGACACTCAACAACGCCACACTCATTGACTCACTCCCCAATAATTTTCATATAACAGCTCACTCAAGGGCCGCGGCTGCGCCCAGCCTTCCAATACCAGCATCGGTGCCGGATAGAAGGCCTCGACTGGTCCCAGGCACAGCACCGCCAGCGGCTTGGCCCCCGCCGGCAGACCGAGCAGTTGCGCCAGTGCCAACGGCTCGAACAGCGAGACCCAGCCCATGCCCAGTCCTTCGGCACGGGCCGCCAGCCAGAGATTCTGGATGGCGCAGGACAAGGAAGCCAGGTCCATTTCCGGCAAGGTGCGCCGACCGAAGATATGTCGTTCGCGGTCATCCATCAGCGCGGCGACCAGCACCTCGGCACAGTCGTTGATCCCCTCGACCTTCAACTTCATGAATTCATCGGAACGCTCGCCCAGGGCCTCGGCGGTGCGTACCCGTTCTTCTTCCACCAACTGCTGGATCCTGCCGCGCAGTTCGCGCCGGGTAATGCGAATGAAGCGCCAGGGTTGCATCAGGCCGACGCTGGGCGCCTGGTGCGCCGCTTCCAGCAGGCGCGAGAGCAATTCGGGGGCTACGGTGCCACCGGCAAAGTGGCGCATATCGCGGCGCTCGCCGATGACGCGGTAGACCGCCGCACGTTCTTCAGGGGTAAAAGCGTTGTCGGTCATGGCCTCTGCGCGGGCAAGTCCGCGCTCTCCGAGAGTGCGCCGGCCTTGGCAAGGTGGATATCAGGTGCCAGAAACGCGGCGATCGCCCGCGGATTCGACGGAAAATAAAAATGCACGTAAGAGGCGGTCATCCGCCCCTGGCGATACACCGCCTCGGCGCCGCGCCCGCCATTGGGACTCAGGCCCCGGGCAATCGGTTCCAGCGCCGTGGTGGTCAGCGAATGGTGATAGGTGTGGCCGCGCAACAGCCCTTCCGGCAAGGTCACCGCTTGCAAAGCCAGGGCCGCCAGGCGCTTCTGCATCACCGCCTCGCCCGGCAGCAGGCCCAGCAGCTCGGCGCGCTGCCCTTCGACATTGGTCAGCGCGTCGAGCAGGTAGAGCATGCCGCCACATTCGGCGAGCAAGGGTTTGCCGGCCTGATGATGGGCACGAATCGCCGCCAGCATCGGCGCGTTCCGCTCCAGGGCCTGGTGATGCAGCTCCGGATAACCACCGGGCAGATAAAGGCTGTCCGCCTCGGGCAAGTGTCGATCGTGAATCGGCGAGAAAAACCGCAACGCGGCGCCCATGGCCCGCAACAGGTCCAGGTTGGCGCCATAGGTGAAGGCAAAGGCCTCGTCACGGGCCACGGCGAGGCGCACGCCAGCCAGCAGCGGTTCGACGGCGACCGGTTCAGGCGCCTCGAAGGCCACCGGCGGCGGCAGCGCCACCTCGCAACTGCCGGCCAGGGCCTCGGCGGCGGCGTCCAGGCGCCGGTCCAGGTCATTCAGTTCACTGGCCTGCACCAGGCCGAGATGGCGGCTCGGCAACTCGATCCCGGTCTCCCGGGAGAGCGCGCCGTACCAGCGCAGACCTTCGGTCAGGCTGCCTTCGAGCAATTGCGCGTGACGCTGGGTGCCGACGCGGTTGGCCAGCACCCCGGCGAACGGCAGGTCCGGCTGGTAACGCGCCAGTCCCAGGGCCAGGGCGCCGAAGGTCTGGGCCATGGCCGTACCGTCGATCACCCCGAGCACCGGCACGCCGAAATGCCGGGCCAGATCGGCGCTGGACGGCGTACCGTCGAACAACCCCATGACACCTTCGATCAGGATCAGGTCGGCCTCGCCCGCCGCTTCCCAGAGCAGGCGACGACTTTCCTCGGCGCCGACCATCCACAAATCCAGCTGATAGACCGGCGCACCGCTGGCGCGCTCGTGAATCATCGGGTCGAGAAAGTCCGGGCCGCACTTGAACACCCGGACCTTGCGCCCCTGGTTGCGGTGCAGGCGCGCCAGGGCCGCCGTCACCGTGGTCTTGCCCTGGCCGGAAGCCGGCGCGGCGATCAGCACCGCCGGGCAATGACGGGTTTGCCTCATAGTTCGATGCCCTTCTGGGCCTTGATCCCGGCCTGGAACGCATGCTTGAGCAGGCCCATTTCGGTCACGGTGTCGGCCAGCTCGATCATTTCCGGCTTGGCCCCGCGTCCGGTGACCAGCACGTGCTGCATCGGCGGACGGGCTTGCAGGTCGGTCAACACCTGGTCGAGGTCCAGGTAACCGTGCTTGAGGGCGATATTCAGCTCATCGAGCACCACCAGGCCGATGCCCGGATCACGGAGCATTTCCCGGGAAACGGCCCAGGCGGCTTCGGCGGCGGCGATATCGCGCTGGCGGTCCTGGGTTTCCCAGGTAAAGCCTTCGCCCATCACATGGAAGCGCACCTGCTCGGGGAAGCGCCGGAAGAACAGCTCCTCGCCGGTGCTGTTGCGGCCCTTGATAAATTGCACCACGCCGCACTGCATGCCATGGCCCATGGCCCATGGCCCGGGCGAGCATGCCGAAGGCCGAGCTGCTCTTGCCCTTGCCGTTACCGGTCAGTACCAGCAACAGGCCGCATTCGTTCGGGGCACTGGCGATACGCTCGTCGATCACTGCCTTTTTGCGCAGCATGCGCGCCAGGTGGCGCTCGTCGCGATCGGGGGATTCGTTCATGGCAGCTCTCCGTTGGGGCTGGATAAGGCAAACGGGGGGCAGGGAAAAACGCGGCCGGAGCCGTCCAGCATCGCCCGCCGTGACGCTGTGGGATGGATCAGGCCGGTCTCCGGGCTCATGAGCGCGTATGCGCGGGACCGCGCGCCTTCCCATGTCGGTTGGACACAGTGGCTCAAGGCGCGGTCTTGACTCATTTACCGTTGCGGGGGCAGCGCCGGAATCGCACCTGTCGAAGGGCTCACCGGCTTCCCTGTTTCACCCTGTCGGCCGTCGGCCACAGAGCACCTGAAACAATCGGCGAAGGTTAGAGGGTTGGGGGTGGAGCGTCAATTAAAGCCGTCACAGCAAAAAGCCGGCGCCAGAATTTGTGCTACGTTGAAGAAAGCGATATCAAATAGCCACACCCCGTCCAACTATAAAAAAGGGAAGCCCCATGCAAGGCCTGATCATCAGCAATCCGAAACTGGAATTCCTGCGTCCCGCCCTGGAACGCTGGCCCGAGTGCATTGATCGCTACAACCAGCTCCTCGGGGATGGTCAGGCGCCCTACTGGTTCAACGAGCGCGCCAACCTCGGATTGCTGTCGGCGGCGGCCTGGGCGGCGGAAATGGTCACCCTGGAACATTTCCAGACCAAGAAACAGCTCGAAGACGGCGACCGCAGCGGACGTTGCGACCTGCAGATCGCCACCGCGCAGGAGTCGACCTATATCAAGGCCACGCAGCGCTGGCCCAAGGTCAATAACCTGAACCCGATGCCGGCCCTGCTCGATGTGGTAGGCGAGGCGAAGAAGGTCAGCCATCCCCACCATCTGAAGCTCGGCTGCCTGTTCGTCTCGCCATTCAAGGCTCAGCAGAGCCCAAGCCCGGAAGACCTGCAGGACATGGTCGACGACCTGCAAAAAGCCCATACCTGCGCCGTGGCCTGGTACTTCCCCTACCCTTATCGCAAGTTGCACAACGAAGCGGGTCAGTATCACCCCGGCATCGCCATGTTGTTCAAGGAAGCCTGAACGAACGCCTAGCGCTTACGGCACAGTGTCAGCCCATCGCCCAGCGGCAACAGCGACAGATCCACCCGCGCGTCATCCTTCAAGGCCCGGTTCAGTGCCTGGATGGCCCGGGTGTCCGCGCTCTCGGCATCCGCCTCCAGCACCCGCCCGCTCCACAGGGTGTTATCGAAAATCGCCAGGCCGCCCGGACGCAGCAAGCGCAGTGCACTTTCCAGGTAAGCCGGATAATTGGCCTTGTCGGCATCGATGAACGCCAGGTCGAACTGCCCGCCCTGCCCTTGCTGCTCCAGCTGCGCCAGAGTCTCCAGCGCCGGCGCCAGACGCAGTTCGATGCGCCCGGCCAGACCCGCCTCCTGCCAGTAGCGCAGCGCGGTGGCGTTGTAGTCTCCGGGAATATCGCAGCACAGCAGGCTGCCGCCCTCCGGCAAGGCCGAGGCCATGCACAAGGCGCTGTAGCCGGTGAAGGTACCGACTTCGAGCAAGCGCCGGGCGCCGGTCAGCTTGACCAGCAGCGCGAGGAACTGCCCCTCCTCGGGCGCCACCTGCCAGCGCGCCATGGGCAGCGCCTGGGTTTCGTCACGCAGACGCTTGAGCACGGGCGTTTCGCGCAGGGACACGTCCAGCAGATAGCTGTAGAGGGCATCGTCCAACTTGAGGGTGCGAGCGGTCATGACAACCTCGCGGCAACACGTTGTTTAAGGATTGCTCGCCAGATGTCCGGCCGGCAACACCCGCTTGGCGTTCAGATAGGCGTGCTGCCAATAGGCCTTGGACAGGCTGTCCAGCTTCACCGTGCCACCGGTGGCCGGCGCATGAACGAAGCGACCTTCGCCGACATAGATGCCGGCATGGCTGACCTGGGAGCCGCCGCTGGTGGCGAAGAAGATCAGGTCGCCGGTCTGCAGTGCATTCTGCGGCACGTTCGGTGCCCGCATCACGATCATCTCGCGGGTCGAACGCGGCAGGTTGATACCGGCCATGTCGCGATACACATAGCTGATCAGGCCACTGCAATCAAAACCCGAATCCGGTGTATTACCGCCCCAGCGATAGGGCGTGCCGACCAGACCCAAGGCACGGAACAGCACGTCTTCGGCTTCTGGCGAGGAGGGTTGCTGGGGGGCAAAGACCAAGGGACGAGCCACGGGCGCAGGCGGCGGTGGCGCATGACCGGCACAGGCGCCGAGCAGCGCTGCGAGGGCAATCAAGGCAATACGGGCCGAGGTCGACATGTGCAGAAATCCTGACTGAATGCGGCTTGCTCTGCCGTGGCGTAGAGAAATCAAAACCGCGCAAGGGGGGCTTGCGCGGTCAGATACTCGACAATATCTCAGGATTCTAGCGGCTATACACCAAACTTCAAGTATCACTTTAACTTCGGACGTTTTTTGTACAGTTTTGCCTGGCATGGAGCTTGGCATTTAGCCATCAGTGGGGCCGATGGCACTGAAAACGTCCGGATGATTACTTGTTGCTGGCTGTGACCACGGTCGGAGCCATCGCCAGGGCGCGCTTGGCTTCGATGAAGGTCTTGCTCCAGTAACTGTCGCCCAGACTGTCGATCCGGACACCACCGCTACGGCGGCTGCTGGAGTGGATGAACTGGTCATCGCCCAGGTAGATCCCGGCGTGACTGACACGACCGCGACGACCATTGGTGGCGAAGAACAGCAGGTCACCCGGCTTGAGCTTGTTACGCGCAACCAGCGGCGCCTTCACGTTGATCATCTCACGGGTGGAACGCGGCAGGTCAAGGCCGGCTTCCTCACGGAACAGATAACCGATGAAGCCGCTGCAGTCAAAGCCGGAGCTCTCGTTGGTGCCGCCAAAACGGTAACGGGTACCGATCAGGGACATGCCACGCTCGAGAATGCTGTCGGCAAGGACAGGCAACTGGTAAGGCTTGCCGTCGGCGAACTCGGCGAGTTCTTTTTCCGTGGCCAGCTCGTCGTCCAGTACGGACGAGGATTTGACGCCAGAAACCGAGGCGGTTTTGACCGAATTATCGACCTGCTGTTGCGAAACCGGCGTATGCGCCGCGCAACCAAACAACAGGGTAACGAGTGCGAGAGGCACGAGGGGTGCGAAGCGATTTAGCATGGGCACGACCGTGGCTGATTTGTTAGAAGGCGTGACTATGCCCTCTATCACCCTCATTTGCAAATTTTATGGCACAAGATGTGACTCGGTCGTTTCTTGAAAACATCTAAGGACTTAATACCCAAACGGTTCCCGCGCGCCTGAAAAAAGCTTCCGGCGTGGGTTTCGTGACGTCTGGAATTTGGCGAAAAAGCGCTGAAAGCCCCGGTTTTACCAGCCCAGGGTCTCTTTGAGAAAGGGGATGGTGAGCTTGCGCTGGGCTTGCAAGGAAGCCTGGTCGAGCCGCTCGAGCAACTCGAACAAGGCGCTCATGCTGCGAGTCCCACGGGTCAGGATGAAATGCCCTACTTCGTCGGTCAAATGCAGACCACGTCTTGAAGCACGCAGTTGCAAAGCCCGCAGCTTATCTTCATCCGAGAGAGGGCGCATCTGGAAAATCAGCGCCAGGGTCAGGCGCGATTTCAGGTCGGCCAGCTTGACCGGCAGTTCACGCGGCGAAGTCGATGCGGCAATCAGCAGGCGCCGCCCGCTGTCGCGCAGACGGTTGAACAGGTGAAACAGCGCCTCTTCCCAATCGGCGCGCCCGGCAACCACTTGCAGGTCATCCAGGCAGACCAGCTCGTACTGCTCGAGGTTGTCCAGCAACTCGACACCGCGATCCATCAACTCCGCCAGCGGCAGGTACACCGCCGGTTCACCCAACTGCTCGAAACGCAGGCAGGCCGCCTGCAACAGGTGGGTACGCCCCACGCCGTCCTTGCCCCAGAGGTAGATCAGGCTTTCGGTCCACCCGGCGTCGGCTTCGCATAGCCGCTCGACATAGCCGAGTGCAGCGGCATTGGCGCCTGGGTAGTAGTTGATGAAGGTGGCGTCATCACGCAGACGCACACCTAGGGGCAGCTGAATCGGTTTCATGCTGACTGAACGGTTACCGGGAACCGTTAGTGGCCTCTGTGTAAAGTCTGCAAAGTTTATACCCGTGAGGCTGGGCGCACAATGCAGCAGACCACAAGCAAAATCAAAGGTTTGCGTGCGCTCATCAGAGCTCGGGACCTTCCTGGCCGCCGTACATGCCCGAGCGTTTGTACAGATCGTGCATATGCCGCACCAATACCATGATCACCGCCGCCACCGGCAAGGCCAGCAATACGCCAGTGAAACCGAACAGCTCACCACCGGCGAGGATCGCGAAGATCACCGCCACCGGGTGCAGGCCGATGCGGTCCCCGACCAGCAGCGGGGTGAGCACCATCCCTTCCAGGGCCTGGCCGATCATGAACACCGCGACGATGCCGATCATCGGGTACAGCTCGCCGCCAAACTGGAACAGGCCGGCGACAATCGCCGCGCCGATGCCGATCACGAAGCCCATGTAGGGAACGATGGCCGCCAGCCCGGCCAGCAGGCCGATCAACAGGCCCAGCTCCAGGCCGACCAGCATCAGGCCGCCGGCATAGATCACCCCCAACGCCAGCATCACCAGCAACTGACCGCGCATGAAGGCCCCGAGCACGTCATGGCATTCGCCCGCCAGGGAGACGATGCGCGCCTCGCGGTCACGGGGCAGCAGGCTGCGGATCTTCGCCATCATCAGGTCCCAGTCCCGCAGCAGGTAGAAACTCACCACGGGCACCAACAACAGGTTCGCCGCGAAGCCGATCAGGGCCAGGCCTGAAGCCGTCGCCTGGGACAGCACCACGCCGACGATATCGGTGGTCTGCCCCATGTGCTCGCTGATGGCCGCCTTGACCTTGTCGAACTTCCAGAAACCGTCGGCCAGGCCGAACTTGTGCTGGGCCCAGGGCATCGCGGTGTGCTGCAGCCAGTCGAGCATCTGCGGCGCCAGTTCGTACAGGCGGAAGAACTGCTTGGCCAGCATCGGTATCAGCACCAGCAGCAAGGCCATCAATACCAGGATAAACAGTGCGAACACCGACACCACGCCCCAGGTACGGGACATCCCAAGTTTTTCCAGGCGACCGACCACCGGGTCGAACATATAGGCCAGCAGCAGGCTCACCAGGAACGGCGACAGAATCGGATGCAGCAGGTACACGAACGCGCACAGCAGGATCGCCGCGCCCAACCAGAACCATTGACGTGTGTCGGTCATGGACGACTCCAGCCTTATATATAGAAAGAAATTCGATAGAACCGAAAACCTACCAACGGAAACGCAGCTGCGCCTTC
Source organism: Pseudomonas batumici (assembly GCF_000820515.1). GTDB lineage: Bacteria > Pseudomonadota > Gammaproteobacteria > Pseudomonadales > Pseudomonadaceae > Aquipseudomonas > Aquipseudomonas batumici. The sequence goes on along the minus strand of NZ_JXDG01000054.1, from coordinate 59,573 downwards.
GCCGGTGCCGGTGCCACAGGGGCCGCAGCCGGAGCGCCAGGAGCGGGCGCCGGAGCACTGGCCGGCACCGCCGGCAAGGCTTCGCCGGCCGGGATCTCCTGCAACTTCGCCAGCCCCAGCTGCGCGCGCAACTGTTCCGCGCTGCCGCTGACCTGATAGACGATCCGGTCGCCGTCCACGCTTTGCGGCCGAGCGCCAAAGGGTTCGAGCAAATGCCCCAGGACCGCGTAGCGCTCCAGGTTCATGCCCTGCACTTCCAGCAGTTGTTCGGTGGCCACCCCGGGCTTGGCCGCGAAGCGCGGCGCCAGGCGCTCGCTCACCGCCAACAGCACGGCATCCGCCAGCGCGGCGGTATCGGCGCCCTGGGCCGTGCCCTGTTCTTTCTGGTTGCCCAGCCACAAGCGCCACTTCGCCTGCCACTGGCCGCCGTCCTGATGGGCGTGCACTGCCAGCAACGCATCGGCGCCGTAGCGCTCGGAGGCCGCGTGCAACGGCGAGGCATCGCTGCCCTCGAGATTCTTCGCGGTACCGACGATCTGTTCATCCAGGTCGGCCAACGGCAGGCGCAGTGGCAGGCCGCGGTGCTGTGCCGCCCGGCGCAGCGGTTCGGCCGCCGCCTGACCGTCACCGACCAGGTTGGCGCCCTAGGCCGAATCGTTCAGCCACCAACCGAGAATCGCCGGCCGGTTGCTGCCCCACAGAGCCAACCCGGCACCGCGCAAGGCGCGGTCGGTGCTCGCCGGGTCGAAATCCACCTGCAGGCTCTCTGGCGGCCCGGCGTCGTAGCCATACTGGCTGATGATCTGCTGCGGGTCCTTGCGCACCTCGGCCAGGCCCGGGCTCTGCAGCGCCTTGGGATCGCCGGTCAGGCGCAACACCAGGGTTTCCAGGGCACGCTGGGTGGCCTGGTTGCGTTCATCCGGCGCCTGGCTGGCGACCGGCTCGCGCACCTGGTACAGGCCATTCAAGGTTTGTGCGTGGATGGCCAGGCTCAGCAGGGAAAGACAGCCGACACTCAATAATTTGAACAGACGCATGAAAAATTCCCGAACGGCAGAAAGCGGTAGCCAAGACCGCATGAATACAAAGCGACAGGTTTAGGACCACGGCGCAGTGCCATCATTCACACAATCACTGAAAAGTTTTCCCCTGTCATAAAAGACAGCAGATCGAAGGCTATACCTTATACAGCCGCATCAATTGCAGCCAGCACGAGCGCACAGGGATTTTTTTAACACGATATGACCCTGCCGTCGGCCCGAGGATGGCCGCTGCTGCCCAAGCCTGATAAAATCGCGCGCCTTCGCAGACCGGCAAGCGTCAGCCCCCCAGGAAACTCGACCCCGTTCGTTTTCCCCATGGGCGCAACCGCTTCCGGTCGATACCCCTGAATCCCCCCTAAAGGCCTGGATCATGAGCAAGCAACCCTCCCTGAGCTACAAGGACGCCGGTGTAGACATCGACGCCGGTGAAGCATTGGTCGAACGCATCAAGAGCGTGGCCAAGCGCACCGCGCGCCCGGAAGTCATGGGCGGCCTGGGCGGTTTCGGCGCCCTCTGCGAGATCCCGGCCGGTTACAAGCAGCCGGTCCTGGTCTCCGGCACCGACGGCGTCGGCACCAAGCTGCGCCTGGCGCTGAACCTGAACAAGCACGACAGCATCGGCATCGACCTGGTGGCCATGTGCGTGAACGACCTGGTGGTCTGCGGTGCCGAACCGCTGTTCTTCCTCGACTACTACGCCACCGGCAAGCTCAATGTCGACACCGCCGCCCAGGTGGTGACCGGTATCGGTGCCGGTTGCGAACTGTCCGGCTGCTCCCTGGTGGGCGGCGAAACCGCTGAAATGCCGGGCATGTACGAAGGCGAAGACTACGACCTGGCCGGCTTCTGCGTCGGCGTGGTGGAAAAGGCCGAGATCATCGACGGCTCGAAAGTCGCCACCGGCGATGCCCTGCTCGCCCTGCCGTCTTCCGGCCCGCATTCCAACGGCTACTCGCTGATCCGCAAGATCATCGAAGTATCCGGTGCCGATATCGAAAACACCCAGCTCGACGGCAAACCGCTGACCGACCTGCTGATGGCTCCGACCCGCATCTACGTCAAACCATTGCTCAAGCTGATCAAGGACACCGGCGCGGTCAAGGCCATGGCCCACATCACCGGCGGCGGCCTGCTGGACAACATCCCACGCGTACTGCCCAAGGGCGCCCAGGCCGTGGTCGACGTGGCCAGCTGGCAGCGTCCGGCGGTCTTCGACTGGCTGCAGGAAAAAGGCAACGTCAATGAAACCGAAATGCACCGCGTGCTGAACTGCGGCGTGGGCATGGTGATCTGCGTGGCCCAGGAACACGTCGAAACGGCGCTGAAGGTGCTGCGTGAAGCCGGCGAACAGCCATGGGTCATCGGCCAGATCGCCGCGGCCGCCGAAGGCGCTGCCCAGGTCGAGCTGAAGAACCTCAAGGCGCACTGATGTCCGAGCCAATGACCTCGACCTGTAACGTCGTGGTGTTGCTGTCCGGCACCGGCAGCAACTTGCAGGCCCTGATCGACAACGTGCGGTCCGCAGACATTCCGGCCCGCATCGCCGCGGTGATCTCCAACCGCGCCGACGCCTACGGCCTGCAACGCGCCCAGGACGCGGGGATCGAAACCCGCGTCCTGGACCACAAGGCCTTCGACGGCCGCGAAGCCTTCGATGCCGCCCTGATCGAACTGATCGACGCCTTCAATCCGCAACTGGTGGTCCTGGCCGGCTTCATGCGCATTCTCAGCGCTGACTTCGTCCGGCACTATCAGGGTCGCCTGCTGAATATCCACCCTTCTCTCCTGCCCAAGTACAAAGGCCTGCACACCCATCAGCGCGCACTGGACGCCGGTGATCGGGAACACGGCTGCAGCGTGCACTTCGTCACCGAGGAACTCGACGGCGGACCTCTGGTCGTACAGGCTGTGGTTACGGTAGAGTCTGACGATACCGCGCACAGTCTGGCGCAACGGGTCCACACTCAGGAACACAGGATTTATCCGCTGGCGGTACGCTGGTTCGCCGAGGGGCGCTTGGTCCTGAACGAACAGGGTGCATTGTTGGACGGTCAATTACTTGCGGCCAGCGGCCACATGATTCGAATCTAGGAGATTTTATGCGTCGTGCCCTGCTCTTCGCTCTTACCCTGCTCGCCTTGCCGGCCGTGCAAGCGGCGGATCTTCAACCCTTCTCCGCCAGCTACACCGCCGACTGGAAGCAACTGCCCATGAGCGGTTCGGCCGAGCGCAGCCTGTCGAAGAACGACAACGGCACCTGGACCTTGAGTTTCAAGGCTTCCATGATGATCGCCAGCCTGACCGAGGAAAGCACCATTCGCCTCGACAAGGACACCCTGCTGCCACAGAGCTACACGTTCGAACGTGGCGGCCTGGGCAAGGCGAAGAAAATCAACCTGGATTTCGACTGGTCCTCGAAGATGGTCACCGGCAGCGATCGCGGTGATCCGGTCAAGGTGCCCCTCAACAGCGGCATGCTGGACAAGTCCACCTATCAGTTGGCCCTGCAACGCGATGTCGCGGCCGGCAAGAAAAGCATGAGCTACCAGGTGGTCGAAGGGACCGACACCGACACCTACGACTTCCGTGTCCTGGGTTCGGAAAAAGTCAGCACCAAGGCCGGTTCGGTCGATGCGATCAAGGTCGAGCGCGTACGCGACCCGACACAGAACAAGCGCACCACGGTCATGTGGTTCGCCAAGGACTGGGACTACCTGCTGGTCCGCCTGCAACAGGTGGAAACCGACGGTAAGGAGTACAACATCATGCTCCAGGAAGGCACCGTGGCCGGCAAAGAGGTCAAGGGCAGCTGATCCAAGCAACCAGAAAGAGCCCCGCGAATGCGGGGCTTTTTTATTTCACTGTGCCGTTATCCAACATGGGAATTGATTTAGGTGAAGGCGGTATAGGCCGCTACGAGGACCATGCAGATGCCAAATACTCGTCCCTGAATGTGCAGCGCGCGCACCGATTGAAAGCGCTGGAGAATCAACTGGCCTCCATATACCCATGGGAAGTGACAGGCCACGCACACGAAAACAAAGGCCACTGTGAATTGCAGGACCTGTACCGTGAGCGATTGTCCAGAGTCGAGAAACTGCGAAAACATCACCAGAATCATCGAATGAATCTTGGGATTCAGCATAACGGATAGAAATCCATCACGAGTACGCAGACGGACAATGTCCTGTTCGTCGCTGCATGCTGATACAGCCGATGAACGAAAAAATCCCCAGGCCAGATAGAGCAAATAGCAGATACCGGCCCATTTGAGCACGATCTGGATCTCCGGGAGACCATGCAAGGCCCTTCCCAACCCCATTCCGTAGACAAGACAGAGCACCAGATTGGCCATCTCGAAACCGGCCCAGAACGGGACCGAACCGGCCACGCCGTAACGACCGCCAGCCGTCGCGAGGACCGTATTGCCGGGGCCGGGGCTCACGACCATTGGTATGGTATAGCCAAGGAACAGGATCCAGATTGTCCATGCAATCATAATTAGCCTCATGCTGATCAGGGGACGGGAAGCAGTGTGTCCGCCAAGGGGACACGTCATTAGAAGTGCCTTCTGCATGAGCGACAAACGGGTTATATTGACGTTCTCGATAAGAAAAACTAATCGACAATCCATGCGACGCTTGCCACCGCTGGGTGCGCTGCGTGCCTTCGAGGCAGCGGCCAGGCACCTGAGTTTTACCCTTGCCGCTGCCGAACTGTGCGTGACGCAGGCAGCGATCAGTCATCAGATCCGTCAGCTTGAGGATTGGCTGGGCGCCCGTCTGTTCGAACGTCGCGGGCATGTGCTGAAGCTCACAACCAAGGGCCGGACTTATGCCCCGGAACTGGCTGGCGCGCTTGATCGCATAGCGGCAGCAACGCTGCGTCTGCAGGAGCCTGACGAACGGCTTTTGCGCATCACTGTTCTACCGTCATTCGCTTCTCGATGGCTCGTGCCTCGTCTTGAGGCGTTTTGCGCTTTGCATCCGGAAATCGACGTACGACTAGTCAGTTCGGCGGATGTCTGGGAGTTTGCAACTGAGCGCTTCGATCTTGGCATTCGCTCGGGACTCGGGAAATGGGCAGGCCTCAAGGCGGACCTTATCGCCCGGGAGGGGCTGAGTCCGGTCTGTAGCCCCTCGCTCGCCAATGGCCCACCCGCCCTGCGTGTACCGGCCGACTTGCGCCATGTCCGCTTGTTGCATGACACGCCGAGAGAGGCATGGCGATACTGGTGCGACCAAGCCGGAATCGATGGACTCGAAGTGGATGCCGGCGCTTCGTTCAACGATGCAAGCCTGGCATTGCAGGCAGCGGTGGAAGGACAAGGGGTTGCATTAGGCCGACTCATGCTCGCCGCCGACGATTTGCGCGCTGGCCGGCTGGTACAGCCTTTTGACGTTGTGCTGCCCAACGATTACAGCTATTGGCTCGTCTATCCGCCGGCAGCCTTGGACAAGCCTCAAGTAGCGGCTTTCCGGACATGGTTGTTATCGGAAGCGAAATAACGGAATGAGCCGATCCCTTCTCTCTAGGTTATGACTCCCAAAGTCGGGGCGCTGCTCGCAGCGCATCCAACATGAAACTTTTGTCATAAAACTCCAGCTCGAAAGGCGCAAACCCAGGCAATCCGGGCCTTTGCTCATTATTGCATTCCTCGCAAGAGTAAATTCCATCTGTTACGGATTTACGTAGGAAGCTAATGAATTATATAACAGGGGCCTGCGACGCGTTGCCGCAGTTCAACAGAGACCGGAGCTTGCAGATGACCGTAAAAGTGACCGAACGCGATGATGCCCATATGTCCCATGAAGGCGTAGCCAATGGCATTCGCATCTGGGATGTCCACCAGCAGGACCTGCTGGTCGGCATGTTTCACAACGAGGCCGACGCGCATAATTACAAGAACGAGCTGGAAACCCTCGAGAAGAAACGCGAGATGCAGGCGTCCTGAACGCCGGGCAATGACAGGCTTGTAAAACGACAAACCCCGCACCTGGCGGGGTTTGTCGTTTCAGGCCGCCAAGTGCTTGATCTCTCTTGGCAGAACGAGCTCAATCAATCGGGGGGTTGTCCAGAGCCGACGATAGCTGATTGGACGGGCGCGCGCCCTCAAGCAGCGCATCCACCACCGCACGCGCCACTTCCACCGAATGCAGCATGCCCCAGAACAACGCCCGCTCCACCGGGTTGGTATGCAGGCTGATTTCGTCGCCATTGAGTTCCGCCGTTTCAAGCAGATTCGAAACATAGGTCAGCGCGTCCTGGGCATTGATGCCCGGTTGGATGGCAAATAGCGTGGGCTTGTACGAGGCTTCGGGGGTGACGGGTCTGGAGCAGGTGAACGCGAGAGTATCGAGCAAACGGGGCGTGTTTGCCGAGGCTGGCTCGGGCTCGCTGGATGGGGTATCAGAGAGTTTGCGCAGGTACATCGCCCTGTCAGCAGTGCTGAGGACTTTGCGAGCTGGGGGCGGATCGGGAGTGATCGTCTTTGACATGGTGACGCTCCTTCTTTTTAAGAACGAAGCTCGTCATCCCACGCTGCAAAACGAAAGGTGGCGAGCCGTACACAGGTTTGCAGACCGGGACAAAGAAGGAAACCGGCAGGCCGAAGCCTCCTGCGCACAGCTCGCCATAACGCGAGCACAAAAACCGCTTACGCGGCGCTGTGCGCCTTCTTTGAGCCGGGCTGCAAAACCCGTATCGCTGAATTTGCAGCGACACGTGAACAGTAGCCCTGGCGTTTAGCGCACGCAATATTCTCCCATGCCTGAAGCATGTGGGAAATATGAGTTTTTTCAGTAGTCAGCATCAGCGCAGCCATGGTGTGGCCGAGCAACCGCTCAAAAACAAGACACAGCCTTCAAGAATAAGGGTGATGTACTACAGCCATACCCCCTTGTTCACAGCAAAAATTCACTTGCATGAAAAAGCTCATACCTCATGACATGCAAGGAGTCGCAATACCACCATGGATAGACTCATAAAGAGCAGCCAGCTCGATCAACTGGAAAAGCATAAAGTTGAATCCCCCTTTTTTGCCGCCGGAAAAGTTCAGGATGCACTGGATGGAAAGGGAATTGGGGGTATTTATGGAGTTTCTGAGTTCGCTGCCGAACACAAGAAATGGCTGAACCCCATCCGATCCATAGCACTCAGTCAGATAGAAACCATTCTTGAATCTCAACAATGGTATCTGCTTCTGGAAAGGCCATTCAGCCCCCTTTTTCCAAAGACCCTTTCAACCTCTCAAAGTGTCACATTCGGCAGTGCTCAACGTCTACAGACAGAATCGGAACAACCGTATACTCCAGCGCACACGCCCATCATTGAAAGCCCTATACCTAAAGATGGTTTGACGGTTTATTTAGGAGGTGCGGGTATGGAGGGAGATTACATATCAAGCCAAATAGAAAAACTACGCTTCGTCGGCATTGACGGCGCCATCGCTGGAAAAATAACCGAAGGGCTTCCTGGCGACGCTGCGGCGGTCATCAAATACCGTTACCCTGTCCGCTCAATCTCGGGCCTTTCGGCCACCGGCCCATACAAAATCAGCACAGACTGGAGCCTTAAAGCGCTAGGCATCAGCAGGCAACTACCAAAAAACGGTCAGTTCAATTTGATTGGATACTCCTGGGGTTCTCTTGTTGCAGCACAAACCGCCCTTTTCTATGCTGAAAAGGGAACGTTCATTGATCATCTGGTACTCATTGGCTCTCCGATATCGCAGGAGTTTCTAAGCGAACTGAGAGAAACCGATAAAATAAAACGCGTCCTGATCATCGACCTGACCGAGCAAAATGACAAAATTCATGCCGGAATGTCTGAAACAGAATTAATCGCAAGCCTACCCAGCTTAGGTGAGCAAATGCTTGACTCTCAACTTTCCGACTCTGGGCAAGGTCACTTTTTCTATGGTATCGCAGGCAAAGAAGGGGAAACTCGTCGACGTGAGTTGGCTGAGAGATTGAAAGTTGAAGGCCTTCAGTAAAAGCTGGCAGGTCTCAGCCATTTTGTGCCTCGCCTGCGCCCTCGTTCTTCCGTTCAATGCGCTTGAGCTCTATATCCTTTTAAAATTCGGTATCGAGCTCTACACCTACATTATCTCTATCCCTACTGCGATAGTTTCTTTTTTTCTTGTCCAGATAGCACTCGCCATCACGCTGTATCGCAAAGCATGGACCCGAACACACTCAATTTTTCTGTCAGTCTGGCTGATCAATATAAGCCTCATCGCCGCTCTGATCTGGAGAACACTTCCTAAGCAAGTTCAGTAGCAGAGCTCCACAAACACAAACCCCGCCTTTTGAGCGGGGGTTGTGTTTTCAGCGGGTTACCACATCAGGTCGTCAGGGATCTGGTACGCGGCGTACGGATCATCCTCGTCCGGCACCTGGGTCTCGCTCAGGACGTTGAGCTGGACGATACGCTCGGGGGCGCGCTCCTGGATCTTCAACGCCGCCTCACGGGGGATCACCTCGTAACCGCCACCATGGTGGACAATCGCCAGGGAGCCGTTACTCAGCTTGTTGCGCATCAGCGTGTTGACCGACAGGCGCTTGACCTTCTTGTCGTCGACGAAGTTGTAGTAGTCCTCGGTGGTCAGCTTGGGCAGGCGCGAGGTTTCGATCAATTGCTTGACCTGGGCCGCACGGGCCTTGGCCTCGACCTTTTCCTGCTGCTGGCGGTTCAGCTCCTGGTCGCGCTTGACCTTCTCGGCCTGCGCCTCCCGGGCCAGGCGCGCTTGAGTATCGTCGGCCTCGACCTGGCCCTTGTGCACCAGGCGCTGCTGTTTCTGTTTCTCTTTGCCGACCTGCTTGGCCTGCTTCTGGTTGACCAGTCCTGCTTTGAGCAACTGGTCGCGAAGGGAAAGACTCATGGTGCTTACTCACTTGGGCAACGGCTCAGCCGCAGCTGGGCCTATTCTTTTCCTGACGTTTGGCTTCGCCCCACAAGGCGTCCAACTCTTCGAGGGTGCAATCTTCCATGGGACGATGGGTGTCGCGCAATGCCTGTTCGATAAAACGGAAACGTCTGTCGAATTTGCCATTGGCGCCGCGCAAGGCGTTTTCCGGGTCGACCTTGAGGTGCCGGGCCAGATTGACCACGGCAAACAGCAGGTCGCCCACTTCATCGGTGATCGCCGCCGGGTCGTTGTCGGCCATGGCTTCGAGCACTTCGTCCAGCTCTTCGCGGATCTTGTCCACCACCGGCAATGCGTCCGGCCAGTCGAAACCGACCCCGGCCGCGCGCTTCTGCAACTTCGCCGCCCGCGACAGGGCCGGCAGGGCGGCCGGCACATCGTCGAGCAGGGAAAGCTGTTCCGGCGCGCGATGGCTATTGTTGCGCTGATGGCTCTCGGCGCGCTCCTCGGCCTTGATCTCCTCCCAGCGCTGCTTGACCTGTTCCTCGCTCAAGCGCGGCAGGTCCAGCGGCGCATAGAGATCGCCGCTGGGAAACACGTGAGGGTGGCGACGAATCAGCTTGCGGGTGATGCCGTCGACCACGCCGTCGAATTCGAAACGCCCTTCTTCCCGGGCCAGCTGGCTGTAGTAGACCACCTGGAACAGCAAGTCGCCCAGCTCACCCTGCAAGTGCTCGAAGTCGCCGCGCTCGATGGCATCGGCGACTTCGTAGGCTTCCTCCAGGGTGTGGGGGACAATCGTCGCGTAGGTCTGCTTGATGTCCCAGGGGCAGCCGTATTGCGGGTCGCGCAGACGGGCCATGAGGTGGAGCAGGTCTTGAAGGCTGTACATCGGTTGTTCTCAATACTCTTGAATTGAGCGTCGCGAGCGAAGGCATGGCTAGGCGGAGCCTGCACGAAAAGCGGAGTTGACTCTAGTCAATGAGCATTTTTCGTGCAGGCTCCAACAACGCCAGGCCGAGCGCAGCAGCTCAAGGGGTGCGGTTGCGCCGGGTCTCGATAATGTTCGGCAACTGGGAAATCCGCCCCAGCAACCGCCCCAGCGCATCCAACCCCGGAATCTCGATGGTCAGGGACATCAACGCGGTGTTGTCCTCCTTGTTCGAGCGGGTGTTGACCGCCAGCACGTTGATCCGCTCGTTGAGCAGCACCTGGGACACGTCACGCAGCAAGCCGGAACGGTCGTAGGCACGGATGACGATGTCCACCGGATAGGTCTGCACCGGCACCGGCCCCCAGCTGACCTGGATGATCCGCTCCGGCTCGCGCCCGGCCAGCTGCAGCACCGAGGCGCAGTCCTGGCGGTGAATGCTCACGCCACGGCCCTGGGTGATGTAGCCGACGATGGCGTCCCCCGGCAACGGCTGGCAGCAGCCGGCCATCTGGGTCATCAGGTTGCCGACGCCCTGGATCTGGATGTCGCCGCGCTTGCCCGGCTTGTAGCCGCTGGCCTTGCGCGGAATCAGTTCCAGCTGTTCGTTGCCGCGCTCCGGCTCCACCAGTTGCTGGGCGGCATTGACCAGTTGTGCCAGGCGCAGGTCGCCCGCGCCGAGGGCGGCGAACATGTCCTCGGCAGTCTTCATGTTGGCCTTGTCGGCCAGCTTGTCGAAATCCACCTGCGGCAGTCCCAGGCGCGCCAGCTCGCGTTCGAGCAGGGTCTTGCCGGCCGCGACGTTCTGGTCGCGGGCCTGCAACTTGAACCAGTGGACGATCTTCGCCCGCGCCCGGGACGTGGTGATGTAGCCCAGGTTCGGGTTCAGCCAGTCGCGGCTCGGCGTGCCGTGCTTGCTGGTGATGATCTCCACCTGCTCGCCGGTCTGCAGGCTGTAGTTGAGCGGCACGATCCGCCCGTTGATCTTCGCGCCCCGGCAGTTGTGGCCGATTTCGGTATGCACCCGATAGGCGAAGTCCAGCGGCGTCGCGCCCTTGGGCAGGTCGATGGCGTGACCGTCGGGGGTGAAGATATAGACCCGGTCCGGCTCGATATCGACCCGCAACTGCTCGGCCAGGCCGCCGATATCCCCCAGTTCTTCGTGCCACTCGAGCACCTGGCGCAGCCAGGAGATTTTCTCTTCGTAGTGATTGGAGCCGGACTTGACGTCGGTGCCCTTGTACTTCCAGTGCGCACACACCCCCAGCTCGGCTTCTTCGTGCATCGCGTGGGTGCGGATCTGCACTTCCAGGACCTTGCCTTCAGGACCGATCACCGCCGTGTGCAACGAGCGGTAGCCGTTCTCTTTCGGGTTGGCGATGTAGTCGTCGAATTCCTTGGGGATATGCCGCCACAAGGTGTGGACGATACCCAGCGCGGTGTAGCAGTCGCGCATTTCCGGCACCAGCACACGGACCGCACGGACGTCGTAGATCTGGCTGAACTCCAGGCCCTTGCGCTGCATTTTGCGCCAGATCGAATAGATGTGCTTGGCCCGGCCGCTGATATCGGCCTTGACGCCGGTGGCCAGCAATTCGTTTTCCAGCTGGTTCATCACATCGCTGATGAAACGCTCGCGGTCCAGCCGCCGCTCGTGCAGCAACTTGGCAATCTGCTTGTACTGGTCGGGCTCGAGGTAGCGGAACGACAGGTCTTCCAGCTCCCACTTGATATGCCCGATACCCAGGCGGTGCGCCAGGGGCGCGTAGATATCGAAGACCTCGCGGGCCACGCGGTTGCGCTTCTCGTGGTCGGCGGTCTTCACCGCGCGGATCGCGCAGGTGCGCTCGGCCAGCTTGATCAGTGCCACGCGGACGTCGTCGACCATGGCCACGAGCATCTTGCGCAGGTTTTCCACCTGCACCTGGGTGCCGAGGACCTGGGACTGACGCGGGCTGAGGCTGGCACTGATGGCGGCCATACGCAGCACGCCGTCGATCAGCTTGGCGACCACCGGGCCGAACTTCTGGCTGACCGTGGTCAAGGGAATCTGCCCCTCGCGCACGCAGCGATACAGCACCGCCGCCACCAGCGAATCCTGGTCCAGCTTGAGATCGGCGAGGATCTCGGCGATCTCCAGGCCCGTGCTGAAACTGGAACCGCCTTCGGGCCACAGGTTCTGGGCCGCGTTGCTCTGTTGTTCGGCAAGCCGTGCGAATTCGCAGGCTTGCTTCAAGGCCTCACGGTCCAGCGCCATATCGACGCTCACCGTATGATCGAGCCATGCCTCGAGATTGATACTGCCGTCGGTATTGATCGGCTGGTGTGCTCTCACCTGTACCATCTTGCTTACCTTCCCTACGACGCAGATTCTATGCGTCAAAATCGCTGACCTGTTATGGCCCCCGCAGTCTGTCCGGGCTGACAGGATACGGAGGCGGTCAGTCGGACCAGACGAGCATCCTAGCTCGCTTCAAATAACGCCATGGCCTCGACATGCGCGGTCTGCGGAAACATATCGAGGATCCCGGCACGTTTTAACCGGTAGCCCTGCTTGATCAATTCAACCGTGTCGCGCGCCAGCGTCGCCGGGTTGCAAGACACGTACACCAATCGCTCGGCACCCAGGGCAGCGAGCTTGCCCACCACCTCGAACGCACCGTCACGGGGTGGGTCCAAGAGTACAGCAGAAAAGCCGCCTTTGGCCCAATCGGCATCACTCAAGGACTGGGATAAATCGGCCTGAAAAAAATGCGCGTTATGCAGATTGTTGCTCAAGGCATTGGCGGCGGCACGTTCGACCATGGTCGCCACGCCCTCCACCGCCACAACTTCGCGCACCTGACGGGCCAGGGGCAAGGCAAAGTTGCCGAGCCCACAGAACAGGTCCAGCACACGCTCGTCGGCGCCCGCCTTCAGCCAGTCCAGCGCCTGGACCACCATGGCTTCGTTGACCCCGGCGTTGACCTGGACGAAGTCGCCTGGCCGATACGCAAGCTCCAGATCCCAGGTCTCCAGGCGATAGCCCAGGGACAACGACGGGTCCACCGGTTGCGGGCCGTCTTCGCCATGCAACCAGAGTTGCGCGTCATGGGCACTGCAGAAATCCTGTAGTACTTGCAGGTCCTGCGTCGACAGCGGCGCCATATGCCGCAACAACACCGCCACCGCCGAACCGCTGAACAATTCCACATGGCCCAGGGCCTGGGGTTTGCTCAAGCGTCGCAGCATGGCCGGCAACTCGCGCATCAGCGGTTGCAAGGCTTGTACCAGCACCGGGCAGTCGTCGATGGCGACGATATCCTGGCTGGAAGCGGCGCGGAAACCCACCTCGAGGGTCTTGCCCTTGGCGTCCCAGCGCACGGCCACACGGGCCCGGCGCCGATAGCCGAATTCCGGACCGGTCAGGGGCGCCGCCCACTCCAGCGGTTCGACCCCGGCGACACGCGACAGTTGCTCGGCGAGCATGCGCTGTTTCAGGGCGAGTTGGTCGTCATGGGGCATATGCTGCACGCTGCAACCGCCACAACGCCCGGCATGGGCGCAGGGCGCGGGGCGGCGCCGGTCGCTGGCCAGGATCACCCGCTCGGTGCGCGCCTCGACCACCTTGCCGTGGGCACCCAGCACCCGCGCTTCGACTTCTTCGCCGGCGAGGGCACCGACGACGAACCAGGTGCGACCTTCAATAAAGGCAATGCCACGGCCGTCGTTGGACAGCCGCTCGATGGTCAGGCGCTGCTTCTTGCCGGTCGGCACTTGCGGGGTACGGCTGCCGCCACTGGGTTGGAAGCGCAGGCCTCTTTCATGCTTGGCCATCAGTTGGGCGCGTCGTAGATGCCGGTCGACAGGTAGCGGTCGCCTCGGTCACAGATGATCGCGACCATCACCGCGTTCTCGACTTCGCGGGACAGGCGCAACATCGCCGCCACCGCACCGCCCGAGGACACACCGCAAAAAATCCCTTCTTCACGGGCGAGACGACGCATCACGTCTTCCGCCTCTTCCTGCCCCATGTCGACGATACGGTCGACCCGTTCGGCCTGGAAGATCTTCGGCAGGTATTCGTGGGGCCAGCGACGGATGCCCGGAATCGACGCGCCTTCCATCGGTTGCAGGCCGACGATCTGCACGTCCGGGTTCTGTTCCTTCAAATAGCGCGACACGCCCATGATGGTACCGGTGGTGCCCATGGAGCTGACGAAATGGGTGATAGTGCCCTGGGTCTGGCGCCAGATTTCCGGACCGGTGCCGGTGTAGTGCGCCTCGGGGTTGTCGATATTGGCGAACTGGTCGAGCACCTTGCCACGACCTTCGGCCTGCATGCGCTCGGCCAGGTCACGGGCACCCTCCATGCCTTCCTCGCGGGTCACCAGGATCAGCTCGGCGCCATAGGCGGTCATCGCCGCCTTGCGCTCGGCGGTGGAGTTGTCCGGCATGATCAGGATCATCTTGTAGCCCTTGATCGCGGCGGCCATGGCCAGGGCGATCCCGGTGTTGCCCGAGGTGGCTTCGATCAGGGTGTCGCCGGGGTGGATCTGCCCACGCAATTCGGCGCGGGTGATCATCGACAGCGCCGGACGATCCTTGACGGACCCTGCGGGGTTGTTCCCTTCAAGCTTGAGCAACAGGGTATTGCTGGTGACGCCGGGCAGGCGTTGCAAGCGAACCAGGGGCGTGTTGCCGACGCAATCGGCGATGGTAGGGTACTGCAAGGTCATGGCGTATTCGCAATCCGGACTGCGGGGCTAACATCATACCGGCAAACGTCGGCGCTCCATATCACGCAAAGTGCGGTGATTATGACTTATGGATATAAGGCAGATTTGAAAGCCGCCATGCTCATCGGGCTGCTCGCGGATAGCGGCACCCCATGAATTCCCCGAGAACTTTGCGAGATTTACCCCCCTGCAAATGGCTACACTGCGCAGGTGGAGCGGGCGCGGGATGCGCACGCCGAGAATCGAAGATGGGCGTATCTGCCGGACGCTGTATCTGATGGAGAGTGTTGCGTGCTTAAAAACCTGGGAATCAAAGGCCGCGTACTACTGCTCACCCTGTTGCCGACCACCCTGATGGCATTGGTGCTGGGCGGGTATTTCACCTGGTTGCAACAGTCGGACCTGCAGAACCAGTTGCTGCAACGCGGCGAGATGATCGCCGAACAGCTCGCGCCCCTGGTTGCGCCCGCCCTGGGCCACAACGATGTCGACCTGCTGGAGCGCATCGCCACCCAGTCCCTGGAACAGACCGACGTGCGCGCCGTGTCCTTTCTCGGCGCCAACCGCGAGCAACTGGCCCATGCCGGCCCGAGCATGCTCAACCAGCCGCCCATCGGCAACAGCAGCCACCTGCTGCAGCGCACCGGCAACGATGCGACCCGCTATCTGCTGCCGGTCTTCGGCCGGCACCGCAACATCTCCGGCGAGGTGCTTCCCGACGAAGCCGACCGCCTGCTGGGCTGGGTCGAACTGGAACTGTCGCATAACAACATGCTGCTGCGCGGCTATCGCAACCTGTTCGCCAGCCTGCTGCTGATTATCACCGGCCTGCTCGGCACCGCGTTGCTGGCCCTGCGCATGAGCCGCACCATCAACGCGCCGATCGGCAAGATCAAGCAAGCCGTCGCCCAACTCAAGGAGGGCAACCTGGAGACCCGTCTGCCGCCGCTCGGCAGCCAGGAGCTGGATCAACTGGCTTCGGGCATCAACCGCATGGCCGAGACCCTGCAGAACGCCCAGGAAGAATTGCAGCACAGCATCGACCAGGCCACCGAAGACGTGCGGCAGAACCTGGAAACCATCGAGATCCAGAACATCGAACTGGACCTGGCGCGCAAGGAGGCCCTGGAGGCCAGCCGGATCAAGTCCGAGTTCCTCGCCAACATGAGCCACGAGATCCGCACCCCGCTCAATGGCATCCTCGGCTTTACCCATCTGTTGCAGAAAAGCGAACTGACTCCGCGCCAGCTCGACTACCTGAGCACCATCGAGAAATCCGCCGACAGCCTGCTGGGGATCATCAACGAAATTCTCGACTTCTCGAAGATCGAGGCGGGCAAACTGGTACTCGACAGCATTCCGTTCAATCTGCGCGACCTGCTCCAGGACACCCTGACCATCCTCGCCCCGGCGGCCCACGCCAAGCAGCTCGAGCTGGTCAGCCTGGTCTATCGCGACACCCCGCTGTCGCTGATCGGCGACCCGCTGCGGCTCAAGCAGATTCTCACCAACCTGGTGAGCAATGCCATCAAGTTCACCCGTGAAGGCACCATCGTCGCCCGGGCCATGCTCGAGGAAGAACACGAAGACAGCGTGCAGTTGCGCATCAGCGTGCAGGACACCGGCATCGGCCTGTCGAACCAGGACGTCCGGGCACTGTTCCAGGCCTTCAGCCAGGCCGACAATTCACTGTCGCGGCAACCCGGCGGCACGGGCCTGGGACTGGTGATTTCCAAGCGCCTGATCGAACAGATGGGCGGCGAGATCGGCGTCGACAGCACCCCGGGCGAAGGTTCCGAATTCTGGATCAGCCTGAGCCTGCCCAAGACCCGCGACGACATCGAGGACCTGCCCGCGCCGCCCTTGCTCGGGCGTCGCGTGGCCGTCCTGGAAAACCACGAACTGTCCCGCCAGGCCCTGCAGCACCAGCTGGAGGATTGCGGACTGGAGGTCACACCGTTCAACAGCCTGCAAAACCTGGCCAATGGGGTGACCGGGGCGCACCAGACCGAACAGGCCATCGACCTCGCGGTCCTCGGGGTCACCGCCCAGGAAATGCCGCCGGAACGGCTGAGCCAGCACATCTGGGACCTCGAACACCTCGGCTGCAAAGTGCTGGTGCTGTGCCCCACCACCGAGCAGACGCTGTTCCAGCTCTGCGTACCCAACCCCCACGGCCAGCTCCAGGCCAAGCCGGCCTGCACGCGCAAATTGCGCCGTGCCCTGGCGGAACTGATCACCCCGCGCCCGGCGCGCCTGGAACCCATCGAGCCCCTGGGCAGCCGGGCACCGCGGGTGCTCTGCGTCGACGACAACCCGGCCAACCTGCTGCTGGTCCAGACCCTGCTCGAGGACATGGGCGCCTGGGTACTGGCGGTGGAGAGCGGTTACGCGGCGATCGACGCCGTGCAGCGCGAAGCCTTCGACCTGGTGCTGATGGACGTGCAGATGCCAGGCATGGATGGGCGGCAAAGCACCGAGGCGATTCGCCAATGGGAACATGAGCGGCAAAGCACGCCGCTGCCCATCGTCGCCCTCACCGCCCACGCCATGGCCAACGAAAAGCGCGCCCTGCTGCAAAGCGGCATGGACGACTACCTGACCAAGCCCATCAGCGAGCGACAGCTGGCCCAGGTGGTGCTGAAGTGGACCGGCCTGGCCCTGCGCAACCAGGGTCCGGAACGCGTCGGCGAACACAGCCAGGTGGGCAGCGAACTGCTGGTGCTCGACCCGGACGAAGGCCTGCGCCTGGCCGCCGGAAAACCCGACCTGGCCGCCGACATGCTGGCGATGCTGCTGGCCTCGCTGGAAGCCGACCGCGAAGCGATTCGCCAGGCCCGTGACGCCAACGACCACAACGGCCTGATCGAACGGGTCCACCGTCTGCACGGCGCCACCCGCTACTGCGGCGTGCCGCAGTTGCGCGCGGCCTGTCAGCGCAGCGAAACCCTGCTCAAGCAAGACGCCCCAAACGCCCGTCAGGCACTGGAGGAACTGGACATGGCCATCGCCCGCCTCGCCAGCGAGGCTCGTGTCAGTGCCTGATCCACGGCAAGAGCCGGCATGGACGCCGGCGCTAGAGTGTCGGCCATCCCAATCTGGAAGGAAGCCCCCCGATGCGTGTCATCTTCTTCAGCAGCCAGACCTATGACCGTGACAGTTTCCTGGCCCGCCCTGGCGTCACCGACCTCGAACTGCATTTCCAGCCGGCGCGGCTGAGCCTGGATACCGCGCCACTGGCCCACCGACATGAGGTGATCTGCGCCTTCATCAACGACGACCTGAGTGCCCCGGTGCTGGAACAACTGGCCGCCGGCGGTACCCGCCTGATCGCCCTGCGTTCGGCCGGCTACAACCATGTCGACCTCGACGCCGCGAAACACCTGGGGCTGTGCGTGGTCCGCGTACCGGCCTACTCGCCCCATGCGGTGGCCGAACATGCCGTCGCGCTGATCCTGGCCCTCAACCGGCGCCTGCACCGTGCCTACAACCGCACCCGCGAGGGCGACTTCAGCCTGCATGGGCTGACCGGTTTCGACCTGGTGGGCAAGACCGTCGGCGTGGTCGGTACCGGGCAGATCGGCGCGACGTTCGCCCGGATCATGGCCGGGTTCGGCTGCCAACTGCTGGCCTACGACCCCCATCCCAATCCCGAGCTGCTGGCCCTCGGCGCCCGCTACCTGAGCCTGCCCGAACTGCTGGCGCAGTCGCGGATCATCAGCCTGCACTGCCCGCTGACCGCCGACACCCATCACCTGGTCAACCGCGACACCCTCGCCCACCTGCAACCGGGGGCGATGCTGATCAACACCGGGCGCGGCGGCCTGGTGGACACCCCGGCGCTGATCGACGCGCTCAAGGACGGCCAGCTGGGCTATCTGGGACTGGACGTGTACGAAGAAGAGGCCCAGGTGTTCTTCGAGGACCGTTCCGACCTGCCGCTGCAGGACGATGTGCTGGCGCGGCTGTTGACCTTTCCCAACGTGATCGTCACCGCCCACCAGGCCTTTCTGACCCATGAGGCGCTGGCCGCGATCGCCGCGACCACCCTGGACAACATCAGCGCCTGGAGCGCCGGTACGCCGCAAAACCAGGTCGGCAGCTGAACCGCCACCCGCCCGAGCCCCCGCAACCGCCGCCCCTCACCGGATCGAAGGTCATACGCCGCTGCCATGTGCGCGGCGTCTGCGTGCTAGCATACCGGCCATATTTGGAGGACCCATGGTCGAACACGATTTCCGCTACAGCCTGATGAACCCGCAACACACCCTGACCGAATGCCGCGCCCTGGTGCCGGGGCGTTATCAGGTCACCGGCAACGGTGGCTCGATCCGCGCCGAGGACGTCCTGCTGGTGACCCTCAAGGGCAGCAAGGACCTGTCCATGCGCCTGACCGTGGACACCGTTCGCCACCTGATCAATCCGCCGGGCCAATGGGTCGCGGTCGCCAAGGGGCCGGTGTTCGGCGAACTGGCGATCCACCAGTGGCAGGTCAACTGCGACAGTTGCGCCAAAGAACTGAACTTCGAATTCGCGGTGGACGCCAAGCTCGGCAACGCCGCACAAAAACCGGCCGCCACGGCGCGTATCGCCGAGCTGGGCTGGACCACACAGGGCGAGAAGCACCTGTGCCCGAGATGCCAGGAGGCAAAGTAATGAAACGCGCGGTGATTCTGGGAGTGCTCGGTGCCAGCCTGTTCGGCTGCGCCGGCGAACAGGTGCAATTGCAGCAGGATCACAGCTATGTGCTGGAGTGGATCGGCGAACGGCCGCTGATCGACAACAGCCATCTGACCGTCACCCTGGGCGACGATGGCCGGGCCTATGGCAGCGGCGGTTGCAATCACTGGTTCGCGCCCTACACCCTGGACGGCAAGAACCTGAGCTTCGGCAAGGTCGGCAGCACCCGCAAGCGCTGCGCACCGGCGCTGATGGAGCAGGAACAGCGCTTCCTCCAGGCGCTGGAAAATGTCCAGCGCTGGGACATCTCGCCCATCGAACAGGTGCGTTTCTGGCCGCAGCAAGGCCAGCCGCTGCGGCTGTGGTCGGAAGAAGGCTGAGGCTCAGCCACGCAAGGCCTTGAGCTTGGCCAATACCCCCGCCGCGGTCTGCTCGCCCATCAATTGCTCGCGAACCTTGCCCTTGTCATCGATGATGTAGGTCACCGGCAAGGCTTCGCTGCGCGGCAGGTCGAAAAAGTCCGCCGGGTCCTGGGCCAGCACCGTGAAACGGATGCCCAGGGCTTCGCCGGCCTTGCGCAGGTCATCGCCCTGCAAACCGTCGAAGTTCACCCCGAACACCTCCACCGACTGCCCCTTGAGCTGCTCGGACAAGGCGTTCAACTCCGGGATCTCGGTCCGGCACGGGCCACACCACTCCGCCCAGTAGTTGACCACTTTCCACTGTTTATCCAGGCGCTCGGACGCGATCTTCTGGCCGTGCTGGTCCACCCCGTAATCGTTGCCACAGCCGCTCAGCAGCAACGCCCCCATCATCGCCAATGCGGCGACCCATTGCCTCGCCATGTGCGCAATCCCCCATCAATTGAGTCATCGACTGCGACCCTTTACCTCACAAGGTTCAGGAGCGCTCGCCAGAGAGGTAGAATACCCGCCACCTTACGCAAGATGCGACCCGCACATGACCGATCTGACGCTTTATCACAACCCGCGCTGCTCGAAATCCCGCGGCGCGCTGGAACTGCTCCAGGACCGCGGCCTCACCCCCACCGTCGTGCACTACCTGGAAACCCCGCTGGACGCCACGCAACTCAAGGCGCTGCTGGGCAAGCTCGGCATCGGCGCGCGCCAATTGCTGCGTACCGGCGAGGATGAGTACAAGCAACTGAACCTGGCCGATCCCCAACTGAGCGAAGCGCAACTGATCGCCGCGATCGCCGAACATCCCCGGCTCATGGAGCGACCGATCCTGGTCGCGGGCGACAAGGCGATCATCGGTCGCCCACCGGAGAATGTGCTGGAGATCCTGCCGTGAGCGCACCTTACGTTCTGGTGCTGTTCTACAGTCGCAACGGCTCGACCCGCGAAATGGCCCGGCAGATTGCCCGTGGCGTCGAGCAGGCCGGCCTGGAAGCACGCCTGCGGACCGTCCCGGCGATTTCCAGCCAATGCGAAGCGGTGGCGCCGGAGATTCCCGAGGAAGGCGCCCTGTATGCCAGCCTCGACGACCTGAAAAACTGCGCGGCCCTGGCCCTGGGCAGCCCGACCCGCTTCGGCAACATGGCGGCGCCGTTGAAGTACTTCATCGACGGCACCAGCAACCTGTGGCTGACCGGTGCCCTGGTGGGCAAGCCGGCCGGGGTCTTCACCTCGACGTCCAGCCTGCACGGCGGCCAGGAAAGCACCTTGCTGTCGATGCTGCTGCCGCTGTTGCACCACGGCATGCTGGTCACCGGCCTGCCCTACAGCGAGTCGGCCTTGCTCGACACCCGCGGCGGCGGCACGCCCTATGGCGCCAGCCACCATACCGGTGTCGACGGCAAGCGCGCCCTGGACGAACATGAGATCGCCTTGTGCCGGGCCCTCGGCATGCGCCTGGCGAAGACCGCCCTGAGCCTGGAGAACGGCCGTGGCTAGGAAGCCCAAGGTGCTGCCGCCCGAGGCCTGGCTCGAACCGCGCGTGCAGTGGAGTCGCGCGCTGGCGCTGGCATGCTTTTTCGGCCTGATGGCCTTGCTGAGTGTCTATTACCTGGTATTCGCCGACCTGCACGGCGCCCGGCCCTGGGTGATCCTGCTGATCGAACTGGCACCGCTGCTGCCCTTGCTGCCGGGGATGTTGATGGGCAGCGCGCGCGGGCACTCGTTCACCTGCTATGTGGTGAACCTGTATTTCCTCAAGGGGGCATTGGCGGCGTTCGATCCCAATCGGCAACTCTTCGGTGTGCTGGAGATGGGTGCGAGCGTGGCGGTGTTCTGCAGCGCGATGCTATATGTGCGCTGGCGTCATCAGTTGAATCGGCGGTTGGCTGGAGAAATGTAGGAGCGAGCTTGCTCGCGATGGTCGTCAACGATGACGCGGGGCATCTGATACCCCGTGGTGCCTGGGCTAGCATCGCGAGCAATCGAGCGTCGACCGGCTGCTCCTACAGAGGTTCCACATCCGGCTCAATGGTTGACGGTGTACGCCAGCATCATCGACAGCTGGCACATCGGCCGGCCACTTTCGGCATGCCACTGGTTGAAGGCGTCCTGCACGATCGCCAGGTCCCGCAGGCTGGTCGGCACCTTGTCGATGATCTGCTGCGCATTGAGCGCGGCCACCACGTCATAGGTCGGGACAAAGGTGTCCTTGCCCACCATCCGCAACAAGCGCGGGGCCGACAGCCCACCCAACTGATGACCATGCTTGGCCAGGTATTTCCACAGCCCGGTGATGTCGCTGACCGGCCAATCGGCGATCAGCGCGCCGAAACTGCCCTTCTCCTTCGCCACGTCCAGGACCATCTGCGCATTGCGCGGCACGCTCTTGAGCTTGCCCAGGTGGCGAATGATCCGCGCATCCTGCATCAGGCGCTCCAGATGCTCGGCCCCCATCAACACCACTTTTTCCGGGTCGAAGCCGAAAAACACCTCCTCGAACACCGGCCACTTGGCGTCCACCAGGCTGTGCTTGAGGCCGGCACGGAAGACCCGCAAGGCGATCATCGACAGATAACGGTCGTCCGGCAGTTCCCGCAGTTGCCGCGGACTGGCGGGCACCGGCAATTCGGCCTCCAACGCGGCCGCCGAGCCAAAGCGGTTCAGGCAGTACTCATGCAACCATTTGTAGTCGCGCATCAGAGGTTCACGACGTTGACGAAGCGCGACGCGGCGGTTTCATCGATCTTCAACCCGGTGAAGTCGAACAGGTTGCGGTCGGCCAGCTGCGACGGCACGACGTTCTGCAAACCGCGGAAGATGCTTTCGGTACGCCCGGGGGTCTTGCGCTCCCACTCCTGGAGCATTTCCTTGACCACCTGGCGTTGCAGGTTTTCCTGGGAGCCGCAGAGGTTGCAGGGAATGATCGGGAATTGCTTGAAGTCCGAATAGGCCTGGATGTCCTTCTCGCTGCAATAGGCCAGCGGCCGGATCACCACGTTGCGCCCGTCGTCGGCTCGCAACTTGGGCGGCATGGCCTTGAGCGTGCCGTTGTAGAACATGTTGAGGAAGAAGGTTTCGACGATATCGTCGCGGTGATGCCCCAGGGCCATCTTGGTCGCGCCGATCTCATCGGCGAAGGTGTACAGCGTGCCGCGACGCAGGCGCGAACACAGGGAGCAGGTGGTCTTGCCCTCGGGCACCAGCTCCTTGACCACCGAGTAGGTGTCCTTCTCGACGATGTGATATTCCACGCCCAGCTCTTTCAGGTAGGCCGGCAGCACATGCTCGGGGAAACCGGGCTGCTTCTGGTCCATGTTCACCGCGACGATGTCGAACTTGATCGGCGCCACTTTCTGCAGGTGCATCAGAACGTCGAGCATGGTGTAGCTGTCCTTGCCGCCGGACAGGCAGACCATGACCTTGTCGCCCTCTTCAATCATGTTGAAGTCGGCGACCGCCTCCCCCGCTTGCCGGCGCAGGCGTTTCTGCAGTTTGTTCTGATTGACCGAAAGAGTGCCCATAGCCCTTGCCTTAACCCTTGATATCCGCGCGAGGTGTATCGAAAGCCGATTATTTTACCTATAAACCGGCGCGGGGCGAAGATGGCGCTGCCGCCCCCGGTTCAGACGGCAAATGCGACAAGGCGATTACAGCCCTACCCGACAGTTCGATTTGCTCTAAAGCCCGCCTCCCGACCTCCCTATACTGCGACATAAGGTCGCATATAAATACAGACCTGACTTCGGCCACTTGGCCCGCAAGCGCTCCACCGGGGGGCGATGGCAATAGCAAGAGGAGTGACTGGCATGATCCATCACGTCGTAGGACTGTTCACCCACCCTGATCAGGAATGGCGACAAATCCGTGGCGATGCCGAGGAAAGCATCGGTCACATGTACCTCACCCACGTCCTGATCCTGGCGGCCATCCCGGCCATTTCGGCCTTTATCGGCACCACCCGGGTCGGCTGGGTCATCGGCAGCCGCGCACCGGTGATGCTGACCCAGGAAAGCGCCATCTGGATGACGCTCATGTCTTATATCGCCATGCTCTGCGGTGTCGCGGTGATGGGTGCCTTCATCCACTGGATGGCCCGCACCTATGACGCCAACCCCAGCCTGTCCCGTTGCGTGGCCTTCGCCACCTACACCGCCACGCCGCTGTTCATCGGCGGGCTGGCGGCGCTCTACCCGCATATGTGGCTGGGGATGGTCGTCGGTACCGCGGCCATCTGCTACACGGTCTACCTGCTGTACGTCGGCCTGCCGACCTTCATGAACATCCCGTCGGACGAAGGGTTCCTGTTCTCCAGTTCGGTCCTGGCCGTCGGCCTGGTGGTGCTGGTGGCGATCATGGCCTTTACCGTGATCGTCTGGGGCCTGGGCGTCGGCCCGGTGTACACCAACTGAATAAAACAAAGCCATAACTGCCAACACCGGCCGCCGCAAGGCGGCCTTTTAATGCGCCGCAACCATTCGGCGCCTGGCGGATTCGGAATTCCCCGGGGTTACGGCATACTGGATGCCTGTGGAGATCCGTAAAGCATGCCCGAGCAACTCAAGACCCGCGTCGAAGACTGTTTCCAACTGGCCGAATCCTTTTTCAAACGACCTTTCAAGCGTCCGCTGGTCAGCCTCAAGCTGCGTGGCCAGAAGGCCGGCGTGGCGCACCTGCATGAAAACCTGCTGCGCTTCAATCCGCAGCTGTACCGGGAAAACCGCGAGGACTTCCTCAAGCAGACCGTGGCCCACGAGGTGGCGCACCTGATCGCCCACCAACTGTTCGGCGACCGCATCCAGCCCCATGGCGAGGAATGGCAACTGATCATGCGCGGGGTCTACGAATTACCACCCAATCGCTGTCACACCTATGAAGTCCAGCGCCGCCGCGTGACCCGCTATATCTACCGCTGCCCGTGCGCCCACAGCGATTTTCCGTTTTCGGCCCAGCGTCATCGACTGGTGAGCGAGGGACGCCGCTATCTGTGCCGGCGCTGCCGGCAGACCTTGATCTACAGCGGCGAAACACGCACCGAGTAAGCCGATATCGGGGGTGCGGAGGTATCGATAGGTCGGCGTCGAACGCTGAATTCGGGGACGATACAAACCTCGTGTAGGAGCCGGCTTGCTGGCGATTGCGTCGCGACAGGCACTGCAAGGCTCAAGGGCCCCATCGCCAGCAAGCCGGCTCCTACAGGGAGGGTGCTCAGCCAATAACACCGGCGGTGCGCAATTGATCGATCTGCTCAAGGCTGTACCCCAACTCCCGTAACACCTCATCGCCATGCTCGCCCAGCCGCGCGCCGATATGCCGGGGCGCCGGCAAGCCCCCGGAAAACTTCAACGGACAGGCCATCTGCGCCTGGGTGCTGCCATCGCCGCGCGGTACCTGGGCTACCACCTGCCGCGCCTGCAACTGCGGATGCCCGACCGCCTCGCCCAGGCTGAGCACCGGCTCGACGCAGGCGTCCAGCGCCGCAAACAGGCTGCACAGCTCAGCGAAATCCCGTTGTTCGAACTCGACTTGCAGCGCCTGCTTCAACGCCTGTTGCTCCTCGGGTTTCGACGACAACCCAGAAGCCGCCAGCTCCGGCCTCTTCAACGCCTCGCACAACTGCCCCATGAACCCCGGTTCCAGGCTGCCCACGGAAAACCAGCGCCCTTCCCGGCTGCGGTAATAGTCGTAGAAACTGCCACCATTGAGCATCTGCGCCTCCGGCGCAGGCGTTACCCCGCAGGCCAGGAACCCCGCGCCGGCCATGGCATTCAGGCTGAAGGCACAGTCGGTCATGCTGACATCGACGTACTGCCCCAGCCCCGTCTGCTGCCGGGCAATCACCGCCGCCAGCAAGCCGATCACCCCATGCAGCGAACCGCCCGCCACATCCGCCACCTGCATCGCCAGGGGCAGCGGTCCGCCCTCCCGGCGCCCGGTGTAGCTGGCCAACCCCGACAGCGCCAGGTAGTTGATGTCATGTCCGGCACGATCGCGGTAAGGGCCGGTCTGTCCGTAGCCGCTGATCGACACGTAGATCAACCCTGGGTTGATCGCCTTCAGGGCCTCATAACCCAGGCCGAGCCGGTCCATCACCCCGGGACGGAACTGCTCCAGGACGATGTCATGCTCGCGCACCAGGCGATGGATCACCGCCACCGCCTCGGCCTGCTTCAAATCCAGGGCCAGGCTGCGCTTGTTGCGATTGAGCCAGGCATGGCTGGCGGAAACGTCCCGGTCGTGGGGCGGCAATTCCCGCAACAGGTCCGGGCGTGCGGGCGATTCGATGCGCAATACCTGCGCGCCCATGTCCGCCAGCAACAGCGAAGCGAACGGCCCCGGCAGCAATGTCGAGAAATCCAGTACCTTGAGCGACGCCAGCGGACCTTGCATGGGTTTTCCATTTTCCGGATCGACAGGTTCCAGCGTAGGCAGCCCGCCTCCGGGCGGCAAGCACCACAACGCTCAGAGGTGTTGTGGGAGCCGGCTTGCTGGCGATCCAGGCACCCGGAATCGTCAGGTACACCGCAGCGATATCATCGCCAGCAAGCCGGCTCCCACAGACCGTGGCAACAGCCATATCGGGGTACCGACCAGGCATAAAAAAACCCATCCGAAGATGGGTTTTCCTGTCATCGCTGACGCTTACTTGGCGTTTGGCGCCGGCTCTTCGGCCACGCGCAGCTCGTCCTGTACGCGTTCGTCCTCGATACCGCGACCGCCGGAAGCCAGTTCCGTGTGCAGTTTGTCTTCGTCCAGTTCCTTGACCCACTTGGCCACCACCAGGGTCGCCACGGCGTTACCCACCAGGTTGGTCAGGGCACGGGCTTCGGACATGAAACGGTCGATACCCAGGATCAGCGCCAGACCGGCAACCGGCAGGTGGCCGACGGCCGACAGGGTCGCAGCCAGCACGATGAAGCCACTACCGGTCACGCCCGCAGCGCCTTTGGAAGACAGCAGCAGCACCAGCAACAGGGTGATCTGGTGGGTGATGTCCATGTGCGCGTCAGTCGCCTGGGCGATGAACACGGCCGCCATGGTCAGGTAGATCGAAGTACCGTCGAGGTTGAAGGAGTAGCCGGTCGGAATCACCAGGCCGACCACCGATTTCTTCGCGCCCAGGCGCTCCATCTTGACCAGCATGCGTGGCAGGGCCGATTCCGAAGAGGAAGTACCCAGTACGATCAGCAGCTCCTCACGGATGTAGCGGACCAGTTTCAGCACGCTGAAACCGTGGGCACGGCAGATGGCGCCCAGCACCACCACCACGAACAGGACGCAGGTGATGTAGAAGCAGATCATCAGTTGGCCGAGTTGCACCAGGGAGCCGACACCGTAGGCACCGATGGTGAAGGCCATGGCACCCAGCGCACCCAGTGGCGCCAGTTTCATGATCATGTTGATGATGTTGAACATCACGTGGGCGAAACGATCGATGAAGTCCAGCATCGGCTTGCCGTAGTCACCCAGGCGATGCAGGGCGAAACCAAAGACCACCGAGAACATCAGCACTTGCAGGATGTCGCCGTTGGCGAACGCGCCGACGATGGTGTTCGGGATCACGTTGAGGATGAAGCCAACGACGCTCTGGTCGGCGCCGGCAGTGACGTAGGCCGCGACTTTGGAAGCGTCCAGGGTGGCAGCGTCGATGTGCATGCCACTGCCCGGCTGGATGACGTTGACCACGACCAGGCCGATCAGCAGGGCGATGGTCGAGACGACTTCGAAGTACAGCAGCGCATAGCCGCCGGTCTTGCCGACCGACTTCATGCTCTGCATGCCGGCGATGCCGCTGACGACGGTGCAGAAGATGATCGGGGCGATGACCATTTTGATCAGCTTGATGAAGCCGTCACCCAGTGGCTTGAGGGCCACGCCGGTCTGTGGGTAGAAATGACCGAGCAGGATGCCGATAGCGATGGCTACGACCACCTGGAAATACAGGGATTTGTACAGTGGCTGACGAGTCGTCATTGCAAAGTTCCTCAATAGATCACACGCCCGTTATCCATCAGCGGCCATGGGACCTGAAGCACGAACCCTCCTGCACCGGAGGGATTTTTGTTTTTTGTCAAACTGCGTGGGGCTAGACCCCTTGTTGTTCGCAAAGCCCGTGCCACTTTTTGCAAAATACCGGCAAAGCCTTTAGCCATCATCCTTTGCGGGTTTTATCGATCAATCACGCCTACAGCATAGATGGCGGTTTTCCGCCCATCCACCCCAAAGCACCCGAGGATTTGGCGGATATCCGCCTTGTCCGGGCGTCATATCCATGACTAGCATCGGCCACTCAATAGACGGAACCGCCCCATGCGCGAACGCACCATCGCCAGCCACTTCGCCCGCGCCGCCCTGGAAGGCGCGCGTCGACAGGGTCACGAGTGTTCGCCGCTGCTGCAACGCCTGGGCATCGCTCCGCAATGGCTGGACGAACCCAGGGCCCGCCTGGCGCCGGAGCAGTTCACGCAACTGCTGCAAGGGCTCTGGCTGGAGCTGAACGACGAATACCTGGGGTTCGGCCAGGGCCGCTGTCGGCGCGGCACCTTCGCCATGATGAGCCATGCGCTGATTCATTGCCCCACGCTGGAAAAGGCCCTGAACCGTGGCCTGCTGTTCTACAGCCTGTTCCCCGACGCACCGCGCCTGCGGCTCAGTCGCGAAGGCGACTGCGCGCGCCTGAGCCTGGACGCCTCGAACCTGTGGGATCCGGATCACTTTCTCAGCGAATGCCTGCTGGTGGTCTGGCACCGCCTGGGCAGTTGGCTGATCGGCCAGCGTATTCGCCTGCTCGAGGCCAGCTTCGGCTACCCGAGGCCCGAGCATGCCAGTGAATACGACCTGTTGTTTCCTTGCCCCCTGACCTTCGATGCCACGGCCACCAGCCTACTGTTCAGCAGCCGTTACCTGGGGATGCCGTTGCAGCAGGACGAACGCACGCTCAAGCAGTTCCTCGGTCGCGCCCCCGCCGACCTGCTGGCCCGTCCCGACGACGGCGACAGCCTGAGCAGCCAGCTGCGGCGCCTGCTCAGCCGTGACGCCACGCGCTGGCCGGACCTGGAAGCCGTCGCCCAGCACCTGCACATCAGCCCGCAGACCCTGCGGCGGCACTTGCGCGAGGAGGGCACGAGTTTTCAGGAGCTCAAGGATCAACTGCGGCGGGACATCGCCATCTATCACCTGGGCCGCAGCGAACGGTCGTTGCAACAGATCGCCGAGCAGCTGGGTTTTTCCGAGCCCTCGGCGTTTCACCGGGCCTTCAAGAAGTGGACCGGCCTGACCCCCGGCGCCTATCGCGCCCAGGAACTGTAGACGCGGCCCCGGCGGTCATTGTGGAGGGAAATGAATCCGGAACGATGCCCCTCCCAGGTTCGAATCCCCCAGGGTCATCTCGGCGTCGTAGCTCTGGATAATGTCCTGGACCACCGCCAGGCCGATGCCCTGCCCCGGGTGCTGACGGTCCAGGCGCTCGCCGCGTCGCAGAATCCGCTCCCGCTGGTCGGGCGGCACGCCCGGGCCGTCGTCCTCGACATACACCTCGATCCCCTGCAAGCCCCGGCGCATGCTGATCCGCACCTGGCTCAGGCACAGGCGATAGGCGTTCTCCAGCAGGTTGCCGAGGAGTTCCAGCAGCGCCCCCTGCTCGATCGGCACATGGTTGAACTGCGGCACGTCGATGACGACCTTGACCTGTTTGTCGCGATAGACCTTGTCCAGCGTGCTGCACAGGCTGTCGAGCACCGGACGTAATTCGACCTGATGCCGGACCAGGCCGCTCTTGCGCAGGCTGGCACGCTGCAACTGGTAACTGATCTGCTGGTTCATCCGCTCGATCTGGCTCTGCAGGACCCGCGCCTGATCGCGATCCTGGGGCCGCAGGGCCATCCCCTCGCTGACCCCTTGCAAGACCGCCAGGGGCGTTTTCAGGCTGTGGGCCAGGTCGTCCAGGGAATCGCGATAGCGGCTACGCTGTTCACGTTCGCTGCGCAGCAAGCGGTTGAGCGAGCCGGTCAGGCGCAGCAGTTCCCGCGGATGCTCCTCGCTGAGGCTCTCCAGTTCGCCGCTCTCGATCTGGTCCAGCTCCTGGCTCAAGCGCCGCAGCGCGCGCAGGCCCCAGGTCAGGCCGAGCCAGAGCAGGGCCAACAGCACGGTCAAGGCCGCGCCGAAACCCAGGTAGAGTTTTTCCCGCAGGCCGGCCAGGGTCATGTTGTATTCGCGCATCGGCTGCAGGGCGACAAAGCTGTAGGCCGCGCTCTTGCCGCCCAGCAGCTTGACCTCCACGTCGTAGACGAAGAATTCGTCGCCGTTGTCCTCGCGGATCTTCGCGAACTCGCTGCCGCGCCCGTCATAACGGGGCTTGTAATTGATGTGTTCTTCCTGGGTCGACCGCGAACGCCAGACCTGGCGCCCCTCGCGGTCAAAGATGTAGCCCAGCAGGCGGCTGTCGGGCAGGTTGAATTTTTCGTCGGGCAGCAGATCGGGCATCTGCAGCTTCTGTTTTTCGATGCGCGCCGCGGAAATCAGCGTGGTCACGTCCGAGGCCAGGCGTTGCTCGATGGAGTCCTGCAACGCCAGGCTGAATGCGCCCTGCATCGCCGGTAACAAGGCCAGCATGAACAGGATCGCCAGGATGGTGGCGGCCAGCATCAGCCGCACCCGCAGCGAACGAATCACCGGCAGCGCTCGTTGAACAGGTAGCCCAGTCCCCGCACGGTATCGATCGGCTTGAACCCGACCGGCCCTTCCAGCTTGCGCCGCAGGCGCCCGACCAGCACTTCGATCACATTCGGATCACGCTCGTCGTCGTCCGGGTACAACTGCTCCATCAGGCGGTCCTTGGCCACCACCTGCTGGTGATGACGCATCAGGTATTCGAGAATCCGGTATTCGTAGGCCGTCAGGGCCAGGGGCTGGTCGTCGAGGGAGGCCTGCTTGCGATTGAGGTCCAGCAGCAGGGGGCCAGCGGTAATGGTCGACTGGGTAAAGCCGCTGGAGCGCCGCAGCAAGGCATTCATCCGCGCCTCCAGCTCCTCGAACTGGAAGGGCTTGACCAGGTAGTCGTCGGCACCGGCGGCCAGGCCTTCGACCTTGTCCTGCCAGTTGCCGCGCGCGGTGAGGATCAGGATCGGGAATACCTTGTCGCTCGAACGCAACTGGCGGATCAGGTCCAGCCCGCCCATGCCCGGTAGGCCGAGGTCGATCACCGCCAGGTCATGATGGAACTGCTCGGTCTGGTACAGCGCCTCTTCGGCATTGCCCACCGCCTCGACCACGTGACCACTGTCGCTCAAGCGGGTCTGCAAGTGATGGCGCAGCAACGCCTCGTCTTCTACCACCAGCAATTTCATACTGCTCTCCCAACGCTACCGGTATCGCTTCACCCATAACGGTAACTCAGTTCTGCCAAAGTGTTTCATGAAAGACACGGCCGACCGGCAAGCAGCAGATTCGCGCATCATCATTGATACAGAGTAAACAGGCAGCCCTGAACTCCCCCTGAACACATTGGATCGTCTAGGCTTGGCCGGTATCACCTTTTTTCGGGAGAACCTGCAATGCGGCTGTTACTCGCTGTTTTTCTGCTCGCGCTGAGCACCCTGTCCCAGGCCGAGATCAAGACCCGGAGCATTCCTTACCAAAGCCCCGACGGCACGCGGATGATCGGCTATCTGGCCTATGACGACGCGATCAAGGGCCCGCGGCCGGGCGTCGTGGTCGTGCACGAATGGTGGGGGCTCAACGACTACGCCAAGCGCCGCGCCCGCGACCTCGCGGCCCTGGGCTACAGCGCCCTGGCCATCGACATGTATGGCGAGGGCAAGAACACCGAACACCCGAAAGACGCCATGGCCTTCATGCAGGCCGCGACCCAGAACAGCGCCGCCGCCAGCGCGCGTTTCCAGGCCGGGCTCGAGCTGCTGAAACAGCAGCCGCAGACCAATCCGGACAAACTCGCCGCCATCGGCTACTGCTTCGGCGGTGGCGTAGTGCTCGACGCCGCGCGCCGGGGCGTGCCGTTGGCCGGCGTGGTCAGTTTCCATGGCGCCCTGGCGACCGACACACCGGCTACGCCGGGCAGTGTCAAGGCCAGGATCCTGGTGGAACATGGTGCCAAGGACAGCATGGTCACCGCGCAAAACGTCAGCGCGTTCAAGGCGGAAATGGACAAGGCCGGCGCCGACTACCGCTTCGTCAGCCTGGAAGGGGCCAAGCACGGTTTCACCAACCCGGACGCGGATCGCCTGAGCCACGGCGATCACGGTGGCCCGGATATCGGCTACAACAAGGCCGCCGATGAAAGTTCGTGGGCGGATATGCGGGCGTTCCTGAAGAAGGTCTTTGGCTGAGCCACGCTGCCAAATGGAATCTTGAACGCACCGCGAAACCTGTAGGAGCGGCCGGTCGACGCTCGATTGCTGGCGATTGCGATGTAACATTCACCATCGCTATCGCCAGCAAGCCGGCTCCTACAGACAGCGTTTCGGGGTTGACCACGCAGACGAGTCGACCACTACCCAGCGTCGCCCCAACCCGGCAAAATGCCGGACATGAACAGCCTCCCAGCCCTGCCCGCCTGCTGCACGCCCCTCGACGCCCACTGGCCGCTGCCCGAGACGGTGGCGCATGGCGTCTTTCTCAGCACCCGGTTCACCCCGTCCCAGCTGGTCCCGGACGACTTCCAGCGCAGCCGCATCGAACCGCCCGCCAGCATTCAACGCTCAGTGGCCAAGCGCCAGGCCGAATTCCTCGCCGGACGCCTCTGTGCCCGCGCCGCCCTGCGGCAACTGGACGGTACCGACCACGTTCCCGCCATCGGTGAGGACCGTGCGCCCATCTGGCCGGCCCATGTCACCGGCTCCATCACCCATGGCAGCGGCCGGGCCGCCGCCATCGTCGCGCCCAAACGCCACTGGCAAGGCCTGGGGATGGACCTGGAAGACCTGCTGAGCGCCGAGCGGGCCGAGCGACTGGCCGGCGAGATCCTCACCCCGGCCGAGATGCAGCGCATGGCCGCCGGCGACGCCGAGCAGCTCGCCCTGCTGGTGACCCTGACCTTCTCGGTCAAGGAAAGCCTGTTCAAGGCCCTCTACCCACTGGTGCGCAAGCGCTTTTACTTCGAGCACGCCGAAGTGCTCGAATGGGATCTCCACGGGCAAGTGCGTTTGCGCCTGCTGACCGATCTGTCCAGTGAATGGCGCAATGGCAGCGAACTGCAGGCGCAGTTCGGCCTGCATGAAGGACAATTGCTGAGCCTGGTCGCCATCCCAGCCTGAACACCGCTTTTTTGTAGGAGCTGGCTTGTCGGGACGCCGCATCGCAGCGATGAGGCCCTTGAGCCTTGCGGCGCCGACGCGGACGCCATCGCCGGCAAGCCGGGCTCCCACAGGGGAACACGCCGCCCACAAAATCAGTGATCGCCCCGGGTTCAGCTCTTGCCCTGATACCGTGGCCAGCTCAGGCTGAAGCACGCGCCATCGAGCAACTGGCTCTTGCCGATCAGCGCCCGGCCCTCGTGCCAGTGAATGATCCGACGCACGATGGACAACCCCAGGCCATGCCCACCCGAGGCCCGGGTCCGGCTGTCATCCAGGCGCATGAACGGCGTGAAAATCCGGTCCCAGGCACTTTCCGGGACACCGGGGCCGTCGTCCTCGACATCCACCCGGCAGCGCAATGGCCCGACCTGATAGCTTATACAAACTTGGGACTGCGCATGGCGCATCGCGTTGCTGACCAGGTTCTGCAAGGCCCGATGCAGATAACGCGGCTCGGCCTCGACCCAGACCTCGCCCCCGTCGGCCAACGGAAAGCACAACCCGCGCGTGACCCGCACCTCCACCCGCAACGGCGCCAGTTCACCGATCACCTGGTCGACCAGGGCACTGAGGTCGATCCGCTGGAAGTTCAAGGCCGGGGTGCCTTGCTCCAGGCGGGCGTAGGTCAGCATCTCGTCCACCAGTCGGTCGAGGTCCTGGATATCGTTGTCCATGCCCTCCATGTACTTGTGCCGCGCCTCGGGCGTCTGCGCATCGCCGATCATTTCCAGACCGAAACGCAGGCGCGCCACCGGGGTGCGCAACTCGTGGGACACCGCTCGCACCAGCTCGCGCTGGATCATCAACGACCGCTGCAGGTGCTCGGCCATGCCATTGAACGCCGCGGCCAGGCGTCCGATGGAGTCGGCACCACCCGCCGGCACGCGGGTTTCCAGGCTGCCCTGGGCCAGCCGCGTGGCCGCCGACTCCAGGCCGCGCAGCCGCCGCTCCAGCTGCCGCACCAACAGGTAGACGATCAGGCCGATCAGGCTCAAGCCGAGCACGGCGATCAATACCAGCCATTGGACCGGATAGGGGTCCATCTGATACAGCGGGCCGATTTCCAGGACCCAGGGCGTACCGGAGAGGCCGGCAAACACCCGGATCGAATCGCCGCCCTTGCCCAGGGCCATGACCGTGTCGCCTTCGCTGATCCGCCGGCGCTGGTCTTCATCCATGGCGGCCTGGTCCAGGGTGACCAGCTTCATGTCGAAACCAAAGCCCTTGTCACGCTTGAGCGCCGCCAGGCGCCCGGGCTGCTCGGCATAGGGATAGCGAACCAACTCGTCGGCCAGCAGATAGATGGTTGCCCGGGCCAGCTGCTCGCTGATCTGCTGGACCTCGCCGGTCAGCACAAGCTGTTCCGGATCGCTGACCAGTCGATAGATTTTCGCCGCATAAGGCCCGGTCTGTTCCACCAGGGCCTGCCCCCGCAGCACACGGGTCCGCTGGCCGAGATCCAGGTGCACATCGGCCAGCGACTGCAAGGACAGCGGAATGCCCAGCAAGCGCTCCCACACCACCAGGGCCCGGCGGCGCTCGATTTCGTCCATCGGCCGCAGGTTGTCGGCCATCAGCGAGAAGGTGCCGTGGGCCAGGTGCTCGCGATACTGCTCGCCGCGCGCCTGGTTGAGCAGGTGCAGGGCCAGGACCCCGAGCAACGCCACCAGCACCAGCGCAGCGCACATGCCACCGTAGATGCGCAGGAAGATCGAGTTCACGACGGCAAGTCTGCACACGCTTCGGGAACGAAGAGATAGCCTTTGCTGCGAATGGTCTTGATCAGCCTCGGATGCTCGGGGTCGTCGCCGATTTTCGGCCGGATGCGCGAGATGCGCACATCGATGGAGCGGTCCTGGCCGTCATAGCCGATGCCGCGCAAGGCCGTGAAGATTTCTTCGCGAGACAGGATCCGCCCGGCATTCGCCACCAGCAACCAGAGCAGATCGAACTCGGCGCTGGTCAGCTCGATCCCGACCTCGCTCAGCCAGGCCTCGCGCAAGGCGTTGTCGACCACCAACGGGCCGAACCGCAGACGCCGGACCTTTTCCCCGGTGCCGCCCTGGGGCGCCTCGCCGCGCCGCAGCAGCGCACGGATACGCGCCAGCAACAGGCGCGGGCGCACGGGCTTGCAGACATAATCGTCGGCCCCCAGATCCAGCCCCTGGATCTGGTCGAGGTCGTCGGTGCGCGCGGTCAACATCAGGATCACCCCGTCGTAGCGCTCGCGCACCTTGCGGCAGATGCTCAAGCCATCCTCGCCGGGCAGCATCAGGTCGAGAATCACCAGGTCAGGCTGTTCGGCGATGATCCGCTCGGCGGCCCGGGCGCCGTTGCCCTCGATGGAGACCCGCAAGCCGTTGCTCTCGAGGTACTCACGGGTCAGTTCGGCCAGACGCTGGTCATCCTCGACTATCAATACCTGCCAGGCTTGCTCCACGGGCGACCTCTGCATACGAATATCCAGCATTGAAAAGGATCCGCCCGTCTTTTTGTCATGATTTGGGAGGATATAGAAAGGGTATCGCCGGCCGATTGTAGCAACGACCGGCAATCGTACACACACCTGGATTTGCACTCGGTCATGGGCTTTTTTTGTGATAGGGTGCGCGCCCGCAAAAATCCGCGCGAGGGGCGGTTGCAGCGGTAAAAAACAATGACGGGTGGTCCAATCCCGCCCTGCCGCGGCCTACATGCTGTTTCAAGCTTTCATACACAAATTACGCACAGATTTATCCACAGGTAGCACGTTGCAATCGCCCCCAAAAACGCATTATCTTGTAGCTCGGCGGCAAAAAAACCCAACATGTAGGGTTTTCGCCCAAAATCCCCAACCACATTTCGCGTCAGGAACTCAAGCTCTTTTCTTGCATCCGCGGGGTTGAACTAAACACCGATTTGAAAGCCCAAACCGCAGATGCGGATGGCAGCCGTTCTCCCCCCTCTTGCGTGGGAAAACGGTACGGGTGTTGCAGGACAAAACTGTCACCCACCAGGAATACCGCTTCGGGTCAGCGACCCGCGGCGTTGAAAACTTCGGCATGGAAGCGGCGCCCGACGGCCCCCTTCCTCTGTCTCGAAGTGGTTATGCCCGACATCGCTCGGTTGTAGTGCTTCAGGACAGAACGGTGGGCACCTTCGTGGTGCCCAAACAAACATAGAGAACGTGGAGACACCCATGCAAACCGACACAACTCGCGAGAACCCGCAAGGCACCGTGCCGCAGGCCGCCGATTCGAATCTGGATCTGTCCGCCACCGCGCCGGGCCAACTGCGCGTGATCAAGCGTAACGGCACTGTCGTTCCCTACACCGATGACAAGATCACCGTCGCCATCACCAAAGCGTTCCTCGCAGTTGAAGGCGGCACCGCTGCCGCTTCGTCGCGCATCCACGACACCGTCGCCCGCCTGACCGAGCAGGTCACCGCGACCTTCAAACGGCGCATGCCTTCGGGCGGCACCATCCACATCGAGGAAATCCAGGACCAGGTCGAACTGGCCCTGATGCGTGCCGGCGAGCAGAAAGTCGCGCGCGACTACGTGATCTACCGTGATTCGCGGGCCAAGGAACGCGCCATCCGCACCCCGGCCGAAGCACCGGTCAACGCCCACCCGTCGATCCGCATTACCCGTGCCGACGGCAGCGTCGCGCCGCTGGACATGGGCCGCCTGAACACCATCGTCAGCGAAGCCTGCGAAGGCCTGGAAGAAGTCGACGGCGACCTGATCCAGCGCGAAACCCTGAAGAACCTCTACGACGGCGTGGCCCTGAAGGACGTCAACACCGCCCTGGTGATGACCGCCCGCACCCTGGTGGAACGTGAGCCGAACTACTCGTTCGTGACCGCTCGCCTGCTGATGGACACCCTGCGTGCCGAAGGCCTGAGCTTCCTGGCCGTGGCCGAGAGCGCCACCCACCACGAGATGGCCGACCTGTACGCCAAGGCCCTGCCGGCCTATGTCGCCAAGGGTATCGAGTTCGAACTGCTGAACCCCGTGCTGGCCGAGTTCGACCTGGAAAAACTGGGCAAGGCGATCAACCACGAGCGCGACCAGCAGTTCACCTACCTGGGCCTGCAAACCCTGTACGACCGTTACTTCATCCACAAGGACGGTATCCGTTTCGAACTGCCGCAGATCTTCTTCATGCGCGTGGCCATGGGCCTGGCGATCGAAGAGAAGCAACGTGAAGAGCGTGCCATCGAGTTCTACAACCTGTTGTCGTCCTTCGACTACATGGCGTCGACGCCGACCCTGTTCAACGCCGGCACCCTGCGTCCACAGCTGTCGAGCTGCTACCTGACTACCGTGCCGGACGACCTGTCGGGCATCTATGGCGCGATCCACGACAACGCCATGCTGTCGAAATTCGCCGGCGGCCTGGGCAACGACTGGACCCCGGTACGCGCACTGGGCTCCTACATCAAGGGCACCAACGGCAAGTCCCAGGGCGTCGTGCCCTTCCTCAAGGTGGTCAACGACACCGCCGTGGCGGTCAACCAGGGCGGCAAGCGCAAGGGCGCGGTCTGTGCCTACCTGGAAACCTGGCACATGGACATCGAAGAGTTCATCGAGCTGCGCAAGAACACCGGTGACGACCGTCGTCGTACCCACGACATGAACACCGCCAACTGGATCCCCGACCTGTTCATGAAGCGCGTCTTCGATGACGGCAAGTGGACCCTGTTCTCGCCATCGGAAGTGCCGGACCTGCACGACCTGACCGGCAAGGCCTTCGAAGAGCGCTACGAGTACTACGAAGCCCTGACCGAGTACAACAAGATCAAGCTGTTCAAGGTCGTCCAGGCCAAGGACCTGTGGCGCAAGATGCTCTCCATGCTGTTCGAGACCGGCCACCCATGGCTGACCTTCAAGGACCCGTGCAACCTGCGCAGCCCGCAGCAGCACGTCGGCGTGGTACACAGCTCGAACCTGTGCACCGAGATCACCCTGAACACCAACAAGGACGAGATCGCCGTCTGCAACCTGGGCTCGATCAACCTGCCGAACCATATCGTCAACGGCACGCTGGACAAGGCCAAGCTGCAACGCACCGTGAACACCGCCGTGCGCATGCTCGACAACGTGATCGACATCAACTACTACTCGGTGCCGCAGGCGAAGAACTCCAACTTCAAGCACCGTCCAGTGGGCCTGGGCATCATGGGCTTCCAGGACGCCTTGTACCTGCAGCACATCCCTTACGGTTCGGATGCCGCCGTCGAGTTCGCCGACAAGTCCATGGAAGCGGTCAGCTACTTCGCGATCCAGGCCTCCTGCGACCTGGCCGACGAGCGTGGCGCCTACGAGACGTTCCAGGGTTCGCTGTGGTCCAAGGGCATCCTGCCGCTGGATTCGCAACAGATCCTGATCGAGTCCCGCGGCCAGAAGTACATTGATGTCGACCTGACCGAAAGCCTGGACTGGGCACCGGTTCGTGCCCGTGTACAGAAAGGTATTCGCAACTCCAACATCATGGCCATCGCACCGACCGCGACCATCGCCAACATCACCGGCGTCTCGCAGTCGATCGAGCCGACCTACCAGAACCTGTACGTGAAATCGAACCTGTCGGGCGAATTCACCGTGATCAACCCGTACCTGGTTCGCGACCTGAAGGCGCGCGGCCTGTGGGACTCGGTGATGATCAACGACCTGAAGTACTACGACGGTTCCGTGCAGCAGATCGAACGCATTCCGCAGGAGCTCAAGGAGCTGTATGCGACCGCGTTCGAAGTGGAAACCAAGTGGATCGTCGATGCCGCCAGCCGTCGCCAGAAGTGGATCGACCAGGCGCAGTCGCTGAACCTGTACATCGCCGGTGCTTCGGGCAAGAAGCTCGACGTGACCTACCGCATGGCCTGGTACCGTGGTCTGAAGACCACCTACTACCTCCGTGCCCTGGCCGCGACCAGCACCGAGAAGTCGACCATCAACACTGGCAAGCTGAACGCGGTGTCCAGTGGCGGCAACCACGGCGACGATTCGATCCTGGCGGCCCCCACCGCGCCAGCCGGCCCGGCACCTGTGCCAAAGGCCTGTGCGATCGACGAGCCGGATTGCGAAGCTTGCCAATAAGCCGAGCCAGGCCAGCGCCTCACCGCGCTGGTTGAAAAACCCCCGTCAGGCCCTGCCTGGCGGGGGTTTTCTTTTGCCTGTAGGAGCGAGCTTGCTCGCGAGGGTAGCCCAGGCACCGCGGGGTATCAGATGCCCCGCGTCATCGTTAACGACCATCGCGAGCAAGCTCGCTCCTACAGGAGGTCGATGTTGCCGGCTGGATTCATGATCACAGGCACAAAAAAGCCCCATTCAAGGGGCTTTCCTGCAAAGCGCTTTCAGTCAGGCCGCATCACGCCATCTGGATGATGGTCTGCATGATGCTGCTCTGGGTGGAGATGGTCTTGGCGTTCGCCTGGTAGTAGCTCTGGCCCTTGATCAGGTCCACCAGCTCGCTGGTCAGGTTGACGTTGGAGGCCTCCAGGGAACCGGAAACGATCGAACCGTTGGTGCCGACCGTACCGCCGTCAAAGGCCGGCTGGCCGGACGAGAAGGTTTCTTTCCAGCTGGTGCCACCGACGGCCTGCAGACCTTGCTCGTTGGTGAAGGTCGCCAGGGCCACCTGGCCGATCGCCTTGTGCTGCTGGTTACTGAAGTTGGCCGAGATCACACCGGTGGCATCGATGGTGACGTCGGTGATCTGGCCAGTGGCGTAACCGTCGTTGGTGATGGCGTTACGGGCGGTATCGGCGTTGAACTGGGTGGTTTTCGTAAAGTCGACGGCAATGCCGGCGGCGTTCGAGGCCGCGCCGTTCGCCGCCCAGACACCAGCAGTGACGGTGCCGGGCACCCAACCGGTAACGGTAATAGAGGTCTGGCCAGCGACACCGCCAATGCTCGCCAACTTGCCCGCGGAGTCAAAGGTCACAGCCACCGGGACAGGGTCGGTGGCCCCACCCACGGTTGCCGCCGTGCCATTAGGATTGCGACCATCAATCAGCGAATAGACGTTCCAGGTGTTGGAACCGGTCTTGACCGCATACTGGTCCAGGGAGTGGGAGTTGCCCTGGGTGTCATAGATCGTGGTGCTGAACGGCTTGGTGTAGGTCGCGGTATTGGTCGCATCGAACGGCGTGGCAATCACCGCCGACTTGGAGTCGAGGTTGAGGGTCGAGCCGATCTTGGTGGTGGTCTGGGGCGACAGGTTCGAGGTGTCGATCCGCAGGTTGGTCAGCACACCCGGAATGATGTTGCCGTTGGCATCGGCGGCAAAGCCTTGCAGTTTCGCGGTGCCGTCGGTGTTGGTGACGTAGCCGTCCTTGTCGGTCTTGAAGGTGCCGGCACGGGTGTAGCTCAGGGAACCGTTGCCGCTCAGGACGAAGAAGCCGTTGCCCTGCACGCCCATGTCCAGCACGTTGCCGGTGCTGTCCATGCCGCCGTTGCCGAAGTTCTGCGAGACGTTGGCCAGGTTCACGCCGTTACCGATGGTCTTGGCGCCGGTGCCCAGCTTGGTCGCCGAGTACACATCGGCGAATTCCGCACGGGAAGACTTGAAGCCGGTGGTGTTGACGTTGGCGATGTTGTTGCCGGTGACGTCGAGTTGCTTGCTGGCCGCAGAGAGACCGCTCAAACCGATATTGAAAGACATGGTTCACTCCTTACTTCGTGTTGGTCGGCTCTTACAGGCCAATGGTCTGGACTTTGGACAGAGCAACACTGCCCACGCCCGCCAGGTTGAGCATCATTTCGCCGCCGTTCTGACCCAGGGTCACGCTGCTGACGGTCGCCGGCAGGTTGGTCGTGAGCGCCGTGGTCGTGCCGCTGATCGGCGCGGAGGCATTGAAGGTGTAGGTGCCGCTGGACAACAAGGTGCCCGCATCATTCTTGCCATCCCAGGTAAAGGCGGCATTGCCGGCCGCCTGGGAGCCCATGTCGATGGTCCTGACCACGGTGCCGCTGGAATCGGTGATCTTCAGGGTCACATCGCTGACGGAGCTTGGAACCACGGCCGTGCCGGTGAAGGTCTTGCTGGTATCGACCACGGCCTGGGTGGCCGGCGCGATGACCGAACGCCCGACCATCGACGACGCCTGCAACGCCTGGGACGACTGGAAGGAGCTGGAGATGTTGTTCACGCTGGTGTTGAGCGTCTGGATACCTTCCAGGCTGCTGAACTGCGCCAACTGTGCGACGAAGGCACTGTTGTCCTGGGGGTTGAGCGGGTCCTGGTTCTTCAGCTGGGTCACCAGCAGTTGCAGGAACGCGTCCTTGCCCAGCGTCTGGCCGCCGGCGGCGCTGCTGATGGCATTGCCCAGCGCGTCGGTACTGCCGGTAGTGGTCTTCTTGGAGTTGGCAATGATCGTATCAAGTGTCGAAGTACTGGTACTCGACGAAGTGCTGGAAACCGTGGTCATGGAAATCGCCCCTTATCACTGACCGAGGGTCAGGACCTTCTGCATCATGGTTTTGGCGGTGCTCATAATGTCCGCGTTGGTCTGGAACGAACGGCTGGCGGAAATCATATCGGCCATTTCCTGGACCACGTTGACGTTGGGGTAGTAGACATACCCGTTGGCGTCAGCGGCCGGATGGTTCGGCTCATAACGGGCTTCAAGGTTGCTGGGGTCTTCGACCACGCCCATGACCTGAACGCCGGCGCCCGCTCCGTCCTGGCTCTGGAACAGCGAGTTGTCGGTCTGGCCCTGGCCGTTCTGGAACATGGTGGCGAACACCGGATGACGGGCACGATAGGTCTGGTCCATGCTCGACGAGACGGTTTCGGCGTTGGCGATGTTACTGGCGACGGTGTTCAGGCGAGTGGTCTGGGCACTCATGCCGGTACCGGCAATGTTGAAAACGCTGGACAGGGACATGACTTATTCTCCACGCAGGGCTGAAACCAGCCCTTTGAATCGTGCGTTCAGCAGGGTGAAGCTGGCCTGGAAGTCGACCGAGTTCTTCGCATAGTTCGACTGCTCGATCTGCGCATCCACGGTGTTCTGGTCGATCGACGGCTGCATCGGTGTGCGGTACTGCAGCGTGGCATCGCCGTTGCTCAGCCCCTGGGCTTCGATATGGCGGGCATTGGTGGTGTTCAGTGCAAAGCTGCCGTTCTGGGCCTTTTCGCTCTGCTCGGCGAGCACCGAGGAGAAATCCATGTCCCGTGCCTTGTAGTTCGGGGTATCGGCGTTGGCGATGTTGTTCGCCAGAACTTCGGCGCGCTGGGCGCGGAAGGCCAGGGCTTGCTCATGGATACCGAGCGCTTTATCGAAGTTGATGCTCATGTCGGGAAACCTTTAGCGGGTTGACCTGGTTTTTTGGAACAGGCTGTTCGTTGCAAGTGACATAGCAAGGCCCATGCCAGTTTTCTGATGCTTGTAAATCAAGGGCTTGCGGGCAGATGGCGAGCGGCAATGCCAGAAAAGCGGCAAGGCATTTCCGCCGAGTGCCAGTAAAGCGGCAAAACAATCCAGCAAAAAAAACGGGAACCCGCTGGGGTTCCCGTCTTTTTGTCCTGCTTGCCGCTTACTTGGCCTGGTAGATGATCCCCGGGCTGCACTGCACCATCTGATAGTGATCCGGCAGACCGTTCAGGGCTTCCGATGCCCCGAGGTACAGGTAGCCGCCCGGCTTCAGGGTGCCGTGGATACGCAGCAGAATGTCCTTCTTCACTTCAGCGGAGAAGTAGATCAACACGTTGCGGCAGAACACGATGTCGAACTTGCCCAGGCTCGCATAGCTGTCCAACAGGTTGAACGAGCGAAACTCCACCCGACTCCTGATCGGCGCCTTGACCGCCCAGCGTCCCGGCCCCTTGGGATCGAAGTAACGCTGCAGGCGCTCGGGCGAAAGACCGCGGCCAATGGCCAGGCTGTCGTATTCACCGCTCTTGCAGTTGGTAAGCATCAGCCCGGACAGGTCGGTGGCGACAATCTGCGCGCCGCCTTTCAACTGCCCCATGTTGGTCCGCTCGAACTCATCGATCGACATCGAGATCGAATAGGGCTCCTGCCCCGACGAGCACGCGGCCGACCAGATCCGCAGACGCTGGCCAGGACTGGCCTTGATCATTTCCGGCAACACCTTGTTCTTCAGGACCTCGAAGGGATAGGTGTCACGAAACCACAGGGTTTCGTTGGTGGTCATGGCATCCACCACCTGCTCGCGCAAACCGCTGCGTGGCTGGGCCTGGATCCGCTGAACCAGCTCGCCCAGGGACTTGAGCCCCTGCTGCTCCATCAGTTTATTGAGACGGCTGGAAACCAGATACTGCTTGTTTTCACCGAGCAGAATGCCACAGGCCTTTTCCAGGAAGACCCGGAACTGTTCGAAATCCAAATTACCCGTAGACAAATGATGCCGCCTCTACAATCGTTGGTACCGCCGGGAACGGAGGTTCCCGGTCGCTTATTCTGCCGCCTTGATCCGACCGACCACCCGGGCTGCCAGGTCATCGGGACGGAACTTGGCCAGGAAGTCATCGGCGCCGACCTTCTTGACCATCGCCTGGTTGAAGACCCCTGACAAGGAAGTATGCAGGATGATATGAAGTTTTTGCATGCGTGGATCGTTGCGGATCTCGGCCGTGAGGGTGTAACCGTCCATTTCGGGCATTTCGATGTCGGAAATCATCATCAGGAATTCCTCTTCCGGCTTCTTGCCCTCGTCGACCAGCTTGCGCAGGTAATCCAACGCCTGCCGGCCGTCGTTCAACGCCACCACTTCCACGCCCACGGTCTGCAGGCAACGCGTGACCTGCTTGCGCGCCACCGATGAGTCATCCACCGTCAGCACCCGCATCGAAATCGCCTTGGCCTGGGTCTCGACATCGACCACCCCATGGGAAATCGATTCGGAGGTCGGCGACACCTCGGCGAGGATCTTCTCGACGTCGATGATTTCCACCAACTGGTTGTCGATCCGGGTCACGGCGGTCAGGTAGTGATCGCGTCCGGTGCCCTTGGGCGGCGGATGGATCTCTTCCCAGTTCATATTGACGATGCGCTCCACCGATTTCACCAGGAAACCCTGGGTCTTGGTGTTGTACTCGGTAATGATCACAAACGGATTACTTTGATCCTGGAGCCCACCCGCCCCGGTGGCCATCGCCAGATCCAGGATCGGAATGGTCGCCCCACGGATATTCGCCACGCCACAGACCACCGGGCTGGATTTGGGC
Source organism: Pseudomonas batumici (assembly GCF_000820515.1). Taxonomy (GTDB): domain Bacteria; phylum Pseudomonadota; class Gammaproteobacteria; order Pseudomonadales; family Pseudomonadaceae; genus Aquipseudomonas; species Aquipseudomonas batumici. Next base: position 15,428 of record NZ_JXDG01000054.1, on the reverse strand, counting down.
ATCAGGGTCAGCTTGGGGCACTGCAGCACCTCCCGCACCTTGAAGACGTTGATCCCGTACAACTGCTGACCATCCAGGCGAAACAACAACAGCTCGAGGCGGTTCTGCCCGACCAGTTGCGTACGCTGGTTCACCGAATCCATCACACCCGCCATACCAGCCACCTCTTACCAAGCTTCATGATCCGACGCCTCTGCGGCATTAAACGGCACGAGCCTTGCTTTTTATACTGTTATGAAAGCACAAACGACATTTTTTCGACGCCTGACCTCACAGTACCGCAGATTGCTCTGGGTCTTGGCGGCTTTATGCTGTCTGAACCCCGGCGGTCCTGCCCTTGCTGAGTCGGCGACCCTGCCTGATCAGCTTATCGGCGTGACCCAAGGCTTTCTTGAGTTCACCGTAGAAGACTATCTGGCCAGCAGTCAAACCGAAGGGCGCTACGAAATCCAGGTCAACCAGCTCGATCCCCGTTTGCGCATGGCCGCCTGTGACAAGGAATTGACAGCCACCCTGGAAAGCCCGGCCACCCCCATTGGCCGCGTCACGGTCAAGGTTCGCTGCGAAGGCAGTTCGCCCTGGACCGTGTTCGTACCGGCCCAGGTCAAGCTGTTCCGCAATGTGGTGGTCACCACACGCCCCCTCAAGCGCGCCGGCATCATCGAACCCGGTGACGTCACCCTGCGTGAGCGCGACATCAGCCTGAACAACCAGGGTTTCCTGACGTCCACGGACGAAGCCATCGGACAGAAACTTGTCCGACCAATGGTCATGGACCAGGTCGTCACCCTGGTCCATCTGGAACAGGCCGAGGTGGTCCGCAAGGGTGATCAGGTGGTCATCAGCGCGACGAGCGGTGGCCTGGTGGTCAAGATGCCGGGTGAAGCCCTGTCCAACGGCGGCCTGAACGAGCAGATCAGGATCAAGAACCTGAACTCCCAACGCGTGATCAAGGCCCGGGTGACCGCGCCGGGACAAGTGGAGGTCGCCTTGTAGGGAACTGGCGCTAAGCGAAAGCTTTTCCTAAACTGTGCTCCAGACAGCGGTACCGCCATCACGTGGGGCTCATTCTCATATGAGCCTAAAGTTTTACCGGGTATGGCCGAAAACAAGGCAAGCGTCCAAATACCCAGAGGTTTTTTTCATCATGGTCATCGATTTCAGTCGTTTGAATAACGCCCCGTCACTGACAGGCAGTACGCGCACCAGCGCCAGCAAGGAAGCCGACAGTTCCGGCAAATCCGCGTCCGTGAACACGCAGGCGGCAGCGGTCAGCCAAAGCGGGGAATCGGTACACCTCAGTAATGAGGCTCAGCAGTTGCAACAAGTCACTGACAAGCTGCGCAACCAACCTGTCGTCAACAGCGCCCGTGTGGCCGAGTTGAAGCAGGCGATTGCCGATGGCAGCTACAAGGTCGACAGCAACCGCGTAGCCAGCAAATTGCTCAACTTCGAAGCCCAGCGCTAGGCTCCGGCCTGCGTCAGGCTTTTGGACGCTTAAAAACCAAGGCCAGCCATGCACGACAACACGCTACTGCAACTGATCACCGACGATTTTGCTCCCGCTCAAGACCTGCTTGAGTTGCTGCGCGCCGAATCCCTGGCGCTCCATGGCCGCAATATGTTGGAGCTGGAAGACATTCTGGCTCGCAAGCAAGCGCTGATCATTCTGCTGGAACAGCATGGCCGCAAACGCAGCCAGGTACTCGCCGGCCTCAATTTGCCCACCAACCGCGCCGGCCTGGAACAACTCGCCGCGCAGTCCGGTATCGGTGAACAATTGCTGAGCCAGAGCGATGTGCTGACCCAATTGCTGGCCGAATGCCAAGCCGCCAACGAGCTCAACGGTCGTAATATCCAGGTTCAACAAGCGACAACCGCAAACCAGTTGAAGATCCTGACCGGCGGTGAAACACCTGCCCTCTATGATGCGCGCGGCTCGACAGCGAAGTCTGTGAAGCCACGCCCACTCAGTCAGGCTTGAATCGGGCCTTGCGTGTGCTCTACCAAGGCGCGCAACATGCTGGCAAAATGCTAGCCTGTGCGTGCAGTCGTATTTTGTCTGGAGATTGATGAACCGTGTCCAATGCCCCAAGCGCGGATGATGCTCCGCAGCCACCCAAGGTGCTTAGCACGCCCCTGGAAATTTCCGCCAACTTGCGGATGCTGCAGGAAAGTCATGACCCGCTGATCATCACCTTTCATGAGCGCAGCCAACGCTTCCAGAGCTTTGTGATCGATGTCGACCGCGAAGCCGGCACCCTGGCCCTGGACGAAATGATCCCTCGCGACGGCGAGCGCTTCCTCTCCGCCGGCGAACCCTTCCGGATCGAAGGCTTCCATGAAGGCGTGCGCATCGCCTGGGAACAACCGCAACCCATGACCATCGACGAGACCAACGGTTGCTACCGTGGCTCGATGCCCGATGAAGTGGTCTATCACCAACGTCGCAATGCCTTCCGCGCCGCCTTGAAGCTGACCGCACTGGTCAATGTCGAACTGGGCGGCGAGAAGCTCAAGACACCGGTGAACGGCAAGTTGCTGGACATTTCCGCCACCGGCTGCAAGCTGCGTTTCGACGGTGATATTTCCGACCGCCTGCAACTGGGCCAGGTCTACGAGCGCTTCATTGCCGCCCTGCCCTACGGCCCCATGACCGCCCCCGTGGAACTGCGTCACCTGCACTTCGAGGAAAGGATCAACACCACCTTCGCCGGCGTGCGCTTCCACAACATGAGCGGCCTGGTCCAACGCCAGGTCGAGCGCTTCGTCTATCAGTTGCAGCGTGAAGCGCGGCGCTTCGACAAAGACGACTTCTGACCCGGCAGCCGCCAGGAAAAACGGGCCACCCTCATCAGGTGGCCCGTTTTTTATGCTCGCCGCCTCAGTTGCTCGACTTGTGCGCCGGCTCCGGGTCCGACTCGTCCACCTCGGATACCGCCTCGACCTCGTGCGGTGCGCGCGCGACACCGTCGCACATCTGGTCGAGCACGATCTGCTCATCGACCCGCGGGTCAAGCGCGGCACCCAGCGGCGACATGGCCTCCGGCACGACCACCTGCTGCTGCAGCGGCGCATCCTCGACCTGATGCAGGTGGGTCACCGCCTGCGGCCGGATCCGCCAGACCAGCATCAAGGCGAAGAAACTGAAAAACGCGTAGAGCATCTGACTGCCGAACAGCTTCATCAGCACACCGGCCACCAGGGGCCCGATGCTCGCGCCGATACCATAGGTCATCAGCAGCATGGCCGTCAGCGAAACGCGCCGATCGCCCTCGATATGGTCGTTGGAAAACGCCACCGCCAGCGGATACAGGCAGAACTGCAGCAAGGACACCACGAAGCCCGCGACGAACAGCACCTCCAGCGGCGCATGGGACAGGATCGCCAACGGCAAGGAGGCCAGCGCCAGCAGAAAGGCGATGGTGCGAATCAGCACCGCCCGATCATAGCGATCCGACAGCCAGCCCAACGGCCACTGCACCAGGAAACCGGCGAAAATGCAGCAGCCCATGAACAGGCCCACCTGCTCGGTGGAAAGCCCCTGTTGGGACGCATACAACGGTGCCAGACCGTAAAAGGAGCCGACGATGATCCCGCCGCCGAGGACGGTGGTCAGCGACTGCGGCACCCGCTCCATGAAGAAGCGCGGCTCCAGCGGCGCCGGATGCAGGGGCGCCGGGTGGATCCGCCGGGTCATGGCCACGGGCACCAGGCACAGGGCAAAGCACATCGCCACCGCCATCAGCAGTTCCAGGCCCAGGGCCGGGTGCAGGACCAGGATCATCTGCCCGAGGATCAGCCCCAGGTAAGAGGCAATCATGTAGCCACTGAAGACCACGCCGCGCTGATTGGCTTGCGCCTGCTCATTGAGCCAGCTCTCGATGACCATGTACTGGCACATCATCCCCAGGCCCACGATCATCCGCAGCAACAGCCAGGCCGGCAGCCAGTCGATCAGGCCATGGCCGAGCACCGCCGCCCCGACAAATCCGGCGCAGGTGGCATAGGCGCGAATATGGCCGACCCGGGCAATCAGCCGGTGGCCGAGCTTGCCGCCCAGCACCAGGCCGAAGTAGTTGGCGGCCATCAAGGCCCCCACCCACAGGCCGTCGACATGCTCGGACGCCAGGCGCAGGGCCAGGTAGGTACTCAGGAGGCCCGAGCCGATCAACATCATCAGCGAGGCGAAATACAGCGCTCGAAAGGGTTTCCAGATTTGGCGCATCGGCGTTCCGAGCGGCTCCTTGAGTGAGGTATCGGGCTATCCGACAAGATAGCCCGAACGGGACGGCTACAGCTATGCCTGGGCGCCCAGAACACGACGCTCCCAGGGAGTAATTTCACCCAGGAAACTGGTCAGTTCCATGCTCTTCGAAGCGATGTAGCCTTCGATGAACAGGTTGCCGAACAGTTCCCTGGCCAACGGGCTACGCTTCAGACGCTCGAGCGCGGCGTGCAAGGTACATGGCAATGACAAAGCCTCCGGGACTTCGAACTCGCCCTGGACCGCCGGCGTCGGCTCCAGCTCATGCTCGATCCCGTGCAGGCCGGCTGCCAGGCTTGCGGCAATGGCCAGATAGGGGTTGGCATCAGCGCCCGGCAAACGGTTCTCCACGCGCCGCGCCACCGGCGAACTGGCCGGAATGCGCAAGCCGGCCGCGCGGTTGTCGTGGGACCAGCAGGCATTGTTCGGCGAGGCGAAGGGGTGGCACAGCCGTTGGTAGGAATTCACGTTCGGCGCGAACAGCGCCGTGAAGTCCGCCAGGCAGGCCTGCTGTCCACCGATGAAATGCCGGAACATCGCCGTCGGCTCGCCATCGGCATCGCTGAACACATTGCGCCCACCCTCGGTGCGCACCACGCTCTGGTGAATATGCATCGAACTGCCGGGGGTGTTGGCCAGCGGCTTGGCCATGCACACCACGGTCAGGCCGTGCTTGAGGGCGACTTCCTTGAGCAGGTGCTTGAACAGGAAGGTCTGGTCGGCCAGCAGCAGCGGATCGCCATGCAGCAGGTTGATCTCGAACTGGCTGACACCCATTTCGTGCATGAAGGTATCCCGGGGCAGACCCAGGGCCGCCATGCACTCATAGACTTCGCTGAAGAACGGGCGCAGGCCGTTGTTGGAACTGATGCTGAACGCCGAATGGCCATCCTCGCGACGACCGTCCAGGCCCACGGGTGGCAGGAAAGCCTGGGTCGGGTCGGGGTTGGGGGCGAAGACGAAGAACTCCAGCTCGGTGGCGACCACCGGGGCCAGGCCACGGGCCGCATAACGCGCGATCACCGCCTTGAGCTGGCCACGGGTCGACAGACTGGAACTTTCGCCGCTCAGCTCATCCGCATCGCAGATGGCCAGGGCACGCGGTTGCCGGCTCCAGGGCAGGCGATGAATCTGCCGGGGGTCGGCGGTGAGCGCCAGGTCGCCGTCGTCACTGCCGTAGAAACGCGCCGGCGGGTAACCGCCCATGATGCATTGCAGCAAGACCCCACGGGCCATCTGCAGGCGCCGCCCTTCGAGAAAGCCCTCGGCGGTCATCACCTTGCCGCGGGGTACGCCATTGAGGTCCGGGGTGACACACTCAATCTCATCAATGCCGGTCAGTCGCTGGGCGAGTGAACGCTGGCCATCGGTCGTCATGACTCAATCCTTGTTATTGTACGGGCCGCGAACGGCGTCCTGTACAAAATACGCATCACCCGTTCAGGATTTCAAGCAGGGAATACAGAAAAGCCTGACAGCCTGATCCATTCGAGGTTGCGTCCCCGGGATCAAGGCAGATAAAGACTGAACAATGCCCCGCCCAAGGTCCCGCCATTGGCGATCTCGATCCGCCCGCGCACGCCGTTGCGTTCGTGCAGCCCGGCAATCCGCGCGGCGAAATACAGCCCCAGGCCGGTACTGCCGGTGGCCGGATTGATGCCCTGGACATAATCGGCCTGGCGCTCGACCATCTGCTCCGGATAGCCGGGGCCGTCGTCATTGATGCTCAACACCAACTGCTCGCCCTCTTCACGGACACTGACCAGCAGCGCATGACAGGCGTAGCCGATGGCATTGGTGACGATATTCCCCACCACCGAACTGATCAATTCCCGATCGAAGAACCCCAGCGGGCTGAAATCGTCCACCTCGCAACTGGCGACGATCCCGCGGCTGTTCAGCAATTCCTGGCGCCCCGCCAGTTGCGCGCCGATGAAGTCGTCCATCTCATGATAATCCGGGCGCAGCGGCAGCTGGTTGACGCCCAGTTTGTACAGCCCGAGCAATTGCACCAGCATGGTGTTGAGATGCGCGAACTCATACTCGATCACACTGTGCTCGGGCGTTTCACGCTCGACGCCGGGCAAGCGCGCCAGCCACTGGCCATGGGCCTGGGTCAGCATCGCCAGGGAGTTCTTCATGTCATGCACGGTGGAGGCGATCACCGTGGAAAAATCCAGCCCCTCGTGACCGTCACTCATTCGCCAAACGCCCGACTGCGCAATTTCTGATACCTCTCATAACGGGGGTCGCTGTCCGGCATCTTGCCGACCATTTTCAGACAGCCGCGACACTCCTCGAGCACAGCGGCATCGCTGCTCTTCTGAGCAATGACGAGCAAGGCCTGGGCCGCGTTCAGGGCGATACTGATGTTCTTCGGTTGCAACGCCAGGGCGCGACGGAACAGGCCCACGGCCTCGTCCAGGTTGCCGCCCTTGTAGCTGCGCACCCCCTGCACGTTGAGATCGATGGCCGCCTTGCCGCCGCCGAGAATTTCCGGGTCGTCGGTCAGCTTGGCGATGCCTTTCATCACCGTCGGATCGTCGCCGTAGATCTCCACGCAGTTCTTGAGCATCGACACCCCGGCATCGGCCTGGCCCAGTTGCTGGAGCTGCTTGGCCACCAGCAGCGCGGCCTCGGCGCTCATGAAGTTCTCCATGCCGTCCAGGCGGGCCATCGCCTGCTCGGTGAGCTTGTCGGCGGTTTCGGCATCGTTGAGCAGCAGGCTGGTGGCCTTCATCAAGCGCGCGCGCACCTGCAAGCCCTGGTCGTTGGCGTTTTCCTTGGCCACCGCGCTCAGGGTCTGGTTGATCTCCAACCGGGTGCGGGTGTCCAGTCCACGCTCGGCGCCCTTGCTGATCAGCGCGTGGGCCAGGCCAAGGTTGCTTTCCGGGTCCTTGAAACGCGATTGCTCGCCCTGGGCCACGGCCTGGCGATAGGCCCGGGAAGCGCTTTCAAAATCTTCGTTGGTCATCGCCAGCTTGCCCAGCAGCGACTGTCGGCGTACCGCCAGGGGCGACAAGCGTACGGCCTCCTCCAGCACGCTCTGCGCGCGCCGGGTATCGCCCTCCACCACCAGCACCTCGGCCAGGCCGTCATAGAGCGCCGGCATCATCGGAAACGCCTTGAGCGCGGTTTCGTAGAGGGCCTTGGCCTGAGCGGTCTGGTTGCGCTTGAACAGCAACTGACCCATGCGGGCATAGGCCCAGGGCAACGGGCGGTCGGCCAGGATGCCCGAGAGAAAACGTTCCAGGGGCTCGAACTGGTTCAGGTTCCACATCGCATCGGCACGATAGCGCAGGCACAGCGGAGCGAAACGGGTGTCCTGCTGGGTCAGGCGGGTACAGGCCGCCAGCACTTCGGCCGGTTTGTCACGGTCCAGCGCCTGCATGATCGGCTTGAGCAGGTTCTTGCGCTGAACCAGCTTTTCCAGGCGCTGAGCCAGGCTCGCGCGGTTGAACGGCTTGGTCAGGTAGGCATCGGGTTCGTGCTCGAGAGCCGAGAGCACCATGGCCTGGCTGCTTTCGGCGGTGACCATGACAAACACGCTTTCATGGCTGATCAGCTTGTCGGTCATCAGGTCTTCGAGCACCTGCTGGCCGTTCTTCCTGCCGTCGCCCAGATGGTAGTCGTGCAGCACAAAATCGTAGCGCTTCTGCGCGCACATGCGCAGCGCCTGCTCCCCGGTGTCGGCGGTGTCCACTTCCTTGACGCCCAACTCGCGCAGCATGGACCTGACTGAACTACGGAAATCGGAGAAATCGTCGACGATCAGAAAGTTTTTTTGGTGATACGCCAGCATCGAGATTCCTGTCATGGGAAATAAGAAGATGAGCCCGTGGGCAATCACCGGAGCGGGTTCAGCTTCCCTGCCACTTTCGCGCGCAGATAATAACTAAAGGCAATTTGCCATCAAACAACTTTACAGCATCGTACAAAATGGCAGGTAACGCCTGACCTTTTGCCCAGCGTAGCGGCAAAAGCTATAGAGGCTCGATCGACAGCTTGAGACACACGATCCCCCCACGGCGGTGGTTTTCCCGGGTTCTCCCAATCAGGGTATCGTCAGGTGCCGAGAAAACCTGAGCGCGGGACAACAGGTGCCAGCATCGAGTGCGGCACCACACTGGCCTATACTGTGGCGGCTTCATCCGGCATCCATGGAATCGACTCGTCATATTAAGGGAATAATCTTGAGCACCAGGCTGTGTAACAACGTCATCGCTGTCACTTTCGTCAGCAAACACAAAGCGGCTTGCCAGCCGATTGCCGATCAACTGGACGTACCGGTGGAGAACATCCTCGGTCTCGCGGCCCAGGAAAGCCAATACGGCAGCGGTCGTATCGCCCGGGAACTGAACAACTATTTCTCCCTGCACGCTCCGGCCCCCTTGCAGATCGGTGAGGAGGCACCAATGGGCAATGCCAGGATCAAAGTGGCGAAGTTCTCCTCCTTCCAGCAGTGCGCGCAATCCTTCGCCAACCGCTATGGCTCGGCCGTGAGAGGCAAGAAAGAACCCCTGGAGTTTGCCCAGGCCCTGGTGAAGATCGGCTTCAACACCGGCAACGCGGCGACAGGTGGCCGTAACGGTTTCACCCACTACCTGGCCGACATCATCACGACAGTCAAAGGACGGTTAGCGTGCTGATCAAAACCGTCTCTGCATGGCTGCTGACTCTGAGTCTGGCCAGCGCCACGCTCTCTGCCTGCGCTGCTTCGACACTGCCTCCCGAGCAGATCAAGCCAGAGGGTCTGAGCCGCGAGCAAGCCCAGCAAGTACTGGTGGTCGCGCTCAAGCAGCAGCCCTACAAACTGAGCAAGCCCGGTGTCTTTATCGACGGCGATCTGGCCGACGGCAACGGCAATCCGCCCCACCCCGGGTATTTCGATTTCAGCCTGGGTTACGACGATCCCAAGGCGGGTGCCACCGAGTACTGGGGACTGTTCTCGGTCAGCGTGCTCACCGGTGACGTGTGGGAAATCAACAGTTGCAAGCGCCTGACCGCGCCCGCGCTCAAGCAACTGCAGACGCAGATCATGGCCAGGACCGGCAAGACTCTGAACGACGAAGCAGGACAACGCCAGGGGTTGGGGTGTGAGGATGATAAGTAGGCTATCGGCCTGATCTGCCATGCCAGGCGACGATGATGACTTGATGCACTGGCCAGGGTCACACCACAAGAGCGGCCTCGTTGCATGAAGCCACTGCATCCGGCGACCCGCTCAACGACCCGCCTGGCGTTTTTCCAGCACGGCAAACAGCTGGATACCCGCCAGCATGGCCAGCACGAAGACGATCACCTGCCAATGCCCGATCAGCAGAATCGTCAGCGCAGGTCCCGGGCAGATACCGGCGATCCCCCATCCCACGCCGAACAGCACGCTGCCGCCGATCAACCGTGCATCCAACTCACGCTTGAGCGGTATCTGCATGGGCGCTCCCAGCAGGGACTGCTTGCGCTTGCCGGCCCATCGGAATGGCAAGGCCGCCACGGCCACGGCTCCCACCATGACCAACCCCAGGGAAGGATCCCAGGCCCCTGCCAGGTCAAGAAACCCCAACACCTTGGCAGGGTTGGCCATACCCGCCAGCAGCAGGCCGATACCGAAAATCAGCCCGCCCAGAAAAGCCGTCAACCTGGTCATAGCGAAGCTCCCGACATATGCCGAAGAACATGGACCGTGGCGAATCCCGCAGCCATGAAGCATAGCGTGGCCACGATGGAACGCGGGGACAGGCGTGAAATACCACACACACCGTGGCCACTGGTGCAACCCGAACCATAACGGGTTCCCAACCCCACCAGCAGGCCCGCCAGCACCAGGCCTGGCAAACCGGTCTCGAAGCGGATCGTCGGCAGCCCATGGAAGACGCCCCACAACAAAGGAGCCAGCAGCAGGCCAAGCAGAAACAGTGCCTTCTCGCCCCACCCTTCACTGCCACGCTGAAGCGCACTGCCGAGTAATCCGCTGATGCCGGCGATACGGCCATTGGCGAGCACGAAGAGCCCGGCCGCCAGTCCGATCAGCGCGCCCCCGGCCAGTGCCGACCAAGGCGTAAAGTTCAGCCAGTCGATAGTCATATCGCCTCCTGCGCTTAATAAAGAGATGAGTGTCGAACTGGATCAGTTGTCACGGGAATGGGGGATGCTGGCCACGCACGTCAGTGACTGAAGGCTTCACCAGAGTGCTGCCTATTTTCCGACGCCCAGGACCGCCAACACAAATGAATGAATTTTCATGTCGAAATATTACTAAAAATCCCCTCGCAGTCATCAGACAGAAATATTTCAGGAATTAAATCGTAACGTCTCTTTATAGGTGGATCACTCCACTTAACCCTTCCATGAGGTGTTGTCGTGATGTTGCTGACTAAAAAAGGCCTGTCTGTCCTGCTGGCTTCCCTCTGCCTGAGCGGCGTTGCCCATGCCACCGACGTGACCGGTGCAGGTTCCAGCTTTGTCTATCCGGTTTTGTCCAAGTGGTCGCAGGACTACGGCAAAAGCTCCAGCAACCGTATCAATTACCAGTCGATCGGATCGGGTGGCGGCATTGCCCAGATCAAGTCGGCCACCGTGGATTTTGGTGCCTCCGATGCCCCGTTGTCGGCTGATGAGCTGAAAACCGGCGGCCTGGGTCAATTTCCCAGCGTCATCGGCGGCATCGTGCCAGTGCTGAACGTCGAGGGGATCGCGGCGGGCCAATTGAAGCTCGACGGCGAGACCCTGGCAAAAATCTTCCTCGGGGAGATCACTGTCTGGAATGACCCGGCTATCGCCGCACTGAACCCGGGCACAAAACTGCCTGATGGTAAAATCACCGTCGTTCACCGTTCGGACGGCTCGGGCACCTCTTATAACTTCACCAACTACCTCTCCAAAGTGAGTGATGGCTGGAAATCCAAAATCGGTTTCGGCACCGCGGTGCCTTGGCCGGTCGGTGTGGGCGGCAAAGGCAACGAAGGCGTCTCCGCCTACGTCAAGCAGATCAAGAACTCCATTGGTTATGTCGAGTACGCCTACGCCCTGCAGAACAAGATGACTCACGCGCAGTTGAAGAATGCCGCCGGCAAGTTCATTGAGCCGAACGCCAAAGCGTTCCAGGCCGCTGCCGACACCGCCGACTGGGCAAACGCCAAGGACTTCAACCTGATCATGACCAACGCCCCGGGCGATGGCGCATGGCCGATCACGGCGACCACCTGGATCATCATGTACAAGCAGCCGAAGAATGCCGAGCAAAGCCAGGCAGCCTTCAACTTCTTCAAATGGTCGCTGGAAAATGGCCAGCAGCAGGCTTCGGCACTGGACTATGTCGCTTTGCCCGACTCCCTCGTCCAGCGGATCGAAGGCTATTGGAAGTCTGACTTCGCCCATTGATCCGGCAATAGCCAAAACACCCCTTCCTCGGGCCATTCTTGCCGAGTGAAGGGGTTTGTTCGTGAGCAGACTTTTGATGAACGATATAGTCCAACCTCCGGCCATGACCCTTTACAGCAGTGAAGTGACGAGCGATGCGCGTGCGACTCGCGATCATCGTCATGATCTCTGGTTCAGGCGTTCGATGATGGGCGCAGCGATGCTGGTGCTGTTGCTACTGGCGAGCATCGCCGCATCGACACTTTGGGGTGGCAGCCTTGCGCTCAAGACCTTTGGTCTCGGCTTTCTTACCAGCACCGAGTGGGATGCGGTCAATAACCACTTTGGTGCTCTGGTGCCGATTTACGGCACCCTGGTGACGTCTTTTCTGGCGTTGCTGATTGCGGTTCCCGTCAGTTTTGGCATTGCGATTTTTCTCACCGAGGTCGCACCGCCCTGGCTGCGGATGCCCGTCGCCTCGGCGATTGAATTGCTCGCGGGGATCCCATCGATTATCTACGGCATGTGGGGCCTGTTCATTTTCGGCCCGTTCATGGCCGAACATCTGTCTCCCTGGATCAACGATTACCTGGGCGCGCTTCCCTTGGTGGGCTCGCTCTTTCAAGGCCCGCCCTTGGGAATCGGCATGCTGACCGCCGGCATCGTCCTGGCAATCATGATCATGCCCTTCATCACCTCGGTCATGCAGGAAGTGTTTCGTAGCGTTCCCACCCCACTCAAGGAGTCAGCCTACGCCTTGGGGGGCACCACCTGGGAAGTGGTCTGGGACATCGTCCTGCCTTACACCCGCTCCGCGGTGGTCGGCGGTATTTTCCTCGGGCTGGGACGGGCATTGGGCGAGACCATGGCGGTGACCTTCGTGCTGGGCAATGCCCAACAGTTCTCGGCCTCATTGCTGATGCCCAGCAGCTCCATCGCCTCGGTGATCGCCAACGAGTTCAGCGAAGCCTATACCGACCTGCATCGTTCCGCGCTGATCGCGCTGGGCTTCCTGCTGTTTATCGTCACCTTTATCGTATTGGCACTGGCGCGACTCCTGCTGATGCGGCTTTCACGCAAGGAGGGTGTATGACGAGCAATGAGCGTCTCTACCAGATCCGCGCCTTCAAGAATCGGCTGGCCATGGTGCTCAGTTGTGGCGCCACGGCCTTCGGCCTCATCTGGCTGGTGTGGATACTGGTGACCACGGTCATCAATGGCTTCCAGGCACTCAACCTCAGCCTCTTCACCCAGATGACACCGCCACCGGGGACGGAAGGCGGCCTGGCCAATGCGCTCTATGGCAGCGCCCTGATGTCGGCTATCGCCCTGTTGATCGGTACGCCGATCGGCTTGATGGCGGGCATCTGGCTGGCGGAGTTCGCACGACACTCGCGCCTGGGCAACACCGTCCGTTTTATCAACGACATCCTGCTGTCGGCACCGTCGATTGTGCTGGGTTTGTTCATCTACACCGCGGTGATCCTGCCGTTGAACCTGCTGACGAACCACCAGGCCGGTTTCTCTGCCATCGCGGGTGCCCTGGCCCTGGCGCTCCTGGTGATTCCGGTGGTGGTCAGGACCACCGACGAAATGCTTCAGCTGCAACCCACCACCCTGCGGGAAGCCGCGCTGGCATTAGGCGTCCCGCAGTGGAAACTGACCCTGCAGATCGTCCTGCGAGCGGCGAAAGCCGGCGTGCTGACCGGAATACTGCTGGCGCTGGCGAGAATCACCGGTGAAACAGCGCCGCTGCTGTTTACCGCGTTCGGCAACCAGTTCTGGAGCAGCAACCTGCTCAAGCCGATTGCCAGCGTGCCCGTGGTCATTTTCCAGTACGCCATGAGCCCGTTCGAAGACTGGCACTCCCTGGCCTGGGCGGGCGCATTGGTACTGACCCTGTTTGTACTGATACTCAGCCTTCTGTCCCGTTTGATCCTTTTGCGCAATAGGTTGACTTGATGAATAGCCGTGACCTTGGCAACGAAAAAACCAAAATTCGCGTTCGTGGCCTGGAGTTTTTTTACAATAACCAACGCTCTCTGAAGTCCATCGACATGGATATTCCAGAGAAGCGCATCACCGCAATCATCGGACCTTCAGGTTGCGGCAAGTCGACGCTGTTGCGGGTATTCAACCGGATCTACTCCATGTACCCGAAGCAGGAAGCGCGCGGCGAGGTGCTGCTCGACGGAGAGAATATCCTCGCCCCGGGCTACTCGATGAATCGCCTGCGCAGCCATGTCGGCATGGTCTTCCAGAAACCCGTACCCTTTCCGATGTCGATCTACGACAACGTGGCCTACGCCGTGCGCCATCATGAGCAGCTCTCCCGGCATGAGATGGACGCCCGTGTCGAGCAGGCCCTGAGTGGAGCGGCGCTTTGGGACGAGGTCAAGGATAAGCTCAAGCAAAGCGCACAGGGCCTCTCAGGCGGTCAACAGCAACGCCTGTGTATCGCACGGACCATTGCCCTGCGGCCACAGGTCTTGCTCCTGGACGAACCGACTTCCGCGCTTGACCCGATTTCCACCGGGCGCATCGAGCAGTTGATTACTGAATTGAAAGAGCAGTACACCATCATCATCGTGACCCACAACATGCAGCAGGCGGCACGGGTGTCGGACTACACGGCCTTCATGTTCATGGGTGAATTGATCGAGCATGCTATGAGCGACACCATCTTCACCAATCCCAAGAAGAAGCAAACCGAAGACTACGTCACCGGCCGCTTTGGATAACCCACCCGCTAATAAAAAGACCACCTGCACAGGTGGTCTTTTTTTGCCCGGGATTTGCCAACGGTGCCGTGTCTCTCGATTTCGCCTGAATTCAATGCCAAGAAACAGAGTTCCTGCGCCTCGAGAGGCGAGCAGACTGCCGGCTGATCAATTTGAATATCGGGAAGCAGCATGAACACACTTGCAAACAAAGTCGCCATCGTCACCGGGGCCAGTTCAGGGATTGGACGCGCGACCGCGCTACTCTTCGCTCGTGAGGGCGCAGCTGTGGTCGTTGCCGCTCGCCGCAAGGCTGAGTTGGAGGACCTTGTGAGGGAAATCACTGGAAATGGCGGAACGGCCACATACGTTGCAGGCGACGTCAGAGAGGAGGCCTATGCACGGACTCTCGTTCAGACGGCCGTTGACCGTTTCGGTGGGTTGGACATCGCGTTCAACAACGCGGGGACGCTCGGCGAAATGGGCCCTACGCCGGGAATCTCGGCGACGGGTTGGGGCGAGACAATTGATACCAACCTCACCAGCGCGTTCCTTGGTGCGAAGTATCAGATCCCCGCGATGCTGCTTCGTGGCTCCGGAAGCCTCATCTTCACTTCGACTTTTGTTGGCTACACCGTCGGCTTCCCCGGCGTCGCCGCCTACGCCGCCAGTAAGGCCGGATTGATCGGATTGACACAATCACTCGCCGCGGAGTTTGGACCGAAGGCCATTCGCGTCAATGCAATCCTTCCTGGCGGAGTAGACACGCCCATGGGGCGCACAATGAGTGCGTCGCCCGAAGCAATGGCCCATGTGGCAGGACTACACGCTCTCAAACGCATCGCTACACCGGAGGAACTTGCGCAATCGGTCCTGCACCTGGCGTCCGACGCCTCGTCATTCATGACCGGCGCAGCGCTACTGGTTGACGGAGGCGTGTCGATCAATCGCACCTGATGTTGCTAGGGCGAGGGTCCGGGCCTGCCTTGGGGTCGGAGGTGTCTGGACTTTCGCCGGCGCAAAAACAAAACCCCTACCTGCGTTCGCAGATAGGGGTTTCGGAATTTAATCTTGACGATGAC
>NZ_JXDG01000053.1 GCF_000820515.1 Pseudomonas batumici | reverse complement strand
CAGTACCCGGACCTCGACCCACGCCTCGCCGCCGTCGGCGCCTACGTGGTGTTCATGGGCCTGAACATCCTCGGCGTGAGCATCGCCGCCACCTTCGAACTGGTGGTGACCGTGCTCGCGGTCGTCGAGTTGCTGGTGTTCATGGGCGTGGTCGCGCCAGGCTTCAGCTTCAGCAATTTCGTGCTCAACGGCTGGTCCGGGACCAGCAGCTTCAGCCTCGACTCGATCCCCGGCATCTTCGCCGCGATCCCCTTTGCGATCTGGTTCTTCCTCGCCATCGAAGGCGCGGCCATGGCCGCCGAAGAAGCCAAGGATCCCAAGCGCACCATTCCCAAGGCCTATGTCGGCGGTATCCTGACCCTGGTGTTCCTCGCCCTCGGCGTGATGGTGATGGCCGGCGGCGTCGGCGACTGGCGCCAACTGTCGAACATCAACGACCCGCTGCCCCAGGCGATGAAAGCCGTGGTGGGCAGCAACTCCAGCTGGATGCACATGCTGGTGTGGATCGGCCTGTTCGGCCTGGTGGCAAGCTTCCACGGCATCATCCTCGGCTACTCGCGGCAGTTCTTCGCCCTGGCCCGGGCCGGTTACCTGCCCGCCTACCTGGCCAAGCTGTCGCGTTTCCAGACCCCGCATCGCGCCATCATTGCCGGTGGCCTGATCGGCATCGCGGCGATTTACAGTGACGGGCTGGTCAACCTGCAAGGCATGAGCCTGACGGCGGCGATGATCACCATGTCGGTATTCGGCGCCATCGTGATGTACATCATCAGCATGCTGAGCCTGTTCAAGCTGCGCAGCAGCGAGCCGAACCTGGAGCGCAGCTTCCGTGCCCCGGGTTATCCGATCGTGCCGGGGATCGCGCTGGTCCTGGCGGTGGTGTGCCTGATCGCGATGGCCTGGTTCAACACACTGATCGGCCTGATCTTCCTCGGTTTCATGGCCGCGGGCTTCCTCTACTTCCTGTTGACCGGACAACTGCGCGCCGCCGCACCGGCCGATGCGATGCTGACCGGACTTTAAGGGCTATCCGGGCAGATCGGGCTTACAATGGAACCACTGAGAAATTTTTTGACTCAAAGTGGTAAGGGCCGACACTTGCGGATGAAAGGCTCATCCGCAAGCGGCCCATCAAGGAGAATCCCATGCCCTGGTATGCCTGGTTGATCATCGTCGTTGCCATCGGCTCCATCGTCGGCAGCCTGATGATGTTGCGCGACACCGCGAGCAAAGTGGAACTGACCGACGAACAACGTCGGCGCATTCAGGAGCGTAATGCCGAAATGGACGCCCAGGATGCAAAGGATCGCTGATCGTCCACTCTGCAAGCATGCCCTCCTCTCACTTCTCCCAGTCAGCCTTGGCGATGTGCAAGCCATGCAGGCCCTTGTAGGCTGCTCGCTCAGGCGAGCTCCAGCCTTCGAGCAATGACGGCTCCAGTCGATAGACCTCCACCCCCAGCGGGCGACAGACGCTGAGCGGGTCCTGTGCCTCGGGGCCCCACATCGGTAATGAGAGATCGCCACCAGGACAGGTGGACAGCGCGCACAGCAGGTCGATCTCGGCAAAGAATTCCAGGTAATCGCCCTTCTGCGCCGGACAGGCCTTCATGAAATACATGTCGTCATGATTGAGCCCGGTGCACTGGAAGATGTTCAACACGTCGTGGACATCGAACTCGGTCAAGCCATGGGGCAGCACGGCGCGGGTCAGGTTCGAGTGACAGTGATGATGGAAGTCTTCCCCCGTCAGCATCCGATTCACATAGGGATCACAGCGCGTGCCTAACAGATCGTGCAGACGCCCGCCATGCTCGTCGATCCCGTAGCCGGCCAGGCTGTCGTCGGTGATGGTGACCAGAGGACGCAGGAACGGCAGGTTCGACCAGAGCCGGTCATGGGTACTGACGTGAGCGCCTTGCAACTGACGGGTCCGTGCCCCCCAGAGGCGCTCGCGCGGGTCGTTGGCATTCCAGACGTTGAAATCACCGACCTGCGGGCCAACCGGAGTGGTCACCCGGAACACATGGCCGGCCGGCACCTTCCAGGCCCGCCCGGTACGGATCGGCACCTCGAACTGCTCGATCAGCGTACGAGCGTCTTTCTCCTCGCGAATACGCTCGTAGAACGCGGTGTCCACCTGCAAGGCCGACCCTTTGCTGACCTGATAGGCGGCGGGATAGTCTTTGTACATGGTCAAGATCCTCGATCAGTGATGGGAAGGACGGCTTAAAAAGTCGAGCAGCATCTGCTCGGAATCGTCGAGGTAAAGGCTCATCGCCTCCCCTGCGGCTTGCTTGTCGCCCTCGACGAGCCGGTCGTGGATATAGCGGTCACGCGCCAGCCAGGGTGCTTGAAAACGCTGCTCATCGGGTGCCGCACAAAACACCAGGCGCAACTGCGCGACGATGTTGGTAAAGAACTCATCGAACAGGGGGCTGCGCATCAAACCGACGATATGTTGGTGAAACGCCAGGCTGTGGGTACCCAGGGCGCGCCAGTCCTCGCGCTCGCGGGCCAGCTCGGCCGCCTCGATGGATTCGAGCATGCGGTCGGATTGGTATTCGCGCAGGGGTTTGCTGAGGGCGATGGCCTGCAGCTCCAGGGTGCGGCGAACCTGGAAAAGGTCGCGCACCTCATCACGCCCCAGACGTCGCACCATCACGCCCTTGTTCCGCACGTAACGCGCCAGGCCTTCCTGGCCAAGCCGGTGGAGCGCCTCGCGAATCGTGTTTCGCGAGGCGTTGTAGGTACTGACCAGATCGTTCTCCACCAGCGGCATGCCCGGCAGCAGGCGACCGCCGATAATGTCGGCGCGCAACTCCAGGGTAATCTGGTCGGCCAGGGACAGCTGTGCACTCATGATCATCGCCTCGGATTGTTCAACAATCGTAGAACAATGGGTAATCACTATTCGTGCCACATCTGTTTCTTATGCTTTTCTCCACTCGTTCTGCAGCACCTGAAAAAACATGACAAGTCGTCCATAAGTCACGGTTATCATGGCTTAACGATTTGGAGAGCCCGCCATGCGGTATTCGCAAGACCACAAAGCCCAGACCCACGAACGCATCATCAAGGAGGCCGCCGCCCGCTTTCGACGCGATGGTATTGGCGCGACTGGCCTGCAACCCCTGATGAAGGCGCTGGGTCTGACCCATGGTGGCTTCTACGCGCATTTCAAATCCAAGGATGAGTTGGTGGAGAAGGCGCTGCAGGAAGCGGCGGCCGAGCTGGATGTGCACTGCGATACGCTGTTCAGCCAGGACAAGCCGCTGCCGGCCTTTATCGATAGCTATCTGTCCGAGTGGCACCTGACCACCCCGGATCACGGCTGCCCGCTACCGACCATGTGCCTGGAGCTGGGACAGCGAGGGGAACCGAGCCCGACGACGGATACGGTGATCGAGTCGCGGCTCAAGCAAGTGGAGGAGGCGCTGGGGTCGGGGCCGGAGGCACAGGACCAGAGCATTGTCATGCTGGCGACACTGGTGGGGGCGCTGGTGCTATCCAGGAGTGCCGAGGACGACGCGTTGGCGCAGAAGATATTGGCGGTAGCGAAAGCGCATTTGAAGGGCCAGGTGGAATAAGACGCCGCCTTGAGAAGAGGCCGATCACTGGAAAGGCCCCTTCCCCCGATGACCGTATTCAGTTGATATCAAGCTTGTCGCGATTCTTGTCGAGCAGCGACTTGCCTATGCCTTTGACTTCGAGCAACTCATCCACTGAAGAGAAAGGACCGTTCGCCTCACGATAGGCGACAATGGCCTGGGCTTTTGCTTCACCTATACCGGAGAGTTCGCTCTGAATGGTCTGGGCGTCGGCGGTATTGAGATTGAGCTTGCCGGGCTTGGCGGTTGCGGCTGCCTGGCTTGAAGCGGGAGCTGCCGGGTCGGTCTTGGCGGTTGCGGTCGGAGCAGCATTGACCACGCCAGTGATGCCCAGCAGCAGGGCGAAAGCGAAGGAAGAGAGAAGGCCTGTACGCATAAGTGACACTCCATGACATCGTGATAGGAAAGCAGCTTTTCCGAAGCTGCTTTCCAAACCTAGATGATGAGGGTCGCCTGTCAAAAACCACGTCATTACCAAGTGTGTAACGATCAGGGGTCCATACGGCGCTGCTGGTAAATCCAGTCGACGATCTCACCGTCGGGAGTGTAGCCGCTCACGGTGTCGCGTAACATTTGACGTACGCGCACGTAATCATCGCTCTCAACGGCAGCCAGCAACTCATACAACCTGGACTTGAGCACATCCCATGGCAACATATCCTCATGAGCGCTCATAATCATCGGATGCTGAGTCGCGGCGACGTTGTCGCCGATCAGCAACTCCTCGTAGAGTTTCTCACCCGGACGCAACCCGGTGAACTCAATCGAGATGTCTCCATGAGGATTCTTGTCTGTACGCACGCTCAAGCCGGAGAGATGGATCATTTTTTCAGCCAGTTCGACGATTTTGACCGGTTCGCCCATATCCAGGACAAAGACATCGCCCCCCTGCCCCATAGAACCGGCCTGAATGACCAACTGGGCCGCTTCCGGAATGGTCATGAAGTAACGCGTGATCTTCGGGTGGGTAACGGTCAGTGGCCCGCCTGCATTTATTTGCTTGTGAAACAGTGGAATCACAGAGCCTGAAGAGCCGAGCACGTTGCCAAAACGGACCATGGTGAATCGAGTCTTGTTAACCCGCGATACATTGACTTGATCGCCAAACAGTACGGGGGCGAACTCACGACTGAGCGCCTGCAGCGTCATTTCAGCCAGGCGCTTGGTACTGCCCATCACATTGGTTGGACGCACGGCCTTGTCGGTGGAAATCAGCACAAAGTTTGCAACACCTGCTTGCAAGGCGGCTTGTGCGGTATTCAATGTGCCGACCACATTGTTGAGCACGCCCTCTGCAATATTATGTTCAACCATCGGGACATGCTTATAGGCCGCCGCATGGTAAACCGTCTCGACATGCCAGGTTTTCATGACCGACAGGAGCTTGTCCTGATCACGCACGGAACCCAGGATTGGGAGTAAACGCAACGGCAGTGACTCTCGATCAACACGCTGTTCAAGCTCGGAGAGGATACTGTAAAGATTGAACTCGCTGTGCTCGTAAAGCAGGAGCGTAGTGGGGCGAAGCGCCAAAATCTGTCGGCACAGCTCAGAACCGATTGAGCCGCCGGCCCCCGTGACCAACACCGAACGTCCCTTGATGCAGCGTTCGAGCAGTTCTTCTTGAGCGGGAACAGCATCACGTCCGAGCAAATCCGCAATGTCAACTTCCTGAATATCATCGACCTTGACCCGGCCACTGGCCAGATCCATAAAACCGGGCACACTTCGAACATGAAGTGGAAAGCTTTCCAGAAAGGCCAGAATCTCGCGGCGACGCGCACGATTGGCCGAAGGAACTGCCAGTAGGATTTCTTCAGCTCCGGTAGCCTCGATCATGCGTTGAATGTGCTTGGGCTTGTACACTTGCAAACCGGAAATTACCCGATCGGCAATGCTCTTATCATCATCGATAAACGCCACCGGGCGCATAACCCGCCCCATGCGCAAGGCCGCAACCAGTTGGTTACCGGCAGCACCTGCGCCATAAATGGCAACACGAGGCAATCCATTGTCACGATTGGTGAATGGAACGTGCTGTGCCGGGATAAACCAGTCGCCCAGAAAATATTGGCGCATGGCCAAACGCAGCCCGCCAACCGTCATCAGGCTTAACCACCAGTAGTTAAAAATGATCGAACGAGGGACGACGTGCTGATGGTCGCTGTACCAGTACACCACCACTCCAAGAATCAACGCCGAAAGACTGACAGCCTTGAAAATTGCAATCAATGCATCATTACCAAAGTAACGCATCACCGCCCGGTACATCCCGAATCGGACAAAAAGAGGGATCGCGATAACCGTAGACGCTATAAATAACCAAAAGTTTTGAATCAATGGATTTTTCATGTCATCTATGCCCAAGCGGACGGCAAATGCCATCCACAAGGCTATCCAGACCAGCAGGAAGTCTGTAATAACTTGCAAAATTCGCTTGCGTCGACGCGGAAGGCTCAACAAATATTCTCGTATTTTATCCATAATCCCGTTGCACACCTTTTATACTCTACAAAGCAAAACCACCTTGACAAAAATTAATTTCACATAAAACCCTTCAATACCGCAACATGAAACCATACCTCTAAAATCACCAAGGGAACATACTCTATAACCAAGCCGATCAAACCATCCAGAACGAAAAAACCAACATACAAAGCAAGCGATAATAATCAAAATCGGCCAATCGCCCCTCCCCAATGTGACGATTGAATGCGTACCTAATTGACGTGCTGAACACTAGGTGTGCGGTCCCGGAATGAGGTGGTGCGGATTGATCTTGAAACGTTCTGGAGTCAGAGTCCAGGCTTCGCAGATCACCCTGAAGGGCGTTCGCCACCTCAGCGCCTTCAGATGTCTGGCTGCTCAGTAAACGCAGCTCCGTTATCAGTCAGCACCGTATGAATTTTGTACGGAAAGGCATCAACGACTTCCCGCAAAAAAACGGCGCCATTGCGTTTCGTCGCCGCATCGTAAAAAGCCACATAGGTGAATTTGGTGACTCGATCGATAGTGACGAACAAATGCCGTTTGCCATGCTCCAGGCGTAGCTCGGAACTATCGATGTGCAGATAACCCATCTCAACGGGTGAAAATTTTCCACGCTTGGTTGCGTTGGTGGTGCTGGGTCGTTGGCTGATGCCATGACGAACCAGGCACCGGTGCAGGGCGCTGTGACTCAGTTGGGGAAGGCTCTCGTGGAGATGCCCCAGCATGTCGTCCAACGGCAGCATCGTGCGACGGCGGAAGTCGACCACCATTGCCTCTTCCGACACTGTGAGGCAAGCACTACTGGGCTTGGCAGGCCCCATTCGTGAGTCTTGGGTTGTTGAGCGAGCTCGCCACTTGGCAACAGTTTTCACGTTCAATCTGTAGCGAGTGGCAAGCTTTCGATTCGACTCTTGCGACGCTTGGAGCTCGGCTCTAATTCGCGGCGTCGTTCGGGCTGAGCCATGGACACGTCCTTCCAAAATGCATCCTCCTTCTGAGGGGTCAAGGATGCACCATGACTTTCCGGGACTGAACATCTAGTACACGTAGCTACAGTGCGCTTCATAGACCCTTGCACGCTGCAAAAATCGCCTTATCAATGTGAACGTCGCACCCACGACGAAGACCCCGATCAGAATCCCCCCGAAACAGGCTCGTGCCATGCAAGACCGCCTGTAGCTGTAGCGAAAATACGCTTAATACCCTGTCTAGAAAACCACTTCCTGCGTCACCCGGAAAAATTCGCGCAGGGGAGGGACGAGAGCTCCGCAACCGTCCGGCCAGCACCCTCTCCTGACAGCCCTCCAAATCGGCCAAGATAGTGGGCACCATTTTTTAGTGGACACTATCTTGGATACCGTTGCCCCAGCCCGTCGCCCCGGTCGCCGCCCAAACTTCCCTTTAGCGTTCAAACGCAAGGTTGTCGAGGCTACATTCCCGTTCAGCAGCCGGCTTACCTAGTCGAGGTGGCTGGTCCATCGATGTTTGAACTCTTCGGTGATCGAGCTATGTAGAGATTTGTGTAATCCCCCCATACTTCTATCCGGAAGACCTGGAAAGCGCTCGCTTTCGGTGGATACGATTGTGATTTGCTCTACTTGAAATGGCCACTCGTGTCACAAATCCACCAGGCAGTCAGTCGTATCGCTGGCCTGCCCTTCAATCACACGATGCACCAACATGCCCGAGGCGGTTTCCACGGGACAAGCACGCACACTGGCCGAGTGCTTGGCCTTCTTGGCTACAAAGAACGCGCCGAGCAGAAAGCTGCTGCGATAAAGCTCGGACTCGGGATCGCGCCGAACTCAGGCAAGAGTGCTTGTCGGATCAGCGACACAGTTCGTCCCGCAAGACCTCCACCACACGTTCCTGCTGCTCGACCGACATACCTACCCACAGCGGCAGTCGCAGCAAGCGTTCCGAGAGGCTCACCGTGTTGTCCATGGCGCCATGGACACGGCCGTAACGCTGGCCAGCCGGCGAGGAGTGCAGGGGCACGTAATGGAAGACCGAATTGATTCCCTCTCGCTTGAGGCCATCGAGCACCGGTTGTCGCGGCACGTCTGCGGGCAGCAGCACGTAGTACATGTGCGCGTTGTGCTGGCAGTCGGCTGGCACGATAGGGCGGCGCAGTGCCCCGCTGGTTTCCAGCGGCGCCAGCAATTCGTGATACCGCTGCCAGATGGCAAGCCGCGCCTGCGTGATGTGTTCGGCCTCTTCCAACTGCGCCCAGAGAAACGCGGCAGTCACGTCGCCTGGAAGGAATGACGACCCGACTTCCTGCCAAGTGTATTTGTCGACCTCGCCGCGGAAGAAACGGCTACGGTCAGTGCCTTTTTCGCGGATGATTTCTGCGCGTAACACATACGCAGGATCATTGACGAGCAATGCGCCGCCCTCGCCCGAAATGACGTTCTTGGTTTCATGGAAGCTGAAGGCGCCGAAGTCCCCGATACTGCCCAGAGGCCGGCCCTTGTAAGCGGCCATGACCCCCTGCGCCGCATCCTCGACCACCTTCAGGTTGTGACGCTGGGCGATCTCCATGATCGTATCCATCTCGCAACTCACGCCCGCATAATGAACCGGCACGATTGCCTTGGTGCGCGGCGTGATGGCCGCCTCGATCAGCGTCTCATCCAGGTTCAGGGTATCTGGACGGATATCGACGAACACGGGAACGCCGCCGCGCAAAACGAAGGCATTGGCCGTGGAAACGAACGTGAACGAGGGCATGATGACCTCGTCGCCCGGCTGGATGTCCAACAACAACGCGGACATTTCCAGCGCTGCCGTGCAGGAGTGGGTCAGCAAGACCTTGCTCGAACCGGTACGTTCGGTCAACCACTCATGGCACCGCTTGGTGAACGGGCCATCGCCGGCGAGGATATTGCCGAACTTGGCTTCAGCAATGTAATAAAGCTCTTTCCCCGTCATGTAGGGGCGATTGAACTGGATCGTTTTGTCTTCCATCATTTGAGCCTTCGCACGCAAATTTTAATCGGGTCGAACTAGACTCACGTCGTTATGCAAAGTGGGGGGGCATCCACTCTTTTTCCGGACGACAAGCAACCTGGAAGCACCGACCGGAAAACTCACTCCCACCTTGATGAGCAAACACTCCAGCCACATCACGAAACCAAACAGCACATTGAGCGCCTTGGGTACCTCTAATTCGGCGGTCTCGCTCGTATCGCCCCGCTGTTGCTTCTTGGCACCGCGTGAAATCATCATCGCCGGCAGCAGTAACGAGACGAACGATGTGCTGCGCACGACGGAAAACCCCGCCTCTTCCACCTTGCGATGCAGGTCGGCGGCATCGTAGCGCCGCACGTGGCAGGAATATTCATCCACCTGGCTCCACAGCCACTGATGCTGGGGCACGGTCAACAGCATGATTCCCCCGGGCTTCAAGGCACGGTGCATCTGCTGGAGCACCACGGCATCCGCCTCGATGTGCTCGATGACATCGAACGCGCCAATCGCTTCGAACTCGTCAATGTAAGGAATATCGCGCGCATCCATCTGCACAAACTCCGCACCGGGCAAGCGAGAGGAGGCAAACTTCAGCCCGGTCGAGAACATCTCGCTGCCAAGCAACCTGGCCTTCGGAAACGCCACGGCGACCCGACTCAGAATGAAGCCGGTACCGCACCCGATTTCCAGAAATGAACGCATGCGCGGCGCATATTTCTTCAGCGCCCATGTAATCAACTTGCCACGCGCCCGGAACCAGAAATGGCCGCTTTCAAGATGCGCGTAGGTCTCGTAGAAGTCGGCCTTGAAGCCCTCCTGCTTGTCCTCGAGTTCTGGCGCAAACGCAGCAAAACCGTTCTTTCGAGCCACCTGATGTCCACACTGGACGCATGTCCATTGCTCCGAGGCGTACGGCGTCTCGCATTGAGAACAGATCTTCACACCTGATTCCCATCCGGTTGGCCATGACGAAAGACGAATAGCTTGAAGAGGACGAACAAGAAACCTCCTACAACGAAAATGGCAGCGGCCTGGACCCACTGATGAGGATATCCCAGCCTGTCGACGAACACCGTCAGCAAGGCCAGGTTAAGCAAATAGCCGGCTGCGTGCGCCAGGCCGAAGCGCCATGCCGTCCCCACGACGTTGCCGCGATGCTCGAACGCCCAGTTGCGGTTGCCCAGGAAGCTGATGCAGATGCCAAGCACGTACAGGAAGCTCATGGCCAGCTTGAATGGGATGCCCAACCACGTCAATGCCAGGTAGGCTGCATAACCAATGGCATTGCAGGCGACGCCGACGACTGCGTAACGGAGAATGGGCCTGATCACGGGCCGCCAGCGCTGCATTGGAATCACTCATCTCCCCAGACGGCAATCCCGAAACCCGTCTTGCCATAGCCGTTGCCGTTATAAAGCATGTAGCGTCGACCGGCATGATCGAAGACGAACGGGTAGCAGATCATCTCCGAATCCCAACCCGATTCCGATACGTCGATTCCCACCTGCTCATCGTGTCGCGTCCATTGCACGCCATCGGACGAGGTCGCGTAGCGGATCCGGTAGGTGGGGCAGTCCTTCGTGGCCCGGGAACAGAACCACATCCGGTACATGTCCCCATCCTTGAGCACGCGTGGCACACCCAGGGCGTACTCGTGTTCGTCACGGAACTCGATGGCAACCGTGCCGTTGCGCTCCCAATCGATCCCGTCGGCGGACTCAGCATACTCGAGATGATAGAAGTGCTTCGCTTCCGAAGGGCCTTGCTCCCATCGCACACAGGAGGTGAACCAGGCCCTGAATCGTCCGGCCTCGAACTGCACCTCGGGGGTGGCGACGAAGTGAGGAAGATCGCGGGTGCGGTCGATGACGGGGCCGCGGAACAGCCGCTCGAAGCGCTGAGTGGACTCGTTCCATTCGGCCAGGCCGATGGAATTGCGGATCTTCACCGTCACGCCCAGGTTGATCCCGGTGTAGTACAGCAGCTTGCGGCCACCGACGTTGACGATCGAATTGGGCAAGGCGCCACTGTCGTCGAAACATCCGAGGTCGCCCGGTTCAAGGACTGGATCCGGATGGACGCGCAAGACCTTGGTCGGGTCCCGCATGTCGATCTCGAGGTAGCCGCCATGTCCGCGATTATTCTTGTCACGCGATGAGAAATAGATGCGATACAGGTCGCCGTTCACCTGCTCAGCAATGGGAATCATCGCGTGAGAGTACAACCAATCGCTCTGCCCTTCTGCGCAGAATATCTTGCCTAGTTTTTTCCACATGGGATGTCTTCACGCCAATGATGATGTTCTTCAGATGTTCCTGACGCGGGTACTCGGCACGCGCGACCGTTCGGTGGCTTGTCCGATGTACACACCTTCAGCAGCGGCATCTCCAAGAATCAGGGCGCCGGCGCCGATGATGCATTTCTCGCCGATGGTGACGTGATCGCGAAGGGTCGCGTTGACGCCGAGAAAACAGCTTTCCCCGATCGTCACACGGCCGGATACGACGATGTGCGAGGCCAGGAAACAGTGGTCCTCGATACGCGAATGATGCCCCACGTGATTACCGCTCCACAGGGTCACGTTGTTGCCGATGCGCACGAAGGGCTGAACGGTATTGTCTTCCAGGATGAAGCAGTTCTCGCCGATGTCCTCTGTCAGCACCGAGGCTCGCGAACTGATGTAGCTGACCATTTCGTAGCCCAGCGCCTTGACTGCCAGATATTTTTCCTTGCGGATCTGGTTGAGCTTGGAATAGCCGAGCGCGACGAAAAAGACATACCGGTCTGGTGGGTAGATTTGGGTGACTTCATCGAATGCCACCACCGGAAATCCCTTGAAGCTCTTGTCGGCCGGCATGTAGGCGGGATCGACAGCAAACGCCTCGACCTCATAGTCGGAGTCGTTGGAAAAATAATAGAGTGCGAGCTCGGCGGCGTCGGTGAGACCAAAAATAATCAGTTTTTTCATTCGATGCTCCGCGCCTCAGCCTGACGGTAGACGTTCCGGACGATAGTGTAGGGCCTCTGTTTGACTTCGGAGTAGATCTTGGCGAGATAAATCCCGACCACGCCGACGAATGCGATGATCAGACCGCCGAGCAGCCAGATCGAAGCCATCAGCGACGTATAGCCGCTGGGTGGGTTCGCCAGGAGCAGCCAGTTGATGATGAGAAAGCTCGTGTAGGCGGCCGACAGCAGGAAGATCGCGCAGCCCACGCCGAAGATTCCCACCAGCGGTGCACTGCTGAAGGCAGTAATCGAATTGACCAGTTGCGCCACTTTCTTTCCCAGCGTGTAGGTCGTCTCGTCACGACTGCGCTTGACGATGGCCTGCGCACGCTGATCGAAGCCGGTGATGACCCACAGACCCGCCATGAACAACTCGCGTTCGTCGTGCTGAATCAGCGCGTCCACATAGCGGCGCGACATCAGCCTGGCGACGACGATATTGTCGGGCATATCCAGCCCGCTGAGGAAACGGAAGAGTTTGTAGAACACCTGCCCGGTCCAGCGCTCAAAGTGCTTGCCTTTTCGCTGTTGCTGGACACCGTAGACCACATCGGCCTTTTCGCGCTCCATCTGCTCGCTGAACGAGAGCAACCATGCCGGATCTTCCTCCAGGTCGCTATCGAGCAGGAAGACACGTTCACCGCAGGCATGTCGCAGGCCCGTCATCATGGCCTTGTGGTGGCCGAAGTTGCGCGAGAGATCGACGACCACCACGTGGTGATCGGCTTCGCTCAACTGGACGGCCAGTTCCAGGCTTGAGTCCGGTGAGCCGTCGTTGACCAGTACGATCTCGTAATCGTCTCCGACCAGTTGTTGTGCCGCCTGGCTTGCACGGAGATGGAACTCCTCGACGAACTTGGCCGAGCGGAAAAGCGTAGCGACAATGGACAGCTTCATGCTTTGACATGCCTCATGTAACGGTGCGCGTCTTTGCCGCAATTGAACAGCAGATCCAGGACGGTGACGCCATGGGTGAATTCCCCCCAGAGTTGCGGATACTCGGGGAAGCCGGCGTAATCGAACCATTGCAGCGCAATGCCAGCGGCGTCGAACAGCGGCGCCTCAATGTAGTCCTTTGCCGCCGGCCCCGACAGGTAGTGCGTCGCACCGGCCTGCTGACAAAGGTCCACCAGGCGGGCAGTCCGGGTTTTGTCGCCGGTAGACATATAGTCCCAGCAATTCGTAATTCGGGTTTCAATACCGATGTATCGGCAAATCGCTTCCATGAACTTCCGGTTCATCGCCGACAGCCCCGTGTGGGTCTCCACCAGATAGAGCGGCTCGAGCCACTGGGCGACCTCATCGAAGAAAGGCGCTCGCCGATAGTTGCTCTGCAACGTTTTCCAGTGCTTGGCTTGCCAGGCAGGCGCCAGTTCGACATCGCGAATGCGGCGACTGATGCCTTGCCCGACAGGCACGCTGAGCCATTGGACGCCTTGCGGCGTCTTGATCAGGTTGCGATTGCGCCAGTCGTTCTTGGTGAACTGCATGTCGTCGTAGAGGATGAACTCATCGACGGCAGCGATCATGTCGAAATAGCCCTTCCAGGGTATGTAGTTCGACTGGAGAATGGCGACGGTCTTCATGGCTGCTTGCTGCTCGCGTCCCAGGCGGCCGGGTAGTAACACCCCTGGCATTTTGCCTGCGCGACCTGCTGGAAATGGAATGAAATGCAGAACAACAGCGCCAGCGCCCAGAAACGCAACGCAGCCGGTGAAGGTTTGAACGCAAAATTCAGAACAATGGCAACGAAAACCGGTGCCATCAGCAGGTAGTCATACAGGTACGGATGAATGGCAATGGCCTGCGGCCACAGCAGGCTGCTCATCACATACTGCGAAAAAAGCAGGTAGTAGAACAGGCTGATGCCGGCCAGCGGGGAGGTTCCCGTCGGTGCCGCAACGCCGGCAGGTTCACGCCGTTTGATCATGCGGAAACAGGCCAACTGGGCTACCAGGAACAGGATCGGCACGGCAATGGTTGGAATTGGCCGCGGGAACTGTGGATCAAGTACCGACTTCACGACGTTGGTGAAATAAGTGGTGTCGCCATCCAGGCCAGCGCGAAACAGCCAGCCGCTGTTGGACGAGGTGAAACCCAGTGCCTTCGATATCAGAGGGGACGGCAGATAGAAGGCAACGGCCGCAACGAGGGCCACCAATGCCAGACGACACATCCGTCTGTCGAGACCGTCGCTGCGGCATGCCCAAACCAGCAAGGCGACGCCCAGCAACGCCGCCGAGATCGGAGAAAACACGGCAAAACACACGATCACTGTCATGACCGTTCCGGACCGTTCCTGATTTTTCCAGATCAAGAACGCAGCCATCGCTTGGAACGCAAATATCAATGGGAACGTGTTGTCGACGTTGAATCTGGCCGAAGAAATCCAGAATCCAGGCATCGATACCATGAATACGACCGATAACAGAATCAGCAGTCCCTGACCGAATGTCAGGCGCTTTTCCACCAGACGGGACAGAAAAAAGAACGTAACACCAGCCAGCGAAATGATGTTCAGGAAAGCCCCTGTCACTCTCATCGGCAATGCATGCACATACATTTCTACTTTATAGAGGGCGTACATGTAGAACAGATAAGCCGTGGCGTGGTTGGAATACGCGATCTTATTTGCGTAGTTCTCCATCGAATAGAAGACGAGGAAACCGTGCTGCGAAAAAGCGTGTTGCTCCCAGATGGGGAACGTGTAGCTTCTCAGGCGCTCGGGCTCGGTCGCAATCTGGCTTGCCGCTACCCCGAAGCCCAGTGAGTACACCAAACCGATGGTTATGACGACCGCCAGCAAGTATAAACAGGAGAAAAGCTTGTTATTTCTTATAAAGATCATCTTTTCTAGTATTCACAATACGCTTGGGATAATTGGTGCCAGTGCGGGAGGCCCAACGCGGCATTTGCTGCCAAACGAGGTAATTACGGTGAGGCGGCGGCGCAATCATAATCTAGATATACGGCCTGGTGAAGCACTCCTCATAGAGAATGGCGAATTGACTCATCGTGCTTTTTAGTCGTGGGCGGGTGTTGGCGAAGCTGCCAACCGCGCGCGCAGGCAGCAACAGTCTTTCGAGGCGATTAGTCTTTAATGGCAGGCGCTCGAATGACAAGTCGCTTGTAATCAGTAGGTCCCGGGGTCGATTCCTGGTGCCGCACCACCCAAGGTTCCAGAGAAGGCTTTCAAAATCTCTGACCCTCCCTGAAAAAACAGTCTTCTGGCGGTTTTTTCGTTTAGACGCGCCATCGGTTTCCGCCAGAAACTGGTGGACTCCAACCGCTTGCCACCTGGCAAACCTACAGACCGCACCTACAAGCTTTTCGACGGCGATAGCCTCTACCTCCTAGTCCAACCCAATGGCCGTAAAGGCAGAAGCCGTTGCGCTTCCAATACAAGTCTTCACTCGGTTGCGGGGCTTGTTGAGAAAGATGAAAAACACGGGGTCGAACACCGCCACCTTGATGTCCAGCTCGACCAGGGCAGCGCGTGCTCCAACTAGACGCCGGATAGATTTAGGCAAGCCAACTCACCGTCATTGATCAGTGTTGCAAAAAAAGGGGGTGACCATAGATTTTCGACTTTTGCATCGGGTCGCATCATGGCAACAGGCTCCAGAAAGAATTCGGGAGCGCAGCATCGGCCATCAAATATCGGCTTGGAATGTGGTCTTCATGGAGCGCTTACTAACAATCAGGGCTCAAGACGACGCTGCTGGTAGATCAAATCGACAATCTCTCCGTCCGGAGCGTAACCGCTGACCGTGTCCCGCAGGAGCTGGCGGACCCGCGAATAATCATCCCGCTCAATGGCAGACAGCAATTCCGTCAGCTTGCCCTTCAGCACCTCCCAAGGCAGATGGTCTTCATTGGCGCTCATGATCATCGGGTGCTGGGTGGCGGCGACGTTGTCACCGATCAGCAGCTCTTCGTAGAGCTTCTCGCCTGGACGTAGCCCGGTGAACTCGATAGCGATGTCGCCATGCAGATTTTTTTCCGAGCGAACGCTCAGGCCGGACAAATGGATCATCTTCTCGGCCAGCTCGACGATCCTCACGGGCTCGCCCATGTCCAGGACAAAAACGTCGCCGCCCTGCCCCATGGAGCCGGCCTGGATCACCAGCTGCGCCGCTTCAGGGATGGTCATGAAGTATCGAGTGATCTTCGGATGCGTGACAGTCAGCGGACCGCCTGACTTGATCTGTTTGTGAAACAACGGAATGACCGAACCCGAAGACCCCAGGACGTTACCGAACCGCACCATTGTGAAGCGCGTTTTGTTCACGCGCGAAACACTGCTCGAATCACCGAACAACACCGGAGCCAATTCGCGACTCAGCGCTTGCAACGTCAACTCGGCAAGACGTTTGGTGCTGCCCATCACATTGGTTGGTCGCACGGCCTTGTCCGTCGAAATCAGCACAAAGTTGGCCACTCCAGCCTGGAGCGCGGCCTGCGCGGTATTAAGCGTGCCAATCACATTGTTGAGTACACCTTCGGCAATGTTGTGTTCGACCATAGGGACATGCTTGTAGGCGGCGGCGTGATACACCGTGTCTACTCGCCAGGTTTTCATGACATCGAGCAACTTGTGCGGGTTTCGAACCGACCCAAGAATCGGCAAAATACGGATGGACAGCGACTCTCGAGCGACCCGCTGCTCCAGTTCGGACAAGATAGAGTAGAGATTGAACTCACTGTGTTCAAACAGTAGAAGCGTTGTCGGGCGTAGCGCCAAAATCTGTCGGCAAAGCTCTGAGCCAATGGAGCCCCCGGCGCCCGTGACCAACACGGACTGCCCAGTTATGCAATGTTCGAGCAAGTCAGCCTGGGCCGGGACTGCGTCACGCCCGAGCAGGTCGGCAATGTCTACTTCCTGGATATCGTCGACCTTGACCCGACCGCTGGCCAGATCCATGAAACCTGGGACACTTCGTACGTGCAACGGAAAGCCTTCGAGAAACCCTAGAATCTCACGACGGCGTCCACGGTTGGACGATGGAATGGCGAGGAGAATTTCCTGAGCGCCCGTGTAGTCGATCATCTGCTGAATGTGCTTGGGCTTATACACCTTCAGTCCAGAGATCACCCTGTCGGCGATTCCGCTATCGTCGTCGATAAAAGCAACAGGCCGCATGGCGCGTCCCATCCGTAAGGCCGCGACGAGTTGATTACCCGCAGAACCTGCGCCATAGATAGCCACTTTCGGCAGACCGTCATCGCGACTGGTGAACGGGACGTGCTGGGCAGCGCTGAACCAGTCGCCCATAAAATACTGACGCATGGCCAGTCGCAGCCCGCCGATCATGATCAAGCTCAACCACCAATAGTTGAAAATGACCGAACGAGGAACGACGTTTTGATGATTGCTGTACCAGTACACCACAACGCCAAGTATCAAGGACGATAGTGTCACCGCCTTGATAATGGCAATGAGCGCGTCATTTCCAAAGTACCGCATGACCGCACGGTACATGCCAAAGCGAACGAAAAGAGGGATGGCGATGACAGATGCACTGACAAAAAGCCAGACGTGCTGAGTGAACGGGTTGACTAACTCGTCCACCCCAAGTCGCACAACAAACGCCATCCACAGGGCAAACCAGACCAACGAAATATCAGTCAGGACCTGCAGAATGCGTTTATGTCGTCTTGGCAGACTTAACAACCTTGCCCGAATCTTATCCATAACCCCTCTAAACACCTCTAGAAGCTACTAGCATTGATACAGCAACTACAGCTTTTGGTAGCTCATTTACCGACAAAGCAATACTCAAAAACCAATGTGTCCATCACGCCTTGCCAGCGATTTCCAACTCGCCCGCGTGAAACTTGAAAGCCAGCAAGACCAGAGGCACGTAGGCCAGGAGCAATCCTGCCACGCCATCGAGATATTGCATGACGACCAATATAGCCACGGGTACTAACCACAACAAATTGATCGCCGCTATTGCCAGCGTGACTGCCCGATGGCTGCCATATTTTCGTGAAGCATACTGGTATCCATGACTGCGATGGGCCTCATAGACCTTGTCCCCTCGCAATAGCCGACGAATGAGGGTAAAGGTGGCATCCACAATAAAGACGCCCAACAAAATGAGCCAGGCCCAGAGAAACAGTGGATTCGTCCATGCCGCATACAGCGACATCACCGCCAATACGATGCCCAGAAAACCACTGCCGGCATCGCC
This sequence comes from Pseudomonas batumici, assembly GCF_000820515.1. Taxonomy (GTDB): domain Bacteria; phylum Pseudomonadota; class Gammaproteobacteria; order Pseudomonadales; family Pseudomonadaceae; genus Aquipseudomonas; species Aquipseudomonas batumici. The sequence goes on along the minus strand of NZ_JXDG01000053.1, from coordinate 100,726 downwards.
CATGAAAATCTTCGCTGGCGGGAAATTCCAGACAAGGAAACCCAATACAGCCATCGCCAGCACCAGCGGAGCAATTGCAAGACTGGTGTGGCCTTCAATCCAGTAGACCAGGCAAGCACCGGCACAGGCACAAATCGCCTCGACGCTGGCCAAGCCATCAATGCCATCCATGAAGTTGTAGAGGTTGAGCATCCAGACCAGATAGAACGCTGCGATGACATAACCGAACCAGCCGAGACTGAACTCGTGACCGAACAGATTGACCGGCGCCATCCCCCCCATCCAGAACAAGGCCCAGATGGCACCCGCGAAATGCGCAAGCAGGCGCCAACGCGCGGCAATATGCCCATGGTCGTCGAGAAAACCAACGATCGCGATCCAGCCGCCTGCCCCCAGCAGAGCCAGCGCCATCGGCCAGGCGACGGCATCTGTCCAGGCCAGGACAGGCAGCGCAATCAGAAAACTCAGGACGATAGCCACACCACCACCCCGAGGGGTCGGGACCGAATGTGAACTACGCGCATTAGGAATATCGATCAAGCTGCGTGCCAACGCGTATTTGCGCAATGCACCTGTGCCCAAGAATGAAACACCCAGCACCAACGCCAACAACCATATTGTGTTCAAAGGTCAACTTCCTGAAACAGCCAAAACCAACTCTGCAATTGAACCGGCACTGTCATAAGCCAGCTTAGCGCTGCCTTTCCTTGTAGTAGTTGGCAGCCGAAACAAGCGCCTCATCGACGCTGACTGGAGGAGTCCAGCCCAACAATTCTCGAGTTTTGCTTATATCGACCTGCAACGAGCCGCACAGCCGTTGCGACAAAGCCTGCTTGCCCAGAAGCTGCGCCCCCCGCTCAAGCAACACGCTCGGCACAGGCAACAAGCGTGCAGGCTTACCCAATGCCTGTGCCATCCGCGTCAACAATTGCGTCGTGGACAGGTCCTCCCCATCACTGACGAGGAAAGTCTGATTGGCGGCGGCCGGATGACGGATGCAGGTCACGATCAAGTCCGAAAGATTTTCGAGCGCGACCAGGCTACGCCGATTATGGATAGCCCCGAATGGCAAGGGTATGCCCTTGTCCAGCCAACGCATCATGTTCAGAAAGTTGGCTCTCACACCCGGGCCGTAAACCAGCACCGGACGGATGATCACCACCTCCATCCCGGAGACGCTCGCAATTTCGCGCAACCCCTGCTCGGCCTCCATTTTCGAAATGCCATACGGATCCCCAGGCGCGGGAGTCGCGTCGGCGAAGTAAGGCTGATTGAGCGGCGTACCTTCGCCATTCACCTTGATCGAACTGATGAACACAAAGCGACGAACACCCAACGAGGCTGCTTGCCGAGCGAGGCTGAGCGTGCCTTCGACATTCACCTTGCGAAACGCCTCCAGCGGATCGGTTTCGGTGTCATTCATGACGTGAACGCGTGCCGCGCCATGAATGACAACCTGCACTTGATCCAGCGCCTGCGACCAATCGGTATCAGCACTGAGCCCGGCGGTTCGAACGGTAGTAACGCGCGATGGACAGTCAGGCAAGGCGTGCCCACGAATCGCTGCCACCGGCTCCAGATCGTCAGAAGCCGCCAGACGACCCAATACCGCGCGACCAACGAAACCCGTAGCGCCTGTCAATAAAACACGCATTTTTCAAACCTCGACGACACTCAGGATTTCGACCAGACAGTACGATTGATGTAGTCGGTGTAACTCAACACGACCCGAACTACCTGCTTCGACACAGGACCTGCCTGGTAATCCCTCACGACCGGGATAACGCGCCGGGTACGATCATGCTGGCTGGTCACCACACGAACGGCATCCAGAACGCCCTCCACTTTCAGGCCGCTCATGATCAGGGTGCCTTCATCCATCCCCTCCGGACGCTCGTGCGCATTACGAATGGTAATGGCAGGCAAGTTCAGAAGAGAGGCTTCCTCGGTGATGGTGCCGCTATCGGACAGCACGCAGAATGCCGACATCTGCAACTTGATGTAGTCGAGCAGACCGAATGGCTTCGAGAAGCGAATCAGAGGGTGATCCAGCGATTCACCTATCGCTTCCAGACGCTTGCGGGTACGAGGGTGCGTGGAAACGACAATCGGGTACTGGTACTTGTCCGCCAGGGCTCGCAGCGTGTTGAGCAAGTCGCGAAGGTTGTCCGGCGTATCGACGTTTTCCTCACGGTGAGCGCTGATGATGAAGAACTTGTCCTGCTCCAGGCCTTCTCGCGCCAGCACGTCGGAAGTGAGGATCTTCGGCATGTAATAGTCGAGCACCTCTTCCATGTGCGATCCGGTCTTGATGATGGTTTCAGGACGAATCCCTTCAGCGATCAGGTAACGCCGGGCATGCTCGGTCAGGACCATATTGATATCGCTGAGGTGATCGAGCACCTTGCGATTCAGTTCTTCAGGGACGCGCTGATCAAAACAACGGTTGCCGGCCTCCATGTGGAACACCGGAATCTTGCGGCGCTTGGCGGCAATGACGGCCAGACAGGTATTGGTATCGCCGTAGAGCAGAAGCGCATCAGGCTTTTCGGCCTCAAATACTTCATCCGCCTTCGAAATCACTTCGGCGATGGTCTTGGCGGCGGTATCGCCGGCGGCACCCAGGAAGTAATCAGGCTTACGGATTTCGAGATCATCGAAAAACACCTGATTCAATTCGAAGTCGTAGTTTTGACCCGAGTGAACCAGCACGTGATTAACCTGCTTATCGAGCTCGGCAATGACGCGACTCATCTTGATAAGTTCTGGTCGCGTACCAACCAGCGTCATGACCTTAAGCATCAAGTTGCTCCTGAATGTAATCCAGATTCAACAGAACTTTCTTCACGCCTTCTACATCGAGGCGTTCTGTATTGTGGGAGGTGTAGTCGTCGAGATCGGATATCTCTTGTTCACCTTCAACAAAAAACTTCTTGTAGTTAAGGTCGCGATTATCCGAAGGAATACGGTAGTAGCGCCCCATGTCCTCGGCTTTGGCCATTTCTTCACGGGAGATCAGCGACTCGTAAAGCTTTTCGCCGTGGCGAGTACCGATGATCTTGACGGCGTTGTCGCGAGCAAACAGCTCTTTGAGCGCTTGCGCCAGGTCCGCCACTGTCGAGGCAGGTGCTTTCTGGACGAAAATATCGCCTTGCTCGGCATGCTCGAACGCATGCAGAACCAGGTCAACAGAATCCTCGAGCGACATCAGGAAACGTGTCATGTTCGGGTCGGTGACGGTCAGCGGTTCGCCATTCTGCAGCTGATTGATGAACAACGGGATCACCGAGCCGCGCGATGCCATGACGTTACCGTAGCGGGTTGCGCAAATCACCGGGCCCGTCGCCGGAATCATCCGCGATTTGGCAACCATCAGCTTCTCGGCCATGGCTTTGGAAATACCCATGGCATTGATCGGGTAAACAGCCTTGTCGGTACTCAGTACAACAACACGTTGCACACCCGAAGCAATGGCTGCATTCAACACGTTTTCGGTACCCATGACGTTGGTACGCACGGCCTCCATCGGGTAAAACTCGCAGGAAGGCACCTGTTTCAGCGCTGCGGCGTGGAAAATGTAATCCACCCCCACCATAGCCTGATCGAGGCTATCGCGATCACGTACGTCACCGATATAGAACTTCACTTTGTCATTCGACAAAGCAATGCGCATGTCTTCCTGCTTTTTTTCGTCACGACTGAATACGCGAATTTCTTTTACATCGGTATCCAGAAAACGCTTCAACACCGTGTGGCCAAACGAGCCTGTGCCACCGGTGATCATCAAAACCTTATTATCGAACATAATTACCTTCCAAAATTTTATTGAATTTAATGATCAACGCAACGCGCGCATCGATTTAACCAATTCCAACCACGAAGGTGGAACGTAACCGGTTGCTGCCTGAAATTTCGACGAGTTCAGTGAGCGATCTATAGACACTTGACTATCCGCGATGATATCGATTTTCTTTTCGTAAACTTCCGCTATCAGCTTCAGAAGAGACAGCTTGTCAATTGGTGCCACCGAAACATGATACAGGCCGTTGAGCTGCGGATTCGGGATCACGTAGTCGCGAATGACGCGTGCCAGCTCTACGGTAGGAAGCCCCGAAAAAATGGCTTTCTCATAACCCTTGACCGCCCCGTCCTGAGACAGGAACCAGTCCACCAGCGAATACTGGCTCCCCAGTTCGTGACCAATGATGGAGGTTCGCAGCGTGATAGCATTCAGGTCCGAGTGAAGCTCACCAATGTACTTGGACTTACCGTAGAGGTCCTCTGCATCGGACATATCCTCCTCGGTGTACATGCCTTTGCGGCCAGAAAACACACAATCGGTGCTGATATGAATCAAGCGGGAACCGGACAACGCGCACAACTTGGCGATGCGATGCGGCAACATGGCATTGATAGGTAGTGCGGAAAGGGGGTCCTTAGCGTCAGACAATTGCTTGATGAGCCCGACGCAGTTGACGACGACATTCGGCTTGACCCGTGCCAGCACCGAAACCAGCGAGTCCTGGTCAAGCACGTCGACATTGCTGATCAACGAACCGTGCATGTCCTCAGAAAAGTATCTTGCGCCACCCGGATTGCGCAAAGTGCCCCACACCTCGAAGTGCGGGTTTCCATGGAATTGCCTGAACACCGTGCTACCCAGCATTCCGGTGACCCCTAACACAAGAACTTTCATTTTGAGCTACCTTTCAATTCATTGATCCTGCTACTGAGGATTTCGACCAGACGCTGGCTTTGCCGCTTCATTTCGAAATGCTCCAGGTAGTACGCCCGACCTGCCCGTCCCAACGACTCCCGTTCATCCGAAGTCATGTGAAAAAGTTGCTCGATGCAGCGGGCCATTCCTTCGGCGTCTTGCGCCGCAGTGGTCAAACCGGCTCCGGCCTCCAGGATGACACGCGTACCCTCGCCATCCAGCGCGGCGACAATCGGCCTCCCCGCTGCCAAGTAAGCCTGGACTTTACTGGGGATGGTATAGGAGAATGCCTCATCCTGCTTCAACGTCACCAACAATCCCTGCGCACGACTGAAAAAATGCGGCATTTCAGTGGCCGCAAAGCGTCCGGCAAGAATAAGGTTGTCCAAACCGCGGGATTTCTTCTGGCTTTCGATCCAGCTCAACATGCTGCCGCTACCGACCAGTACAATCCTGACCTGCGACAAATGGCGAAGCTTATCAGCTACCTCAACGAGGGTCTCGACCGATTGTGCGGTCCCCAGGTTTCCGGCAAAAACAAGACAGAAATGATTGTCAAGTTCCGCGAGCAAGGCTTCGGAAATCCGGGTCTCCTCGACACTCGGCGGTGCGTCCTGATAGGAGTTGGGATAATACACAACTTTGCCAGGATCGGAATAACGGGCAACCGGGCCTTGAAACGCCCTCGATTGAACAAGCAGCGTATCGACGAAGGCGTAAATACCTTTCACCAGCCAGCCTACAACGCGCAATATTGCCTTGTTCTTGATGAACCCGGTCGCACTCAAGCTCTCTGGCCAGAGATCCTGGACCCATACAACCAGATGGCTTTTGAGTTTCCACTTCAAGTAAATCGCCGGAATAACCGAGGTAATTGGAGATGGAGCAAACACAAAAATCGCATCATAGGCATCCCCTTTCACTGCGCCTGGGTAGTGCTTCAAGCCATTCAAGATAAATGACAAATAGTTCAATATGAGGTTTTTTGCACCAGAAGTACCACGAGGTCTGAGCGGTGCACGGAAAACACTGACAGAGGACTCGAACTTTTCTTCCTGAGTGCCGGAGGCACTGTAGCCATTAAAGACTACACCATCCGGGTAGTTTGGCTTTCCGGTAAGAATTTTTACAACGTGGCCTTGGGCAGATAAAGTTTTAACCAGGTCATTGATAATAAAAGACTCTGGCCAAAAATATTGCGACACCACAAGAACCTTCATTTATCAAACACCTTTTTTGGGACTCACGGCCAACGCCAGCAACTCTGACCATGTTTTTTTTGAAGTTTTTTCCCAGTCAAACTTATCGCTCTGCGTCACCGCCGCAACGGACAACGCCTTCAAAGTATCAGGGCTTGTCAGCGCCTCAGACAGCACACTTTTTATGTCTTTTGAATCAAACGGAGAAAAATACAGTGCTGCATCAGCTCCAAATTCCGGCATCGGCATTACGTTGGAGCAAATCATCGGTCTTCCGGAAGCGAGCGCTTCGAGAAGAATATTAGGGCAGTTTTCACACGATGAGGCAAAAAGATTTAGATAGGCGTGATGATAAAGTGGAGGAAGCATCTGATAGGGAATAGCGCCCAATAACAGTACTTGGCCTTCAAGGCCTAGCGTTGCAATTAGAGACTTGACTCGATCGGCCTCCGGCAGGTTTGTTTCGCCCACAAGAACCAATGGAAATTTTTCGCGAAGTTCCTTTGGCAGTTCCGCATAAGCACTAACCACTTCATAATGATGCTTGTAAACATCAAATCGCGACACGTATAAAACATATTCTCCAGCGGGTAAAAAATCCGGCCGAAGAACAGCAGAATCGCCATGTGTCCTGAATACCGAGCCGATTCCGTGAGGAATCGTAACTGGATTCTTGATATTGGTCAGTGACTCAATGACACTTCGCGCATAATTTGAGATGAATATCGTCAGATCCGCTTCCCGCATGCTCTTGAGCATAATACGATTCAACAACCAATTTCGCAGGCGCTGCAATCCAAGTGGAATACTTTTGCGTACTCGCAAATCAAATGGAATCATGTTCCGAAACATTGTCGCAACTTTGCAACCTGTTGGAGCAGAGGACGCCACTACGCCGCCGGGACAAAACAATACGTCAGCTTTCTCAGCCTTCAAAATACCGGGCAGCACCCACCGCTCCCACACGGCTCTCACAATCGGGTTTTCAGTGGGCCAGGCCGGTTCGACCCGTTTGATCCTCGGGTGATCAGGCAGTTTGAGTGACGCCGGGGCGAAAACCAGAATCTCAAGATTTGCATTGTCAGGTACGAACTGAAAAAGATTAATCAGATATGTCTGACCTCCACCAAGACGGGCAGAGAGCGCATTGAAAACTATCTTCATGGGAAACCTTTTGCTCAATCTGAATTAGTGGCTATTTTTATCGAGCCAGGATTGGAACATTAGAATATTCCACAAATGAAGACTGCGATCGTATGTTCCGTTCTGATGCTGGAGCCATGCCGAGCGGATTTTTTGAGAATCGAAGTAGCCCTCTCTCTTCAGCCGTTCCTCCGTTAACAGGTCCTCTGCCCACTCCTTCAGCGGTCCTCGCAACCATTGAGCCAATGGGATAGAGAACCCCGCCTTCGGCCTGTCAAAAAAAGAAGTAGGAACATATCGCTTAAGAAGCTCGCGAAGCGGCCACTTTCCCACACCATTTTTTATCAGTTGGTCTGACGACAAGGAAAACGCGAGTTCCGCAACCCGATGATCAAGCAATGGAGCGCGGGTTTCCAGGCTTGCGCTCATCGCACCACGATCCACTTTAACCAGCAAATCGTCAGGCAAATACTGAGAGACGTCCCAGCGACGCATTTCCTCGACGTAATCCACTGCCGCCCCCCAGGAAATTACGTCGTGCCGTTGAGCATCGACACCCAGCACCACATTGTCGGTCGACTGCCACTGAGACATCAAACCAGTATACATCTGCGCCAGACTTTCAGAGCCCAACAGCTCGGACATTCTGTAGATACGTCGACCATTGACTTTGGTTCGAAGGCTGCCCGGCAGAATCGAACAGACGTTGTCCCACCCTTTGGAAGAGAGCGAACGAAGTGAATAAGCCATGACCTGGCGCGCAGGCAACGGCAGCTTTTTTATACGCTCCCATAGCCCGGCAGTAATCTGATAACGGGGATATCCGGCAAAAAGCTCATCACCACCATCACCGGACAGGGCAACGGACACATGCTGTTTTGTCATCCTGGAAACCAGGATTGTAGGTATTTGCGAGGAGTCAGCAAATGGCTCGTCGTATATTTCCGGCAGGTGCGGAATTATTGAAACAGCATCATCGGCACGCAGATAAAACTCGGTATGGTTAGTCCCCAAGTGCTTGGCAATAGCTTTGGCGTAAGGTGCTTCATCAAACTCAGGCTCATTAAACCCGATCGTGTACGTGTTGATACTGGCAGAGCTTTGTGATTGCATCAACGACACTATCAAGCTTGAATCGACACCACCGGACAAAAACGCACCAAGTGGAACATCGGCGATCATTTGCGATTTTACTGCAGCAGACAATCTTTGACCGACAACATCCACAACTTCCTTATCGCTGGCCTGCGAAAGCTCGTGTTTCAACTCGCCAGCTGGCGGTAACGACCAGTAGGAAACGGGTTCCAGCACACTAGAAAACGAGCCGACACTCAAATAGTGTGCCGGCGCCAACTTTTTAATGCCTTCATAGATGGACTCCGGAGCCGGAACGTAACCATATCTTACAAACTTGGCTAGCGCATGACGATCAATTCGCAGATCGCTACCAAATACAGCCTTGATCGCCTTCAACTCGGAGGAGAAGACAAAACGGTTGCCCACAATACCGTAGTAAAGTGGTTTCTCTCCCATTCTGTCTCGTGCCAATGTAATCGTTCTGGAAACTTTATCCCAAACCGCAAAAGCAAACATACCCACCAGGTTTTCAAGGGTTTTTTGTACCCCCCACACACCGAGCGCTGCAAGCAACACTTCTGTATCAGAGTGCCCGCGCCAGACGCGCGTCAACCCTGACGCAATCAACTTCTCGCGCAACTCATTAAAATTGTAGATTTCACCATTGAAAACAATAATATACCGCTCATCATCGGAAATCATCGGCTGACTGCCGTGTACCGAGAGCTCCAGGATCGAAAGCCGCCGGTGTCCCAGCGACACTCCACTATCGGCATCTGACCAAACTGCTCCATCGTCGGGCCCACGATGTATCAGCGCATCCACCATCTTGCCAACGGCAACGGCGCCTTGCTGATCCTGCTTCCACCCGACAACTCCCGCAATTCCGCACATACCGACTATCTCAATCCAATGAAAATATTAAAACTCACTTCAAAACCCGAACGAGCTTCATCGTGAAGAATAATCCTAATGCCATCACATAAAAAACCAATGAGTTCAGCAAGTATATTTCGCCGTACCAAACAGAGTGCATAACCGATGAAGCACACAGCATGTACAAGAAAATTCGCAAAAAATCATCCTCGCGGCAGCGCGAGTCGATCAACCGCCAGAAGCAGACACTGATGAATCCATTGAGGAAAACACCAAACAGTCCAAAATTCTCAAAAGCCACGCCAGCAGCGTGGATCCCACCGAGCCCGGTAATATAATACCAGAAGGCAGGATTATCCACCATAATGGGTTTTTCCATACCCAAAGCCGAATATAAAGGTGACGGTGGCAAAGAAAGAAACATATCGAGGTAGGTTTGGCCGTAACGCAGATGCTCCCCATCCCAAAAATTGGTTAACTGCTGAACGAGCGGTAAAATTATCGCATTCCAGGAGTTGAACAAGAAATACTGTGCAATATTATCCGACGTAAAGGGCACATCCATTCGGGTCATTGAAACAACAACACCGCTGAGGAGCAGAAAAGCCATGAATACAGCAACGGACAACAGAGTTTTAAGCTTGACAAACTGATTATAGCGAAACAACAGCCCCAGAATCGAAGCGACAACCACGACAACAAAATCACGTTTCCCCGCAATTGAGTTGACAATAGAATAAGAAACCACCAGAGCCACAGACACAAAAAACATCGATCTGGATGGGTAGGAAAATGCCAAGGCAATGATCGCAATGATGGAAAAAACTATCACTGACTCGATACCCGTGAACATTTCAAGCAGTGCGCCCGCGTTCACGAACCTGAAGCTGATAAGGAAGACGGACAGCGCAATAAAAATGAACCCTGCTAACTTGAAGTCCGACGCAGAAAAAAATGTTTTTCGCTCTACGTGCAAATTTCTGGGCGGCACCAGCAATGACAATAGATAAGCAACGAGTCCACCAGCAACACCAAGAAACCAGACCAGCGAAAGTCGGAATACTAATATGTCATCCAGATAAAATTCATAGTCTCCAATAGGCCAAAGTTTAATGGTGTCGCCCCACAAGCAACTGACGAGCCCCAAAAAAGGCACCGAATAGCAAACGGCGTACAACGCAACGAGATATTTTTTTGATATCAGGCACAGAGCGCATTGCACAAGCAATAACAGCAAGCACGTCGAAACCAGTAATATAACCATTAACCTTGACCCAAAAAAATAACGCAACTGAACCGTAAGCCAGACTCAATACTGGCCCCAATATTACTTTCAGCCATGCACCTTGTGTCACCAACGCACATGTTCAACATGTTCATCACTGCACCAACTTACGACCACCCAGGACCGCAAGCACGGCAATTTGAGCTGCCAGCGCAAAAACAAAGGACCTGAAAAGATCGACTGCCAACATATTGCCTTTTAACCCTGCAACTACTGTCAGCAACAAGTAAACAAACGCATAAATACAGCTACCAAGAAAAACAACCCTGGTCATGTTTTTACTGTGCAATATTTGAGTGACGATTGTAGTCGTAAGCCCTATGCCACCCGCCAGTACTGCGTAAGCCAGAAGATCATTTTTGCTGCAAAACCTACTACCGAGCAGGCACAGCCAATAGCTCTGCGACAACACCAGGAACACAGGCAAGCAAACTGAAATTGATAGCCCGAGCATCAAGTACAACTTACTAGCACTCTTCCCGCGTCCTGCCAGCTTTACAATGGCATAGGATGTCAGCGAGCTTGGCAACACAGTGACCAGGATATAAAAAAGGAAAAACAGACTAAAATAGCCAACCTCCGACACATTCAAGCTCGATTTGGCAAATATCATTAGACAAACAATATGAACAGGTGCCCCGAGTAGCATACTACCAGCAATAGTCGGAGCCCCTGAGCGCGAAAGCAATGCCGCAATTTGTCGAAAAAAAGAAGACTCTCGCCCCCCCTTGTCATCATGGCTGAAGTGGTTTTTCTTTATTGTAAAGAATCCATATGCAGGCGCGATTAGTGTACAAATCGCGAGAGTCAGAATGACCCCTTCTATTTGCCCTGTAATCTTCGCAATGGAAACTACCAGCAACAATCCAAGAAGACCATGGGCCGCCAGTGCAACAGCCCATTTCCCCGAGGCGTTAAGGGAAAACATCAACCCGGTTATAGTCAAATTACAAACACAAGCGAAACCTAGAAAAAATGCACCGATCAGTAAGTAACCAGGATTCATTCCGTAAGAAGAAGCAGGCGCCGGAAAAATCAAAAACACGATGACACAGAGAGCAGCTACAATGATACCGCCCCATAACATGAGTCCCAAGGAAGTCTTGTAATTTACTTCCTCTGCGTTCAGGACCGCATAACGACTCAACGCCACACTCAAGCACTCTCCTACCACCGTTGCGATGCCTGTGACTATCGCGTAATGGTAAGAAAACACACCGTATAGTTCGACACCTAAAATTCTTGCCAAACTGAACAACAATACAAACATGCAAAGCTTGTTTGCAAGAACGGTGATTGCGCAGATCTCTTTAATCACCAGTCTTAACTTCCCGCAAAGAACGAGACATACCAACTTGCTGCTTTCAACATACCCTCACCAACAGTGAAAAGCGGTTTATAGCCCAACAAACTCTTAGCCTTATCAATATTCGCCTGCGAGTGCCTTACGTCGCCAGCCCGGAAATCCCGATAGACCATCTCCGATGTAGACTTGACATCAACGCGAGCCAAAGCGTCCTTGATGCAGAAAAAAACTTGATTCAATGTTGTTCTGTCACCGACGGCGACGTTGTAAACATTATTCTTTGCTTCAGGACTGGCACAGGCAGCCAGTATATTGGCTTGCACTGCGTTTTCTACGAAGCAAAAGTCCCGACTTGTTTCACCATCGCCATTGACGAAAACCTCTTCGTTATTGATCATGGCCGCCGTCCACTTAGGGATCACGGCTGCATAGGCGCCGTTCGGATCCTGACGCTTGCCAAAGACGTTAAAATAGCGAAGCCCAATGGTATTGAACCCGTATGTACTGGAAAAAACCTCAGCATACAGTTCGTTTACATACTTTGTGACCGCATAAGGGGACAGCGGCTTGCCAATCACACCTTCAACCTTTGGAAGTCCAGGATGATCGCCATAGGTAGAACTCGACGCGGCATAGGTAAAACTTTTTACTTTCGCATCCTTCGCCGCAACCAACATATTCAGAAAACCGTCGATATTGGTGCTGTTCGTTGTAACGGGATCATTGATGGAGCGTGGAACAGAGCCTAATGCTGCCTGGTGCAAAACGTAATCCACCGGAATATCGGTGGCCGCAGGAAAAGTCATCGCGGTTCTGCAATCGTCAATATTTCTGATATCACCTTTTACCAGCACGAAGCGCGACCATTGCTCAGGACTCACTACTGATTGCACTTCATCGAGATTATGCTGGTGCCCTGTTACAAAGTTATCGAGACCTACAACCCGCTGATCTAATTGCAGCAGTGTCTCCAGTAAATTGGAGCCAATAAACCCGGCCACCCCCGTAACCAGCCAAACCTTTGGGGATTGTTGAATTTCAGCTTTAACTTCTTCGAAACGGATCATTTGACTCTCGACTTGTTTTTCCGGCGGTAACGAACCAGAATCTTTACAGCCCCTGATATTCAGAGACGCAGATCTGATTGAGAGGCATCCAGCAGGTACTTGAGATCATAGAGAACGTGCTCAGCTTTACCCAGGCTGCGAATCTGTTCAGCCCCCATCGCAGAGAACTCATTGTGTGCGACAGCCAAGATGATACCGTCGTAAGAATCAACCTGTGGTTGCCCGATAGGAGTGATTGAGTACTCGTGCATTGCTTCCGCCGCATCTACCCACGGATCATAAACATCAACAACAATATTGAATTCAGCGAGTTCATTCACGATATCGATGATTTTAGTGTTACGCAGGTCCGGGCAGTTCTCTTTGAACGTCAACCCCATGATCAAGACGCGAGCACCATCAACATGAATTTTGCGTTTGAGCATCGCCTTGACAAGTTGAGATACCACATATGCTCCCATGCTGTCATTCAAGCGACGACCCGCCAAAATGATCTCCGGATGATATCCGATGGATTGCGCCTTGTGAGTCAAGTAATAGGGATCTACACCGATGCAGTGCCCGCCAACCAGTCCCGGACGGAAAGGCAAGAAGTTCCACTTCGTCCCCGCCGCCTCCAGGACCGCCTGAGTATCGATACCCATTTTATTAAAAATAAGTGCCAACTCATTGATCAGGGCAATATTCAAGTCGCGCTGTGTATTTTCAATAACTTTTGCTGCCTCGGCAACCTTGATACTTTTGGCCTTATGAGTGCCGGCGACAATTATTCTATTATACAAAGCATCAACCAGATCAGCGACCTCTGGAGTGGACCCAGCTGTCACCTTCTTGATGGTAGCAACACGATGCTCTTTATCGCCAGGATTTATCCGCTCCGGACTATAGCCTGCATAGAAATCGACATTAAACTTCAGTCCGGATACTTTCTCCAGCACTGGAACACAGTCTTCCTCAGTAGCGCCAGGATAGACTGTTGACTCATAAATAACGATATCGCCTTTTTTCAAAACACGTCCAATCGACTCACTGGCTTTAACCAAAGGAGTCAGATCCGGTCTCTTATGCTCATCAATCGGAGTTGGGACGGTAACAATATATATATTGCAGGCAGACAACTCTTCCAGCACAGAGCTAAAGTTTAAACCCGACGCAGAACGCAACTCAGAATCAGACACTTCGAGAGTAGCGTCATGACCTGCCTTGAGCGCCTCGATTCGAAGCTGGCTGATATCAAATCCGACGACTTGCATTTTTTTGCCAAACTCAACCGCCAGCGGCAAGCCCACATAACCGAGCCCCACTATGGCCAACTTCACATCTTCGAGTTTAAGCATTGTTTTCCCTTGCCTTTCATCAATATTTAAGTCAATCGCAAAAAACGCGCCAAATTTCGCGTTTTAGAACAAACATTACGTCTGCGTAAACTAGAAATTATACCGAAAGCGCCTACCTATGGGAGCCATAAGAATTTTCAGAAAGCCAACGAAGAGCTCAACCCCCTCCTTTCCGCCTGCACACACTCAGAGCCGCGCCTGCAACGCAACTACCAATCTTTGATCGCACCCGACCTAGCATGGCACCAAGCACACATTCAACCCCACACATTAAAAAACACGCGAACCCTGGATAGCGGCGTTTTGCCCGTAAGCATTCCTGTCAGGATTGACAGCCGCAAGGGCGCTGAAATCAATACCCCAACCAGAACCCGATCCGTTTCGACCAAACGGCCAAACAGTCTATATCTGAGCCAAGGACAAAAATTCCTCCCTGGGTGATTTCCTACAAACCTCGCTATTCCGGCCTAACGACAAACAGCCCACGAAGCAATACGAAAGCAATGCCTGTGATCAGGCCAGCAATAACACCCAATACAAGGATCAGCGCCTTGTTAGGCTTCACCGGTTTATCTGGCAACTCCACAACCCCGTCTTGCCGATAAACGGACACCACCGCCGGCTCGATTTTCAGCCCCTTGAAGAAGCTGTATCGCTCCTGAAGATCACGCAAGTGATCCGTAAAAGGGTCATCGGACTTGCGCGCCTGTATACTTTCAATTTCTGCCCTTAGCGCTTTCGAGCCACGCATATACGTAAGCTGACCAGACTCCCCACCTGCAATGGCCGACTGACTCACCGTGATCGCTGGCGGCTTCTCCAGACCGATTGACTCGGCAATCTGCAGCGCCTCACCCAACCTGGCAATTGTGTCTTCTCTCACCTTGCTGCTTTTCTCTCTGACGAAACCAATCTGCTGCTCCACATTACGAGCCCAGACCTCATTCTCAATTGAAATGTTCTTGATTATTTCGTTCTTGGCCAATTCACCAGCCTGAGCCACATATTCAGCAACCCACTCTTTGGCCTTCTCGGGATCAGTGGTCCGCACGACAATCGAATACCTGTCAGAGCTAGCACCGAGCGGCGGAACTACACGCAACACCTCGGAAAACTCCGAACGCAGGACATCCCGGGATTTTTTTTGCTCATCCAGTGGCAAACTCGGCACATAAATCTTGTTAAAAAAATCTAGACGGAGGGACTCTGCCTGCAGATATCGAGTGTAAATATCATAGACATCTTTAACTGTGTAAAGAGCCAAACCCGACTCTTTTATTCGACCGTAGTTTAAGTTGGATATATCACTCTGAGACGGCGACGTCACAAAAACTTTCGCCTCATAGACGGGAGAGGCCAGAAAAGCATAGCTCGCTGCTATAACAGCCCCCAAAACAGCAGAGCCGACAACAACAAGTTTCCGCCTTAAAATTCCACGAACAAATCTTTGAAACTCAAAATCTTCCAGCCCATTATCTTTTTTTGAATCAACACTCATATATTGCTAGCCTTTTTCACTTAAGCGGTTATGTTAACTACAAAAACAAAACCATTTGAGATAAGTCAACATAAACCAGACAGAGACGAAGGAGACTACAACAGTCCTTTTCTAAAGTCACGAAAATATTTTATTACGCCGATGGGCGCGCAAATCAATAATACCAAGCAAAATCAACGCCCAGCCTATCGTCCGCACCTCCTCTCCAGGAAATGAGCCACCACGCCCCTCTACCAAAAATCACCCCCATCAGGAACAAAGCAACTCCGAACAGCGAGATCTGTAGCTAGGCTGACGAAAAACCGAAGAGGGAAACTACGACAAACTGCTAGCTTTCCAGCACGAAGAGCAGCAAGCTTGTAATTCATATTAACAAGACAAGCCCAGTGATCATGAATCGCTTGATGCGACTCTTATCTCAGCAACTCATCGCCACCTAAACCTTCCTCCTCCTCATTTACACGATCACGCAATTCTTTACCCGGTTTGAAATGCGGGACGAATTTGCCGTCGAGACTGACAGACTGCCCAGTTTTCGGATTACGACCAACCCGTGGAGCGCGGTAGTGCAGAGAGAAGCTGCCAAACCCCCGGATCTCGATACGATCTCCAGTAGCCAGACATTGGGACATTTGCTCAAGCATGGTCTTGATGGCCAGCTCCACATCCTTAGATGAAAGCAGCCCCTGATGGGTCACAATTCGTTCGATCAACTCCGACTTCGTCATATTTTTCCCTTCTTTTTCAAGCAACTAGGAAAAGTGCTTCGAAGGTTTTAGCACGACTGAAGGGTTTTGAACAGCCCATGCATCGACCTATCCATAAGGTTAGAATATACCCCCCATACAGGCATCCAATAGGACCACTAGCCCCCCATTTGGTTTCCTCGCCTCAAATTTCACCCACAAAAAAGGGCGACCGAAGTCGCCCTTTTTCTATGGTCTGACAGAACTTAGTTCTGTTTTTCCATCTGAGCACGCAGCAGAGCACCGAGAGTGGTGTCGACTGGAGCATCCGAAGCAGCTGGCTTGTCGCGCAGGCTCTGGATGGCTTCTTTTTCGTCTTCAACGTCTTTCGACTTGATCGACAGCTGGATCACGCGGCTCTTGCGGTCAACGCTGATGATCTTGGCTTCTACTTCTTCGCCTTCTTTCAGAACGTTGCGCGCGTCTTCAACGCGGTCACGGCTGATTTCGGAGGCTTTCAGAGTCGCTTCGATATCGTCGGCCAGAACGATGATGGCGCCTTTGGCGTCAACTTCTTTCACAGTGCCTTTAACGATGGCGCCTTTGTCGTTAACCGAGACGTACTCGGAGAACGGATCGCTTTCCAGTTGCTTGATACCCAGGGAGATACGCTCACGCTCCGGGTCAACCGACAGGATAACGGTGTCCAGCTCGTCGCCCTTCTTGAAACGACGTACGGCTTCTTCGCCCACTTCGTTCCAGGAGATGTCGGACAGGTGAACCAGACCGTCGATGCCGCCGTCCAGACCAATGAAGATACCGAAATCGGTGATCGACTTGATGGTGCCGGAGATCTTGTCGCCCTTGTTGAACTGGCCAGAGAAGTCTTCCCATGGGCTCGACTTGCACTGCTTGATGCCCAGGGAGATACGACGACGCTCTTCGTCGATGTCCAGAACCATGACTTCCACTTCGTCGCCGACTTGTACGACTTTCGAAGGGTGGATGTTCTTGTTGGTCCAGTCCATTTCGGAAACGTGTACCAGACCTTCAACGCCTTCTTCCAGCTCAGCGAAGCAGCCGTAGTCGGTCAGGTTGGTCACACGAGCGGTGACGCGAGTGCTTTCTGGGTAACGGGCCTTGATAGCGACCCATGGATCTTCGCCCAGTTGCTTGAGGCCCAGGGAAACACGATTGCGCTCGCGATCGTACTTCAGAACCTTGACATCGATCTCGTCGCCAACGTTGACGATTTCCGATGGGTGCTTGATGCGCTTCCAAGCCATGTCGGTGATGTGCAGCAGGCCATCGACGCCACCCAGATCGACGAATGCGCCGTAATCGGTGAGGTTCTTGACGATACCCTTGACTTGCTGGCCTTCCTGCAGGGATTCCAGCAGAGCTTCACGCTCGGCGGAGTTCTCGGCTTCCAGGACGCTGCGGCGGGAAACGACAACGTTGTTGCGCTTCTGGTCCAGCTTGATGACCTTGAACTCGAGCTCTTTGCCTTCCAGGTGCGTGGTGTCGCGCACTGGACGGACGTCAACCAGAGAACCTGGCAGGAACGCACGGATGCCGTTAACGTCGACAGTGAAGCCGCCTTTAACCTTACCGTTGATAACGCCCTTGACCACTTCTTCGGCTGCGAAGGCTGCTTCCAGAACGATCCAGCATTCAGCGCGCTTGGCTTTTTCACGGGACAGCTTGGTTTCACCGAAGCCGTCTTCAACCGAATCCAGCGCCACGTGAACTTCGTCACCGACGTTGATGTTCAGCTCGCCAGCATCGTTGTAGAACTGTTCTAGCGGGATCAGAGCTTCAGACTTCAGACCGGCGTGGACAGTGACCCAACGAGCTTGGTAATCGATATCAACGATAACACCGGTGATGATCGAACCAGCCTGAAGATTAAGGGTCTTCAAGCTCTCTTCAAAGAGTTCCGCAAAGCTTTCGCTCATTTTAATTCCTGTTGATAAGGGCGAAGAATACGCCCATCTGCCACACCCCAGACGGTGTGGGTTACGTTCATATGAAAGAAGCCATGCAGGACTATGACTGGTCCCCTGCACGCTTCTTGGTCATCCGGCGAGGTCGCGAATGGCGATCTCGCTCATGATGCGTTCCAGCACCTGCTCGATGGACAATTCCGTGGAATCCAGCTGTATGGCGTCAGCCGCCGGTTTGAGCGGGGCTACCGCTCGCTGGGTGTCACGCTCATCGCGTGCACGAATCTCATCTAGCAGACTCGACAGACTAACATCATCGCCCTTGGCCTTCAACTGCAAGTACCGACGACGAGCCCGCTCCTCGGGGCTGGCGGTCAGGAAAATCTTCAGCGGCGCATCGGGAAACACCACCGTGCCCATGTCCCGGCCATCGGCCACCAGGCCCGGTGGCTCCTGGAACGCCCGCTGGCGTTGCAGCAAGGCCTCGCGCACCGCCGGCAACGCCGCCACCTGGGAAGCCCAGGCGCCGACCTGCTCGTTGCGGATATCCTCGGTGACGTCGTCGCCTTCAAGAATGATTCGCGCCGTACGGTCACTGGTCGCCCCGACGAACTGCACGTCCAGGTGGGCGGCCAGGGCCTTGAGCAGTTCCTCGTTGGTCAGGTCGACCCCATGGTTGCGCGCAGCGAACGCCAGCAACCGATACAGCGCACCGGAATCCAGCAGGCACCAGCCCAGGCGCTTGGCCAGGATCCCGGCGACCGTGCCCTTGCCCGAACCGCTCGGCCCGTCAATGGTGATAACTGGAGCTTGAATATTCACGAGCGTGCCTCTTTGTGATCATCATTGGCGTTCAGGGTGCCCTTGCGGGCCCGGCGGGCCAGGATTCTGCCGAAATGCTCACGCGCCGCCTGCGCACGCTGGAACACCTCCAGCAACTGAGGCCCGTCCCCGGCATCGACGGCATCGCGCAAGACGTCCAGGTCACCGCGAAAGCTGTCCAGCGCACGCAGGACAGCATCCCGGTTCGCCAGGAAGATATCGTGCCACATCACCGGATCGCTGCCAGCGATCCGCGTGAAATCACGGAACCCACCCGCCGCATAGCGAAAAATTTCCAGGTTCTCGTTGCGCTTGGCCAACGAGTCCACCAGACCGAAGGCCAGCAGATGCGGCAGATGACTGGTCGCCGCCAGCACTTCGTCGTGGCGCTCGACCTGCATGTGCTCGACATCCGCCCCCAGGGCCCGCCAGAGCGCATCGACCGTCGCCAGCGCCGACGGATCGGTCTCGGCCAACGGCGTCAGGATCACCTTGTGCCGACGGAACAGCGCGCTGTTGGAGGCCTGCACGCCACTCTGCTCGGACCCGGCAATCGGGTGTCCCGGGACGAAACGCGCCGGCATGCGACCAAAGGCCTGACCGGCGGCACGCACGACATTGCCCTTGGCGCTGCCGACATCCGTCAGGATCGCGTGGCCCAGGTCCATATCGGCCAGCAGGCCGAGCATTTTCTCCATGGCCAGGATCGGCACCGCCAGCTGGATCACGTCGGCGCCCTGGCAAGCGGCGGCCAGGTCTGCCTCGCAGCGATCGACCACACCCAGTTCGACCGCCAGTTCGCGCGACAGCGGATCCAGATCGACACCGACCACTTCCCGGCACAGACCGCTTTCACGCAGCCCCTTGGCAAAGGATCCGCCGATCAAACCCAGGCCGACCACCACAAGGCGGCCGATCATAGGCTTCACAGATTGCATCGACATGACATCAACCACGGGCCAGGACCTTGGCCAGCGCCTCCAGCAGACGACTGTTCTCGCTGGCCAGGCCGATACTGACCCGCAGGTGCCTCGGCAGGCCGTAACCGGCCACCGGACGCACGATCACGCCTTCGCGCAGCAGCCCCTGGTACACCGGCCCCGCGTCACGCCCGACATCGACCGCGATGAAGTTGGCCTTCGAGGGAATCCAGCTCAGCCCCAACTGGCGAAAACCTTCCTCCAGTTGCTGCATGCCGGCTTCGTTCAAGCTGCGGCTGCGGGCGACATACTCGACATCATCCAGCGCGGCACGGGCCGCGACCAGCGCCAGGCTGTTGACGTTGAACGGCTGGCGAACACGGTTGAGGATGTCCGCCACGGCGGGCGACGACAGCGCATAACCGACGCGCAAGGCCGCCAGGCCGTAGGCCTTGGAGAAGGTGCGCGAAACCAGCAGGTTCGGATAGCTCGCCAGGTAGTTCAGGCCATCCGGCAGGTCGACACCCTCGGCGTACTCGATATAAGCCTCGTCCAGCACCACCAGGACATCCCGCGGTACCGCGGCGAGAAACGCCTCCAGCGCCTGCGGACCGAACCAGGTGCCCGTCGGGTTGTTCGGGTTGGCGATAAACACCACGCGAGTGTTTTCGTCGATGGCCGCGAGCATCGCCGCCAGGTCATGCCCCCAGTCCTTGGCCGGCGCCACGCGGGCCTCGGCATTCACCGCCTGGGTCACGATGGGATAGATCGCAAAGGCGTGTTCGCTGAACACCGCGTTCAACCCCGGCGCCAGGTAGGCACGGGCAACCAGTTCGAGAATGTCGTTGGAACCGTTGCCCAGGGTCACCTGGCTGGCCTGCACCCGGCACAGCTCGGACAGACGCTGCTTGAGCTCGAAGCCGTTGCCGTCCGGGTAACGGGTCAGCTCGGCCAGGGCCTCGGCAATCGCCGCCAGGGCCTTGGGACTCGCCCCCAGGGGGTTCTCGTTACTGGCCAGCTTGATGATCCGCGCCGGATCGATATCCAGCTCGCGAGCCAGCTCGTCCACGGGCTTGCCCGGAACGTAAGGCGACAGTTGTTGCACGCCCGGCTGCGCCAGGGCGAGGAAGTTACCGCTCATGATCAACGCCTTTACAGAACCGCTTTCGGGTAGGAGCCCAGCACCTTGAGGGCGACGGCTTCCTGACTGATCTTCTCCAGCACACCCTTGACCAGCGGATCACGGTGATGGCCGACGAAGTCGATAAAGAACACATACGTCCATTTACCGCTGCGCGAAGGTCGGGTCTCGATACGCGTCAGGTCAATCCCGTTGTCGTGGAACGGCACCAGCAGCTCGTGGAGCGCGCCGGGCTTGTTGCTCATGGAAACGATGATCGAGGTCTTGTCGTCGCCGGTAGGCGGCACTTCCTGGTTGCCGATCATCAGGAACCGCGTGGAGTTGTCCGGACGGTCCTCGATTTTCTCCGCCAGGCGCGTCAGGCCATAGAGACCGGCCGCCATATCGCCGGCAATCGCCGCCGAGTTCCACTCGCCCTTGACCCGCTTCGCCGCCTCGGCGTTGCTGGACACCGCCACGCGCTCGACGTTCGGGTAGTGGGCGTCCAGCCACTTGCGGCACTGGGCCAGGGACTGGGCGTGGGAGTAGATGCGACTGATGCTGTCGGTCTTGGTGTTCTCGCCCACCAGCAGGTGGTGGTGAATACGCAGCTCGACTTCGCCGCAAATCACCATGTCGTGCTCGAGGAAACTGTCGAGGGTGTGGTTGACCGCCCCCTCGGTGGAGTTTTCCACCGGCACCACGCCGAAATTCACCGCGCCCGCCGCCACTTCGCGGAAGACCTCGTCGATGGCCGCCATCGGCTTGCTGATCACCGCATGGCCGAAATGCTTCATGGCCGCCGCCTGGGTGAAGGTACCTTCAGGACCCAGGTAAGCCACTTTCAGCGGCTGTTCCAGGGCCAGGCAGGAAGACATGATCTCGCGGAACAAGCGCGCCATCTCTTCGTTGCCCAGCGGCCCCTGGTTACGCTCCATGACCCGCTTGAGCACCTGAGCTTCACGCTCGGGACGATAGAACACCGGCACTTCGCCTTCGGCCAGCGAGGCCATTTTTACCCGCGCGACTTCCTGGGCGCAGCGTGCGCGCTCGCTGATCAACTCGAGGACTTTCTCATCGAGACTGTCGATACGCAGGCGCAGTGCCTTGAGTTCTTGCTCGGACATCAGCCGTGTTCCTTCTCGAACGCCGCCATGTACGCCACCAGCGCGTTCACCGCATGGATGTCGACGGCATTGTAAATGGAGGCGCGCATGCCGCCCACCGAACGGTGCCCCTTGAGGTTCAACAGGCCGCGCTCTTCGGCGCCAGCCAGGAACGGCTTGTCCAGGCGATCGTCGGCCAGGCGGAACGGCACGTTCATCCAGGAGCGGTTGCTCTTGTTGATCGGGTTGCTGTACAGGCCGCTGGCGTCGATGAAGTCATACAGCGTGCGTTGCTTGACTTCGTTGAGCTTGCCGATGGCTTCGACACCGCCCTGCTCCTTGAGCCACTCGAAGACCAGGCCCGACAGGTACCAGGCCAGGGTCGGCGGGGTGTTGTACATGGAGCCGTTGTCGGCCGCGACCTTGTAGTCGAGCATGGTCGGGCAGATCGAACGGGCGCGACCCAGCAGGTCTTCACGGACGATGTTGACGACAATGCCGCTCGGGCCGATGTTCTTCTGCGCACCGGCGTAGATCATGCCGAAGCGGGAAACATCCACCGGACGCGAGAGGATGTCCGAGGACATGTCCGTCACCAGCGGTACGTCACCGGCCTCCGGGATCCAGTCGAACTCCAGGCCGCCGATGGTTTCGTTCGATACATAGTGAACATAGGCCGCGTCTTTCGACAGCTTCCATTCGTTCTGGCCGGGAATGGCGAAATAGTCGTAGGGCTTGGCGCTGGCGGCGACATTGACGTGACCGAAACGCGAGGCTTCCTCGATGGCTTTCTTCGACCAGATACCGGTCTCGATGTAGTCGGCCTTGCCGCTTTCAGGCAGCAGGTTCAACGCCACCTGGGCAAATTGCTGGCTGGCGCCGCCCTGCAGGAACAGCACCTTGTAGTTCGAGGGAATGTCCAGCAGGTCACGCAGGTCCTGCTCGGCCTTGGTGGCGATGGACACGAACTCATCGCTGCGGTGGCTCATCTCCATGACCGACAGGCCCTTGCCGTGCCAGTCGAGCAGCTCGGACTGGGCACGCAACAGGACAGCTTCGGGCAGCGCAGCGGGACCCGCGCAGAAGTTATAGGCTCGTTTGCTCACATCCACTCTCGCTATGCTTTTGAATACACACCGGCCTGCGCCCTACTCCAGACCGGCTACGCCTACGCCAGAGAGTAGAGCAGACAGGCGCTTTTTAGTCCTGCGGTTGCGCGTCGTCGGTCGCCGAATCCAACGGCTGGTCGTCGGCACCTTCGTCTATCAGCGCTTCGCCATCGAAGCCGACACCTTCTTCCAGTTCTTCGCCTTCGACTTCCGATGGCTCCTGGACACGTTCCAGGCCCACCAGCGTTTCGTCATTGGCCAGCTTGATCAGCGTCACGCCCTGGGTATTGCGACCCAGGCTGGACACTTCATCGACCCGGGTACGCACCAGCGTGCCCTGGTCGGAAATCAGCATGATTTCCTCACCGTCGAGCACCTGCACCGCACCGACCAGACGACCGTTACGCTCGTTGCTGACCATGGCGATCACACCCTGGCCGCCGCGCTTGTACTCGGGGAACTCGGTGATCGCGGTGCGCTTGCCGAAGCCGCGCTCGGACGCCGTGAGGATCTGGCTGCCTTCCTCCGGGATAATCATGGAGATCAGCTTCTGCCCTTCGTTCAGGCGCATGCCGCGCACACCGCGCGCGGTACGGCCCATGGCACGCACGTCGGATTCCTTGAAGCGCGTCACCTTGCCGGCGTCGGAGAACAGCATGACCTCGCGCTCGCCATCAGTGATCGCGGCGCTGATCAGCACGTCGCCCTCGTCCAGCTCCAGGGCGATCAGACCGACGCTGCGCTGGCGGCTGAACGCTTCCAGCGGGGTCTTCTTCACGGTACCGTCAGCGGTGGCCATGAAGATGTAGTGACCTTCGGTGTATTCCTCCACCGGCAGCATGGTGGTGATGTATTCACCCTCATCCAGCGGCAGCAGGTTCACCAGCGGACGACCACGGGCGGCACGGGAAGCCTCGGGAATTTCATAGGTCTTGAGCCAGTACACCTTGCCCTTGCTGGAGAACAGCAGCAGCGTGGTGTGGCTGTTGGCAACCAGCAGGTGGGCAATGTAGTCCTCATCCTTGACACCGGTCGCCGACTTGCCTTTACCACCACGGCGCTGGGCCTGGTAGGCCGCCAACGGCTGGGTCTTGGCGTAGCCGCCGTGGGAGATGGTCACCACGCGGTCTTCTTCCGGGATCATGTCACCCAGGGTCAGGTCCAGGCGGGCATCGAGGATTTCGGTACGACGCACGTCGCCGTACTCGGCACGAATGACTTCCAGCTCCTCGCGAATCACTTCCATCAGGCGCGTGGCGCTGTTGAGGATGCGGATCAGCTCGCCGATCTGGTTGAGGATTTCCTGGTACTCGGCCAGCAGCTTCTCGTGCTCCAGGCCGGTCAGGCGGTGCAGACGCAGTTCCAGGATGGCTTGCGCCTGTTCCGGCGACAGGAAGTACTTGCCATCACGCAGGCCGTATTGCGGATCGAGGTTTTCCGGACGGCAGGAATCGGCGCCGGCGCGCTCGACCATGGTCATCACCGCACTGGATTCCCAAGGCGTGCTGATCAGCGCCTCCTTGGCTTCCGACGGTGTCGGCGAGGCCTTGATCAGGGCGATGACCGGATCGATGTTCGACAGCGCGACCGCCTGGCCTTCGAGGATGTGACCACGCTCGCGAGCCTTGCGCAGCTCGAACACGGTACGCCGGGTCACGACTTCGCGACGGTGACGCACAAATGCTTCCAGCAGGTCCTTGAGGTTGAGGATCCGCGGACGACCGTCGATCAGCGCGACGATGTTGATGCCGAACACGCTCTGCAACTGGGTCTGGGCATAGAGGTTGTTGAGAATCACCTCTGGCACTTCGCCACGGCGCAGCTCGATGACCACGCGCATGCCATCCTTGTCGGACTCGTCGCGCAGCTCGGTAATACCTTCGAGCTTCTTCTCTTTCACCAGCTCGGCGATCTTCTCGATCAGGCGGGCCTTGTTCAGCTGGTACGGCAGCTCGGTGATGACGATCTGCTGGCGGCCGCCAACCTTGTCGATGTCCTCGACGGTCGAGCGGGCGCGCATGTAGATGCGCCCGCGACCGGTGCGATAGGCCTCGATGATGCCGGCACGGCCGTTGATGATCCCGGCTGTCGGGAAGTCCGGCCCCGGGATGTATTGCATCAGGTCATCGACGGTCACGTCGGGGTTGTCGATGAGCGCCAGGCAACCGTCGATGACTTCACCGAGGTTGTGCGGCGGGATGTTGGTCGCCATGCCCACGGCGATACCGCTGGAGCCGTTGACCAGCAGGTTGGGGATACGGGTCGGCATGACCGCCGGGATCTGCTCGGTGCCGTCATAGTTCGGCACCCAGTCCACGGTTTCCTTGTGCAGGTCGGCCAGCAGCTCGTGGGCCAGCTTGGTCATGCGCACTTCGGTGTATCGCATGGCCGCGGCGTTGTCGCCGTCCACGGAACCGAAGTTACCCTGGCCATCGACCAGCAGGTAGCGCAGGGAGAATGGCTGCGCCATCCGAACGATGGTGTCGTAGACCGCGGTATCACCGTGCGGGTGATACTTACCGATCACGTCACCGACCACACGGGCAGATTTCTTGTACGGCTTGTTCCAGTCGTTGCCCAGTTCGCTCATGGCGAACAGCACACGCCGGTGCACGGGCTTCAAACCATCGCGCGCATCAGGCAGTGCCCGCCCGACGATCACGCTCATCGCGTAGTCGAGGTAGGACTGTTTCAGCTCGTCTTCGATATTGACCGGGAGGATTTCTTTGGCCAGTTCGCCCATGAGAAGCCTGATTCCTTTTTCTGGTGAAACTTCGTCACATCCATATGGGACGAACGAAGCTCGCCGCCGCGGGCCTGATGCCCTGCAACGACTTACGACAAATCAACGAGTTATGCCTTGGATCTGCGCAGTGAAGGCAGCCGGTTCGGGCTACCCTGGAAACCGTCGGATGTTATCACAATCGCCGCCACGCACCTACCCCGGGATAGGCAAGGAAGTAGACGGGCGGCAGCTGCAACCCACCGAGAGCGCGCCGAGAGGGGCCTACAGGCAAGATGACCACCCCTGAGGCGGGCAAAATACTCTTCGGCCAGGGACAAAAGCAGGTCAATGCAGACGCTTGCGGCACATCAACTGCGCCATCTTTGCGGTGTCAGGACGTTCGACAATGCCTTTTTCGGTCACGATGACATCGATCAGGTCCGCCGGCGTCACATCGAAGACCGGGTTGAAGGCATCGACTTCGGCCCCGACCCGATGACCACCGACACTCAACAGTTCACTGCCGTCGCGCTCCTCGATCGGGATGTCGTCGCCACTGGCCAGGTCCATGTCGATGGTCGAACTCGGGGCCACCACCATGAAGCGCACACCATGGTGCATGGCGCAGACCGCCAGTTGATAGGTACCGATCTTGTTGGCCACGTCGCCATTGGCGGTAATGCGGTCGGCGCCGACGATCACCCAGGTCACGCCCTTGGTCTTCATGATATGCGCGGCGGCCGAATCGGCGTTCAGGGACACCGGGATGCCTTCGTTGGCCAACTCCCAGGCGGTCAGGCGCGAGCCTTGCAGCCAGGGCCGGGTCTCATCGGCATAGACCTGCTCGACCATGCCCTCCAGGAAGGCGCCGCGAATCACCCCCAGGGCCGTACCGAAGCCGCCGGTGGCCAGGGCGCCGGTATTGCAGTGGGTGAGGATCGCCTGGGCATTGCCCTGGTGCTTGCGGATCAGGTCCACCCCCAGCTGCGCCATGGTCAGGTTGGCCTCGCGATCGCTTTCATGGATCGCGATCGCCTCGAGCTCCAGGGCCGCCAGCGGATCAGCGCCGTCCTTGACCCGTTCCAGACGCTCACGCATCCGGTCCAGGGCCCAGAACAGATTGACCGCGGTCGGTCGCGAACTCGCCAGCAGAGCAAAATCGGCTTCCATCGCCGCCAGCCAGTCGCCGCCCTGCGCCCGTCGCGCCCGCGCCGCCAGCACCACGCCATAGGCGGCGCTGATGCCGATGGCCGGCGCCCCGCGCACCACCATCGAGCGAATCGCCTCGGCAACCCCTGCGGCACTGTCGTAAGCCAACCAGGTTTCCTCGAACGGCAGAATGCGCTGATCGAGCAGATACAAGGCACCATCACGCCAATCGATGGCCTTCACTTTTTCCGCAGCCAACAATCGATTACGCATGATTCATCCTCAACGAAGCGACAAAAGCCGCCGATTATAGCGATCCCCCAGCGAGGACGCTCGGGTATACTTCGCCATTATTCCAGATAAAGCCCGGACGCCGCCCACGATGCCGAACACCGCAGCCCCGCTCGATCTCCTCCTGCTACCGACCTGGCTGGTCCCTGTCGAACCCGCCGGCGTGGTGCTCAAGGAGCATGGCCTGGGCATTCGCGACGGACGCATCGCCTTTATCGGTACACGGGCCGAGGCGCTTGCACTCGGCGCCGCGCAAGTCCGCGAGCTGCCGGATACCCTGCTCGCCCCTGGCCTGGTCAATGCCCATGGGCATGCCGCCATGACGCTGTTTCGCGGCCTGGCCGACGACCTGCCGCTCATGACCTGGCTGGAACAGCATATCTGGCCCGCCGAAGCCAGATGGGTCGACGAAGCCTTCGTCCGCGATGGCACCGACCTGGCCATCGCCGAGCAAATCAAGGGCGGCATCAGTTGTTTCGCGGACATGTATTTCTTCCCTAAAGTCGCCAGTGAACGCGTGCACAACAGCGGCATTCGCGCACAGATCGCCATCCCGATCCTCGATTTCCCGATCCCCGGCGCCGCCAGCGTCGATGACTCCCTGCGCCAGGCCGTCGAACTGTTCGGCGAGCTGAAGCACCATCCGCGGATCAAGATAGCCTTCGGCCCCCATGCACCCTACACCGTTGGCGACGAAAACCTGGAAAAAGTCCGGGTCATCACCGAAGAACTCGATGCCGCGATCCACATGCACGTGCACGAAACCGCCTTCGAGGTGCAGCAATCGCTGGAGCAACGCGGCGAACGCCCGCTGGCGCGCCTGGGCCGCCTCGGCCTGCTCGGTCCGCGCTTCCAGGCCGTTCACATGACCCAGGTCAGCGATGATGACCTGGCACTGCTGGTAGAAAGCAACACCAGCGTGGTCCACTGCCCGGAATCGAACCTGAAACTGGCCAGCGGCTTCTGCCCGGTGCAGCGCCTGTGGCAGGCCGGCGTGAATGTAGCCGTGGGGACCGACGGCGCGGCGAGCAACAACGACCTCGACCTGCTCGGCGAAACCCGCACCGCCGCCCTGCTGGCCAAGGCCGTCGCCGGCTCCGCCACGGCACTGGACGCGCACCGCGCGCTGCGCATGGCGACCCTCAATGGTGCTCGGGCCCTGGGCCTGGAGCAGGAGATCGGCTCGCTGGAAGTCGGCAAGGCCGCGGACATCGTCGCTTTCGACCTGTCGGGCCTGGCCCAGCAGCCTATCTACGACCCGGTGTCGCAGCTGATCTACGCCAGCGGTCGCGACTGTGTGCAACATCTCTGGGTCGGCGGCAAGCCACTGCTCGAAGACCGGCGCCTGACCCGCCTGGATGAACAGCGCCTGAACGCCACGGCCCGGTCCTGGGGCCAACGCATCGGCGGCCACGGACACTGATTGACGCGCCTCCGAGCGCATTGAATTGAAGATGGCGCCACCCTGTAGGCGACATCAACCTGATTTCCAAGCTTTAGAGGATAGCCCATGAGCAACGTCGACCACGCTGAAATCGCCAAGTTCGAAGCCCTGGCCCATCGCTGGTGGGACCGCGAAAGCGAGTTCAAACCGCTTCACGATATCAACCCGCTGCGGGTCAACTGGATCGACGAGCGGGTCAAGCTCGCCGGCAAGAAGGTCCTCGACGTCGGTTGCGGCGGCGGCATTCTCAGCGAGGCCATGGCCCAGCGCGGCGCCACCGTCATGGGCATCGACATGGGCGAAGCGCCCCTGGCCGTGGCCCAACTGCACCAGCTGGAGTCCGGTGTCGACGTCGAATACCGGCAGATCACCGCCGAAGCCCTGGCCGAGGAAATGCCCGAACAGTTCGACGTCGTGACCTGCCTGGAAATGCTCGAGCACGTCCCCGACCCGTCCTCGGTGATCCGTGCCTGCTTTCGCATGGTCAAGCCCGGCGGCCAGGTGTTCTTCTCCACCATCAACCGCAACCCCAAGGCCTATCTGTTCGCCATCGTCGGCGCGGAATACATCATGGGCCTGCTGCCGCGCGGTACCCACGACTTCAAGAAATTCATCCGCCCGTCGGAGCTGGGTGCGTGGAGCCGCGAGGCGGGCCTGGCGGTCAAGGACATCATCGGCCTGACCTACAACCCCCTGACCAAGCACTACAAGCTGGCCGCGGACGTCGACGTCAACTACATGATCCAGACCCTGCGCGAGGAATAACCGATGCGCTTGAGAGCGGTTCTCTTCGACATGGACGGCACCCTGCTCGACACCGCGCCGGACTTCATCGCCATCTGCCAGGCCATGCTGGCCGATCGCGGCCTGCCGCCGATTGCCGACCAGTCGATTCGCGATGAGATCTCCGGCGGCGCTCGCGCCATGGTCGCCGTGACCTTCATGATGGACCCCGAGTCGCCGGGCTTCGAGGATTTGCGCCAGGAGTTCCTGGAGCGCTACCTCAAGGCCTGCGCCGTCCATAGCCGCCTGTTCGACGGCATGACCGAGCTGCTGGCCGACATCGAGAAGGCCAATCTGCGCTGGGGCGTGGTCACCAACAAGCCACTGCGCTTTGCCGAGCCGATCATGCAACAGCTGGGACTGGCGGAGCGCTCGGCGCTGCTGATCTGCCCGGACCATGTGAAGAACAGCAAGCCCGACCCGGAGCCGCTGATCCTGGCCTGCAAGATGCTCGACCTGGACCCGGCCAGCGTATTATTCGTGGGGGACGACCTGCGTGATATCGAGTCCGGGCGCGACGCCGGTACCCGCACCGCAGCCGTGCGCTACGGCTACATTCACCCGGAAGACAACCCCGATCACTGGGGCGCCGATGTGGTGGTCGATCACCCGCTGGAGTTGCGCAAGGTATTGGATAACGC
Organism: Pseudomonas batumici; assembly: GCF_000820515.1. Taxonomy (GTDB): domain Bacteria; phylum Pseudomonadota; class Gammaproteobacteria; order Pseudomonadales; family Pseudomonadaceae; genus Aquipseudomonas; species Aquipseudomonas batumici. Next base: position 70,479 of record NZ_JXDG01000053.1, on the reverse strand, counting down.
GCTGTGCAGCTGTTGAGCCGCCTGCCTGTTTTACATTTGTAGAGGTTTAGCCATGTTCGATTATTCCGCCCGCCCCGATCTGCTCAAGGACCGTGTCATCCTGGTGACAGGTGCCGGTCGTGGCATCGGCGCCGCGGCCGCGAAGACCTATGCCGCCCACGGCGCCACCGTGCTGCTGCTGGGCAAGACCGAAGCCAACCTGAGCCAGGTCTACGACGAGATCGAAGGCGCCGGCCACCCGCAACCGGTGGTGATCCCGTTCAACCTGGAGACCGCCCTGCCGCACCAGTACGACGAGCTGGCGGCGATGATCGAAAGCGAATTCGGCCACCTCGACGGCCTGCTGCACAACGCGTCCATCATTGGCCCGCGTACGCCGCTGGAACAGCTGTCCGGCGAAAACTTCATGCGTGTCATGCACGTCAACGTCAATGCCATGTTCATGCTGACCAGCACCTTGCTGCCCCTGCTCAAGCTGTCCCGGGACGCCTCGGTAATCTTCACGTCCAGCAGCGTCGGCCGCAAAGGCCGCGCCTACTGGGGCGCCTATGGGGTTTCCAAGTTCGCTACCGAGGGCCTGATGCAAACCCTGGCCGACGAGCTCGATACGGTGGCTCCGGTGCGCGCCAACAGCATCAACCCCGGCGCCACCCGCACCAGCATGCGGGCCCAGGCCTATCCCGGCGAGAACCCGGAAAACAACCCGACACCCCAGCAGATCATGCCGGTCTACCTGTACCTGATGGGCCCCGACAGCAGCGGCGTCAACGGCCAGGCCTTCGACGCACAGTAAGCACCCGCATCACCCAGCCCCTGCGCGCCGGAATACCGGCGCACAGGAGCGCAATTTCAAAAAGCCATCAGCGCCAGTCAAACAACTGCCACCCTTTCTGCCGGCGACGCCCGTCCCGACAAATCGATCCCACTGAATTCAAACGAGTTTTATTCGGTTGGGCCGATTGGCACGACTTTCGCTCTAACTTCCTCAGACATGCAGCGCGAGCGTTGCCTGGGGGAGCTGCATCGACCGGCTATAGAAGCCTGGGCCAAAAGGACTAGACTGGTACCAAGGTCCTGCCGGACTGATGGACCAGTAAGATGCGTTGCCCCAAGCCGCTCTCGCCCAGCCTGCAAGACCGTACTCTGCGCTTAGGGGCTTGCCACCATGAAAACGCCGACCCAGACCAACGCAATTGACTTCGATCGCGCCAGATTGCAACGGCTGGGCTTTGGCCAGCTCCCGCTCACCCAGCAACGCCCCATCAGCCTGGCTCAACTGCGCCAGCAACTGGCCCTGCAGTTGCAAATCAGCCTGGAGCCTGCGCGCATCCTGGAAATCTTCTTCCACGAGATTCAGCGGGTGGTCCCGCTCGATGCGTTGAGATACCTGCACCCGATCAGTGATCTGCGCCTGGAGTTCGGACAGCGCGGCCATCACTCGATCAGCTACAGCCTGAGCCATGAAGGCGAGCAGCTGGGCGAGCTGATATTCCGTCGCAACCAACGCTTCACCGAACAGGAACTGGGCAGCCTGGAATCATTGCTGGCGAGCCTGCTGTATCCGATGCGTAACGCCCTGCTCTATCGTGCCGCCACCCGCAGTGCCCTGCGCGACCCGCTGACCGAAACCGGCAACCGTGTCGCCATGGAGCAGGCCCTGCAACGGGAGTTCGAGCTGGCACGCCGTCATGGCCAGCCGATCTCGGTGCTGATGCTGGATATCGACCACTTCAAGCAAATCAATGACAACTACGGACACAGCGTCGGCGACACGGTACTCAAGACCGTGGCCGCCTCGATCAAGGACCAACTGCGTAATATCGACAGGGTGTTCCGCTACGGCGGCGAGGAGTTTCTGATCCTGCTGTCCAATACCCACCGCGAAGCGGCGGCATTGGTGGGAGAGCGCCTGCGCCATGCGGCGCAAGTCCAGGATTACCAAGGTGATGGCCAACTGGTCAGCCTGACGGTGAGCCTGGGTTGCGCCACGCTGTTGCCGGGAGAGTCCACGGAAAGCCTGCTACGCCGCGCGGACAGTGCCCTGTATGTGGCCAAGCGGGAGGGTCGCAACCGACTGGCCATGGCGGGGTAACCCCCACCACACAAACCTTGTTCTTATTGTAGGAGCCGGCTTGCCGGCGATGGCGTCTGGATAGACGCAGCAAGACTAGAGGGCCTCATCGCCGGCAATCGAGCGTCGACCGGCCGCTCCCACAGTGACTACAGTGCAAGTCAACCCTCAGCGAGGGCGGCCTGGCGTCCACGGGCAGCCGGGGCCTTTTCCGCGGGTTCCAGCTGCATGCAACGCTCCAGGAACAGGTACATGTAGTCATAGCTCTTGCAGATCGCCTGCCGGAGCTCGACCTGCAACGCCTTGGCGGGATTGTTGCCGGCCAGGGTGCAGATGATTTCCAGTGCTTCCCACGGATGGGCATCATCGTACTGGGCATGCATCTTCAACCATTTCATCGCACGCTTGCGGTCTTCCTCCGGGAACGCCGCCGCATAGACCCCCGTCGAACAGACCAGCGCCGACCATTCGCCGGTAGCCCCTTCGATGGCGTAGTTGGTCGCGGCAATCGCCACGATCAAGGGATCAGCCGAACTGGTGTGCCAGCACCAATGACTCAGCGCGTGCAGCTCGGGCGGCACCTCCTGCGCCTGCAGGTCCTCGAGGGTCACGCCGTGGGCCCGGCTCCAATGCAACCAATAGTCGGCGTGGTTCAGTTCCACGCGGATATTGCGCATCAGCCAACGCCGCGCCATGTCCTCGCCGGGATGGCGGGCAAAGCGGGTCTTGGTGAGGTTCTGTGCCATGTATAACGCAAACTGTTCAACCACCGGCCAGCCGCCAATCAGATAGTGGCGCATGGTTTTTGCGCTCAGCCTGTTGTCGCGCATCCGCTGGTAAAGTTCGTGTTCGACAACCCGGCGCTTGCTCTCGCTACAGTCCTGAATGAGCTGCTGCGCCCACGCGGGGTAGCTGGAGGCCTCCATAAGCGGGCCGGTTCTGCTGAATGTGTCGATCACTATCGGGCTCCTTCTGAGTGGTGATTTAAGCAGATCAGCAAAGGTTTCAGCGGAATGTACCGGGCGCCTTGAGCAGGAGTGGCCGAGGTCGTGCCGGTCGACACAACAGGCTGTCGCAGGTGAACAATTGCGGTCGCTCAATCACGTAGCCTTGAGCGTAGTCGACACCGATCTCGAGCAAGGCCTGCTCGATCTGCGGCGTTTCGACAAACTCTGCAATTGTTCGCTTCCCCATGACATGGCCGATGTGATTGATCACCTCGACCATGGCGCGGTTAATCGGGTCGTCCAGCATATCCTTTACGAAACTTCCATCGATCTTCAGGAAGTCTACAGGCAAATGTTTGAGATATGCGAACGAAGACATTCCGGCACAAAAGTCGTCCAGGGAGAACCGACAGCCCAAGCTCTTGAGTTCATTGATAAATCGTATGGCGCTGCCGAGATTGGAGATGGCGCTGGTTTCAGTTATTTCGAAACAAATCATATCCGCAGGAATGCCATACACTTTGAACTGCTCATGCAGGAAGCCCAGGAACTCCTCGTCGCCAATGGTAATGCCCGACAGATTGATCGCGCACATCGCCATCGCCCCTTCGCGCTGCTGGGCGATGCATTCGGCAATGACCTTGAAGACGTTCTGCACCACCCAACGATCGAGCTGAGTCATCAGGCCATAGCGTTCGGCGGCCGGGATAAAGCTGTCGGGCAGGATCATCCGCCCCGCCTCGTCGTGCAAACGCAGGAGGATTTCCACATGCCCGGCGGAGTGATCGGCATGCCCCAGGGAGGCGATTTCCTGTGCGTACAGGCAGAAACGGTTTTCTTCCAGGGCCATGTGCAAACGCTGGACCCAGGCCATCTCGCCGAAGCGCAGGGACAACTCCGAATCGTCCGCGTGATACACCTGAACCCGGTTGCGCCCCTTCTCCTTGGCCATGTAGCAGGCCATGTCCGCCGCCCGCAGCGAGGCCTCCAGCGTGGTCGGCACCTGGGCGATATGCACCAGGCCGATACTGACCGTCGTCTGGAACGGCCGCCCTTTCCAGACGAAATGCAGGTTCTGTACGGTCTGTCGCAGACTTTCGGCGATCTTTTCCGCCGCCTCCGCCGGACAGTTCTCCAGCAGTATCCCGAACTCGTCGCCCCCCAGGCGTGCCAGGGTATCGCCCTCGCGCAAGCCGGATTGCAGCAATGCACAGATATGCCGGAGCAATTCATCGCCGGCCGCATGACCGCAGGTGTCATTGACCAACTTGAACTGGTCCAGGTCGAGGAACATCAATGCGTGCCGTGCGGGCTGGCGATTCTGGTTGTACAGCGCCAGCTCCAGGCGGTACTCGAATTCGCGCCGGTTGGCCAGTCCCGTCAGGGCATCATGGGTGGCCTGCCAGGACAGGTTGGCGATGTATTGCCGCTCCTGGGTCATGTCGTGCAGCACCAGCACCGTGCCACTGACCTTGCCGGCGTTACGGATCGGTGCTCCTACCAGGGTGACCGACACGGTGCTGCCATCCAGGCGCTGGATCAGCTTGGAATGCTCGCTGCCACCTTTCAAGCGTCCACTGAGGATATGCTCGATCAGGGTATAACCATCGTCCTGGGCATTCTCGTCCAACAGGTTGAACAGCGCCGCCAGGGGCAGGCCACAGGCCTGCCCGGCTTTCCAGTGGGTCAGGTGCTCGGCGGCCGGGTTCATGTAGGCGATAGCGCCTTCCACATCGGTGGTGATGACCCCGTCGCCAATGGACTCGAGGGTGATCTGCGCCCGGTCCTTTTCCAGTTGCAAGGCATCGGCAAAGGCATGGCGCTGGGCCAGAAGCTTGTGCGTGCGCAGCAAGGCCAGGGCGATCAACCCCAGGGCGGTGGCCAGGTTGGTGATCAGCAACAGCCGCAGAATGACCCGCGAGCCTTCGCCCAGGGCATCGCTGAAGGCCCTGGCAGCCGGCGTCACGCCATCGTTGATGGCAAAGATCTGACTCTTCCAGCGCTGGATATCGTCATTGCTGTCCTGGTTGACGGAGATCGCCCGGTGCATCTGCTGGGCGACCGTGTCCAGGTGCACCAGGTAGCTGTCGCCCACCGTCCATTTTTCAATGGCCCGTTGCATATAGCTGAAGTGGCGGAAGTTCAGGTACAACCAGATGATGCTGGAGACATCGTCGGGGTGGTTGCCGCCTTGCAGGATACCGCGCCGGGCCGCCGCAAGGTCCGGCGTCGGCGCATCCAGGGCGATACGCAGGTCGTGCCCACCCTGGGGAACGGCAATGGCCTCCTGGTATTTGCGGAAAATCGTTTCGTCGCGGCTATCGGCGTACAGGTTGAGGTAGTAGATGGCGTCCTTCTGACCCTTGGACCAGAGGCTCTCGCCGGCCACATAACCGCGCACGGCGGAAAGCACGTACAGGCTCAGGCAGCCCAGCAAGGCCTGAAGCAGGACAACAGCGATAAATGGCCAGACGATGCCCAACAGCCGTGGCGTTCCGAGAGTCCGCGTTTGCTTCATGAGATCCCTTGCATCAGCACTGCCAGATGAGCACTCGAGAGAAATCCACTCCTGATAGCACAGCCTAGGCTAATTTCCACGATATCGAAGGGATCAACGATCCCTTGCCGCTCCCCGGAACTCATCCATCGCTCGCACGCACAGAGAAAACAGTCTTTCCGCCAACCAATTCAACCACTAAGCACAGAAAACCAGGCAAAACTCAAGCACGTCAAATTTTTTGCAGATGCCCGTACAGCTTGGCATAAAGACCGCCGTCGGCAATGAGCTGCTGGTGGTCGCCGTCCTCGGCAATCCGCCCGCCATCGAATACCAGCACCCGATCGGCCTGTTTCACCGCGGACAGGCGGTGGGCAATGATCAAGGTCGTACGACCGCTGAGAAACCGACTCAAGGCCTGGTGCAGGTTGTATTCGGTGGCCGCGTCCAGCGCCGAGGTCGCTTCGTCGAGGATCACCACCTTGGGCTCGGCCAGCACCATCCGGGCAATGGCCAGGCGCTGACGCTGACCACCGGACAAGCGCACCCCGGAGCGCCCGACAATGCTGTCCAGGCCTTGCGGCAACACTTTGATCGTAGCGTCGAGCTGGGCAATTTCCAGCGCCCGCCAGCAGGCTTCATCGCTACGCTCGCGGCCCATGGTGAGGTTGGCGCGTACCGTATCGTTGAACAGCGCCGGATGCTGCAACACCACCGCGACGTTCTCGCGCACGGTGTCCAGGCCGATATCGGCCTGGGACGCACCGCCGAAGCGGATGGTCCCGGCCTGGGGTGTATACAGCCCCAGCAGCAGTTGAACCAGTGTGCTTTTGCCGCCGCCGCTGGCCCCGACAATCGCGACTTTTTCGCCGGGGGCGATGGACAGGTCCAACTGGTCGAGCACCGGCTCCTCGCCATAGGCGAAACTCAAGGCCTGCACCTCGATGCCCACGGTGTCACGCCCCACGAAGGGATCGACGCCGCCGGGGTACTGCGGTTCGTCGGCCCGCGCCAGCAATTCGTTGATCCGCTCAAGCGCACCGCCGGCGGCATAGAAGGCATATTGCAGGTTCAACAGTTGCTCCACCGGCCCGATCATGAACCAGAGGTAACTGAACACCGCGAGCATCTGGCCGATGGACAGGTCCGAAAACAGCACCGTGAGCATCGCCGCCGCCCGGAAGATATCGATACCGAACTGGAACAGCAGCCCGGTGGCCCGGCTCGATGCGTCGCTTTTCCATTGGGAAGCCACGGCATAGTCACGCACTTCCCGGGCGCGCATCCCCAGACGGCCGAGGAAAAATCCCTGGCGATTGCCGGCGCGCACTTCCTGGATCGCATCGAGGGTCTCGGTCAAGGCCTGGGTAAAGCGCGAGGTGCTGTCGTTTTCCAGCTTCTTGAGGTGCTTGACCCGCTTGCCCAACTGCACCGTGGCGTAGATCACCAGCGGGTTGAACAGCAGGATCAGCAGCGCCAGCTTCCAGTGCATCCAGACCAGGATGACGGAGGTCCCCACCAGCGTCAGCATCGCCACCAGAAAGCGGCTCAGGGTTTCGCCGACGAATTTGTCCAGGGTGTCCAGGTCGGTCACCAGGTGCGTGGTCACGGTACCGCTGCCCAGGCTTTCGTATTCGCCCAGGGAAATGCGCTTCAGGCGTTCGATCAGCCGTGTGCGGATGCGATAGACGATGTCCTTGGCCAACCCGGCGAACAGCCGCGCCTGCACCACGTTGAACAGCAGCGCCCCGCAGCGCAGGGCCAGGGTCGCCAGCAGCATCAGGCCGATATAGCCGACGGCGCGCTGCCAGGGGCCGGGCAGCAGGTGGTTCATGACCTTGAGCGCGGCATCGCCATGCCCCAGCAGGACTTCGTCCACCAGCAAGGGCAACAGCAGGGGAATCGGCACGCTGCACAAGGTCGCCAGCACGGCCACCGCATTGGCGACCCACAGCGCTTTTTTATGCCGCAGGGCCAGGCGCCGAATTTCTGCCCAGCTCAGGCGGTCCGCAAGTGGCTTGACGGGGTCGGGATCGGGCTGATCAAGCACAGGCCGCACGCTCCAGCCAACGGCCGAGCAGCGGAGCGAGTTCAGCCAGCGGCTGGTAGCCGTTGGTCAGCAGCGCCAACTGGCCATTGCGTTCGGCCAGCAAGGTCGGGAAACCGGCAATCCCCAGGTCCTGGACCCAGGTGAAATCGGCGGCGGTGGCCGCATGCTGCTCGGCCGTGTCGAAGGCGCCGGCAAATTCGATGCGCGGCAGTCCGGCCTGTTCCGCCAGCTCCACCAACACGCTGGCCTGCGTGACATCACGCCCCTCGACATAAAAGGCCCGCTGGATCAGCCCCACCAGCGTCCACGCACAGTCCGGCGCCAGGCTGCGCGCCGTGACGACCGCCCGACAGGCCGGCTCGGTGTCGTAGACGAAACCGTCCGGCAAGGCACCGTCGAGCTTGAACGGCTGGCCGGTGGTCTCGGTGACCGCCTGCCAGTGTTCCAGGATATAGCGCCGGGTCGTCGGTTCCAGCGCGGTGCCGCTGCCGGTGCGCAAGCCGCCCATCACCAGGTGCAGTTCGACACCCGCCGCCTGCGCCTGCTTGACCAGCGCCTCGGCCACCGGGGCAAATCCCCAGCACCAGGAACACATCGGGTCCATGACATAGAGCAGGCGCGCGGACATGGTTCAGTCCTCGGAAGATTGACGGTAGTTGTAACCGATCGGGTGCGGCTGGTTGCGTGCCTTGGCCAGTTCGATCTGCTTCTGCCGGTCGATGGCGCTGCGACGGGTCTTCTCGCTCAACTTGTCCCAGCAATGCGGGCAACTGATACCGGCCACGTAGTGCTCCGACGCACGGTCCTCGACGCTGACCGGTGTACGGCAGGCATGACATTGATCGTAGTCGCCTTCGCTGAGGTCGTGGCGCACGGTGACGCGATTGTCGAAGACAAAGCAGTCGCCCTGCCACTTGCTTTGCGCCTGGGGCACCTCTTCGAGGTACTTCAGGATCCCGCCCTTGAGGTGATAGACCTCGTCGAAGCCCTCGCCGAGCATGTAGCTGGAGGCCTTCTCGCAACGAATGCCGCCGGTGCAGAACATGGCGACTTTCTTGTGCCTGGCCGGGTCGAAATGGGCTTTGATGTAGTCGGGGAATTCGCGAAAACTGGTGGTCTTCGGGTCGATGGCGCCTTCGAAGGTGCCGATCGAGACTTCATAATCGTTGCGGGTGTCGATCAGCAACACTTCCGGGTCAGCGATCAAGGCATTCCAGTCCTGCGGATCGACATAGGTGCCGACCTGCTTGTTCGGGTCCACGCCCTCGACACCCAGGGTGACGATTTCCTTCTTCAGCTTGACCTTGGTCCGATAGAACGGCTGGTCGTCGCAATAGGATTCCTTGTGGTCGATATCGACCATCCGCGGATCCAGCTTGAGCCAGGCCAACAGGCCATCGATGCCTTCGCGGCTACCGGAAACGGTACCGTTGATGCCTTCTTCGGCGATCAGCAGGGTGCCCTTGATGCCGTTGTCGACCATCGCCTGCAGCAGTGGCTCGCGCAGGGCAACGTAGTCTTCCAGGGTGACGAACTTGTAAAGTGCCGCCACGACTATGGGTTGAGTCATGGGTGATTCTCTCCAGGTGGCAGCCCTCGCAAAGGGCGAACCGGATGCAAAAAAAACGCGCCGACAGAGCGGCGCGTTGCGGATTCTAGCAAAAAAACACCGGTCGAAAAACCAGGGATCAATGCCCTCCGCCGGCGCAGACCGGCGATGCCGGTGCCGCGCCGATTTTCACCCACTCTTCAGGGGTGTAGGTATGCAGGGCCAACGCATGGAACTCACTCATCAGGTCGCCCAGGGTGGCGTAGACCTTCTGGTGGCGCTTGACGCTGTTCAACCCGGCAAACTGTTCGCTGACCAGCACCGCCTTGAAATGGGTCTGCAACCCGCGGCTGTGCATATGGCTTTCGTCCAGGACTTGCAGGTGCTCGGGTTGCAGGGCGGCCAATGCGGTTTCGATACGTTGCTGCATGCTCATGTCAGGCTCCGCTTACGGCTTTTTCTTGGCTGCCGGCGCTGCGGCCTTGGCGGGTGCCAGCTCGTTGGTCATGTCCTCGAGCAGCTTGTTCACCACCGGTACCGCGCTTTCCAGCTTGGCCTGGGTCATCATGGCCGATTGCTGGGTCAGTTGCGGCATTTTTTCCAGGACTTTCTTGCCCAGTGGCGACTGGTAGAACGCCACCAGGTCCTTGAGCTCGGATTCGCTGAAGTTGTCGGTGTAGAGCTTGACCATGTCCGGCTTCAGCTTGTTCCAGCCGATGGCCTGGTCCAGGGCGGCATTGGCCTTGGCCTGGTAGGTGTCCAGCAACGGCTTTTTCGAGGCCGGCGCCTGGGTCTGCTCGAAACGCTGGGCGAACATTTGCTGCACTTGCGCGTAGACCGGAGTCCCCAGCTTGTCGGCATGGGCCAGCGTCAGGAAAGCTTCGGCACTGGCGTTGTGGCTGGCGGTATCGGCGAAAACCTGGCCGCTGGCGCATACCAGAGCAACCGCGGTACAGAGGGCACGAAGACGGGTCATCGAGTTTCCTTTCTAAACAGGCGAGGTAAAACCCCAAGGGCGACCATTCTGCGCCTAACAAAGTGTGTCACTCAACCCCGAGGCTGCCGCGCGGCTGTCCGGCGGTCGTGAAACGGGTAAACACCCGGAAGGGAACCCAAGCGCCCGATCAGGACCTAAACTTTGCTAACCCGCCTTCAGGAGTGAACCCGAATGAGCCGCATCGAAACCGACAGCCTTGGCCAGGTGGATGTACCGGAAGACGCCTACTGGGGCGCCCAGACCCAGCGTTCGCTGATCAACTTCGCCATCGGCACGGAAAAAATGCCCCTGGCGGTCATGCACGCCCTGGCGCTGATCAAGAAGGCCGCGGCACGGGTCAACAGCCGCAATGGCGACCTGCCCGCCGATGTCGCCCGGCTGATCGAACAGGCCGCCGACGAAGTGCTGCTCGGCGGGCATGACGACCAATTCCCGCTGGCGGTCTGGCAGACCGGCAGCGGCACCCAGAGCAACATGAACGCCAACGAAGTGATTGCCGGGCGCGCCAACGAACTGGCGGGCAAGGGCCGCGGCGGCAAGTTGCCAGTACACCCCAACGATCACGTCAACCGTTCCCAGAGTTCCAACGACTGTTTCCCCACCGCGATGCACATCGCCGCCGCCCAGGCGGTGTATCGGCATTTGTTGCCAGCCATTGCCGAGTTGTCCGGCGGGCTGAAGGAACTGGCAGCGCGGCACATGAAGCTGGTGAAGACCGGGCGCACCCATATGATGGATGCCACGCCGATCACCTTCGGCCAGGAAGTCTCGGCCTATATCGCGCAACTGGGCTACGCCGAGCGGGCGATTCGCTCGGCGTTGCCGGCGGTGTGCGAACTGGCCCAGGGCGGCACGGCCGTGGGCACCGGGCTCAATGCACCCCATGGCTTTGCCGAGGCGATCGCCGCCGAACTGGCGGCGCTGTCCGGCCTGCCGTTCACCAGCGCACCGAACAAGTTCGCCGCCCTGGCCGGCCATGAACCCTTGACCACCCTCTCCGGCGCCCTGAAAACCCTGGCCGTGGCCCTGATGAAAATCGCCAACGACCTGCGCCTGCTGGGCTCCGGGCCCCGTGCCGGGCTGGCCGAGGTCAAGTTGCCGGCCAACGAACCGGGCAGTTCGATCATGCCCGGCAAGGTCAACCCGACCCAGTGCGAGGCGTTGTCGATGCTGGCCTGCCAGGTGATGGGCAATGACGTGACGATCGGCTTTGCCGCGAGCCAGGGTCACCTGCAGCTCAATGTCTTCAAACCGGTGATCATCCACAACCTGCTGCAGTCGATCCGTCTGCTCGGGGATGGTTGCAGCAATTTCCAGCAGCACTGCATTGCCGGGCTGGAACCCGATCCCGTGCAGATGGCCGCGCATCTGGAACGCGGCCTGATGCTGGTGACGGCGTTGAACCCGCATATCGGCTACGACAAGGCGGCCCAGATTGCCAAGAAGGCCTATGGAGAAAACCTGACCTTGCGCGAGGCGGCGCTGGAACTCGGTTACCTGACCGACGAGGAGTTCGACACCTGGGTCCGCCCGGAGAACATGCTCGAATCCGGCAAGAACGGCTGACGCTGGGCTTCAGTTCGCCGTCAGGCGCAGGCGCCGGGCCTTGAGCCCGGCTATCAGCGACGGCCCCAACGCCACCAGCGCCGACCCCAGCACCACCAGCAGCGCCCCGCCATAGCCCAGGCCATTGATGTCCTCGGCCTGGACAAACCCGGGCCACAGCCAGGCCGCCAGGGCCACCGCGGCAAAGGTCACCAGGGGCGTGATCGCCAGGGTCGCGCTGACCCGCGAGGCCTCCCAGTGCGCCAGGGCCTCGGCAAAGGCCCCGTAAGCCACCAGGGTGTTGAAGCAGCAAGCGAGCAACAGCCAGCCCTGCAACGGACTCAGTTGCAGGACTTCGGCCGGATGCGCCCAGGGCGTGAGCAACAAGGCGCAAGACAGGTAGATCACCATCATCACCTGCAACGAATTCCACACCGTCAACAATTGCTTCTGGCTCAAGGCATAGAAGGTCCAGACCGTGGACGCCAACAGCACCAGCAGGACACCGGCGGTGTAAGTCCCCAGGGAGGTCAGCAGCTCTTCCAGGCGCTGGTTGAAAAACAGGCCGAAGCCGAACAGCAGCACCAGCAGCCCGATCCCCTGCCCCAGGCTGAACCGCTCCTTGAACACGAACAGGCTGGCGATCAACAGGAAGATCGGCCCCATCTGCACCACCAGTTGCGCGGTACCGGGACTGAGCCGGTTCAGCCCCATGAGGTAAAGCACGTAGTTGCCCACCAGGCCAAACACCGCCAGCAGCACCAGCCAACCGCCACGGGGCCCGAGGTCTCGCCGGCTCGGCAAACGTCGGGTCGCCGCCAGGTAAACGAAGAGAAAGCCCCCCGAGACGATCAATCGGCACCAGGTCACGGTCACCGGATCCATCACCTGCAACACCAGCTTGAGCTTGATCGGCAGAATGCCCCAGAGCACGGCGGTCAGCAGCGCCAGGAACAGACCATAACCCCAGCGACCGGATGAGATGTGCATGAGGAGTCCTGTGGCCATGTGGGGGATGCCGCCATTCTAGACCCGGCAGATGCGGCAACGCAGCCGGAAACCGCAGCCGGATGCGACCTCGACCGTACCAGGAGCGTCGCCAATAAATTGGCTCCTGCCATTGATCGGGTGGTCAGGCGCGCTATCTTTATACGTTTTATGCTGAATTCTTGACAGCCATGTTCACCAGCGAGATTTCGCCATGTTCGGTAAACGCGCGCAAGACAGCACCGAGGCCACCCATTTCCGCAGTCATCGGGTGACCGCCATCAACGGCCGGTTTTTTTTCAGCACCCGGGAAAACACCCTGGAAGGGCCGTTCTTTACCCGCACCGATGCCGAGCGCGGAACCCAGGTGTATGTCACACGCATGCAACTGGCCAACGCCATCAAGGCCAGCCAAACCCTGTAGAAACAGGGTTTGGCCCCGGCTCAGCGCAACGCTTCGAACAGTCCCGTCGCGCCCATGCCACCGCCCACGCACATGGTGACGATGCCATAACGCAGCTTGCGCCGTTGCAGCTCACGCACCAGATGCCCGACCTGGCGCGAGCCGGTCATGCCGAACGGATGGCCGATGGCAATCGAACCGCCGTTGACGTTGTACTTCTCGTTGTCGATGCCCAACCGATCACGGCTGTACAGGCACTGGGAGGCAAACGCCTCGTTCAACTCCCACAGATCGATGTCCGCCACGCTCAGGCCCTTGGCCTTGAGCAGCCTTGGCACCGAGAACACCGGACCGATGCCCATCTCGTCCGGTTCGCAACCGGCCACGGCAAAACCGCGGAACAGCGCCTTGGGCGTGAGCCCCAGCTCCAGGGCCTTTTCCAGGCTCATCACCAGGGTCATCGAGGCACCATCGGACAGTTGCGACGAGTTGCCCGCCGTCACCGACCCGTCTTCGGCAAACACCGGTTTCAACCCGGCCAGACTTTCCAGCGTAGTGTCCGGACGATTGCAGTCATCGCGATCCACCACGCCCTCGAGACGCTGGATCTGCCCGCTGGCCTTGTCCTCGACCGCGTAGGTCACGGCCATCGGCACGATTTCATCGTCGAACAGCCCCGCAGCCTGGGCGGCGGCGGTGCGCTGCTGACTTTGCAGCGCATAGAGGTCCTGCTGCTCGCGACTGACACCGTAGCGCCGCGCGACGATCTCGGCGGTCTGGCCCATGGGGAAATAGATCCCGGGCACCTGCTCCTTGAGCAACGGGTTGATCAGGTTTTCGGTGTTGACGCTTTTCATCGTCAGGCTGATGGATTCGACCCCGCCGGCGACGATGATCTCGCTGCAACCGGAGGCAATCTGGTTGGCGGCAATGGCGATGGCCTGCAAGCCCGACGAGCAGAAGCGATTGAGGGTCATGCCGGCGGTGCCGGTGCCCAGCTTCGACAACACCGCGACATTGCGCCCGATGTTGTAGCCCTGCGCACCTTCGTTGGAACCGGCGCCGACGATGCAATCCTCGACGCTGGCCGGGTCGATGCCGTTGCGGCTGAGCAAGGCATTGACGCAATGGGCCGCCATGTCGTCCGGCCGGGTCTGGTTGAATTTGCCGCGAAAGGACTTGGCCAGGCCAGTCCGCACGCTGTCGACGATCACCACTTCACGCATGGCCCACCTCATGGATTGTTGTTGTCGGTTTGAAGGATCGAGCGAGCATAAGCCCACCCGATTCCCGACCGCGACAATCATTCACCCGGCGTATGCGCGGCCATCGTTCTACTTCGACTTGCCCTTCTTGTCGTGCTTGTCGCGTTTTTCGAACGCGTCCTCGATCGCCCGGTTGAGCGTGCGCAGCACCTTGACCCGGGCCCAGCGCTTGTCATTGGCTTCCACCAGCGTCCAGGGCGCCACTTCGGTGCTGGTACGGTCGACCATATCGCCGACAGCATCGCGGTACAGGTCCCATTTCTCGCGGTTGCGCCAATCGTCTTCGGTGATCTTGAACCGCTTGAACGGAATCTCTTCACGTTCCTGGAAGCGCTCCAGCTGGGTCTGCTTGTCGATGGCCAGCCAGAACTTCACCACAATCACCCCGGCGTCGCTCAGTTGTTCCTCGAAATCGTTGATTTCACTGTAGGCGCGCATCCAGTCGGCCTGGCTGCAGAAGCCTTCGATCCGCTCCACCAGCACCCGGCCATACCAGGAGCGGTCGAACACGGTGAACTTGCCCCGCGCCGGGATCTGCCGCCAGAACCGCCAGAGGTAAGGCTGGGCGCGTTCGTCCTCGGTCGGCGCGGCGATGGGAATGATGCGGTATTGCCGTGGGTCGAGCGCCGCCGCCACCCGCCGGATCGCTCCCCCCTTGCCTGCCGCGTCATTGCCTTCGAACACCGCCACCAGCGCGTGCCGGCGCATGCGTTTGTCCCGCAGCAGGCCGGCCAGTCGCGCCTGCTCGGTAATCAGTTGCTCTTCATAGTCATCCTTGTCCAGGTGCTGGCTCAGGTCCAGGCTGCCCAGCAGGCTCAGTTCGTCCACCCCCGAAGGCAGGGGCGCGGCATTGGTCGGGCGCGGCTTGGCGTCCTTGGTCTTGAGTGCCGTCTGCAACCCTTCGAGGAGGATCTTGCCCACGGTCAGGCTGCGGTAATGCGGGTCGCCCCCCTCGACCACATGCCAGGGGGCATAGTCGCGGCTGGTGCGGCGCAGCACCCGCTCGCCGAAATGCACGAACTGGTCGTAAGTCTCCGACTGCTGCCAATCCAACGGGCTGATGCGCCAGCTGTGCAACGGGTCATCCTGCAGGGATTTGAGGCGGGCCTTCATCTGCTTCTTGGACAGGTGGAACCAGAACTTGAAGATCAGCGCGCCTTCGTCGCAGAGCATTTTCTCCAGGCGCTCGGCGCCATTGATCGCCTGGTCCAGCACGGCGTCCTTGAAGTGCCCATGCACCCGCCCCTGCAGCATCTGGCTGTACCAGTTGCCGAAGAACACGCCCATGCGGCCTTTGGCCGGCAACTGCCGCCAGTAGCGCCAGGCCGGCGGCCGGGCCAGTTCCTCATCGGTTTGCTGGTCGAAGGTACGGACCTCGATCAGGCGTGGGTCCATCCACTCGTTGAGCAGCTTGACCGTCTCGCCCTTGCCCGCCCCTTCGATCCCATTGATCAGCACAATGACCGGAAAGCGCTTTTGCTGATGGAGTTCGTACTGCGCCTCCAGCAAGGCTTCGCGCAGGGCCGGGACTTCGGCGTCGTAGGTGTCTTTGTCGATGGCGTGACCGATTTCGGCGGATTCAAACATGGGCGACTCCCTTCCAAGATGGCGCAAGACTAACGGATCGGGCCCTGTTTTGTGGCGGGAAATCCCCAGGCCTTGCCGTGGATCAATCCGGCGTCCGGCAATGGGCTAGAATAGCCGCCTTGTTGCCGTCGAGTTGCCCCATGACCCGCGTATTGCCTCCCCCTCCCGCCCACGCCCAGATCGACTGGGATGACCAAGGTCGCCCGCACTCGCGGGTCTTCGACGACGTGTACTTTTCCGACCACTCGGGCCTGGAGGAAACCCGCTACGTGTTCCTCGAGCAGAATCGCCTGGAGGAGCGCTTTGCCGCCCTGGGGCCGAACGAGCGTCTGGTGATCGGCGAAACCGGCTTCGGTACCGGACTGAATTTCCTCTGCGCCTGGCAGTTGTTCAACCGCTGCGCGGTGCCGGGCGCCCGCCTGCATTTCGTCAGCGTGGAAAAGTACCCGCTGAGCCGGGCCGACCTGCACCGCGCCCTTGCCCTTTGGCCCGAACTGGCGATGCTCGGCGCGCAATTGCTCGCCCAGTATGTCGCCATTCATCAAGGCTTCCAGCGATTGGTGCTGGAGGATGGCCGGGTGACCCTGACGCTGTTGATCGGCGATGCCCTGGAACAGCTGCCGCAACTGGACGCCCGGATCGACGCCTGGTTCCTCGATGGCTTCGCCCCGGCGAAAAATCCCGCGATGTGGACCCCCGAACTGTTCGCCGAACTGGCGCGGCTGGCGGCCCCCGGCGCGACCCTGAGCACGTTCACCAGCACCGGCTGGGTTCGCCGCTCACTGAATGCAGCCGGCTTCAAGATGCGTCGCACCCCCGGTATCGGCCACAAATGGGAGATCCTGCGGGGCGACTTCATCGGCTGGCCCGCGGACATCCCCGCACCGTTGCCGGCCAGTCCGTGGTTCGCCCGCCCACACCCGCCCATCGGCGAACGCCGCGCGCTGGTGATCGGCGGCGGCCTGGCCGGTTGTGCCAGTGCCGCGAGCCTCGCCGCCCGTGGCTGGCAGGTCAGCCTGCTGGAACGCCACGAGGCCCTGGCCCAGGAAGCCTCGGGCAACCCGCAAGGCGTGCTCTACCTCAAGCTGTCGGCCCACGGCACGGCGCTGTCACAACTGATCCTGAGCGGTTTCGGCCATACCCGGCGCTTGCTCGAACAGTTGCACAAAGGCCTTGATTGGGACGGTTGCGGGGTCCTGCAACTGGCCTTCGACGAGAAGGAGGCCGAGCGCCACGCGCAGTTGGCCGCCGCCTTCAGCCCCGAGTTGTTGCAGGTGCTGGATCAAGCCCAGTCGGAAGCCCTGGCCGGCGTGGCCCTGGAGCACGGCGGGCTGTTCTTCCCGGAAGGCGGCTGGGTCCATCCACCCGCCTTGTGCCAGAAGCAGGCCAAGCACCCGAACATTGAAGTACGCCTGCACAGCGACGCCATCGAACTGCGCAAGGTCGATGACCAATGGCAGGCGTGGGACGCCGACACCCTGCTGGGCAGCGCCCCGGTGGTGGTCCTCGCCGGAGCCGCCGAAGTGAAACGCTTTGCGGCCAGCGCGGGGTTGCCGCTCAAGCGCATCCGCGGGCAGATCACCCGCCTGGCACAGACCGCCGACAGCGCCGCCCTGAAAACCGTGGTCTGCGCCGAAGGTTATGTCGCGCCGGCACGCCTCGGTGAACATACCCTGGGCGCCAGTTTCGACTTCAAGAGCGAGGATCTGGCCCCCACCACGGCGGAGCACCTCGGCAACCTGGCGTTGTTGCAGGACATCTCACGCGATCTGGCGGTGCGCCTGAACGCCGCTGAACTGCCCCCGGAGCAGTTGCAAGGCCGTGCCGCCTTTCGCTGCACCAGTGCGGACTATCTCCCGGTGGTCGGACCGCTGGCGGACCCGGAGCACTTCGCCGAAGCCTACGGCATCCTGGCCCGGGATGCCCGGCAGATACCGCAGGTCACCTGCCCATGGCTTGAAGGGCTGTATATCAACAGCGGCCACGGCTCCCGAGGCCTGATCAGTGCACCGCTCTCCGGCGAGTTGCTGGCCGCCTGGCTGGAGAACGAGCCGCTGCCGCTGCCCCGCAGCGTCGCCGAGGCCTGCCATCCGAATCGCTTCGCCTTGCGGGCGCTGATTCGAGGCCAGGGCAAGCCTCGGGCAGGTGCCTGAATTTATCCACCCGACGCCGACTCAGAACGGCTCGGGATGCTCATCCAGTTCGGTCTGGGTCAGCGTTTCGAGAAAGGCCTGCTCTTCGGCGATGCGGTTCTCCATCAGCACGGACAAACGTCGGGCATAGGACTCGCTGAGCATATCCGGGGAGTTTTCCAGCAGTTTTTCTTCCTGATCATGAAACGGCTTGTTGAACCGGAAGAAATCACGCGGATATTTCTTTTTCAGGAAGTCGATCCAGAAATCGCGCGAAGCAATGAAGCTCGTCAATGCCGATGTGCACTCAGCCTCCCGGATACGACTGCGGGACTCCAGGATCTGCTCCTCGGTGACATCAGCAATCGACCTGAAGAACATTTCCTTCGGCTGCCCGGGCAGATACAGGGAACGCCCCAACCCCACCCGATAGGCCAGGTGCACTTCGAGCTCATCGACCGCGCTCGCTGAAGGCACCTTGGGGCTGTCGCGCAGCGACTTGACATGATCCCTGGCAATCTCGTCAATACGCTCCAGACGAAACAGACCGCGCGCCAACTTCAGCAACTCCGTCGGTTCATCGCTTCTGGCCGCCAGGGTCCGGGCCCTGGCCAGCAACATCCGGACTTCCAGATGGCTGAAATTTCGCGCGGCACTGTCGACGCACGTCAGCGGGTCGGCCGCCAGGTCGAACAGCTCACCGCGTAACGTTGTGTCTTCGGCCGCCTCCCCCAGCACCTCCCAGACACGTCGCGTCAGGTCCGCGCGAATCTTCTGATACTCCGCGCTACCGCTCAAGCGCCCCAACAACATGAAAAACTCCTCGGAACCCTCTTCATGCCGCAAGTCATGCCACAGGTCCCGCAAGGTGTCACGGCGCTCCACATCTTCTATATCGGCCAGCCAGCGCTGGCGCGCACTGTACTCATCCAACGCCAGTTCCGTCTCCGGAATGCCGAAGGTGAGGCCGGTACGTGTCCGATAGGCGGCCAACAGATTCTGATCGTCCACCGTAAAGGGGTTGTTACGCAGGATGATCCGCCGATTGATCGGTGAAGGCGCCGTGTACAGATCGTTCGGCACGCTGCGGATCCGGTTGTCACGCAGGTCCGCTTCGTACAGGCGAATCCGCGTCAACAGGCCTGGCGGCAAGCTGTCGATGCCCGTCCCGCGCAGGAGCAGGCGGCGCAGGTGCGGCATCTGGCCGACATCCAGCAAGCGGATATCGAAGTTGCGGCTCAGATTCAGGACTTCAAGATTACCCAGGCTCGACAGCACATTGACCGCACCCGGGGTCAGCGCGATCCGGTTGTCCTGCACGTACAGTTCCCTGAGCTGGCGCATATCGGCAATCGCGCTCGGCAGGAACTCGAGCTGATTGTTGTTCAACTCCAGTTTGCGCAGATTGGAAAAATGCTCGAGAAAATCTTCGGGAATACGCGCCAGGCCCATACTCTTCAACGAAAGCTCGGTGACGTGATCGAAACTGATCCCGAAGGGCAAGCTCGGCAAACTGTCGACGCGCAAACCCGCCAGACTCAGACTGCGACCAATGACCACGCCATTCTCGTCATAGGTCTTGGGCGTTTGTCGCCGCCAGCAACGCTCGATGATCTCGGCGGCCTGTTCACGGCTCTCGGCCACGCCGCCCAGCCAGGCGTGCGACCGGTGGATACGCACCTCCTCCCCTCGCCAATCGAACAGCGTCAGATTCAACTGCCGCAGTTCCTCCTCGAGCGCCTCAAGCCGGCTTCTGACCTGGAGCGGATCGTCGCCGAGGGAAAAATAGAAGTTGCGCGCCTCCGGCTCACAGAGATCGGGATACAGTCGGGTCACCCGGCGCAACCCGCGTCGCGATCCATGAACACCGCCGCGTCTGACGCGCAGACAGCCCGAGGTCTCGCGTTCACGCCAGGCCGGCGGGCGCTGTCCGGACTTGCGCGCCGGGAGACCGAGGGTCTCTTCGAGTTCGACACGTGGACGCGCCAGCAGGTCAGACATCAGCCGCTGGTGCAACACGTCGGCTTCGTCCAGCTTGAACCCCAGCGCCTCACGCTCGCTCAACCGCAGGCCGCTCAGCAAGGCAGCGCTCAGTGCCTCGCGGCCCTTGACCCGCCGCCCCAACGCCAGGCCCGTACGATCAAAGGCCTGATAGCCTTGCGCGGTCCTGACCAGAACCCGGTGCCGGGGCAAATCGTCATCGCCCAGCTCGGTCAACAAGGGGCCATCGAATCGGTCCTGGCGAATCTCCAGGTGCACATCCTTGGGCCACCCCTCCAGCGTCTTCAGCAGGGGCAACTGCAACCTGGCCGTATCCAGACTGCCCGGGCTCTCGAGAAAGCCACCGTCCAGGGCATGATTGACCCGTATTTCACGCAGGCTCTGATTGGCCTCTTCAATCAACTGCAAGGGCAGGCGTTCGCGCAGCTCCATGCGTCCTTTCAGCACATCGTTCGCCTGCCCCAGTATTTCCCGCAAGGCCCCACTCGGCAGGTCAGGAAAGCGTCGCCTCATGCTCAACGGCAACCCGTCATCGGTCAGGCAGTAGAGCCTGTAGAGACGCTGGAACACCGTAGCACCCTGATCACGCACATGCTTGCGCAGCACGCCCTCCAGAAGCTCAGGCGCCTCATCAGCGTCCCCCTCCAGACCGAGCAGAGCCCTGCGATCCTGAAGCATCAGTTTGTCCAGAACCACCGTCAATCCGTCCGCCTCGATGTCCTCGGCGTGTACGATCAAGCGCCGCGGCTGCTGGGTCAGGTCCGCCCCGTATTCGCGCAGCGGTTTGCGCGTCCTGTCCAGCAGCGTCAACGTGTGGTCACGGGGCCAGCCCTGGAGACTTGGCAGGATCTGCAACTTCAGGTCGAGCAAGCGGGCCGTGGCCGATGCTGGCGCATCGGCGGGTGCGAGCAGCCAGCTCAACTCGCGATCCAGTCTGAAACGCCGTATCGAGTCGAGCACCGGTGCCGGGATCGTTGCCTGATTCATGTGCATCCGACGCAGCAGCGATTCGTCGAGTCCGTGAATCGACAGGATCCGCTCGATCGTTGCATCGCTCAGGGAACGGACCTCGGGCCCCAGGCGACGAAACAGGTAAACCGGATCGTGCCATTGCAAGGGCCATTCGTGGACCAGCCTCCAGGCACCGGCGCCATTGTGCTCAAGCAAGGGCCGGTAGGCCGACTCGCGAGTCGGATGGCGCAGCCGCCAGCCCCCGGCCAGTTCGTCGTGATAGCCGCGATAAGACTGGCCGGCGATATCCAGGTAACGGTCGCTGTCGGCGCTGTCGTCACTTGGGTAAAACCCCTCCCGGTCCGGTGCCTTGTCTGCCAACCGGGGTACATCATGCTGGTAGGGCTGCAGGTTCGCCTGCCACAACCGGTAGCGCCCATCGCTGGACAGGACCGGCTGCAGATCCTCGACAAAGCTCGAATAATGACGCATTACGCCTTTGACCACCTTGCCTCCCGCATGCAGGGCGGCCCCCATGGCGACCATCGTCACGATATCCTCGGCCACCGACATCATGTGCGAAATAGCCTCGTCGCGTTCACCGCGCTGCCAGTCCTCATACCCTTCATAGGTTTCCGCCAGCAGTTGCCCGACCGCCACCCCCATCATCAGCAAGCCCAACCAGGGGTTGGCAAAGGCGGCCAGGTTCAGCAGCGTCATGCCCAGGCCCAACCGGGACAGATACCTGGCCTGACGGGCATCCTGATCGACATCTTCGGTCGGCACGGCAACGGCCCGTGCATCCTCCTGGAGCCGCACGATCTGTTGGTCATAAAGATGGAAAAACAACTGGCGACTCAGCGGCTCTGGCCTCAACTGCAAATCGGCTGCGTGATTCAGCGACGGGATGACCTTGCCAGCGGCATCCCGGCTCTCAAGGGTCAGGCGCGTCCTCAGCTGCGACAGAAAACCCGGCAGCTCGCGCTGGCTGGCAAAACCGCAGAAGAACCGCTGGTACGCGGGGTGCCAAAGGCGGATTCGCAGTTCCTCGTGGAAGGCTTCAAGCGAGTTGTAGAGCTTGAAACACGTGAGCGGATCATTGGGAATATGCACCAACACTCGGCTCTTCATGCTGGCCGGCGCGGTCTGCGGCACATTCTGCAAGGTGAACAGGCAAATGCCCGACAACGTCACACCCAGCATCCGCAACTCGTTGGCGATCAGCCTTGAGCCATCCAGCCCAACGATGACATTCGACTCGATCAATTGGCGGATCTGTTGAAGTGCAATGTCATCGATGTCTTTTTTCATGTAGGCGATATAAGCATCCACCAACATGTCGGTTTTTTTTTGTTGCTGGAGGCTGAACCCGATACGCAATCCGTCACTGTCCGGCTCGTGCCCTGCCTCTTCCTGAAGGTGGAAAACCCTACACAGATGCTGCTGATAGCGACCGCCCAGATCCAGCTCGCGCACCAGTTCGACGAATGACGCCACGCTGATCGTCGGCGTCGACGGCGGCGTTGCGTCGCGGATCAGACTCAGATGGGAATCGGGCGGAAGACGCTCGTCTGCAGCGAAGTTCTGTAAAGCGGCCTCCAGCAAACTGTGGCTGGAATAGGTCATCGGAAAGACACGGCTCGGCCCTACCGGAGGCGACAGCGACACCACCGGCCATCGATCGGCAATTCTCAGTCGATCGCGATGCATATCCAGCCCCGCTCCGAATCGATCCCGCAGTGCCGTCTCCAGCAACGGCTCGCAAAAATACCGGACGGTTTGCAGATCCTTGACCCATGAGGACACTTCCTCCTTGAAAAACTGACTCCTGCGCAAGTGCTCGCCTAGTCGAGCGATGTCTTCGCTACGGGCCTCCAGCAACCAGGGCGGGGCATTGGCCTTGATCACCTCTTCATTGGCGCTATGTTCGTCCGGCACCGAATCTGGTTCGCCGGCACTCGATCCTTTCAACATGTGGAAATACCCTTATCGTCCATGTCCTTCGAGGGTATCAGCCTTCCCATGCTTTAAAATCACAAAAAACTTGTTATTTATCAGCAAGTTAAAACAAAAACTCGAATCATTTCGATAGCCGGATAGCACCCGGTCGAGCCACGCGGCGCAGAGCCCGGCCCCTCCCGGCGGGGCGCTCAAGGACCCGGCTCTGGCTGGCTCAGCCCAGGTCGCAATCGCGCGGCCTCGGCCAGGTGCGCGTGGGCTTCTGCGCCTTGATCGCGTCGCTCACCTCGATGCCGATAGTGTCCGCCCCCAGCAAAACCTCCAGTTCCGCGATGCTGTGAATGTAGCGGTCCAGCGGTTGCAACGTCGGCTGGTTGGGGATGTACCAGCTGATGGCCCGGGTTTGTCCGTGCGCATCGGTGGTCAGGACGGTTTTCCAGAACGCGTCCGGTGTCCGGATACCATGGGACTCCAGAAAGAAGTCGTTCTCCGTATTCCCATGGACCACCCCGCCGTAGACCTGCACCGGAGCCAGGTCGCGATAGCACTCGGAGAGTTCCTCCGTTTGCACCCAGATCCCCTGGTTGAAGCGCGCGGCCTGGGGCACGATATTGCTCATGTAATGGGCTTGGCGAATCGCCAGCGCGCTGTGGTCCATCTGATTGGAGGGCACCAGGTGCCCCCGATCCCAGCCGGGCACCGCGCTGTATCCCTTGGCGGAAAATTGCGTCGGGCACCCGGCGGGCAGATCGGGGTCGAGTTCGAAACCCTTGGGCCGTTTTGCACTGCCTGTATCCGCGCTCAGTTGATACGCGTACCTGACCGCCGTGCGATTTTTACAGTCATAGGTCAGGCTGAAACCGTCCCGGACCAGGGTGATCCGCCCTGGAGCAACCGTCTCTTCGACCGCCGGCTCCGGGACGGACACCGGACTGTGCAATGAGGTACAGCCCCCCAACCCCAGCAACAGTCCGCAGCAGAGCGCCCGCAGGCCAACGCAGCCACGCGTATCGGCCAGTGCCGGGCGCAAGCCCGGCGTAATGTGATGGACTACAACATGATTCATTCGGTCGTTCCTCATCGGCGAGATCTGCCCTTGGCAGCCCAGCCGAAAGGAAACACCTTCTGTGTTGCCCGCGTCTGTCAGACTCCGGTGAAATACGCGCGAGGCATGTCATTGAATCTCGCCGATGTAGCCCGACAAGCCTTGGCGCAGTAGCATCAGGCCTCATAGCCGCCAGAGACGATTCCATGCTGATTCCCTACGACCAACTCGAGCCCGATACCCTCACCCGCCTGATCGAAGACTTCGTCAGCCGCGACGGTACCGACAACGGTGACGACACGCCCCAGGAAACCCGCGTGCTGCGCGTGCGCCACGCGTTGAGCAAGGGCCAGGCGGTGATCTTCTTCGATATCGAAAGCGAGCAATGCCAGTTGCTGCCCAGGCACGCGGTGCCGAAAGAGTTCTTCGACTGATCTAGAGAACGGAGTCGCGGGCAGGTTCCGGCTCCCCCAGCTTGGTCAGGATCCGCCGGTAGATTTCCGCCCGGTGCACATTGACGTGCTTCGGCGCCTCGACACCGAAACGAACGTGATTACCGTTAACAGCGAGAATCCGTACGGTGATGTTATCGCCGATGGAAATCATCTCGCCCACGACGCGGCTCAGTACAAGCATGGCACTCATCCTCAAGGGTTTAATAAGCGCCCAAGACTGCCCGCCCCGATGACCGCCTTCAATGCAGGAACGGCAAATCAGCCCACCCTGACCGACAGGGTCGATTCGCCCTACAGAATCAGATTGCTTACTTGGCCAAGTCGGAGATTTTACTGAACAGGGCCCGACTCAGGACGCTGAAAAACGTGGCCCCAACAGGATGATGCTGGCCCCCAGAACACAGAGCGCGGCCCCCAACCAGTCGGAACCCAGGGGACGAATACGCTCGATCACGCCCAGCCAGGCGATGGAAGCAATGATGTAGATACCGCCGTACGCCGCGTAGGCCCGACCGGCGTAACTTGCCTCGACCTTGGTCAACAGCAGCGCAAACAGCGTCAGGCTCAAAAGCGCGGGGGCGATCCACCAGGCGCTCTTGCCCAATCGCAGCCACATCCAGAAGGCATAGCAACCGGCGATTTCAAACAGGGCCGCGAGAAAGAACCATAGATAATTGATCACACCGGATACTCGTCAGGATTGCACGTTGCCGGCAACCCTAACCAGCCGTCGAGTCGCGAGCAAGCTCAATGAGGAACTTGTCTGGCCTTGGCCCGCATCTTGTCGGCCATCACGGTCATTTCGTCATAGAGCAGCTGCGGATTCTTCTGTTTGAGGGCCCAGGCCTGGCGGCCCTGTTCATGGGGCAGGATCATGAACTCGCCCTGGCCCACCCGGGTGTAGATGTAGTCGGCGATGTCGCTCGCACTGATCGGCGAGCTTTCCAACAGCTTGCCGACCTGGGCCTTCATCGCTGGCGTAGGCCCGCGGAAAGAGTCCAGCAGATTGGTCTGGAAAAACGAAGGACAGACCACGTGCACGCCGACTTCCTGTTGCGCGAGTTCGATCAACAGGCTTTCGGACAACGCCACGACACCGGCCTTGGCCACGTTGTAGTTGCTCATGGCCGGCCCCTGCATCAGGGCCGCCATGGAGGCGATATTGATGATCTTGCCCTTGCTCTGTTCCAGCAGCGGCAGGAACGCCTTGCACCCCTTGACCACCCCCATCAGGTTGATCGCGATCTGCCAGTCCCAGTCTTCCAGGGACAGCTCGCTGAAGAACCCGCCAGAGGCAACGCCAGCGTTGTTGACGATCACATCGATACCGCCAAACTTGACCTCGCACGCCTGGGCCAAGGCGGTCAACTGGCTGTAGTCACGCACGTCACAACGCTGGGTGAAGCCGTCGCCTCCGGCTTCACGCACCAGTCTCAGGGTTTCCTGCAAGCCGGGCTCGCTGACATCGGACAGCGCCAGGCGCCAGCCTTCGCGGGCCCAGCGCAGTGCGATTTCGCGGCCAAGGCCGGAGCCGGCGCCAGTGATCATGATGCGATTGTGCATAGCAGATGCCTTGTGGGTTCTGGGGACGATGATCGGCAGTGTAGCGAAGGACCACCGCCGGCCCATGCACCATCAGATTGCTGAATGCCCCAGGCAAAGCTTGCTCTCAGCGCATCAGTCGTTGCTCGGTTTGTTCACCGCCTGCAACACGTATTGCGGCAAGGCAAATGCGCCGATGTGGATCTCGGGGTTGTAGTAGCGGGTGACGATACCGCTGCCGGCAAAGCGCTGGCGCAGGGTGTCCAGCGACAGTTTGCGGGAGGTGGTGTGGGTCGCGCCCCAGGCAAAGGTCATGGCACCACCGATGTAGGTCGGTACCGCGGCCTGGTAGAAGTGCCAGTCCGGGAACAGGCTGCGCAGGCGCCCCGCCGTGGTCTGCACCTCGGCCAACTGCATGAATGGCGTGCCGTTCTGGGTCACCAGGATGCCGCCGTCGTTCAGGCAGCGACGACAGGCCTGGTAGAAGTTCTCGGAAAACAGCACTTCCCCGGGACCGATCGGGTCGGTGGAATCGGAGATGATGACATCGAATTTTTCCTCGGTGGTGGCGACGAAACGCATGCCGTCGTCAATCACCAGGTTCAGCCGCGCATCGTCGAACGCGCCCTTGGAGTGCTCGGGCAGGAACCGCTTGCACAGGTCGACCACGGTGGCGTCGATCTCGACCATGGTGATGTGCTCGACGCCACGGTGCTTGGCCACTTCACGCAGCATGCCACCGTCGCCACCGCCAATGATCAGCACGCGCTTGGCACTGCCATGGGCCAGGATCGGCACATGGGTGAGCATTTCGTGGTAAATGAACTCATCGGCTTCGGTGGTCTGGATCACACCGTCCAGGGCCATGACCCGGCCCATGCGGGCGTTTTCGAAGATCACCAGGTGCTGGTGCCCGGTGCGCACCTCGTGCAGCAGCTTGTCCATGCGAAAACGCTGGCCGTAGCCGTCGTAGAGGGTTTCCTGATAATGGGTTTCAGGCGTGCTGCTCATGGGAAGCGCTCCGGCGAATGCGGGTGGCAACGGACGGTTACCCGCCCATGGCGGGTCATCGAACAAACAACGGGCGCGAATGGCCATTGCCGCGATGATCCGAGAAAGGCCCGCATTCTACGTTGCGAACGATGACAGATCGAAGCTTCCCGGACAAAGGCTGCCGGCCGCTCAAAGAACGAAGTATTTGATCAACAGCGCAGTGACCGTCGATACAGTACCGAGAACGCCAACGGCAATCGCGAGCGGGTACCAGAATGTTTCAAGCGTTATCTTTGCCGCCTCGGCAATGAGCTTGTGTTGCTCGGCATTGAGTTTGTTCTGCTCGGCGAGGAGCTTGGCGATCTCGACATGGGTTTTCTCAAGCTGGGCCTGTTCCATACTCATTTCCTGCATGGGCTAATCCTTTAGCGTAGGGTTTCGAGACAGCTCATCCCTTGAATCAAGAGAGGTCCGGGGGGCAAAGCTTCCAAGCTTTTTACCCTGTTCAAACCCTAGTCGTTCGCCCGCATAAACACTGTCAGCCCACCACAATCAGAACCGTAGGCAATTTCCGAAATACGACCCGAATGACGTTCCGTCATCTCCCGGCTGAACACCTCGGTCAAGCGTGCATTCACGGCCACTAGCGCAGATTGCCCCGCGGCCCGGCGATGGCCCAGATGATCAGGCCTAGCACCGGCAGCAGGATGATCAGCAGCACCCAGAGGATCTTCATCCCGGTTTCGGCGCCGCTTTTCAGCACATTGAGGATGGCCCAGATGTCCAGCGCCAGGATGATCAGGCTGATCAAGCCATTGAAAGTCGAACCCATGGTCTTGCTCCTTGATATGGATCTGCCCCCATAGGATAGCCGGCTGCCGCCAGGGATCACTTTATCGGGAACTGGCGGGGTCAGACGTGCAACGCGACCCGCAGGGCTTCCAGCGAGGGCGCGGCGGCAATCCCGACTTCTTCGCACAGGGCCAGCACCCGCGGCAGGTCATTGCCGTAGACCAGCACCGCCTGGAGTTCGTCGTCGAGCAACTGGCTGAAATTCACCAGCACGTAGCCGCCCATTTCCGGGTTCATGCTGCTCAGTTGGATCTGGATACGGTTCAAGGCGGTCAAGGGTTCGACCTTGGCCAGTTGCTTGGGCTTGATGTTGAAAGGGACGTCCTTGCCAAAGGAGTCGACGATCCGGGCGAACAGATCCATGTAGGTATCGGCCTGGAACAGCACCGTCTCGGGCAGGCTGCCGACCACCACCCATTCGCCCAAGGGAATCGGAAAGCTGTCGTCGTAGTTGATGTCCGGATTGGCCGCCAGGAAGCCGGCGTCGTCGGCGTAGGCCTGGGCCGCTTCATCGGCGATCTGCAGGATTTCGGCCTCGCCCATGCAGCCGGAGCTGATTTTGCTGATGAGTTCGACGAGGGCGGTTTTCATGGGCAGGTCCTGGCGCGGGGAAAATGACAGCCGCGAAGGATACACCAATTCACCCAGCCGCCGGGCCGCCTGCGTCCGCCTCCCCGCTACCGACCCAACAAACGTTGTCGTCACAGCACCGTTTGGCATTTTTATTTTCATAAAATTGATTTTTGAAATAAAACATGTCATTTATAGCCACGACTAGATCAGGCGGACACCACCGCCACGCCAGCCCGGACGGCACCTCGCCCACGTTTCAGCCCCCCGACAACCGGAGTCAACAATATGAACAAGACCGGACTTCTAGGTGCCCTGGCCCTCTGCGCCTTCAGCATCCTGGCCCATGCCGACGAGGACAGCCTGCGTATCGGTATCGAAGCCGCCTACCCGCCCTTCTCCTACAAGACCCCGGAGGGTGACCTCGGCGGTTTCGACTATGACATCGGCAATGCCCTGTGCGCCGAGATGAAGGTCAAGTGCCAATGGGTGATCCAGGCGTTCGACGGGATGATCCCCTCACTCAAGGTGCACAAGATCGATGCGGTGCTGTCGTCGATGTCGATCACCGACGACCGCCTGAAATCGGTCGATTTCAGCAAAAAGTACTACCACACGCCGGGCAAGTTCGCGATGAAGGCCGGCGGCGTGATCAACGACCCACTGGTGGATCTCAAGGGCAGGAAAGTCGGGGTGCAGCGCGCCTCCACCTACGACCGCTTCGCCACCGAGCAGTTGGAGAGCGCCGGCGTCGAGGTCGTGCGCTACGCCTCGCAGAACGAAGCTTTCCTCGACCTGGCCGCGGGTCGCCTGGATGCCACCCTGGCCGACATCGTCAACACCGATGAGAGCTTTATCAAAACGCCGGCAGGCAAAGGCTTCGCGCTGGTCGGGCCGGACATCAACGACCCGAAATACTTCGGCCGGGGCGCCGGCATCGCCCTGCGCAAGGGCGACAGCGCAAACGCCACGCGCCTGAACGCGGCCATCGACGCCCTGCGCGCCAATGGCAAGTACCAACAGATACAGGCCAAGTACTTCGCCTTCGATATCTACGGCGAGTAAGCCTGCCCGTAACCTGGCGCCGGCCTGACGCGGGCGCCCTTCTTCCGCTTTTCCCGCACGCCTGTCGGCGTCGCGGGCGAGGAACTTCATCATGCTCCACGGCTACGGATCGAGCATTCTCGATGGTGCCTGGCTGACCATCAATCTGGCCCTGAGCGCCATGGCCATGGCCATTGTCCTGGGCCTGATCGGTGCAGCCTTTCGTTTGTCACCGCTCAAATGGCTGGCGATGCTGGGCGAGGGTTACACCACCCTCATCCGCGGCATCCCCGACCTGGTACTGATTCTGCTGATTTTCTATGGCGGCCAGGATCTGGTGAATCGCCTGGCCCTGGCACTCGGCTCCACCCGCTACATCGACATCAACCCATTCATTGCCGGTGTCTGCACCATGGGCTTCATTTTCGGCGCCTATCTCTCGGAAACCTTTCGCGGTGCCTTCATGGCCATTCACAACGGTCAAGGCGAAGCTGCACTGGCCTACGGCATGAGCCGCCTGCAGGTGTTCCGCCGGATCCTGGTGCCACAGATGATTCGCTTCGCCATTCCGGGCGTCACCAACAACTGGCTGGTGCTGACCAAGTCCACCGCGCTGATCTCGGTCATCGGCCTGCAGGACATGATGTTCAAGGCCAAGAACGCCGCGGATGCGACCCATGAGCCCTTCACGTTCTTCCTGGCCGTGGCGGCGCTTTACCTGATGCTGACCAGCCTGTCGCTGCTGGTGCTGCGTCATCTGGAAAAACGCTATTCGGTCGGCATCAAAGCCGCCGAACTGTGAGTGGAGAGCCCACCCATGATTCTCGATTACAACCTGATCTGGCAAAACCTGCCACTTTACCTCGGTGGTGCGCTGCTGACCCTCAAGGTGCTGCTGATTTCCCTGGCCCTGGGGCTGCTGCTGGCCATCCCCCTGGCGCTGCTGCGGGTATCGCGCTCACCGCTGCTGAACGCCCCGGCCTGGCTGTACACCTACGTGATCCGCGGCACGCCGATGCTGGTGCAATTGTTCCTCATCTACTACGGCCTGGCGCAGTTTGAAGCGGTTCGCCAGAGCCTGCTCTGGCCCTACCTGTCCAGCGCGACCTTTTGCGCCTGCCTGGCCTTTGCCATCAACACCAGCGCCTACAGCGCCGAGTTGCTCGCCGGCAGCCTGAAGTCGACGCCGGGCGGCGAGATCGAGGCCGCCCGGGCCATGGGCATGTCGCGCCTGACCCTGTACCGGCGCATTCTCCTGCCTTCGGCCCTGCGCCGCGCGCTGCCGCAGTACAGCAACGAAGTGCTGATGATGTTGCAAACCACCAGCCTGGCGTCGATCGTCACCCTCGTCGATATCACCGGCGCGGCCCGCACCGTCAGTGCGCGCTTCTATCTGCCGTTCGAAGCCTTCATCACCGCCGGCCTGATCTACCTGGCCATGACCTTCGTCCTCGTGCGTCTGTTCAAGCTGGCCGAGCGCCATTGGCTGGCGTATCTGGCGCCACGCAAACATTAAGGAACTCCCATGCAGCCCATACACTACGTCCTGCCCTGGAGCGCCACGGGCACCGAACGCCAGCTGTCGCTGTTTCGCTTCGGCAGCGGCTCGCGCAAGGCTTATATCCAGGCCTCGTTGCACGCCGACGAACTGCCGGGCATGCGCGTCGCCGTCGAACTCAAGCGCCGCCTGCGCGAACTGGAAGACCAGGGTCGCCTGACCGGGGTGATCGAACTGGTGCCCATGGCCAACCCCATCGGCATCGGCCAGATGTTCCAGGCCACCCATCAGGGCCGTTTCGAGTTCTCCAGCGGGAAGAACTTCAATCGCGACTTCCCGGAACTGACCGACGCCGTGGCCCGACAGCTGGAAGGTCAGCTGGGCGCGGACGCCGGAGTCAACGTCGCCCTGATTCGACGCGCCATGCTCGAGGTCATCGAGCACATGCCCCCGGCCACCTCGGAACTCGACGGTTTACGCCGCCTGTTGCTGCGCCATGCCTGCGATGCCGATGTGGTGCTGGACCTGCACTGCGACTTCGAGTCGATCATGCTGCTCTACGCCCTGCCGCAAAACTGGGCACGCCTGCGCTCCCTGGCCGCGCGCCTCGGGGCCGGCGCCGCCCTGCTGGCCGAGGAGGCGGGCGGCAATGCCTTCGACGAGGCCTGTGCCGGCCCCTGGTTACAGTTGGCCAAGCGCTTCCCACGGGCCAATATTCCCCTCGCCTGCGTGGCCACCACCATTGAATTGCGTGGCATGGCCGATACCGATCGCGAACCGTGCATCGCCAGTGCCGAGCAGATCCTTGGCTACCTCGCCGAACAGGGCCTGATCAACGGCAAATGGCCGGCCGCGCCCGCCCACTGCTGCGAGGCCACACCGTTCGCCGGTGCGCAATATGCCTATGCCCCGCACCCCGGCGTCATCAGCTTCCTGCAACCGTTGGGCGCGCAGGTCAAGGTCGGCGATCCGCTGTTCGAAGTCATCGACCCTTTGACCGACCAGCACAGCGTGGTGACCGCCAGCACCGACGGCATCCTCTATGCCCGCGAGCGCCTGCGTTTCGCCCAACCCGGCTTGTGGCTGGCCAAGGTCGCCGGCCATACCCCTATTCGCCAGGGTCGCTTGCTCAGCGACTGACTTCAGCAGAGTGAACAGCATGAACAAACTTGAAATTCAGGACCTGCACAAAAGCTACGGTGCTCACGAAGTGCTCAGGGGCGTGTCCCTGGAGGCGAAAGCCGGCGATGTGATCAGCCTCATCGGCTCCAGCGGCTCCGGGAAAAGTACTTTCCTGCGCTGCATCAACCTGCTGGAACAACCCAATGCCGGGAGCATCCGGCTCAATGGCGAACCGCTCAAACTGATGGCCAGCGCCTCGGGCGGGCTCAAGGCCGCCGAGCCGAAGCAGTTGCAGCGCATGCGTTCACGACTGGCGATGGTGTTCCAGCACTTCAATCTCTGGTCGCACATGAGCGCCGTGGAAAACGTCATGGAGGCTCCCGTGCATGTCCTGGGGCTGCCCAGGAAGGAAGCCCGGGAAAAGGCCGAACATTACTTGAACAAGGTCGGCGTGGGGCATCGCCTGGACGCCTATCCGGCCCATATGTCCGGCGGCGAGCAGCAGCGCGTGGCGATTGCCCGGGCCCTGGCCATGGAGCCGGAAGTGATGCTCTTCGACGAGCCGACGTCCGCGCTCGACCCGGAGCTGGTCGGTGAAGTGCTTAAAGTCATGCAGGACCTGGCCCTGGAAGGGCGCACCATGGTCGTGGTGACCCATGAAATGGGTTTTGCCAGGGAGGTCTCCAACCAGTTGGTCTTCCTCCACAAGGGCCAGGTCGAAGAACGCGGCAACCCACGCGAAGTGCTGCTCAGGCCCCAGTCCGAACGCCTGCGCCAGTTCCTCGCCGGCAGCTTGAAATAACCGCCACCTCGCGCCCCGACCGTTGCCGTGCCCTGCACGTCGACGGTTGGCTTGGGATACACTGGCAGCCACCTGATCCCCCTGCCTTCCACCTCCCAGGAGCCGTTGAGCCGGATATGCCGAGCCCCTCGAAGAACACCACGGTCTATGCCGCACCGGTGATGCGCAAACTGGCGGAAATCGTTGCCGATCTGCAACCATCACTGCGCAAGGTGGCCGACTTCATCCTGCGTCACCCGTTGAAAGCCGCCACCCTGACCATCGAGGAGATGGCCCACGAAACCGCCACCTCGCCCGCCGCGGTCAACCGCCTGGCCAAGGCGCTGAACCTGGGGGGCTACACCGGCATGAAGGCCGAGCTGGTCGCGACCTTGCAGCAGATGGTGTCGCCGGTGGACAAACTGCGCAACGAGCTGGCACACCGCCCAGGCGGCAGCTTCGGCCTGCATGAGCAGATCGACAGCGCCATCGGCAACCTCGGCACCGCGGGCACCAACAACCACCCCGAGACCTTTGAAGCCTTCGTCACCTGCCTGACCCGGGCCCGCAAGATCTACATCCTCGGGTTTGGCAACAGCGTCTACATGGCCGGTCTCGCGGCCTCGACCCTGATGCCCTTCTGCGCCGACGCCACGGCCATCAGCATGGAAGGCGGTAACGAAAACGCCGCTTATCGACTGGCAGCCATCACCGACCAGGACATCCTCCTGGCGATCTCGCTGCCACGCTATTCCCTCGACACCCTGCAGCTCTCGCGGTTTGCCCACGAACGCGGTGCCACCGTGCTGGCCATCACCGATTCCCCGGCCTCGCCGCTGACCGGCATCGCCCAGCACGTGCTCTTCGCCCCAGCCGACCACGCCGTGTTGACCAGTTCCAACATCGCGGTCCTGGCGTTGATCGAAGGCCTGGTGGCCGGTGTGATGGCGCGCAACAAGAAGGCCGTGAAACTGGCAACCGAACTGACCGAAAGCGTGATGTCCTACCTGCACATACCCGGCAGCAGCAAGCCATCAAAGAAGTGACCGAGGCCGCTCCCGCAGACCCTGCACTGTTTCAGCCCAGGATCTTCTGCAACTGCGCCGCGGTATCCATCGCGCCCATGGTCTGCGCCGCCGCCAGTGCCGTAACGCCGTTGGCGTCCCGGGCCCGGGGATCGGCGCCCTGGCTGAGCAGATAATCGACAATCGCCGTGCGATTGAACATCGCCGCCATCATCAGCGCCGTGCGGCCGTCCGCCGACGCCCCCTCGACCTGGGCCCCGCCTTCGATCAGCAACCTGACCATCTCCAGGTCGCCCTTGAACGCCGCTCCGGCAATCGGGCTCTGGCCGTTGTCGTTGCGCATCTGCGGATCGGCCTTGTGCTCCAGCAACACACGCACCGCATCGGCATGACCGTGGTAGCTGGCCAACATCAGCAAGGTATCGCCCTTGTGGTTGCGCAGGTTCGGCGGCAGGCCTTTGCCCAACAGGGCCGCCAGCATCGTCGCATCGCCCTTGCGCGCCACATCGAACACCTGCTCGGCGAACTCGGCGGCCTGCTCTTCGGTCATCTGTAGGGGCTGGTCGGACATGTGGATCTCCTTGGCGTTGCTCGGACAGGGCTTCAAAGGCCTCCAGTTTCCCGAGCGCCCCGCTCGCTGTCATGCCTTATTTTTCAAGCGTTTCCATAGACACAATCAATAACCGCTCAGACCAACCCACGATTTACCGCTTCGCCCACGGCATGGGCCCGATTGCTCACACCCAGTTTGTGATAGATATTGCGCAGATGAAACTTGACCGTCGCTTCGGAAACATTGCGAATAACGCTGATTTCCCAGACGGTCTTGCCCGCCCGCGCCCAGCGCAACACTTCCAGCTCTTTCTCGCTCAGGATCTTGCTCTTTGACAGCCTGCACCTTCGCGGCTTGCCCAGCGTCGGCAGGACGACGACGTGGGACGACTCCTTGGCGGGTTGAATAAACTCCTGTTTATGCCGCACGCGCGAATCGGCAATATCCACCACCTTGCACGACACCCTGTGCACGGCCTCGGCACCCAGCCCCTCGGGAACATTCATCATGGTTTCTCCCTCTGGTTCCAATAGAGCGCCCAACCGTTGCCAAGTCTTATTGGCCGCAGACAAACGCCCATCAAAAAATAGAGAGTTACACAGAAAGGAGATTTAATAAGCAACTACAAACACAAACAGGGATGCCCGACATTTCAACAGGCAATTTCCTACAACTTAAAGTACATAAGACTGACTCAAGTTTTAATCAAGCCAGCCGCTCATCGGTTGTTTAACCCCCCGACTAAAGTATCGCCGGATCAATCTCGGCAAAGTTGCCCACGTTCGGGTGACCGGACAGTTCTCCACCACCACGCACCAGGCCACAGGTCAGCATGCCGGCCTGTCGCGCGGCGTCGAGTTCTTCGACGACATCCGAGAGGAACAGGATCTGGCTGGCCGGGCAACCGATGGCCGCGCTGATGTGCCGATAGGACCGGGCCTCACGCTTGGGACCTGCGGTGGTATCGAAATAGCCGCTGAACAAGGGCGACAGGTCGCCGGCCTCGGAACAACCGAAGATCAGCTTCTGCGCCTGGATCGACCCCGAGGAATACACATACAGCGCATACCCTTGCGCGTGCCAGTGTTGCAGCGCCTGGACCGCATCCGGATACACATGCCCCTTGAGCTGGCCGGCGGCATAGCCCTGTTGCCAGACCATGCCTTGCAAGGCCTTGAGCGGCGTGGCCTTGCGGTCCTCGGCGAGCCAGCCGAGGAGAATCTCGATGACCCGCTCGACATCCGCCGCCGGCTCAGCGCTGTCCAGCCGCACCGCGCCCAGTTGCACCGCCACGTCCGGCCGCTCGGCGTGTTGCCGGACAAAATCCGGCAGGTGCCGGGCGGCGTAGGGGAACAGCACATCGAAGACGAAGCTCACTGCGCTGGTGGTGCCTTCGATATCCGTGAGGATGGCTTTGATCGGCATATCGGGTCCTTCTGGGGGGTGCCAGGTTCAGTCTTCGAGACGCGGGAAACGCTCGGCGATGTCCTCGCCGGTGAACTGGGCAACCCAGCCTTCGGGATTGTTGAACAGGCGGATGGCGACGAAATGCGGATGCTCACCCATGTCGAACCAGTGCGGCGTGCCGGCCGGCACCGAAATCAGGTCGTTCTTCTCACACAGCACGGCATAGACATATTCGCCGATGTGCAAGGAGAACAAGCCACGGCCGGCGACGAAGAAACGCACTTCGTCTTCGCCATGCCGGTGCTCGTCGAGGAACTTGGCGCGCAACTCGGCCTTCTGCGGGTGATCGCTGTTCAGGCTGACGACGTCGACGGTGATGTAGCCGCACTCGGTCATCAAGCGGTCGATCTGCACCTGATAAGCGGCAATCACTTCTTCCTGGCTGGCACCGGGCTGGATCGGCGCCGCCGCTTGCCAACGGTCGAAGCGCACCCCTTGCTCGGCCAGGGTCGAGGCAATGTCGTCGAAATGGGTCAGGACCTTGTTCGGGAGGTCCGGGCTTGAAACGTGGTAAACGGACAGGCTGCTCATGGGGCTCTATTCCTCGACTTGGCTCAGCGTCGGCCTGCTCTGGGGCCGATCCGACGCAGCGAATAATCAGACAATCAACGGGTCCGTGCAAAAACCGCTGTTCAGGAACAACGCAGCGAACGGGTTTTCAACTCGCATTCGAAGAGAAACTCGAACGCTTCGATCTGGCGCAGGGCGTCGCTCATGCGGGCGCCCCAGGTGTAGAGGCCGTGCCCGCGGATCAGGTAGCCGACGCAATCGGGATGCGCGTCGAGCCAAGGCTGCACCCGGGCCGCCAGGCGCGCAATATCCTGGTCGTTGTCGAAGATCGGCACCCGCACCCTCGACTCGTGGGTCGACACCCCGCAGAAGGCCTTCTGCAGTTCATAGTCCTCGAAATCGATGAACTCGCCTGGGGTCATCCGCGACAACACCGTGGCATTCACCGAATGGGTGTGCAGCACCGCGCCGATCTCCGCTCGCCAGCCATAGAGCTGGGTGTGCAGCAAGGTTTCCGCCGAGGGTTTCTTGCCCGGTTCCAGGCTGTTGCCCGCCAGGTCGGTGGCGAGTACATCGTCCGGGCCCAACTGCCCCTTGTGCTTGCCGGAAACCGTCAGCAGCGCCTGGCTGGCCGACAGGCGGGTCGAATAGTTGCTGCTGGTGGCCGGCGACCAGCCGCGACCATACAGGAAGCGCCCGGCCTCGATGATTTCCTGGCTCAGTTGTTCACGGGTCAGACTCATGGCCGCTCCTCCTGCATGCGCGTGGCGATGATGATGGCCGCGGCCAAGGCCGCGAGGCTGGCGATACTGAAGGTCCAGGCCGGCCCCAGGCTGTTCCAGCTGTAGCCGGCGTACAACGCGCCCAGGGCCCCGCCGGTGCCGGACAGCGCGGCGTACAACGCCTGCCCCTGGCCCTGCTGGCGCGCCCCGAAGCTACGTTGCACGAAATGGATGGCCGAAGCGTGAAAGCTGGCGAAGGTCGCCGCGTGCAGCACTTGCGCGAACAGCAGCACCGCCAGGTGATCGGCCAGGGCCCCCAGCAACAGCCAGCGCACGGCGGCCGCCAGGAAACTGGCGAGCAGCACCCGACGCACCGAAAAGCGCGCGAGGATCCGGCTCATGGCCAGGAACATCAGCACTTCCGCCACCACCCCCAGTGCCCAAAGCATACCGATCAACCCGCGCGTGTAGCCGAGGTGTTCCAGGTGCAGGGTGATGAAGGTGTAGTACGGACCATGGCTCATCTGCATCAGCGCGACACAGGCATAGAACGCCAGCACCCCGGGGCTGCGCAACTGTCGCAGAAAGCCTTCGCCGGACGCTCGCTGGCCCTGGTTCGGCGGCTGGGCACTGGGCACCCAGACGCTGCTCAGGACGATCCCCGTCATGATCACCACGATGGCCACCGGGTAGATATCCAGGCTCAGCCACTCGAACAGGCGCCCGAGCCCCACCACGGTGAAGATGAAACCGATGGAGCCCCACAAGCGGATCTGGCTGTAGCGCGCCGCCTGTCCCTGGGCCTTCAGATGCGCCAGGGTGATGACTTCGAACTGCGGCAGCACCGCATGCCAGAAAAACGCATGCAGGGCCATGACCAGCGCCAGCCAGCCATAGCTTTTGTCGACGAAGATCAGCGAAAACGCCAGCAGGGTGCAGACCGCGCCGAAGCGCACGATCGCCAGGCGCCGACCGCTGTAGTCACCCAGCCAGCCCCAGATATTCGGCGCCACGCAGCGCATCAGCATGGGAATCGCCACCAGCTCGCCGATCCGCGCCGGGGCAAACCCCAGGTGGTGGAAGTACAGCGCCAGGAACGGCGCCGTCGCTCCCAGCAACGCGAAGTAGAACAGGTAGAAACTGGACAACCGCCAGTAAGGGAGCGGCGCCCCCGGCATTACAGCTGGCCCAGTACCGGTGTGGCGACCCGCACGTCGGCGTTCTGTCCGCGGTGACGCAGCAGGTGGTCCATCAGCACGATCGCCATCATCGCTTCGGCGATCGGGGTGGCGCGGATGCCCACGCAAGGGTCGTGGCGGCCCTTGGTGATCACCTCCACGGGGTTGCCGTGGATATCGATGGAGCGTCCCGGCGTGGTGATGCTCGAGGTGGGCTTGAGGGCCAGGTGCGCGACAATCGGCTGGCCGGAGGAAATCCCGCCGAGGATGCCGCCGGCGTTGTTGCTGAGGAAACCTTCGGGGGTCAGTTCGTCGCGGTGCTCGGTGCCGCGCTGGGCCACGCAGGCAAAGCCGGCGCCGATTTCGACGCCCTTGACCGCGTTGATGCTCATCAGCGCATGGGCCAGCTCGGCATCCAGACGGTCGAAGATCGGTTCGCCCAGGCCCGGCATCACGCCCTCGGCCACCACGGTGATCTTCGCGCCGACCGAGTCCTGGTCGCGCCGCAGCTGGTCCATATAGGCTTCCAGTTCGGGCACCTTGTCCGGATCGGGGCAGAAGAACGCGTTGCGCTCCACCGAGTCCCAGGTCTTGAACGGGATTTCGATGGGGCCCAGCTGGCTCATGTAGCCGCGGATGACGATGCCCTGGCTGGCCAGGAACTTCTTCGCAATCGCGCCGGCCGCCACGCGCATGGCGGTTTCCCGGGCGGAACTGCGGCCACCGCCGCGATAGTCGCGCTCGCCATACTTGTGGTGGTAGGTGTAGTCGGCGTGGGCCGGGCGGAACAGGTCCTTGATCGCCGAGTAGTCCTTGGACTTCTGGTCGGTGTTGCGGATCAGCAGGCCAATGGCGCAACCGGTGGTGCGGCCTTCGAAAACCCCCGAGAGGATTTCCACTTCGTCGGCTTCCTGGCGCTGGGTGGTATGGCGACTGGTGCCCGGCTTGCGGCGGTCGAGGTCGCGCTGCAGGTCGTCCAGGGACAGCTCAAGACCCGGAGGGCAGCCGTCGACAATGGCGACCAACGCCGGGCCATGGCTTTCGCCTGCGGTGGTGACAGTGAACAGCTTGCCGTAGGTATTGCCGGACATGCAGGGCGCTCCGCGAATCGAGTCTGAATAACCAAGCGTGCCAGTATACGCGGGCTATCCCAGTAGTTCATCCTCGAACCTTATCGCCGGCGGCGAGTCGAACCGACACTGTGTAAATGATGGCGTGATGATGCTGCGATTGATTCTGCTGGTCCTGACCCTGATTTCCGGCCTGGCCCAGGCCTCCGTGTTGCAACAACCGATCACCCTGGACACCGGCAGCGGCGAGCTGTTCGGCTCGTTGCTGCTGCCCAGGTCGGACGCACCGGTGCCGGTGGTGCTGATCGTCTCCGGTTCCGGTCCCACCGATCGCGACGGCAACAACCCCGATGGCGGCCGCACCGACAGCCTCAAGCGCCTGGCCTGGGTGCTGGCCGGTCACAACATCGCCAGCGTGCGCTATGACAAGCGCGGCGTGGCCGCCAGCCTCGCCGCCGGACCCGATGAGCGCGGCCTGAGTGTCGAGGGCTATGTGGCGGATGTCGTGGCCTGGGGCCGGAAACTCAAGGCCGACCCGCGTTTCGGGCCGCTGATCCTGCTCGGCCACAGCGAGGGCGCATTGATCGCCACCCTGGCGGCACCCCAGCTGGATGCCGCGGCGCTCATCAGCATCGCCGGCAGCGGCCGTCCCGTGGACCTCGTGGTGCGCCAGCAAATGGCCAATAACCTGCCACCGGGCCTGATGCTGCGGGCCAACGAACTGCTCGACAGCCTCAAGGCCGGGCAACTGGACAACGACATCCCCGCGCCGCTGCGACCGATTTTCCGCCCGAGCGTCCAGCCCTACCTGATCAGCCTGTTTCGCCAGGACCCGGCCGCGGCCTTCGCCCGGCTGAAGATCCCCGCGCTGATCGTCCAGGGCCGCAACGACCTCCAGGTCGGCGTCGGCGATGCCCAGGCGCTGAAGGCCGCCAGGCCGGATGCGCAGCTGGTGCTGATCGACGGCATGAACCATGTGCTGCGCATCGTGCCCGCCGACACCCAGAGCCAACTGGCGTCCTACCGGGACCCGCAACTGCCCCTGGCCGCGGAACTGGGCAGCCGGATCCTCGCCTTCATTGACGGGCTGCCCCGCCACTGACGCCGGGCACGACGGCATTTTGTTCTCCAGTCCTGGCGAAAGCGGCCGATAATTCATTGCCGGTACCGATAGTGTGACCGGCAAGCTGGACACGGACAGGATCTTGCCGAATGACTGATACCCAAGCCTCACCCGAAAGCCCCGCCGAAGACGCCGAAGCCGCGCCGACCCCGGTGGAACTGCCGTGGGCGGACGTGCAGCCCGAGCACTTCAAGCTGCTGCGTCTGGCGCCGCTGACCACCGACCGCGCTACCGGTGCCCGCCCCCTGCGCTTTGTCCAGTTCGGCTACGCCGAGCGCCATAGCAAGGAGCGCAGCCTGCTGCGCCTGGAGATCCAACTGCCGGGACAACGGGTACGCAAGGAGCAAAACCACCTGGACGTGTGGGTCGACCACAGCACCAAGCGCGTGCGTTTCGAGCCGGAAAGCGGCTTGCAGATCGAACCCGCGAACCGCGGTATCGGGCGCTTCCTGGCCGCCCAGGCGGCGATCTGGGCACAGAAGAAAGGCTCGCACTACCGCGTCGATGGCGCCGCCCTGCAAAACAAGGACGCCTTGAACGAAGACACCCGCCTGCGTCGCGATCACTTCCTCAAGGTCCAGGGTTTCGAAGTGGCGTATGCCGATCCCCTGCACCTCAAGGGCAGCTACAAGGATGTCCAGGTCGGCGAACTGCGCAGCCAATGGAACAGCGAAAAGCTGCAATTCGTCGAAATACTGGAAGCCGCGCAGATGCTCCAGACCGCCGAGCAGAACCTGCAGGAACAGGAGGTGAAGCTGCGCCAGCAGGAAGAACGCGTGAGCAAATTCAAGCGTGAAGACACCGGCTTGCGCTTCACCATCACCTGCCTGGTGGCCTTTGCGATGTTCCAGGCCGGCCTGCTGATCTGGATCGCGACCCGTCACTGACCCCCGTGGCGCCCGTCCAAGGACGCCGCCGGGCTCAGGCAAGCCGCGAACGCATCAACTGCGGTGCAACTTACTCATCAGTTCCGCTTCGGCCTGGGTCAGGCCGCAGGCCTGCGTCAGCTCGTCGACGCTGGCCCCCATCCCCACCAGCCTGGCGGCCTGGGCGAAGGACAGGCTCGACGGATCACGCTGCTCCAGCTGCGCCAGCTTTTCCGGCAACGGCGCCACGACGGCCCGCAGCTCGTGCAGGTCCTCGCCCATGCGCACGGTGCCGTTCTGGAAGTTGTCCACCCGCCGCGCCAGTTCCTTGATGCGCTGGTCACGCAGCGCATCACCCTCGGCCTGTTGCGCGGCAATCAACCGCTGGTTGCGGACATGGACCACGAACATGCCCACGGTCCCGACCCACAACAGGGCCAGGAGAATCACGGCGACCTCAAGAATCAATCAGATGCTCTCCAGCTCGGACCATTCTTCTTCGCTCATCATCTTGTCCAGCTCAACCAGAATCAGCAGTTCATTGTTCTTGTTGCACACGCCCTGGATGAACTTGGCCGACTCGTCGTTACCCACGTTCGGCGCGGTTTCGACTTCCGACTGGCGCAGGTAGACCACTTCCGCCACGCTGTCGACCATGATCCCGACCACTTGCTTGTCCGCCTCGATGATCACGATGCGGGTGTTGTCGTTCACTTCGGTCGGCATCAGGCCGAAACGCTGGCGGGTGTCGATCACGGTGACGACATTGCCGCGCAGGTTGATGATGCCCAGCACATAGCTCGGCGCACCCGGTACCGGGGCGATCTCGGTGTAGCGCAGGACTTCCTGGACGCGCATCACGTTGATCCCGTAGGACTCGTTATCCAGCTTGAAGGTTACCCATTGCAGGATCGGATCTTCGGAACTCTGTGCGGACGACGACTTATTCATACCCCTGACCCTCAATGACCGTTGATACGGTGTGTGCTCTGGCAAACCTCGCGGGGGGACCGCGAGGCCACCGTTATTTGTTCGTTGGCTTGCCGGTTGGCTTGTTCGCTTGCAGTTGTTTCACCGCTCCGCTGGCGATCAGTTCGGCCAGTTCGGAGACGTCGAGCAACGCACACATGTGTTCGATGACCGTGCCCGCCAGCCACGGTCGCTGCCCACGATGGGTGCGCCATTTGATTTCGTCGGGGTCCAGGCGCAGGGAGCGACTGACCTGATGCACCGCCAGCCCCCATTCGTAGCCCTGGACCGAGATCACATACTGCAGCCCCTGGCGGAAATCGTCGCGATAACGGTCCGGCATCACCCAACGGGCGGTGTCCAGGACTTTCAGGTTGCCGGCCTGGCTCGGCAGGATCCCGAGGAACCATTCCGGCTGACCGAACAAGGGCGTCAACTCGTGCCCCGCCAGCGAATAGATCGAACCCAGGCACACCAGCGGCACCGCCAGGGTCAGTCCGGCGACGTCGAACAGCAGGCATTCGAAAGGCTCGGCCGCCCAATGCGGGCGCTCGTCGCCCTGCACCGGCGGCGGTGGAATATTCACGGCGGGCGGCAGGTGCACCTCGACCACCGGCTCCACCACCACGGGGGCGACCGGCAAAACCTGTGGTATCGCCACCGGTACTTCCAGTGCCACCGGTGCCGTCACGACAGGTGCGGCAGCCAGGGCTGCGGTCAACGCATCGCGGGCCTGCTCTTCGAGCACGGCGGCCTGGAACTCGTCCAGCCCACTGGCCAGGCTCGGTTCTACCGGCAGCGGTATCGATACCGGCGCCTCGACGGCAACGGCGATGTCCACCGGCAACTCTTCGGTCGCCTCTTGCAGCAGCGCGTCCAGGTAGGATTGCAGCGCCACTTGCGGCCGTGTGGTGATGTCGACAGGACGGATCATGTGAGTGCCCATGGAGATGTCCCGCGGCAGTAACCTGTAGAAGGTATCGGCTGGACAAGCCGGTGACTTGAGGAGTGGGTCACGTCAGGCCACCTGCGGGATGAGTTGCTGGGTCAGCAGGTGCTTGAGCAGTGCCCGGTAGGCCAGCACGCCACGACTCTTGCCGTCGAACTGCGACGGTGTGACACCGGCCCGGCTGGCATCGCGCAGGCGGGTGTCGACCGGAATGTAGCCCTGCCAGATGGTCTCCGGGAACTTGTCGCGCAGGACCCGCAAGGTGCCCATGGACGCCTGGGTGCGACGGTCGAACAGGGTCGGCACGATGGTGTAGGGCAAGGCCTGCTTGCGCGAACGGTTGATCATCGCCAGGGTGTTGACCATCCGCTCCAGGCCCTTGACAGCCAGGTGCTCGGTCTGCACCGGGACCACCAGTTGCTGGCTCGCCGCCAGGGCGTTGACCATCAGCACGCCCAGCAACGGCGGGCTGTCGATCACCGCGTAGTCGAAATCCTGCCACAGTTGCGCCAGGCTCTTGGCGATCACCAGGCCCAGGCCGCTCTGGCCCGGCGACAGGCGCTCCAGGGTCGCCAGTGCGGTGCTCGACGGCAGCAGGGAAATCCGCTCGTCGCTGGTGGACAGCAGCAATTGCCCGGGCAAGCCCTCGGGCACCGTGCCCCGGTGCTGGAACAGGTCGAAGGTGCTGTGCTCCAGGGTATCGGGGTCGTAGCCGAAGTAGCTGGTCATCGAGCCGTGGGGGTCGAGGTCGACGACGACCACGCGCTTGCCCGCCTCGGCCAGCAATCCGGCTAAAGCGATGGAGGAAGTGGTCTTACCGACGCCACCCTTTTGATTGGCTACTGCCCAGACTCTCATTCAGTGTATTCCTCCCGACAAGCATCAAGCCTGCCGAGAAATAGCGCCAAGTTATAGAGCAGGTGCCGGAGATTTGACGGCGTTCTCGCGTACCGCTTG
This sequence comes from Pseudomonas batumici, assembly GCF_000820515.1. GTDB lineage: Bacteria > Pseudomonadota > Gammaproteobacteria > Pseudomonadales > Pseudomonadaceae > Aquipseudomonas > Aquipseudomonas batumici. Next base: position 26,247 of record NZ_JXDG01000053.1, on the reverse strand, counting down.
CTTTATCGCTGGCGGTGCAGTTTGTGTGCCAGCCCGCCTCAACGCCGCGTCCGGTTTTGCATTGGCCGTGCCGGTACCGGTCAGGCTGCGGCGCACATCCAGGTTACGCGACACCACCAGCACCACCCGGCGGTTGCGCGCCCGGCCTTCGGCCGTGGCGTTGTTGGCCACCGGCTGGAACTCGCCATAGCCCACCGAGGCCAGGCGGCCGGGGTTGACCCCGTCCATGGCCATCATCCGCACGATGCTCGCCGAACGGGCGGAGGACAACTCCCAGTTGGTGGGATACTGCGCGGTGCTGATCGGCTGGTCGTCGGTAAAACCTTCGACGTGGATCGGGTTGTCGAAGGGCTTGAGGATCTTCGCCACCTTGTCGATGATGTTGAACGCCATGTCGCTGGGCATCGCATCGCCGCTGCCGAACAGCAGGCTGGAGTTGAGCTCGATCTCGACCCACAGTTCGTTGCCGCGCACGGTCATCTGGTTGGATCTGATCAGGTCGCCGAACGCCGCGCTGATATCGTCGGCGATGCTCTTGAGCGGATCCTTGGCGCCCTGCCCGAGAGCGGCGTCGGTCTGTTCGCTGTCCTTGATCAGCGGGTCCGCCGGTTTGACCGTCACTGGGCGCTCCTCGCCGATGGGAATCGGCTTGAGGCTGTGATCGGCTTCGTTGAATACCCCGATCAGCGCCTGGGAAATCACCTTGTACTTGCCCTCGTTGATCGAGGAAATCGAGTACATGACCACGAAAAAGGCGAACAGCAGCGTGATGAAGTCGGCGTAGGACACCAACCAGCGCTCGTGATTCACATGCTCTTCGTGTTGGCGACGTCTGGCCATGGCTACTCCATCACTCCATGAAGCCTTGCAGCTTCAACTCAATGGAGCGCGGGTTCTCGCCCTCGGCAATCGACAGGATGCCTTCGAGCAGCATTTCCCGGTAGCGGGACTGGCGCAGAGCTATGGACTTGAGCTTGCTGGCCACCGGCAACAGCACCAGGTTGGCACTGGACACGCCGTAGATGGTGGCGACGAAGGCCACGGCGATGCCGTTACCCAGTTGCGAAGGGTCGCCCAGGTTGCCCATCACGTGGATCAGGCCCATGACCGCACCGATGATACCGATGGTCGGCGCATAGCCGCCCATGCTTTCGAACACCTTGGCGGCCTCGATATCGCGGCTTTCCTGGGTGTAGAAATCCACCTCCAGGATGCTGCGGATGGCTTCCGGCTCGGCGCCATCGACCAGCAATTGCAGCCCTTTGCGCGAGTAGGCGTCCGGCTCCGTATCGGCGACGCCTTCCAGGCCCAGCAGCCCCTCCTTGCGCGCGGTCAGGCTCCAGTTGACCACGCGCTCGACGCCGGCGGGCAGATCGATACGCGGCGGAAACAGGATCCAGCCGAGAATCTGCATGGCCCGCTTGAACGCGCTGATCGGCGATTGCAGCAAGGCCGCGCCGATGGTGCCGCCCAATACGATCAACGCCGCCGGACCGTTGGCCAGCGCCCCCAGGTGCCCGCCCTCGAGGAAATTGCCGCCGATAATGGCGACAAAGGCCAGGATGATCCCGATAAGGCTCAGCACATCCATCAGAGGCACGCCTCGACCAGATGCTTGCCGATTTCGTCCAGGCTGTAGACCGCGTCGGCCAGTTCAGCCTTGACGATGGCCATGGGCATGCCATAGATCACGCAACTGGCTTCGTCCTGGGCCCAGATGGCACTGCCGCCCTGCTTGAGCAGGCGCGCGCCTTCACGACCGTCGGCGCCCATGCCGGTGAGGACCACCGCCAGAACTTTGTCGCCGTAGGACTTGGCCGCCGAACCGAAGGTGATATCCACGCACGGCTTGTAGTTCAGGCGTTCGTCGCCCGGCAGGATTTTCACCGCGCCACGGCCGTCGACCATCATCTGCTTGCCGCCCGGGGCGAGCAAGGCCAGGCCGGGACGCAGGATGTCGCCATCCTCGGCTTCCTTGACGCTGATCTGGCACAGCTTGTCCAGGCGTTCGGCAAACGCCTTGGTGAAAGCCGCCGGCATGTGCTGGATCAACACGATGGGCGCCGGGAAGCTCGCCGGCAACTGGGTCAGGACCCGCTGCAGGGCCACCGGGCCACCGGTGGAGGTGCCGATGGCCACCAGCTTGTAGGCCTTGCGCTTCGGCGCGCCGGAGGTCGAGACCGCCGCGGGTGCCGGCGCACGACTGGCCACCGGCGTGGTCCGCACGGGAGCCGGGGCCGCCGGGGCGTGGCTGGAATAGCTGCTCGAAGGGGCTGTCGCGGTCGGCGTGGGCACCGGCTGCGGCGCGGGCGCGCTGTAGCTGCTGAAGCGACGGTTGCTGCGCGAGATGCTGTGCACCTTCTCGCACAACAGTTGCTTGACCTTCTCGGGGTTGCGCGAGATGTCTTCGAAATTCTTCGGCAGGAAGTCCACGGCCCCGGCGTCCAGCGCATCGAGGGTGACACGGGCGCCTTCGTGGGTCAGGGACGAGAACATCAACACCGGAGTCGGGCAGCGCTGCATGATATGCCGCACCGCCGTGATGCCGTCCATCATCGGCATCTCGTAGTCCATGGTGATCACGTCCGGCTTGAGGGCCAGGGCCTGATCGATGGCTTCTTTACCGTTGGTCGCCGTACCGACGACCTGGATGCTCGTATCCGCCGAAAGGATTTCCGAGACGCGGCGGCGGAAAAAACCCGAATCATCCACCACCAGGACCTTGACTACCATAAACACTCCGTTAGGCACGGCGGCGGCCCTATGCGCCGCCGCCGAACCAGAATCAAATACGCCGTGCGGCGTAACGCTTGAGCATGCTCGGCACATCGAGAATCAGCGCGATGCGACCGTCACCGGTAATGGTGGCGCCCGACATGCCCGGAGTCCCTTGCAGCATCTTGCCCAGCGGCTTGATGACCACTTCTTCCTGGCCCACCAGTTGGTCGACGACGAAGCCGATCCGCTGGGTGCCCACCGAAAGGATCACCACATGGCCCTCGCGCTGCTCTTCGTGAGCGGCCGAGCTGACCAGCCAGCGCTTGAGGTAGAACAGCGGCAGTGCCTTGTCCCGCACGATCACCACTTCCTGGCCGTCGACCACGTTGGTGCGCGACAGGTCGAGGTGGAAGATCTCGTTGACGTTGACCAGCGGGAACGCGAAGGCCTGGTTGCCGAGCATGACCATCAGGGTCGGCATGATCGCCAGGGTCAACGGGACCTTGATGACGATCTTCGAGCCCTTGCCCTTGGTCGAGTAGATGTTGATGGTGCCGTTGAGCTGGGCGATCTTGGTTTTCACCACGTCCATGCCCACGCCACGGCCGGACACGTCGGAAATCTCGGTCTTGGTCGAGAAGCCCGGGGCGAAGATCAGGTTGAAGCAGTCGGTCTCGCTCAGGCGATCGGCCGCATCCTTGTCCATCAGGCCCTTCTTCACCGCGATGCTGCGCAGCACGTCGGCGTCCATGCCCTTGCCGTCATCGGAGATGGACAGCAGGATGTGGTCGCCTTCCTGTTCGGCGGAGAGCACCACGCGACCGCTGCGGGACTTGCCCATGGCTTCGCGGTCGGCCGGTTCTTCGATACCGTGGTCGACCGAGTTGCGCACCAAGTGGACCAGCGGGTCGGCCAGGGCCTCGACCAGGTTCTTGTCCAGGTCGGTCTCTTCGCCCACCAGTTCCAGGTTGATCTCTTTCTTCAACTGCCGGGCCAGGTCGCGAACCAGGCGCGGGAAGCGGCCGAAGACTTTCTTGATCGGCTGCATGCGGGTTTTCATCACCGCGGTCTGCAGGTCTGCGGTCACCACGTCGAGGTTGGACACGGCCTTGGACATGGCTTCATCGCCGCTGTTCAAGCCCAGGCGCACCAGGCGGTTACGCACCAGCACCAGTTCGCCGACCATGTTCATGATCTCGTCCAGGCGCGCGGTATCGACCCGCACGGTGGTTTCCGCTTCGCTGGCAACCGGCTTTTCGCCAGAGGCCGCGGCGGCAGGTGCCGGAGCCCGGGCAGGCGCTGGTGCGGCAGCAGGTGCTGCTGTCGCCTTGGCGGGTGCTGGCGCGGGCGCCGCTGCCGGAGCGGGTGCCTTGGCGGCAGGCGCGGCAGCCGGTTTGCTAGCGACCGGCGTGGCCACTGCGGCGGTCGCGGTGGTCGCGGCCACTTCGGTGAACTTGCCCTTGCCGTGCAGCTCGTCGAGCAGGGACTCGAACTCCTGGTCGGTGATCAGGTCATCGCCCTTGGCCCCCGTGACTTCAGACGCCTGGGCCGAGGCCGCAGCCGTATCGAGGGCGTCGACCTTGAACGAGCCCTTGCCATGCAACTGGTCCAGCAAGGCTTCGAATTCATCGTCGGTAATATCGCTGCTTTCGGTTGCATCGGGCGTCGCGCCGGATGCCGCCGGTTGAGCCGGCGTCGCCACCGCATCGGGGGCGAACTGGCCCTTGCCGTGCAACTGGTCGAGCAAGGATTCGAACTCGGCGTCGGTGATCTCATCGCTGCCGGGCTCGCCTTCCACCGCGGCAACGGCTTGCGGTGCCTCGGCTTCGGCCTTGACGCTGTTCAGGGAGTCGAGCAGCAATTCGAATTCGTTGTCGGTGATGTCGCCGGACTCGCTTTCAGCGACCGGCTCAGGCTCCACGACCTCGGCCACTGGCGCGGGCGCCTCTTCGGCACCCGCCGGTTCCGCCAGGCGCGCCAAGGCCGCCAGCAACTCAGGGGTCGCCGGGGTGATCGGGCCGCGCTCACGCACCTCGCTGAACATGCTGTTCACCGCATCCAGCGCTTCCAGGACCACGTCCATCAGTTCCGCATCGACGCGCCGCTCACCCTTGCGCAGGATGTCGAACACGTTCTCGGCGATGTGACAGCACTCCACCAGCTCGTTGAGCTGGAGGAAGCCGGCGCCCCCTTTTACAGTGTGAAAACCGCGAAAGATTGCATTGAGCAGATCCGCATCATCCGGCCGGCTTTCCAGCTCGACCAGTTGTTCGGACAGTTGCTCCAGAATCTCGCCGGCCTCAACCAGGAAATCCTGAAGGATCTCTTCATCGGCGCCGAAGCTCATGTGTTTGGGTGCTCCTAGAATCCAAGACTGGAAAGCAAATCGTCGACATCGTCCTGACCGGATACAACGTCTTCACGTTTATCGGCATGAATCTGCGGACCTACACCCTTGGCCAGCTCTTTTTGCTGATCTTTTTCGGCAAGGATGGCTTCGCGATCATGTTCGATACCGGCAAAGCGGTCGACCTGACTGGCCATCAGCACCAGTTTGAGCAGATTGCTTTCCACTTCGGTGACCATCTGGGTCACGCGCTTGATCACCTGGCCGGTAAGGTCCTGGTAGTCCTGGGCCAGCAGAATGTCGTTCAGGTCGCTCGACACGGCGCGGGTCTCCTGCTCGCTGCGGGACAGGAAACCGTCGACCCGCCGCGCCAGCTCGCGAAACTCCTGGGCATCGACTTCGCGCCGCATGAAACGGCTCCAGTCGGTGCTCAATGCCTTGGCTTCCTCGTGCAGGCCACTGACCCGCGGGGTCGCGCTCTCCACCAGGTCCATGGTGCGGTTGGCCGCGGCCTCGGTCAGCCTGACCACATAGGACAGGCGCTCGGTGGCGTCAGTGATCTGCGACACTTCCTCGGCCTGCGGCATATGCGGGTCGATCTGGAAGTTGACAATGGCACTGTGCAATTCGCGGGTGAGCTTGCCGACTTCCAGGTACAGGCCACGGTCACGGGTCTGATTCAGCTCATGGATCATTTGCACCGCGTCACCGAACCGACCTTTTTCAAGGCTGTCGACCAGTTCGCGGGCATGTTTTTTCAGGGTTAATTCAAAATCACCCAGTGAAGATTCGTTGTGCTCCATAGCGCCCCCGTGGTGGACATCATCAGCCGATGCGTTCGAAGATTTTCTCGATCTTCTCTTTCAACGCCTGGGCCGTGAATGGTTTGACCACATAGCCGTTTACACCGGCCTGGGCAGCTTCGATGATCTGCTCGCGCTTGGCTTCGGCGGTGACCATCAACACCGGCAGGTGCTTGAGCTTTTCATCGGCGCGTACGTGACGCAGCAGGTCGATGCCGGTCATGCCGGGCATGTTCCAGTCAGTCACCAGAAAGTCGATGCTACCGCTGTTGAGGACGGGAATCGCGGTGGTACCGTCGTCCGCCTCGACCGTGTTGGTGAACCCGAGGTCACGCAACAGGTTCTTGATGATCCGCCGCATCGTTGAAAAATCGTCAACGATGAGGATTTTCATGTTCTTGTCCAATTCGACCTCCAAGCAGTCTTAAACGCGTTCAGCACCTGAACGCGCTGTTCAATCAATCCGGCACAGCACTCAACGACTGCATGGAAACCCCATCCGGCCGAGTCACCGCCAGGGCGTCAAACGCCATGCCGATCTCGTTCGCAGTGTTCCCAAACCGCCTCAGCGCGCTCGCCACTCCCCCAAACGCCCCCGCAAGCGGGCCGCGCACTGGCTGTGTAACTGGCTGACTCGCGACTCGCTGACCCCCAGCACCTCACCAATCTCCTTGAGGTTCAGCTCCTCGTCGTAGTACAGCGCCAACACCAGTCGCTCACGCTCCGGCAAATTGGCAATCGCATCCGCCAGCGCCGCCTGGAAGCGTTCATCTTCCAGGTCGCGCGACGGCTCGAGATGAGCACTCGCACCGTCCTCATGCAGCCCTTCATGCTCGCCGTCCTGCAACAGGTCGTCGAAACTGAACAGGCGGCTGCCCAAGGTATCGTTCAAAATCCCGTAATAATCGTCGAGACTCAATTGGAGTTCGGCTGCAACCTCGTGATCTTTAGCGTCACGACCGGTTTTTGCTTCAATTGCACGAATTGCGTCACTGACCATGCGGGTGTTGCGGTGAACCGAACGCGGCGCCCAGTCGCCCTTGCGCACTTCATCGAGCATCGCGCCACGGATACGAATGCCGGCATAGGTCTCGAAACTGGCACCCTTGCTCGAGTCGTACTTGGTCGAGACTTCCAGCAGGCCGATCATCCCGGCCTGGATCAGATCCTCGACCTGGACGCTGGCCGGCAGGCGTGCCAGCAGGTGATAGGCGATACGTTTGACCAACGGCGCATAACGTTCAATCAATTCATACTGGCTGTCACGCGACGACTTGGAATACATGCGATAGCCACTGGCAGTCATAGCACCGGTCCCGCACTCGTTTGATGCACCAGACGCTCGACGAAAAACTCCAGGTGCCCCCGCGGGTTGGCGGGCAACGGCCAGGTGTCGACCTTCTGGGCAATAGCCTTGAACGCCAAGGCGCATTTCGAACGAGGGAATGCCTCATAGACCGCACGCTGCTTTTGCACGGCCTTGCGCACACACTCGTCGTAAGGAACGGCGCCGACGTATTGTAGGGCCACATCGAGGAAGCGGTCCGTGACCTTGGTCAACTTGGCGAACAGGTTGCGGCCTTCCTGCGGACTCTGGGCCATGTTGGCCAGCACCCGGAAGCGGTTCATGCCGTAGTCGCGGTTGAGCAGCTTGATCAAGGCGTAGGCGTCGGTGATCGAGGTCGGCTCGTCGCAGACCACCAGCAGCACTTCCTGGGCCGCACGGACAAAGCTGACCACCGACTCGCCAATGCCCGCGGCGGTGTCGATCACCAGCACGTCGAGGTTGTCGCCGATGTCGCTGAAGGCCTGGATCAGGCCGGCATGCTGCGCCGGGCTCAGGTGCACCATGCTCTGGGTGCCCGAGGCCGCCGGCACGATACGAATCCCGCCCGGACCTTGCAGCAGCACATCGCGCAGTTCGCAGCGCCCCTCGACCACGTCGGCCAGGGTGCGTTTGGGGGTCAGGCCCAGCAGCACATCGACATTCGCCAGTCCCAGATCGGCATCCAGCAGCATGACGCGCCGGCCGAGCTCAGCCAGCGCCAGGGATAAATTCACTGACACGTTGGTCTTCCCGACGCCACCTTTGCCGCCGGTCACCGCGATCACCTGTACGGGATGCATGCTGCCCATGTTCTCTTCTTACCTTGTCTTGCTTAGACGGAAGGCCACATAAGTGGCTGCGCGGTCACTTGCCGGAACAACGCGTGGCAGACCCTCGATGTAGGTCGTTTGCAACGTCTTCATACTCATCTCAGCCCACCCGTTTGGACGGGCTGTGGTAGATGTCAGCGAACATATCGGCCATGGCCTCCTCGCTGGGCTCTTCCTGCATTTGTACACTGACCGCCCTGGACACCAGCTGATGCCGGCGCGGCAGGTGCAGGTCATCCGGAATGCGCGGCCCGTCGGTCAGATAGGCCACCGGCAACTCGTGACTGATGGCCAGGCTCAGCACTTCGCCGAGGCTCGCCGTTTCATCAAGCTTAGTCAGGATGCAACCGGCCAGCCCGCAGCGCTTGTAACTGTGGTAGGCGGCGGTCAGCACCTGCTTCTGGCTGGTGGTGGCCAGCACCAGGTAATTCTTGGCCTTGATCCCGCGTCCGGCCAGGCTTTCCAGCTGCATGCGCAAGGCCGGATCGCTGGCCTGCAGGCCGGCGGTATCGATCAGCACCACACGCTTGCGCAGCAGCGGATCGAGGGCCTGGGCCAGGGACTGGCCCGGATCGACATGGGTCACGGACACATTGAGGATCCGTCCCAGGGTCTTGAGCTGCTCCTGGGCACCGATGCGGAAGCTGTCCATGCTCACCAGCGCGATGTTCTGCGCGCCGTACTTGAGCACATAGCGCGCCGCCAACTTGGCCAGCGTGGTGGTCTTGCCCATGCCGGCCGGGCCGACCATGGCGATCACGCCACCCTCTTCCAGCGGCTCGATCTCGGGGGTGACGATCATTCGTGCCAGGTGCGCCAACAGCATGCGCCAGGCCTGGCGTGGCTCGTCGATTTCGCTGATCAGGTCCAGCAAGTCCCGCGACAGCGGCCCGGACAGGCCGATGCGCTGCAGACGGCGCCAGAGGTTGGCCTGTTGCGGCTGACGGCCTTGCAACTGGTTCCAGGCCAGGGAGCCGAGCTGGACTTCCAGCAGCTCGCGCAGGCCGTTGAGTTCCGAACGCATCGAGTCGAACACCCGCTGGTCCACCGCCGGGGCCGGGGCAACAGGCGCCGGGGCTGGACGCCGGGGTTCGTCGAAGGTCGGTTCGATCAGCGGCTCGGCGGCGGTCAGCGGCAGGCCGGCGAACAGTTGCCGATTGGTCGTCGCATCGCCTTCGCCATCGCTGCGCAGGCTCAGTTCGGCCTGGGCGGTGACGATACGCGACTGGGTCTTGCGCAGCTCGTCTTCGAGCTCGATGTTCGGCACCCGTGGCGACAGTGCCGAGAGCTTGTAGTCCAGGGCAGCCGTCAGCTCGACACCGCCCGCAATCCGGCGGTTGCCGATAATGGCCGCGTCCGAACCCAGCTCATCACGAACCAGCTTCATGGCCTGACGCATATCGGCGGCGAAAAAACGCTTAACTTGCATAACCCACTACCTCAGCCGTTGGGCCCTACTGTCGCAACGATGGTCACTTGCTTGTTATCCGGAATTTCCTGGTAGGCCAATACATGCAGGCTTGGCACCGCCAGTCGTCCGAACCGCGAAAGCATCGCGCGAACCGGTCCAGCTACCAGCAGGATCACCGGCTGCCCTTGCATTTCCTGGCGCTGGGCGGCGTCGATCAGCGAACGCTGGAGTTTTTCAGCCATGCTCGGCTCCAGAAGAACGCCTTCTTCCGAGCCTTGTCCGGCCTTCTGCAGACTATTGAGCAATATTTGTTCCAACCTTGGTTCCAAGGTGATCACAGGCAGCTCGGACTCAAGCCCTACAATGCTTTGGACGATTGCGCGCGACAATCCGACGCGCACCGCGGCAACCATAGCGGCAGTATCTTGACTCTTGGTGGCATTGTTGGCGATGGCTTCGGCAATGCTGCGGATGTCCCGGACCGGCACGTGTTCGGCCAGCAACGCCTGCAGCACTTTGAGCAAGTGCGACAGGGAAATGATCCCTGGCACCAGCTCTTCGGCCAGCTTCGGCGAGCCCTTGGCCAGCAATTGCATGAGTTGCTGGACTTCCTCGTGACCGATCAGCTCGCTGGAATGCTTGTAGAGGATCTGGTTGAGGTGCGTTGCCACCACGGTACTGGCGTCGACCACGGTATAACCCAGGGACTGGGCCTGGGGACGCTGGCTGAGCTCGATCCACACCGCTTCCAGGCCGAAGGCCGGGTCCTTGGCGGTGATCCCGTTGAGCGAGCCATAGACCTGGCCCGGGTTGATCGCCAACTCGCGATCCGGGTAAATCTCGGCTTCGGCCAGGGTCACGCCCATCAGGGTCAGGCGGTAGGCACTGGGCGCCAGGTCGAGGTTGTCACGAATATGCACGGTGGGCATCAGGAAACCCAGGTCTTGGGAGAGTTTCTTGCGCACCCCCTTGATCCGCGCCAGCAACTGCCCGCCCTGGTTGCGATCCACCAGCGGAATCAGGCGATAGCCGACTTCCAGGCCGATCATGTCGATGGGGCTCACGTCGTCCCAGCCCAGCTCCTTGGTTTCCATGGCCCGCGCCGGCGACGGCAGCAGGTCCTGCTGGCGCTGGGCCTCGGCCAGGGCCTGGACCTTGGCGACATTCTGCTTCTTCCAGACCAGGTAGGCCGCGCCACCGGCCACCAGCGCCAGGCTGAGGAAGGACACGTGCGGCATGCCCGGCACCAGGCCCATCACCGCCATCAGGCCGGCGGCCACCGCCAGGGCCTTGGGCGAGGCGAACATCTGCCGGCTGATCTGCTTGCCCATTTCTTCCGAGCCGGAAGCCCGGGTCACCATGATCGCCGCGGCGGTGGACAGCAGCAGTGATGGCAATTGCGCCACCAAACCGTCACCGATGGTCAGCAAGGCGTAGACCTTGCCCGCATCGGCGAAGCTCATGTGATGCTGGAAGATCCCGACCGCCATGCCGCCGATCAGGTTGATGAACAGAATCAGCAGGCCGGCGATGGCGTCACCGCGGACGAACTTACTGGCACCGTCCATGGAACCGTAGAACTCGGCTTCCTGGGCCACTTCCAGACGACGCAGCTTGGCTTGTGGCTGATCGATCAGGCCGGCGTTGAGGTCGGCGTCGATCGCCATCTGCTTGCCGGGCATCGCATCGAGGGTGAAGCGCGCGCTCACCTCGGAAATCCGCCCGGCACCCTTGGTGACCACGACGAAGTTGATGATCATCAGGATCGCGAAGACCACAATACCGACCACGTAGTTGCCGCCGATCACCACCTCGCCGAAGGCCTGGATCACCTTGCCCGCGGCGGCATGCCCCTCCTGGCCATGGAGCATGACCACCCGGGTCGAGGCCACGTTCAGGGCCAGGCGCAACAGCGTGGCCACCAGCAGGATGGTCGGGAAGACGGCGAAGTCCAGCGGCCGCAGGGCGTAGACGCAGACCAGCAGGACAACCAGGGACAAGGCGATGTTGAAGGTGAAGAAAACGTCCAGCAGGAACGCCGGCACTGGCAACATCATCATCGCCAGCATGACCAACAACAGCACCGGCACACCCAGGTTGCCCCGGCCGAGGCTGCTCAGGTTGCTGCGCGCCGTGTTGATAAGTTGAGAGCGATCCACCGGTATTCCTCGTCACCTTGAAGCAAACTTTTGACGCCGGGCGCGCCACAGGCCTGCCACTGCAAGAAGCCTTCCAACTTTTGCAATCCAAGGTAACGAGCCGCCTCCAACCCGGCGCTTCACTGGGCGGTTCTGATGTCGCTCGCGGTCAACTTGCCAAACTGCAGATCACTCCCTTTCATGTACAGGATCCCGCGATTCAACCGGATGTCCTCGACCCTGACCTTGTCCTCACTGCCGTTGGTCGCCCCTCTCCGCGATGAGGAAACCTACGCGCAACACGCCCGTGCGCCTTGACTCCAGCCGATAGCACACAGGACAGAAACGTCAACCTGATACTTCTGACAGTGGTTGAAACAGCCATGGAGGTATCCAATAAGTTATCGAGCGACTGTTGTCGGGAAATATCGGAAGTAGCCGCTCCGGCGCACCGAGCAGAGGCTTGCCATGAGCGATAATATTTCCCTTGCCGAACAAATGGGTGTTCGCCCGGAAGACCTGGACGAACACGGCGTATTGAAACCTTATGTGGAGCCAGAGTTCGTCCCTTACGCTCCTGCGCCATACCCCGACACCGAGCAGTTCCCCAGCAGCGATCCCGCTCCAGGCGATGAGCCTGTTTCGACACCCAGGATAGGCTGGTGCCCGAACGGCAGCATCAGCGGCGGCATCTGCTCACCGTTCAACAATGTCCGGCCTAACTGGATGGGCTACTACTCCGGTGCCACCGCCAACCTGCGCGTTGACGAACTGATACTGCCCGGCACCCACAACTCCGCCACGGACAAACAGGCCCCCCAAACCGACAGCTATGACACCTGCCAGGACGTATCGCCCCATAGTCAACTCCAGACGGGCATCAGGGTGCTCGATCTGAGGGTCCAGTTTTACTTTGGCTATCCGCAAGGGGACCCGAAAAGATTCGCGATCTTCCACAGCACGAATTCTGGAAGAAACGTCGAACGCGACTGCCTGCAAGCCGTCATCAACCTCTACACGGCCCACAGCAACGAGGTGGTCATTCTCGACTTTCATCAATTCAGGAACTTTACCGACGCGGCACATCGCGAGTTGGCCACGGTTATAAAAAACCGCCTGGGCAGCAGACTGATCGAACCCAGGTGGAAGCTCCTGGTGCTCAGGCAGCTATGGGAATTGCAGAAAAATGTCGTGATTGCCTACAACAATGACCAACGCGACCCGCTGTTCTGGCCCGGGGTCAATCAGCGCTGGATAGGCAAGGACCGGCCTTCCAGCAGCGAGCTGAAGAGCTTCGTCGAACAGGTCGGTAGAGAGTCGAAACCCGACTATGAGCTGCGCTCCATCCAGGCACACAAATACACCCTGGTCTATCAACCCGACGATATGTCGCCGGACGTCATGAGCTGGTTTGCCGCAGGCGAATTCAACTCGCCGATCATGAAGTTCCACATCATCAACACCGACTGGTCCTTACGTTGTAGGCATATCGACAACTGCATTCATGCGAACAGTTTCAGAAATCAAGAAAGGACCTCTGTTCGTTTGACCCCCAACAGTCTCACCAACGGTTTTATTCCCAATGGCATCGGCGCGATCGTCCTGGTGACAGCCAATGGCAATTGGTCCGCATCAATGACACTCCCTACCCGAACGATCAACAAAGCCACCCTGCTCATCATTTGCAAAGCCCAACTACAAACAACACTGCATGTCCCCAACAGTGACTTTCTGATAGCCGACCTGATCTTGAAGCAAAATGATGTGGTCCTCTTCCAATACAGCACCGCCGAGCTGAAATGGATATTGCAGCCTGACCGTGTTTACTCCCCCAACACTTCGGGAGGCGCGGTCCCTGTTGTGCGCACCGATGAAAAACTCATCAAGTACCAGATGGCGGATGGAAACTGGGTGGCGGACGTGAGCTTACCGACTTCGGCACCGGTATTCAGTTATGTCGAGATATCGTCTTCAGCCAGCTATGACAGCCATATCCATCGCCGCCCCGACCAGCGGGTCTACCGCCTCCAACGGGGTGACAAATACCTCTTCATGCTCAACAACCAGGCCACCTGGCAGGCCGTCAAGACGCCCATACACTCTTACGGCGCGGCCCAGGCCGGGGCCCAGATGGAGGATACCGGCACAGAACAAACCCGGGTGCATTTCAAGAATGCCGACTGGGTCAGGGAAATCACCCTGCCCCTCACGGCTTGGGCGGGCGACGAGGTCACCCTGACCTCCGACGCCACCTTGACGGCCACCGTCATGGGCACCAATCTCGTCTCAGGCACCTCCATTCAACTCAAGACAGGCGATACCCTCAAATTCCGCTACGCCGCCAACACCCGCAAGTGGCGCCGCATTTGAGCAATAACCCCGGGATGGCAGGTGAGAGCACCTGCCAGCTCCAGACCGCCCCTCGACAGTCGCCTCACGATCCTCAACGCGCGATGATCACCTAGGAATCGCGGCGCAGATCCGGCGGAATCGGCAGGTCGCCCTTGAGCGGATCGGGGCGCTTGCCCTTGCCGGCCTGGTACTGGCGAATCTGGTAGACATACGCCAGCACCTGCGCCACCGCCAGGTACAGGCCCGCCGGGATCTCCTGCTCCAATTCGGTGGAGTAGTAGATCGAACGCGCCAGGGCCGGCGACTCGAGCAGCATGACCTGGTGTTCGACAGCGATCTCGCGGATCTTCAAGGCCAGGAAGTCGCTGCCCTTGGCCAGCAGCACCGGCGCCCCGCCCTTCTCCGCGTCGTACTTGAGCGCCACGGCATAGTGGGTCGGGTTGGTGATCACCACATCCGCCTCGGGAATCGCCGCCATCATCCGCCGCTGGGACATTTCGCGCTGCAACTGGCGAATCCGCTGCTTGACCTCCGGCCGGCCTTCCTGGTCCTTGTGTTCGTCGCGCACTTCCTGCTTGGTCATCAACAGCCGCTGGTGGGCCTCATAGAGCTGCACCGGCACATCCACCGCGGCAATGATCAACAGCCCCAGGGACATCCACAAGGTACTCCAACCCACCACCTGCAGGCTGTGAACGATCGCCATCTCCAGCGGTTCATGGGCGATACGCACCAGGTCGTCGATATCCGAAGACAGCACCGACAGCCCGACGAACAGGATGATGGTGAACTTGCCGATGGCCTTGAGCAGTTCCATCAGCGCCTTGGGCGAGAACATTCGCTTGATCCCCGCCAAGGGGTTCATCCGACTGAACTTCGGCGCCATGGCGCCGGCGGAGAACAACCAACCACCGAGGGAGATCGGCCCGACGAAGGCCGCCAGCAGGATGCTCAGCAGGATCGGCTGCACCGCCCAGATGGCGATTTCCCCCGAGTGCATGAGGAAAATCGCCATGTAGCGCTGGTCGATCACCACCTCCCGGGTCAGGCTGAAGTTCAAGCGCATCAACTCGGCCAGATCCTGGGCCAGGGCGCCACCGAACACCAGCAAGGCACCGGCGCCGGCCATCATCACGGCAAAGGTACTGAGCTCCTTGGAACGGGCAACCTCGCCCCGCTCCCGGGCCTCCTTTTTCTTTTTGTCCGTGGGGTCTTCTGTCTTGTCCTGACCGCTCTCGCTCTCTGCCATGGCTCAGTGCGCCCGCGCCAGTTCGCGTAAAAACCGCAGGGCCTCGACGGCCAGCGGCTGATACTGGTTGAGAATGTCCCCCAGGCTGATCCAGAGGATGAACATCCCCAACACCAAGATCAGCGGAAAACCGATGGAGAAGATGTTCAACTGCGGCGCGGCACGGGTCATGATGCCGAACGCGATGTTCACCACCAGCAACGCGGTAATCGCCGGCAGCACCAGCAGCAACGCCGCCCCGAGCACCCAGCCGAGCTTGCCGGAGATTTCCCAGAAATCCGTGGTCGACAGCCCGCTGCCCACAGGAAAGGTGGTAAAGCTCTCGGTCAGCACCTCGATGACCACCAGGTGGCCGTTCATGGCCAGGAACATCAGTGTCACCAGCATGGTGAAGAACTGCCCGATCACCGCCGTCGAGACACCGTTGACCGGATCGACCATGGACGCGAAGCTCATGCCCATCTGCACGGCGACGATCTGCCCGGCCACCACGAAAGCCTGGAAGAACAGCTGCAGGGACAGCCCCAGCAGGGCCCCGAAAATGATCTGCTCGGCGATCAGCAGCAGCCCGCTCAGATCCAGCGGATGCACGTCGGGCATCGGCGGCAGGCCGGGAGTGATGACCACGGTGATCGCCAGGATGAAATACATGCGGATCCGCCGCGGCACCAGGGTGGTCCCGAAGATCGGCATGGTCATGATCACCGCGCCGATCCGGAACATCGGCAGCATGAAACTCGCCACCCAACTGCTGATCTGCGTATCGGTCAGCGCCAGCAGCGACATCTCAGCCGATGACCTGCGGAATACTGCCGTACAGCGACAGGATGTACTCCATGAACTTCTGCACCATCCAGGGCCCGGCGACGATCAGGGTGATCAACATCACCAGCAGGCGCGGCAGGAAGCTCAGGGTCTGTTCGTTGATCTGGGTGGCGGCCTGGAACATCGCCACCAGCAGGCCCACCAGCAGGCTCGGGATCACCAGCACCGAGACCATCAGGGTGGTCAGCCAGAGGGCATCACGGAAAATGTCGACTGCGACTTCAGGAGTCATTGCACATCACTCGCTCTAGACACCGCCAAAACTGCTGGCCAGGGTGCCGATGATCAGTGCCCAGCCATCCACCAGCACGAACAGCATGATCTTGAACGGCAGGGAAATAATCAGCGGCGACAGCATCATCATACCCATCGCCATCAGCACACTGGCCACCACCAGGTCGATGATCAGGAAGGGAATGAAGATCATGAAGCCGATCTGGAACGCGGTCTTCAACTCCGAGGTCACGAAGGCCGGCACGACAATGGTCAGCGGCGCCTGGTCGGGCGTGGCGATGTCGGTGCGCTTGGACAGGCGCATGAACAGCTCCAGGTCGCTGCTGCGGGTCTGCGCCAGCATGAAGTCCTTGATCGGTCCTTCGGCCTTGAGCACCGCGTCCTGGGCCGTCATCTTCTCGGCCAGGTAGGGCTGCAGGGCATCGTGGTTCACCTTGTCGTAGACCGGCGCCATGATGAACATGGTCAGGAACAACGCCATGCCGGTGAGGATCTGGTTCGAGGGCGTCGACTGCAGGCCCAGCGCCTGACGCAGGATCGAGAAGACAATGATGATGCGGGTGAAGCTGGTCATCAGCATGACGAACGCCGGGATAAAACTCAGCGCCGTCATGATCAGCAGGATTTGCAGGTTGACCGAATACTCCTGCTGGCCGTTGGCCCCGGTGCCCAGGGTGATCGCCGGGATCGACAATGGATCGGCAGCCAGCGCCAAAGGTGCCGCCAGCAGCAAGGCCAGCGTCAGGAAAAACCGCAAAGCGCCCATCACTTCTTATCCTTACCCAAAAATTCCATCAGGCGTTGAGCGAATTCAGGCGTGGCCTGCTCGCCGCTCGGCACCTGGACCGGTTCCTTGAGTACATGCAGGGGGGTGATGGTGCCCGGCGTCAGCCCGAGCAGGATCTGCTCGTTGCCGACCTGCACCAGCACCAGACGGTCACGTGGCCCGAGGGCGCGCGAACCGATCAACTCGATGACCTGCCGCCCCTTGGCCCCCGGCCCCACCTGTTGCACACGGCGCAACAGCCAGGCGAGCACAAAGATGATCCCCAGCACCAGCAGCAGGCCGAGCACCAGTTGCGTCAACTGTCCGGCCATACTGCCTGGCGTACTCGGCGCGGCCGCCGTTGCCGTGGCCAGCGGCTCCGCCGCCCAAGCACCGAGCGGCGACAGCAACAGGAGGCCGAAAATCCGGCTCATTCAGCGCAGCTTCTTGATGCGTTCGCTCGGGCTGATCACGTCGGTCAGACGGATACCGAACTTTTCGTTGACCACCACCACTTCACCGTGGGCGATCAACGTGCCATTGACCAGCACGTCCAACGGCTCGCCGGCCAGGCGGTCCAGCTCGATCACCGAGCCCTGGTTCAATTGCAGCAGGTTGCGGATGTTGATGTCGGTGCTGCCGACTTCCATGGAAATCGACACCGGAATGTCCAGGATCACGTCCAGGTTCGGACCGTCCAGGGTCACCGGCTCGTGGCTCCTGGGCACACTGCCGAACTCTTCCATGGGCAGACGGTTGGAGCTCGGCGCAGTGCCGGAGTCGGCCGCCAGCAAGGCATCGATATCGGCCTGGCCGGCATCGCCGGTTTCTTCCAGGGCAGCCGCCCACTCGTCGGCCAGGGCCTGGTCGTCCGGGGAAGTCATATCGTGTTCATTAGCCATCAGTTGTCCTCGGCGAGCAGAAAATCAATTAACACGGCACATTTCTGATCGACGCCCTAGCGGCGCTCGATCGGCTCAATCACTTGCAGCGCCAGGTTGCCCTTGTGGGAACCGAGCTTGACCTTGAACGCCGGCACGCCGTTGGCGCGCATGACCATGTCTTCCGGCAGTTCCACCGGAATCACATCGCCCGGTTGCATGTGCAGGATGTCCCGCAGGCGCAACTGGCGACGGGCAACCGTGGCACTGAGGGGGACGTCCACGTCCAGCACGTCTTCGCGCAGGGCCTTGACCCAGCGCTCGTCCTGGTCGTCCAGGTCCGACTGGAAACCGGCGTCGAGCATTTCGCGCACCGGCTCGATCATCGAGTACGGCATGGTCACGTGCAGGTCGCCGCCGCCGCCGTCGAGTTCGATATGGAAGGTCGACACCACCACCGCCTCGCTGGGACCGACGATGTTGGCCATGGCCGGGTTCACTTCCGAGTTGATGTACTCGAAATTGACTTCCATGATCGCCTGCCAGGCTTCCTTGAGGTCGATGAACGCCTGATCCAGCACCATGCGCACCACCCGCAGCTCCGTGGGGGTGAACTCACGGCCTTCGATCTTGGCGTGCCGGCCATCGCCGCCGAAAAAGTTGTCCACCAGCTTGAACACCAGCTTGGCGTCGAGGATGAACAGGGCGGTGCCGCGCAGGGGCTTGATCTTCACCAGGTTGAGGCTGGTGGGGACATAGAGCGAGTGCACGTATTCGCCGAACTTCATCACCTGCACGCCACCGACCGCCACGTCCGCGGAACGGCGCAGCATGTTGAACATGCTGATACGGGTGTAGCGGGCGAAACGCTCGTTGATCATTTCCAGGGTCGGCATGCGTCCGCGGACGATGCGATCCTGGCTGGTCAGGTCGTAACTTTTGACACTGCCGGGATCGGCAGAGGTTTCGGTCTGCACCAGACCGTCATCGACGCCATGCAAAAGGGCGTCGATCTCATCCTGGGACAGCAGATCCTGCACGGCCATGTCGTGATCCTACTGCAATACGTAGTTAGTGAAGAGCAGCTGTTCGACCACCACCTTGCCGACTTCCTTCTGCGCCACTTCCTGCACGCTGGCAGTGGCTTTCTGGCGCAGCAGTTCCTGGCCGACCGGGGTGGCGAGGGTTTCGTAGGCCTGCCCGGAGAAGAGCATCACCAGGTTGTTGCGGATCACCGGCATGTGGACTTTAAGGGCATCCAGGTCGGCCTGGTTGCGCGCCAGCAGGGTGATGCTCACCTGCATGTAGCGCTGGCGGCCGGAGGCGTCCTTGAAGTTGGTGACGAAGGCCGGGGCCATGGGTTCGAAGATCGCCGGCTGCTTGCCGTTACTGACGGCCTCGACGGGCGCCGGAGCCGGCTTGCTCTGGGCACTGTGCATGAAGTACCAGGTCGCGCCCACCGACAGGCCGACGGCCAGCAGCACGCCCAGCACAATGACGATGATGAGCTTGAGTTTGCTTTTACTGCCGGGTTCTTTTACCGCTGCTTCGCTCTTCGCCATGCCAATAATCCGTCACTATTCGATTTTTCATAGTCGCACGGCAAGGCTTGAGCAAGTGTTATGCCAGATTGGACACAAGGGAAATACAGTCTTTGAAATACCACGGCGCCTGCGGGAGAACCTGCGGGAGCCGGCTCGCCGACTCCCGCAGACATCAGGCGTAATAGTCGACCGCGCTGGAGCCCACCACCACGCTGGGGCTGACTGCCGCGGTTTCGCCGGCGGCGGCAATCGACAGGTCATCCTGGCTGTCGCCACCCAGACCACTCCCCCTGTTGCTGCCTTTCTGCGCCTGCTGCTGTTGCTGCTGCGTGCCCTGGCCCTGGCCGGCCCAACCCCGGGCCTGGTCGGAGACCGTGACATCGGCCTGCCCCAGGCCTTGCTGTTGCAGCATGTCGCGCAGACGCGGCATGTTGCCCTCCAGCGCGTCGCGCACACCGGCATGAGCGCTGATGAAGCTGATCTGCGTCGGCTGGTCGGCCGCCATGTTCACCTTGATATCCAGGCGCCCCAGTTCTGCGGGTTGCAGCTGGATCTCCGCCGACTTGAGGTTGGCGCTGGAGAGGTACATGACCCGATTGACCACCTCCTCACTCCAACCGCTCTGATGCATCGCCAACGGCTGGTTGACCGGCAGCGCATTGGCGGTCTTGGGGGTAGCCGCCTGGGTCAGCGCTGCCAGGCGATTGGCGAAGTCGTCGACCCGGGTATCGCTGGAAGCACTCTTGAGGTCCTTGAGACCGTCGTCGATCAGCGTCTTGAAGGATTTGTCGCCGCCCTGGTCGGTGCTACCGGGATCGGTCTTCTGATCCAGCAACGTGACAACGTTATTGGCCTGGTTCTGCGCCAGGCTCGGATCGACGGGATTATTGTCGGTGGATTTCGCCGAAGCCTGGCTGCCGCTCGAGACGTGACCGCCCTGCTCCATGGCCAGGCGTACGACCGGCAGGTTGTCCAGCGGGTCGGCGGCCGGATCGAAATCATCACCGGCGGTCGGCGGGGTCGCCGCTGCCGGCTTGGCCGCGGCGGTCACCGCTGCCGCCAGCGGGGCCGGGGTCACGGTCGGATCGACCGGGGTCGCCGCTGCGGGGGCTGGGGCCGGGGTCTGCGTCGCCGCGGCAGCCTGGAGCAGGGCCGGGTCGAGGGTCGGGTCCGGCGTCGCCGCGGCGACAGGCGTATCGGTCGTTGCCTTGCTGGCGTCATCGCTGGAAGCGGTCTTGTCGCCGGACTTCGGGGCATCGGTCGAGGCCGTCGTGCCGTCGGCCTTGGTCTTGTCAGGACCGCCCTTGCCATCGGCGGACGCCGTCTTGTCACCGGCCTTTGACGATTTGTCGGCAGGCAAGGATTTGCCGCTACCGGCAACCGGCGGCTGCGCAGCGGCATCCGTATTATTGGCGTTGCTGGCCGGCGCGTCCGGCTTGGACGGCGCCACGGGGGCCGTGTCCGCCATCGGCTTGACCGGATTGAAGGCAAGCTTGCCCGGATTGCTCTGGGTGTCCTGGTAGACCTGCGCGAAGCTGAAAGCATTGTCCTTGGGCGCCGCGACAGCCGTCGGCGCTGAAATCACAGCGTCCGCCTGCGGCTTGACGGCAGCGGTGGCCTGGAGGAGCGAATTGGGGGCGAGTGGCATAACACGATCTCCGCTGCACAGGGGCGGTAACTACAATGCAGGGAACAAAAGCAAGGTTCGGGCCATATTTGCCCGGGCGACGCGGACACAGGCACTAGGGCCTTACGGGAAAACGCTCGCGTTCGGTTTCGTAAACGCGGCGCACCAACTCGTATTCACGGTCAATCTGGTTGATCAGCTCTTCGACACCGACGAGCGGCAACTGTCCGGCCAGCAGCTCCAGCTGACGGCAAAGCTCGGCCAGGCGCAACGCCCCCATGTTGCTGCTGCTACCCTTAAAGCTGTGCGCCACCGCCCCGAGATCCGCGGCATTGCTCGCCTGATGCAACTGCCCCAGGCGTTTTCTCGAGTCCTCCAGAAAGGTATCCAGCAGCAGCGGATACTCATCCTCCATGATGTCCTGCAATGCACCGAGTACACCGCGGTCCAGATGCTCCATATCGTTGTCCACTTGATCGCTCCCTGCTCCACACCCACGAATTATGCCTGAGCCTCCCACGAAAACTCCACGTGGGCACTGCGCCCATTGTCCGACCAACAGGCATTGCGCCCGAGCTGGCGAACCAGCCCCACGCCGCGCCCGGACAGCCGGTCGAGCAGTGCGGGACGCTCCATCACCTGCGCCACGTCAAAACCTTTGCCGCTGTCATCGACCTGTATGTATAACCGGCCACCCTCCCCCTGCGGGATCACCTGCAGGCGCACCCGCACGAATCCCTCTTGCAGCTCGAGCAGACGCCGATTGCGTTGTTCATAGTATTGCGCAAATCCCCGCACATCGCGCTTGAGACTCGAATCCAGGCCCAGGACACCATGTTCCAGGGCATTGGAGTAGAGTTCGGCGAGGACGCTGTAGAGCGCCCCGCTCTGCGTGCGCAAGCCATGCACCTCCATCAGCAATTGAAGCAGGTACGGCAACGGATTGAAGCGCTTCAAGGTGGCCGCGCGAAACTCGAAGCTCACCGACCAGTCCAGCGGGCAGGATTCACCGCTGTCGGAGTAGACCATGGAGCTGGGCAACTGGCGCGCCGGCGCCGGAAGCGTGATCTGGACCATGCTCAGATCATCCCGGGCTTCGCCGTGAAAGCGCTGCAAGGCCTCCTGAATGTCCTCGAACAGGCGATCCGGCTCCAGATTGGCTTCGAAGACCTGGTGCAGGCGCTCCACGCCGAAGAGCTGATCATCGCGGTCAGAGGTATCGATCACCCCGTCGGAGAGCAGGAACACCCGATCCCCCTGGGCCATGGGGTAGACATCGGTGTGATAGTCGAACAGCTCGGCCCCGAGCACCCCCAGGGGCAGGTGCCGGGCCACCAGCGGCTGGCGTTCTCCCGTAGCCACGCGATGCAGGTAACCGTCCGGCATGCCGCCATTCCACACCTCCACCACCTGGCGCTGCGGGCTCAGGCAAAGAAAGATGGCACAGCAGAACATGTCCACCGGCAGGATGCGCTTGAGCTTGGCATTCATCTCGCGCAGGGTTTCCGGCAGCCCATAGCCCTTGGCGGTCATGCCATAGAACACTTCCGCCAGCGGCATCGCCCCGACCGCCGCCGGCAGGCCATGGCCGGTGAAGTCGCCGAGCAGCACATGCATATCGCCGGCCGGGGTGTAGGCCGCCAGCAACAGGTCGCCGTTGAACAGCGCATAAGGCGATTGCAGGTAGCGGATATTCGGCGCGTTCAGGCAACCGGAGTGGGCCACCTTGTCGAACACCGCCTTGGCCACCCGCTGCTCGTTGAGCAGGTAGTCATGGTGCCGGGCAATCAGGTCGCGCTGTTGCAGGACGGTGTCCTGCAGGCGCCTGAGACGATCCATGGCCTTGATCTTGGCCCCCAGGATGACCTGGTTGTAGGGTTTTTCCAGGAAGTCGTCGCCCCCGGCTTCCAGGCAGCGCACCAGCCCGTCGACTTCGGTCATGGAGGTCAGGAAGATGATCGGCACCAACGACTCTCCGGCCAGCACCTTGATCCGGCGCGCCGCCTCGAAACCGTCCATCACCGGCATCATCGCGTCCATCAGCACCAGCTGCGGCCGCTGCGCCTCGAACACGGCGACCGCCTCGGCACCGTTGCTGGCCGTCAGCACCCCATGCCCCTGACGCCTGACGATGCTCGAGAGCAGCAAACGATCGGCCGCACCATCCTCGGCGATCAATACCGTCAGCGACTCCGCTCCCGACTGCATGCAGGTCAGCCGATATCGAAGAGTTTGTCGAAATTGGAGATGGCCAGGATCTTGCGCACGTCCGAGTTGCTGTTGATCACCCGTACGTCGGAATGATCACCACCGGCGTGATCGCGCAACAAGAGCAACATGCCCAGCGCGGAGCTGTCCAGATAGGTCGCTTCCTTCAGATCGACCACAATGGACGACGGTTTCTTGGCAAGCCCCTCGTAGGACTCGCGAAATTCCTGATGCCTGCCAAAATCAAAACGCCCTTTGATGGAGATCGTCAATTTTGCGCCATCGGGCGATACTTCTGCGACTACAGCCATGATACTGCTTCCTTGTCAGTGGCGACGTGTACAAGGTTTAGCACCCCGCCGAAGGTAGGGCAACCGGGAGCGTCAAAATTCCTGCAGATCAATACGGACTCTGCCGCGGCAAACGCTGGGACAGCTCATCCAGCAACTTCTGTTCACGCTTGTCTTCCAACTGGCGCGCCTCGTCGATATAGCGCTGCACCAACTTGCGCAGGCCTTCGACCCGGGTAAAAGCCTGCTGCCAGGCCTCGCGCGCCTTGTCGAGATTGTTCTGGTGCCAGGCCAGGCTCTGGCGCTGCTGGCCGACCGCCGTATCCAGCTGACCGAGGAACTGCTGGTAACCCAACAACCATTGGCCGGAAACCCCCAGGCTACCACGTTGGATCCATTGCTCCTGGTATTCCAGACGAAAACGCTCGAGATCCTCCAGCTTGCTTTGCGCGACCCGCACCTGCCCCTGGAAATAACCAAGACGCTGGACCGCGGTGCGTTCGGCGCTTTCGGCCATCTCGACCACCGGGGCCAGGCGCGCGGCGCGGCTCAGGGCCATGGCGGATCAACCGCCCGCCACGGGAGCGAACACCGACGCCAGATGCGCGGCGCTTTCACCCAGGCTGATATTGTCGTTCAGGCCCTGGCGCAGGTACTGGGTCATCGCCGGCTGCAGAGCAATCGCGGTATCGGTCTCGCGATCGCCACCGGCGACATAGGCACCGACGCTGATCAGGTCGCGACTCTGCTGATAACGCGACCAGAGCTGCTTGAAGTGCTGGGCGCGGCTCATGTGTTCCGGGCTGACCACCGCCGGCATGACCCGGCTGATGGATGCTTCGATATCGATCGCCGGGTAATGGCCTTCCTCGGCCAAACGCCGGGACAGGACGATATGTCCGTCGAGCACACCCCGCGCCGAGTCGGCAATCGGGTCCTGCTGGTCGTCGCCTTCGGACAGTACCGTGTAGAACGCCGTGATCGAACCGCCTCCGGCCTCGGCGTTGCCGGCACGTTCCACCAGCTTGGGCAGCTTGGCGAACACCGACGGCGGATAACCCTTGGTCGCCGGCGGCTCGCCGATGGCCAGAGCGATTTCCCGCTGGGCCTGGGCAAATCGGGTCAGGGAATCCATGAGCAGCAGGACATTCTTGCCCTTGTCGCGGAAATACTCGGCAATCCGCGTGCAGTACATGGCTGCGCGCAAACGCATCAGCGGCGCGTCGTCCGCCGGCGAAGCCACCACCACCGAACGCTTGAGGCCTTCTTCACCGAGGATGTGCTCGATGAACTCCTTCACCTCGCGACCGCGCTCGCCGATCAGGCCGACGACGATGATGTCGGCCTCGGTGAAGCGGGTCATCATGCCCAACAGTACACTCTTGCCCACGCCGGTACCGGCGAAGAGGCCGAGGCGCTGGCCACGGCCCACGGTCAACAAGCCATTGATGCAACGAATGCCCACATCCAGCGGCTGGCTGATGGGGTCACGGTTGAGCGGGTTGATGGTCGGGCCGTCCATCGGCACCCAGTCCTCGGCCTTCATCCCGCCCTTGCCGTCGAGGGCGCGCCCGGCACCGTCGAGCACCCGCCCGAGCATGCTCATGCCCATCGGCAGGCGCCCGGTGTCGGCCAAGGGCACGACCCTGGCGCCGGGTGCGATGCCGGCCACGCTGCCCACCGGCATCAGGAACACCTTGGCACCGGAAAAGCCCATCACTTCGGCCTCGACCTGTACCGGATGGTAGCTGTCGTCGTTGATCACCAGGCAGCGCGTCCCCATGGCAGCCCGCAGTCCCTCGGCCTCGAGGGTCAGGCCGACCATGCGCAACAGACGACCTTCGAGGATCGGCTGCCCGGGCAGGTCGATGGCCCCGGCGTAACCGCTCAAGCGCTTGCCGAAGCTGGTGCGCTCAAGACGCATCGGACAGGTCCGCCGTGGAAACCTTCGTCAGGACTTCTTCCAGTTCCAGGGCCATATCCGGCAGCGCCGGATGCAGGGATTGCTCGTGGAGCTGATCGAACAACTGCGCCACGGCCTTGCTGATGCGGGTTTCGATGGTGGCATCGATCCGGCTGTGCTCGGTTTCGATCCGACAGCCGCCGGCCTGCAAGGCCTCGTCCTCGACGATGCGCCAACTGGCTTCGTGGCGCTCACGCAGGGCCTTGATCTGATCGAAGTCCTGGGGATTGATGTACAAGCGGATATTGTCGGCGCCCAGCGGCAACAGCTTGAGGGCTTCGCGCAGGACGTGCTCGATCTGGCTGGAATCGGTCTTCAGCTCACGCTGGATGACCTCGCGCACCATGTGCTCGACCAGCCCCACCAGGCTGTGCTCGATCTGCCGGTCCTGCTCGGCGATGGGCGCGAACAGATTGCCCATCAGGGCTTCCAGGGCCTTGAGCTTGGCGGTCAGGGCGACTTCCGCCTCCTGTCGCACCTTGAGCTGGGTGCTGTGGAAACCTTCCCGCTCCCCCACGGCAAAGCCTTCGTTGTAAGCTTCCTGGCGAATGCTTTCGAGTTCTTCGAGGGTCAGCGGCTGGACTTCCTCCAGCGGCACTTCTTCGATCTCGGCCGGCGGTTCTTCCACCGGTTCGGGCTCGGGCTCCTCGACATGCGGGTCGAAGCTGGGCAGCGACCAGAGGTCGAAACCACTCACATCCCGGGCGCGGATCAGATCGGTTGGATCAGTCATG
>NZ_JXDG01000052.1 GCF_000820515.1 Pseudomonas batumici | reverse complement strand
ATCAGGCATACCGTTTGACCCAAACATCGCGCTTGCGCGATGAGGGTCAAGACGGTATCTACAGGTTTTTTCGTGTCCTGGAGGTCATTGGCAGATTCCGACGAGTGAACCGTTTAAGCCGCCAGGCCCACCGGGCAAGCTGCAAGCCTTCGACCGGTTATCCGTAAAGCCCGCCATAGAGAGGCGTACAGCGGCTTTTCCAGATAAATAAATCTCCCTTTTTTTGTCAGTTCCGGTATAGTGCGCGCCGGCCTTTAACCGGGCCGCGTTTAGGTAATGCAATTCCCCGAAGCCAGCTTCGGTCGCTGTCCGCCCTGCGGACTATCCTTGACGACTCTTCCATTCAATCGTTTTCGCAAATCCCCGCCGACAAAGCTGCCAGGGTGACTCTCAGAGTCTTACACGGCATGCGCAGCTTTGGAGCATGGGTCTTTGCGGATGCACTTAGAGGCAGACCCATGACCCAGGAAATCGGCGGCTTCGCCGCTCTTGAACTTCATCCCAATATTGTCGCTGCAGTAGTCGCTACCGGCTATGAAGAGCCTTCGGCCATTCAGCAGCAGTCAATCCCGATCATCCTTGCCGGTCATGACATGATTGGCCAGGCGCAAACCGGTACCGGTAAAACCGCCGCGTTCGCCCTGCCTATCCTGCACCGCATCGATCCGTCCAAGCGCGAGCCGCAAGCTCTGATCCTGGCCCCAACCCGTGAGTTGGCGCTGCAAGTTGCAACCGCTTTCGAAACCTACGCCAAGCAAATGCCGGGCGTGACTGTTGTGGCTGTCTACGGCGGTGCGCCGATGGGCCCGCAATTGAAAGCCATCCGTAATGGCGCACAGATCGTTGTCGCCACTCCGGGCCGTCTGTGCGACCACCTGCGTCGCGACGAAAAAGTCCTCGCCACCGTGAACCACCTGGTTCTCGACGAAGCGGACGAAATGCTCAAGCTGGGCTTCATGGATGACCTGGAAGTGATCTTCAAGGCCATGCCGGAATCCCGTCAGACCGTGTTGTTCTCGGCCACCTTGCCGCAGTCGATCCGTGCGATCGCCGAGCGTCACCTCAAGGATCCGAAACACGTCAAGATCCAGAGCAAGACCCAGACCGTCACCGCGATTGAACAGGCCCACCTGTTGGTCCACGCCGACCAGAAGACCTCGGCTGTATTGAGCCTGCTGGAAGTCGAAGACTTCGACGCGCTGATCATGTTCGTGCGCACCAAGCAAGCGACCCTGGACCTGGCCAGCGCCCTGGAAGCCAAAGGCTACAAGGCTGCCGCGCTGAACGGCGACATCGCCCAGAACCAGCGTGAGCGCGTGATCGACTCCCTCAAGGATGGCCGCCTGGACATCGTTGTGGCGACCGACGTTGCCGCACGTGGCCTGGACGTTCCGCGCATCACCCACGTGTTCAACGTCGACATGCCGTACGATCCAGAGTCCTACGTGCACCGTATCGGCCGTACCGGTCGTGCCGGTCGCGAAGGTCGTGCGCTGTTGCTGGTGACACCACGTGAGCGCCGCATGCTGCAAGTGATCGAGCGTGTGACCGGGCAGAAGGTTGCCGAAGTCCGCCTGCCGGACGCCCAGGCCGTTCTCGATGCGCGCATCAAGAAGCTGACCAACAGCCTGTCGCCGCTGGTGGCTGACGCTGAATCGACCCACGGCGACCTGCTGGATCGCCTGACCGCCGATATCGGTTGCAGCCCGCGTGCCCTGGCCGCAGCCCTGCTGCGCAAGGCCACCAATGGCCAGGCGCTGAACCTGGCGGCGATCGAGAAAGAGCGTCCGCTGGTGCCGAACAACGCGCCGCGTGGCGATCGTCCGGAGCGTTCCGGTGACCGTCCCGAGCGTGGCGATCGTGAGCGTCGTGCGCCGATTCCTCTGGCTGAAGGTCGTGCCCGCTGCCGTACCGCGCTGGGTGCGCGTGACGGTATCGCCGCCAAGAACCTGCTGGGCGCCATCCTCAACGAAGGTGGTCTGGCGCGTGAAGCCATCGGTCGCATCCAGGTGCGTGACAGCTTCAGCCTGGTGGAACTGCCGGAGGATGGTCTGGAGCGTCTGCTGACCAAGCTGAAGGACACCCGCGTGGCCGGCAAGCAGCTCAAGCTGCGTCGCTACCGCGAAGATTGATCAACCCCGGGTTGATTGATCGATAAAAAAATCCCCGACTGGTTCGGGGATTTTTTTTGCCTGCCGTGAGGGTAGGAGCATCAGCCGAAGCGATAGATGTCCATGCCCAGTGCGCCCAGGGTGAAGCCCTGGTGGGCGATGCTCATCTGGCCGCCGGCGCCACGGGCGAAGTACAGCGGCAGCAGGTGCTCGTCACTGGGGTGGCTGCGCACGGCATAGGGCGCCTGCTTGCGGTAGTCGTGCAGGGCGGCTTCGTCATCGGCGGCGAGCTTGTCGACCATCCAGTCGCGGAAGGCCTTGGCCCAAGGTTCGATGCTTTGCGGGCCGGCATGCCAGTCCAGTTCACCGAGGTTATGGGTAATGCTGCCGGAGCCGATCAGCAGGACGCCCTGTGCCCGCAGGCCGCCGAGGACATGCCCGATACGCGTCTGCAGGGCAGGGCCCAGGCGGCTCGGCAGCGACACCTGGACCACCGGGATATCGGCTTGCGGGTACATCAGCGACAACGGCACCCAGACCCCGTGGTCGAACGGGCGCTGGTCATCGAGCCGGGTGGGGAGGCCGTCGGCGTTCAGCAATGCCGCCACCTCGGCGGCCAGCTTCGGCTCACCGGGCGCCGGGTATTGCACGGCGAACAGCTCTCTGGGAAAACCACCAAAGTCGTGCCAGGTTTCCGGTTGTGGATTGCTGCTGACCCGCAGGTCCTGGCTTTCCCAGTGGGCCGAGACGATGACGATGGCCTTCGGTCGCGGCAGCTCGGCCGCCAGGCGGGCCAGGGCCGGGCCACTGGCGCCGGGGTCCAGCGCCAGCATGGGAGAGCCGTGGGAGATGAACAGGCTGGGGAGCATAATGAAGGTCCTGGGCGTCAAGTGATGATGGCACCATCTTCAATCAGATCACTGATCTAAATCTAATATAAGTTTTAGGGATTTTTGATCGAATTTTCAGGGTGAACCTATGCAACCGGAATTTTGGCACAAGCGTTGGGAACACAACCAGATCGGCTTTCACCTGGAGCAGGTCAACCCCTATCTGCAGCGGTTCTGGCCCGACCTGGCCCTGCCGGTGGAGGCGCGGGTGCTGGTGCCGCTGTGCGGCAAGAGTCTCGACCTGGCGTGGCTGGCGGCCCAAGGCCTGCGGGTCCTGGGGGTGGAGTTGTCGGAGAAGGCCGTGGAGGCTTTCTTTGCCGATCAGCAACTCAAGCCGCTGATACGTCAACAAGGGGCATTCATGGTCTATGAAGCGGGTCCGCTGGAGCTCTGGTGTGGGGATTTCTTTGCCCTGACCGCGGCGGACGTCGCCGATTGCGCGGGGCTGTATGACCGGGCGGCGCTGATTGCCTTGCCGCCGCCGATGCGCGAGCGTTATGCAGCGCATCTGACCCGGATACTCCCGGTCGGTACCCAAGGCCTGTTGATCACCCTGGACTACGACCAGGCCCAGCTCGACGGGCCGCCGTTCGCCTTGCTCGACGGTGAGGTCCGGCGGTTGCTGGAGCCACAGTGGCAGCTTCAGGTGGAAGATGAGCAGGATGTGCTCGGCGAGAGCTGGAAGTTCCTCCAGGCCGGTGTCACGCGGCTCGACGAGCGGGTTTACCGGCTGGAAAAGGTCTCATAGGAAGCAGGTGGGTCGATGATGATTCTGCAAGCACCGCGAACTTTGTAGGAGCTGGCTTGCCAGCGATGGCGTCCGCAAGAAACATGCAAGACTTTAGGGCCTCATCGCTGCGATGCGGCGTCCCGACAAGCCAGCTCCTTGTATCTCGACTAACGCCTCGTCAGA
>NZ_JXDG01000051.1 GCF_000820515.1 Pseudomonas batumici | reverse complement strand
ATCTTCACTTGTTCGTCGTTGCGACCCAGGTATTCCAGGCTGCCGTCGGCCAACCAGCGACCGAGGTCACCGGTGCGATACATGCGGGCATTCGCCTCGGCGCTGAACGGGTTGTCGAGGAAACGCTCTGCACTCAGTTCGGCGCGGTTCAGGTAGCCCCGGGCAACCCCGGCACCACCGACATAGAGTTCACCGACCACACCCACCGGTACCGGCTTGCGACGGTCGTCGAGCACATAGAGTTGCAGGTCGGGAATACGCTTGCCGATCGGGCTGGCACCCAGGCGTTGGGCATCTTCGGCCTGCAACGGGTAATAGGTCACATGCACCGTGGTCTCGGTGATGCCGTACATGTTTACAAGCTGTGTAGCGGCGTTCAGGTCCCGGGCGTACCAGGGCTTGAGCATCGCCGTGTCCAGCGCTTCACCGCCGAAAATCACCTGGCGCAGAGAGTGCGGCTGGCCGTTTTCGCCCTGGGCCGCAATCAGTTGCCGGAATGCGCTCGGGGTCTGGTTGAGGACCGTGACCCCGGCACTGCACAGCAGCTTGTAGCAATCCTCAGGCGAACGGCTGACCAGTTGCGGCACGATCAGCAAGCGACCGCCATGCAGCAGCGCCCCCCAGATTTCCCAGACCGAGAAGTCGAAGGCGAACGAGTGGAACAGCGCCCAGACGTCCTGCTCGCCGAAGCCGAACCAGTCCTCGGTCGCCGAGAACAACCGTGCAACGTTGCGATGCTCAACCATCACGCCCTTGGGCAAGCCGGTGGAACCGGAGGTGTAGATCACATAGGCCAGATGCGCGGCCGTCAGCCCCGGCACCTGCGGATTACGCACGGATTCGTCCTGCAGATCCGCATCGTCGAGATTGATGACCGGCACCTGCACCGCCGGCAAGGCTTCCTGCACCGCCTGCTGGCTGAGCAACGCCACCGGGGCGCTGTCGCCGAGGGTGTAGGCCAGGCGCTCACGGGGATAGGCCGGGTCCAGCGGCACGTAGCCGGCGCCGGACTTGAGGATGCCCAGCAGGCCGATGATCATCGCCGGGCCGCGCTCGACGCAGATCGCCACCCGATCGTCCGGGCGTACGCCCAGGGCCAGCAGGCGATGGGCCACCTGGTTGGCCCGGGCGTTGAGTTCGCCGTAGCTCAGGCTTTCATCCTGATACACCAGCGCCACGGCCTCTGGCCGCTCGGCGGCACGCGCCTCGAACTGCTGGTGGATAGTGTGATCCTTGGCGAACGCCTGCTGGCCGGCATTCCATGCCTGCAACTGCAGGGTTTCGGCGGCGGTGGGCAGAGAGAAACCGCGAATCGGCAAGCGTGCATCCGCCAGCCCCTGCTCCAGCACGTGGTGCAGACGCTCGGCCATGGCCTGGATCTCGTCCGCCTGGAAATATGCCTCGTTGTAGATGTAGTGCAACTGGGCTTCATCATCGTGGACATTGGTCCGCAGATGGATGGCCAGCGGCGTCTGTTCGTGATTGTTCGAGCACTTCACCGTACGGACCGTCGCCTGCCCGAAACGGAGCAGATGATGGTGTTGTTCGTAGGAAAACGTCAGGTCGAACAGTTGCGCGCGATCGGCGCGGCGCAACTCCAGCAAACGGTTGAGATCGCTGACCGGGAAACGCTGACTGCGGTAATCGCGCTTGACGGCGCGGGCGATGCCTTGCACCAACTCGGCAAACGGCAGCTCGGCAGGAAACTGCAGGCGCAGCACGCTGAGCTGGGCGAACAACCCGAGGGTCTTCTTGAAGCCGGCATTGGAGCGGTTGAGGATCGGCAGGCCGATCACCAACTCATCGCGCTGGTGGGTCCGGGTGAAACAGATATACAGCGCCGCGAGCAGGACATGAAAACGCGAAGCCTGCAGCTCCTGGGACAAGTCGTCGAGGCGATTCTCAAGGTCCCGGGAAAAACCGCTTACGCTATGGCCGCTGCGGCTCGGGCCGTCGCCCTGGGCCTGGCGGTAGCGCGGGAGCAGCAGGGGTTCGGGGATGTCGCGGTACTTTTCCAACCAGTAGGCCTGGTCCCGCAGGAAACGCGCTGATTGCCGGTAGGCGCGGTCGTCCTGGATAAAGTCGACATAGGATGGCGCCGACAAATCGGGCGTGCGCTGATCGTGCAAGGCGTTGTAGATCTGGCTGAGGGAGGCAAAAAGCTCATCGATGCCCCAGCCGTCAAGCACGATGTGGTGGGCATGCACGGCAAAATAGAAGCGCTGTGCCTCGAGCTTGAGCAGATGGAAACGGAACAGTGGGCCGCCATCGAGCTTGAACGCGCGTTCGAACTGGCGTTGCATCCAGTCCACGGCGACCTGGTGCGGATCCGCCTGCCCCTGCAGGTCAAGCGGCGCCACCCACACCGGCAGTGTCGCGGCGAAGGTCTGCAGCGGTACGCCCGCCTCGTCACGTTCGTCGAGCAAGACCATGCGCAGGGCATCGTGCTTTTCGATCAACAGGTCAACGGCCCGCTGGAACACCTCGGGATCGAGGTGCCCCTCGATCTCCAGGTAGCCCCCGATGTTGTACAACGGCGAGTCGCCCTGGGTCATCTGGTCCAGCCAGATATTGCGTTGGGCAGCGGTCAGGGCAAATGCCATACATTTCTTCTCGCAAAGGATCAGCCTCGCCACGACAAAAAGGCGGCGACAGCTGGAAGTTGAGTCGAGTCCTGGGGCCGACCGACTTCGCCCGGCGTGGCGAAGGGTCGTCCCTGGAAAAGTTAAACAGCGCTGGAAATCAGGCGCGCTTGCCCTGCACCGCACAATTCACGTCGGAGACGATCTTCCCGTCCACCAACTTGATGATGCGGTCGGCCAACTGGAAGTACTGGTCATCGTGAGTGATGATCAGCACGGTCTTGCCGCGACGCTTGAGGTCCGGCAGCAGCTCCTCGTAGAAGAAGCGCTTGAACGGCGGGTCCTGGTCGGCGGCCCATTCGTCGAGCAGGTAGATCGGCCGGTCTTCCATGTAGGCGCAGACCAGCGCCAGGCGTTTCTGCTGGCCGTAGGACAAGGCCTTGGTGGTGGAGTAACCGAGCCCCTCGATCTTGATCTTGTCTTCCAGGCCCAGGGTCTCCAGGTATTTCTGCGCCAGTTCGGTGCTGGCGTCCTCTTCTTCATCGGGACCGATCAGCCGGTTGAACAGATGGAAGTCGGAGAACACCGCAGAGAACAGGTCACGGTAGTCGCTGCGCGACTCCTCGGTGATCAGCGTGTCGTCGAGCAGCAACTGCCCGCCCTGCGGGATGTACAGGCCACAGATGACCTTGGCCAGGGTGCTCTTGCCGCAGCCGTTGCCACCGACGATGTAGATCAGCTCGCCGGCACGCACCGTCAGGTCGATGGGCCCCAGGCCAAACCCGGAACCGGTGAGCGGGTCCTGATAGTTCATGTGCACGTCGCGCAACTGGATGCTGTCCCAGGACTTCTTGTGATCCAGGAGCAGCACATTGCCGGATTCGCTGGCGAGGGCTTCCGGCTCCGGGTGCGGGTCGTTGATGGAGAAACCGAAATCCGCCAGGCGACCGCCGGCGATACGGCCCTGGGCCAGCAACGGCATGGCGCCGATCAGCAGCGACAGCGGGCCCATGATGTACAACACCACCAGCACGCTGGCGGTCATGGTTTGGGTATCGATCACCCCAAGCATGGGCGCGACGAACAGCAGGCAACCGATCAGCAACGACAAGGTCAGCTGGCCGACGTTGTCGGCGGCGGTGTACCAGAGCCGCTCGATAAAGTTGTAGCGCGCCACCTGGGTCGAGGATTCCTGGATCGCCGAGCGGCTGAACCAGCGGCGCCGGATACCGTTGAGCTTGAGTTCCTTGAGACCGAACACCAGGGCGTGGGTGTATTCGTTGAACGAGGTGAATTCGTCACGCACTTTGTTCGAGAAGGAGATACCGCCCAGGAAAAAGAACAGGTACAGCGCAACCCCCAACACCATCAGGCCGACGGTCACCGCGAACACCACCCAGGACAGGTAGGCCAGGTAGGCGATGCCGAACAGGAGCACCGACAGCTCCACCAGCACCGACGGCATGATCACCAGGGTGCTGTTGAGTTGCGGAATATCGCTGGTCAGCATGGTCAGGACATTGGGCGCCCCCCGGCGGTCGACTTCTTCCAGGGGCGTGGCGAGGATCTTGCGGCACAGGGCAATCCGCAGGCGGGTCATGATGCGCATGCTGGCGTAGGCCGGAAACAACGCGGCACCGTTGCGGAACAACAGCGCCACCGCACTCAGGCCGACGAACCAGTACAACGACTGCAGCTGGAAGCCTTCCTCATGAATCGCCTGGTTGATCACCTTGATCACCGCGATGGACGCCACCCCGCTGATGATCCCGGTCAACAGGGTCATCAGCGTCAGCCAGGGATGGTTGCGCCACAGCAGACGCATGACCGAGCCAGGTTTGGCCTTCTTCTCTTGCTCGTTTTTCATTGGTTGCTGTCCTTGAATGCATTAGCCCGCGCTGCGGCCGGTCGTTGAAAGTCCTGGGTCACCCGATGGCGATCACTCAGGTCGGTTGCCAAACGTCGTCCCGGGCCGTCATTTCACCCATGGCGACGACAATCAGACGGGGTTCTTCATAGGGATCACGAGCATGGGCGGCGAGCATGTTGTCGAGCATCACCACATCACCCTTGCGCCAGTCGAAGCGCACCGCACAGGCCTCGTAGGCTTCGCCGATCAGGGTCATGACCGAGTCTTCGATTTCCGAGCCGTCGCCGTAGCTGACCAGTCGTGGCAGGCGATCAGCGCCGAACATGTCCAGCAGGTCCTCGCGCATTTCCTCGCCCAGGCAGAACGGGTGGTGCAGTTGCACCTGGTTGAAGAAGCAACGTTCACCGGTGAACGGATGGCTGATCACCGCCGGGCACTGGGTGCGAATCTGCAAGGTCTCGCTGTCGAGCCATTCGAAGTCGGTGCCCTGTTCGCGGCAACGCTGTTCGACAACGCTGCGTTCAGTCGTACCGAAGAACGACTCCCAACCCGGCTCGACGCCGGCGGTAAAGGTGCGGCTGTACATCAGCCCCTTGCTCTCGAAGCGCGCGACCACCTCGGCGGGCAGGCGCTGGAGCACCTGGCGGATGTCCGCCAGCGGCGTCGCGCCACCGACCCGCGACGGCTGCTCGCAGAAGAACCACTGCTTGCGCGGCCAGCTTTCCAGGTGCGAGCTCTCGTTGTGATACAGGATCATCTCGCGCTCGGGATAAGGCGTGGAGCGATAGACATTGCGCCCGCCTTCCTTCTTCGGCAGGTCGCCATAACTGCCATGCAGGCCGGGCGACAGTGCCTCGGCAAAGGCTTCGAAGGCCGCGACCGAAGCCAGGTCGAAGCCACGAAACAGCACCGCGCCGTGACGGCACAGCAATGCCTCGATCGCCTCGCGTTGCGTGGCGGCCCACAGCACCGGATCGACACCGGCCACGGTCGGTTCGATCACCACCGGCAGGCTCATGCCCGCGGCCAGAAAGGACAACCGCACCGACGGATCAGCGGCCTGGCCTGGCCAAGTCGGCGAATCCGCGCGCTGTTCATCAGTGAAAACAGGCGCAGCGTTAGCTTGAAGACTCATGAAAAAACTCCTGGACCACAGCCCCTCACATCCACGTTGTACGGGGCCAGACCAACCCGCTCCGCCGCCGCGCAAGGATAAAAACACCGATGGCGGGGGGCTGTCTGTCACCGCAAACCGGGACAGCGGCTGCATGGTCCGCCGATCCGTCCTGATAGGCCGGGTCACGCTTTTGTCCCCATTTCCCGCGACAGACGCAGGCGACCTGCCAATGCTGAAATGCGGCAACTGCGGATCGTGCCGGCTCTTCGAATGGATCCTCCAGGCCGCAGGGATGTCTCGAGTGCAGCGCATTTGGCCACGGCAAAAATGCGTTGCATCTGGTTATTACACAGGAGCGTTAGTCATGCCGATCAAGAACACTGGCGATTCGGTCCACACCGCGCCAGCCCCTCTCACGCCCGGTGCCTTCCTGCATGAGATATTCAGTGCCCGGGCGCGTGAATTTCCCGAGCGAACGGCGGTGTCCGACGCCACTCGGACATTGAGCTATGCCCAGCTCGACGCGCTGTCGTCGAAGCTGGCGGCGCGCCTGCGCCATGAAGGCGTCAAGGATGGTCTACGGGTGGGCATGTACCTGCCGCGCAGCGTCGATCTGGTCATCAGCCTGCTGGGCATCCTCAAGGCCGGTGGCGCCTATGTCCCGGTCGACCCGCAGTACCCGGGCAAACGCGTCGAGCACATCGTCCGCGACAGCGGCCTGGGCCTGGTGATCGGCGATGCCGCGAACCTGCCGAAGAGCCCTTCCCTGCGCGTGCTGGCCCTCGACCAGTTGCTGTCCGCGCCGGAGCTGGAACTGAGCGTAGATGGCAGCCGTCGCGACCCGGACCAGGCCACCGCCTACGTCATCTACACCTCCGGTTCCACCGGTGAACCCAAGGGCGTACAGGTCGCCCACGGCAACGTCAGCCGGCTGCTGGAAAGCACGCAACGCAACTACGGCTTCAACGCCCAGGACATCTGGTCGATGTTCCACTCCATCGGTTTCGACTTTTCGGTCTGGGAAATCTGGGGTGCCCTGGCCCACGGCGGCCAGGTGGCCGTGGTTCCGTATGAGGTCTCCCGCTCTCCCGTCGCCCTGCGCCAATGGCTGTCCGACCAGCGCGTGACGGTGCTCAGCCAGACCCCGTCGGCTTTCCGCGGCCTCGACGAGGCCGACCGCGGCGCCACCGCGCCCCTGGCCTTGCGCTACGTGGTCTTCGGTGGCGAAGCGCTGCCGGCTACCGTGCTGCGTCCGTGGGTCGAGCGCCATGGCGACCAGAAGCCGGCACTGATCAACATGTACGGGATTACCGAAGCCACGGTGCACAGCACCTTCAAGCGCGTACTGGGCCAAGACCTGGAAAACACCGCGACGGTCTCCGTCGGCAAGCCGCTGGATGGCTGGCGCCTGCACCTGCTCGACAGCAACCAGACGCCTGTCCCCCAAGGCACGGCCGGCGAGCTGTACATCGAAGGGGCCGGCGTGGCCCAGGGTTACCTGAACCGTACCGCGCTCAACGCCGAACGTTTCATCCAACTGCCCGGCACCTCGATCCGCACCTACCGCACCGGCGACCTGCTGGTCCTGGACCCTGACGGTGAGTACCGCTATGCCGGCCGTTGTGACGAACAACTGAAGATCAGCGGTTTCCGCATCGAGCCGGGCGAGATCGAAGCCTGCCTGCAAACCAGCCCGAGCGTGGCCGCCGCCCATGTCGCCGCACACGACTACGGCGACGGCGACCTGCGCCTGGTGGCCTATGTGGTCCCGACCCAGGGTCTCGGCGCCTGGACCGAGCAGACCCGTGGCGAAGTCGCCGCCCTGGCGGCCACCAGCCTGCCGGACTACATGCGTCCCTCGGCCTACCTGGCACTGACGCAACTGCCGGTGACTGCCCACGGCAAGATCGACAAGAAACAACTGCCCTCGCCGACCACCGGCGTCACCCCGTCCCATGCGACCGGCACCCAGGGGGTCAGCGAGCCGGAGCAGTTCGTGCTCAAGGTGTGGGGTGAAGACCTGGGCCTGAAGAACATCGGCCTGAATGACGACTTCTTCGATTTCGGCGGCACCTCCCTGGCCCTGATCCGCTCCCTGGGCAAGCTCAAGGCTCACTACCAGATCAATCTCGACCCGGGTGTCCTGGCGAACGGCGCGACCGCCAAGGTCCTGGCCGAGCACATCTCCCGCACGCTGGCTCCGCAGCAGTTCGTGCTCAAGGTGTGGAGTGAAGACCTGGGTCTGAAGAACATCGGCCTGAACGATGATTTCTTCGACTTCGGCGGCACCTCCCTGGCCCTGATCCGTTCCCTGGGCAAGCTCAAGGCCCACTACCAGATCAACCTCGACCCGGGTGTCCTGGCCAACGGCGCGACTGCCAAGGCCCTGGCCGAGCACATCTCCCGCACGCTTGTTCAAGCCCATTGACCGAAAAGGAAAAGCCCATGAGCAAAAAATTCGCCTTGACCCCGGAAGAACGCGCCTCCTTCGAAAAGAATGGTTTTATCGGCCCGTTCGATGCCTATTCGCCGGAAGAAATGCAGGAAACCTGGAAACGTACCCGCCTGCGCCTGCTCGACCGTAGCGCCGCGGCTTACCAGGACCTGGACGCCATCTCCGCCGGCACCAACATCGCCAACTACGACCGCCACCTGGATGACGACTTCCTCGCCAACCATATCTGCCGTGCGCAGATCTGCGATCGCGTCGAAAGCATCCTCGGCCCGGATGTACTGTGCTGGCGCACCGAGTTCTTCCCCAAATACCCGGGTGATGAAGGCACCGACTGGCACCAGGCCGACACCTTTGCCAACGCCTCCGGCAAACCGCAGATCCTCTGGCCGGAAAACGAGGACTTCGGCGGCACCATCACCGTCTGGACCGCGTTCACCGACGCCAACATCGCCAATGGTTGCCTGCAGTTCATCCCGGGCACCCAGAACAGCATGAACTACGACGAAACCAAGCGCATGAGCTACGACCCCGAAGCCAACAACAGCTCGGTGGTCAAGGACGGCGTGCGACGCGGCTTCTTCGGCTATGACTATCGCCAGTTGCAAATCGACGAAAACTGGAAGCCCGACGAATCCGCCGCCGTGCCGATGCAGATGAAAGCCGGCCAGTTCATCATTTTCTGGTCGACCCTGATGCACGCCTCCTACCCCCACAGCGGCGAATCCCAGGAGATGCGCATGGGCTTCGCCTCGCGCTATGTGCCGTCGTTCGTGAAGATCTACCCGGACTCCGAGCATATCGAGGAGTACGGCGGTCGCATCAGCCTGGAGAAATACGGCGCGGTACAGGTAATCGGTGACAAGACACCGGACTACAACCGCCTCGTGACCCATACCACCCGCGGCAAGAAATTCGAAGCGGTCTGACCTACACATGCCAGGCGACAGTTGGCCTGGCGATGTGCCTGCTGGAGTTGAAATCCATGACTATTTCCACCGACGCCGCGATGCGTCTGTGCGAGACCGTGAGGATGCTTAGGCACCTTGCCATCCATCTGCCCGACCCCGTCTGCCTGAGCTTTCTCGCCCAGGGCGATGACCCGCTCCCCGAGCAGGCCTCGCCCAGCGTGCGAGCCACGGAGCGGGCGATCAATGCCGCCTTCGCGCGGATCGGCGTGCGCGCCGTGCAGTACCTGCACGGTGGCGAGGCGCAACTGTCGTCCTTCGAATTCTTTATCAGCCGGAAAATCTGCCAGGCGCTCGATTACCGCTACGACCACTTCGACGATGCCGAAGAGGCCAAGGCGTTCGGGCGGCTGCTCAAGCATTTCGATTTCAGCGGTGCCGTGCCGGAGGTCGAGACACTGCACCTGACCACCCGCGACAACGTCTCCCTGTCGGTGCACGCCAGCATCGACCGGGAGCGCCCGGCGATTGTCCTGGCCCTGCCCTGCGGCATGCCCTTCGACCTCTGCCGCGACTGGTTCAACGCCCTGAGCGAGCGCTTCTTCGTGGTGACCTGGGAGACCCGCGGGTTGTTCGGCTCCTGTGCGGCCTTCGACCAGGTCGCGGTGGACACCGAGGCCCAGGTCGCCGACCTGATCAGCGTGATGAATCACTACCAGCTGTCGACGGCGCACCTGATGGGCATCTGCGGCGGCGCGGTGATCGCCCTCAGCGCCGCCGCCGCCCACGGCAACCGGGTCAACTCCCTGAGCCTGTGGCACGGCGACTACAACCTGGGCGACAACGACCTGCGCACCGCGCATCAGCAGAACTTCGAATGGCTGATGGAAGCCGCGGCCTATGACCGCCACGAAGCCAGCGACCTGCAGGCGATGTTCCTCGACCAGGCGACGCTGGCCACCACGCCGGAGCCGATTGCCCACGTGGTGCTCTACCCCTACGTCAACCCGGAGCTGTTCTATCGCTATGCGCGACTGAACGATGCCCTGAACAAGACCGAGCTGGCGTCGCGGCTGGCAAACATCACCGTGCCGACCCTGGTGGTCGCCGGCGATGCCGATGAGACCACGCATATTGGCGGCTCACGCTATATCGCCGCGTCGATCGACGATGCCGTGCTGCACGTGGAACAGGACGGCAGCCACCTGGCGTTCTTCGCCTCCACGCAGTACTCGAAACAGACCGCCTTCCGCTTCCTCGAAGCGACCCTCCAGCCCGCTGTCGCCTGACCGTCTCCCAGCAAAAAGGGGGCCTATGCCCCCCACGTCATAAAAGCGGTCCGATCACTCGAACCGCCCTGCCCGCTATCAGGCAACCATGTGTTTTTCGCGATGGAACTCGAGGTACAACACGGTGCGGTGTGCGCGCGAGGCATTGAGCGCGAAGTGATCGAGCGAACCGTCGAAGATCACCAGGTTGCCGTTGGTGCTCTGGTTGAAGCTGCCGTTGACGTTGAGGTAGGCATAGTTCTGGGTGGTCGGGGCGTCGATGGTCAGTTGCATGTGCAACAGGCCCTCCTCCCAGGTGCCGGTATGGGAATGGGTGCCGAGGAACACGTTGGGTTCCATGCGCAGCAGGGCACAGAGCTTGATCCCGGGAATCTGCTTCAACAGTTCGATGGTCCCCGGCATGGCGGCCTGGGCATAGGGGATCGGCTTGTCATAGGCCACCAGGCCGTACTGGGTCCACTCGGGCATGACGTCCATGTCGTCGCCCCAGCCCCAGAGCCAGCCATATTCGCCGCCAGCCTCCATGTGCTCGGTCACTTCATCGACGATCTCGGTGATCGACTTGCCCACGCGGTTGATGGTCAGGGTCGGTGCATCGAGGGCGAGAAACTCTTCACGAATCACTTCCCAGTTATCGGCAAGGTGCTGAAGCTTGGGGAAGCGGCTGGGGTCATAAAACGACGGACGCATAGGTCCTCCTTTATCGATTGTGGTCGGCTCGGATAGCGGTGCGGGCGCAGTCCTGTCGGATCCGGGACGCTGCGCGGGAGCCTGGAAAGGTTGACCCAGCGGCCGGGGCCTGTCTGTCACGGGAATCCGGTACAACAGGCCGACCACACGGCGCCCAAGGCGCTTTCACAGGGCCTCGACCTGCGCGGTATCGCCCGTGCGAGGGGATGCCGCCTCGGACTGCGCACCCTCCAGGCGGCGCATCGGTCCATAGCACAGGACACTCAGGGCCAGCAGCGCGAAGCAGGCACCGGCCACCACGAAGAGCATCCCCACACCGCGTCCCGGGCCGACCCCGAGCCAGTGCCCGATCGACTCGGCATAGGCCCCGCCGGGCACCAGCGCCGGCTGGAACCAGTGGTCCACCAACAGGCCACCGACAAAGATCGACAGGCTCGTGGTGGCAATCGTCAGCATGCTGATCAGCGCAAAGACACTGGCGCGGTTGCCGCCGGGGATCTTGCGCATCCACAGCGAGTTCACGCTGGCATCGGCCACGCTCGCCGCGGTGATCGCGACAAAGGCCAGCGCGCAGTAGGCCACGGCGTGCGAGACCACGCCCAGGGCGATGACACACAGCGCCAACAGCAGGTCCGCCACCGCCACCAACGCCATCAATCGGCGCGGATTGCCCATGGAGATCAGCACCCCGGCACCGGCGAGCCCGCCCAGGGCCGCCCAGGTGTAGGCCATGCCCAGGGTCTGGCTGCCCAAGGTCGACAGCAGCAAGGGCGTCATCATCAAGGTCGCCAATGACAACAGCGCACTGCGCAGCATGGTGTAGACCAACAGGCCGGCCATCAGGTGGCTGGCCGCGAAGAACTTCAGTGCGCCGGCGACGTTGTCCAGCGCGCCGCGCAGCACCGAAGCCTTGCCGGGGCCGTCGTGCCGCCCGGACGAGCGCCGCACATGGGCAAAGGCCTTGATCACCAGCAAGGTGCCGGAACAGAAGGTGATCAGGTCCACCGCCAGGATGGTCACCAGCCCCGCGCGGGCCATGATCGCCCCCGCCAGCAGTGGCGCGACCAGCGCCGAAGCGTTCTTGCTGATGCCCATCAGGCCTGAGGCGCGGGTGAACTTCTCGGGGGCGACAATCGAGTTGACGGCCGCCTGGTAGGCCGGCTTGCGAAAGGCCGAGACGATCGAGGCCAGGCAGTTGAAGAGATACAGGTGCAGCGGTTCCAAGCGATCGAACCAGAGCAGGCCCATGACCCCGAAGAGCAACAGCGCCAGGCTCACGTCGCAACAGACGATGATCAACCGATGACTGACCCGGTCGGCCAGCCCGCCGGCCAGCGGCAGGAACACCACCGCCGGCAAGGTCGCCGCCAGCACCACGTTGGCGAAGGCCAGCGCCGAGCCGGTGTGGGAATAGACCCAGACCCCCAGGGCGAACTCCATCAACGCTGTGCCGACGATCGCCAGGGACTCGCCGCACCACAGGAAATAGAAACTTCGCCCCAGGTCGAAGGATGGCTGACGGTGCTTGCGGCTCATGGGCGCACATCGCGGAGCGTGAACAGACCGCTCACCTTCTGCGCCAGGCGCCAGGCCAGGGAGTAGGCCACCGCGCCCAGCACCAGCGGCGCCAAACGGGAAAACAGATAGGTGCGCAGCACCCGCCTGGCGATGGGCGAGCGGATATCGCCACTGACATGCAAGGGCGTCGGGAACGTCGCCGCAACGGTGGCGCCGAACGCGTCGTCCATGGATTGCACCGCGTGCCACCAGTACACCGGGATGTACAGCGCATCGCCCGGCTCCACCACCGTGCGCAGCGCCCGCAAATCGCGGGTGCCAGGGAAGCGCCGGGTGTCGATGTCGTACAGGTAGCCCGCCTCTTCGATCACCGGGCGCAGCGCCCGCCAGCTGGTCTCGTCGGGCGGCAGCAGCAGGACCTCCTTGGCGCCCACCACCTGGGCCATGAAGGTCTCGTCGACGACATGGAAATGCCAGTCGGTGTAGGAGTTGCGGTAGAGGAAACTGCGATGGGGCGGATAGTGCCGGGACTTGGACAGCTGCGGCATGAATGGCAGGCCGCCGACGTCATCCTTCATCTGCTCGATGGCCGAGCCTTCGGAAAAACGGCAACTGTCGGCCACCAGGGGGTCGTGCCCGTTGCCCAGGCCGTCGAGAAATTCGTGGAACGGCATTTCCCGGTAGACCGTGTTCGCGTACTCGGTCAACGCCGCCTTGACCTCGGGCTTGGACCAGCCGATGACCTCCGAGACGATCTTCGAACGCACCACCACCGGGTTGTTGCGCGAATGCGTCTTGAAGTAATCCAGCCGCTGCCACTTCTGGAACGCCGGCCAGTGGCGCACGGCATTTTTCACCAGGCATGGACGGTTGTGATTGACGTAGCGGCGGGTGAACTCCTCCCTGGAAATGCTCAACGCATCGATCACTTCGACGGGACCCGCCTGGGGATGATTGGGAAAACGCGACAGGCTCCAGAACTTCGACTCAGGGCGATCCACTTCGGCGATCAATGACATTGTGCGACCCTCGCAAGAACACTCAGGGCCGTTGATATAACAGACTCGCGCGCGCGTTCCCAAGCGCACCGGTGGCCCGTCCCGCGTGGTTGTCCCTGCTTCCCATGACAGACACCGCCCGGTGGATGCTCTAGTTTTTTCCCACGCTTTTCCTTCGTCCCGCCGACTGGCAGTCGTCCAGCCCTTGCGCCCCGCTGCCCTTCGATCGGAGACGAACCCACTGATTCTGCAAACAGGTGCTCCGAAATGGATTCGTCGACCGACAAGCTGTCCGCGCAAGCCTGCGCGTCCCACGAACTGGCCTCGGTCCAGCAGGGCATCTGGCTCGATCAGATCGCACACCCGGACCTGCCCTACTACAACATCGGCATGTCCCTGGAGATCAAGGGCGAGATCGATATCCCGTTGTTCGAGAAGGCCATCGAGATGGTCGCCAACCGCAATGACACCCTGCGCCTGAGCTTCAGCCACGAAGGTGGCATCGGTCGCCAGCGGGTCCTGCCCGAGGTCAAGGTCAAGCTCGAGGTGGTGGAGTTTTCCGAGGCTGACGACGATGCCGGACTGGCCATGGCGTACCTGCGCGAAGCCTTCCGCCAACCCTTCGAATCACTCACCGGACAACTCTGGGAAGCGCGCCTGGTGCGTTGCGGACCGCAGCGGCATTACTGGCTCAACCGCTACCACCACCTGGTCACCGACGGTATCGGCGTGGCGCTGATCGGCCATGCCGTGGGCGCCGCCTACAACGGCCTGCTGGCCGGCAACGAGGAGGTCGCCGAAGGTCACTCCTACCTGTCGTTCCTCGAGGAAGACCGGGCCTACCTGCAGTCCTCGCGCTACGAGCGCGACCGCCAGTTCTGGCAGGAAACCTACGCGCAACTGCCGCCGTCGCTGCTGCAACGCCGGGCCGACTTCAAGGCCGGCAAGGCCAACGAACTGGCCCCCAGCGAACAGGTCCAGGCCATGTTGCCGCGTGCCCTGTACAACGCCCTGACGCAGTTCGCCAGCGAGCGCGGCCTGTCGGTGGCCCATGTGCTGATCAGCGTGGTCAGCACCTATTTCTGCCGCACCGTGGGGGTCGATGAGATCGTCATCGGCATGCCCGTGCACAACCGCACCACCGCCCGCCAGAAGGCCACCGCCGGGATGTTTTCCTCGGTCAGTCCGATTCGCCTGGCGGTGGATCCGCAGGGCTCGCTGCTGGACCTGATGAACGCCGCCGGCGGCCAACTGCGCCGCTGCTATCGCCACCAGCGGTTCCCCAT
This sequence comes from Pseudomonas batumici, assembly GCF_000820515.1. Taxonomy (GTDB): domain Bacteria; phylum Pseudomonadota; class Gammaproteobacteria; order Pseudomonadales; family Pseudomonadaceae; genus Aquipseudomonas; species Aquipseudomonas batumici. The sequence continues at coordinate 1,869 of NZ_JXDG01000051.1, read as the reverse complement.
CGCCGAGCTCAACCGCACCCTGCGCCTGGCACAGACCGGGCGGCGGCAACTGTTCGACGTCTCGCTGTCGTTCGAAAGCCTGGACGGCGACGATCAGTTCGGCGGTACCTCGTCGCGGGTCATCACCATGGACAACGGCTACGAGCAGACGCCCATGGCGATCTTCGTCCGTGATTACCACCCGTACGAAGATGTGCACCTGGATTTCAACTTCAACACCGCCTATTACAGCCTCGAAGAAGCCCAGCGCCTGCAACAACGCATCTTCGCCATGCTCGAAGCCGTGCTGGAGCAGCATGACACCGCCGTGGCGCACTTCCCGCTGATGGCCGCGGACGAACGCCGGCGTCTACAGGTCGAGTTCAACGCCACTGCCCGCGACTATCCCCGCGATGTGCTGATCCACCAGTTGATCGAACAACAGGCAGCCCAGCGCCCGGACGCCTGCGCCGTCAGCGGCGATAGCGGGCCGTTGCTCAGCTACGCGCAACTCAATCGCCGGGCCAACCAACTCGCCCACCGCCTCATCGCGCTGGGCGTGGAACCCGATGCCCGGGTCGCCGTGAGTCTGCGCCGTGGCCCGGAAATGGTCGTCGCACTGCTGGGGATTCTCAAGGCCGGCGGTGCCTATGTGCCGATCGATCCGGACCTGCCGAGTGCCCGCCAAGCCTATATGCTCGGCGACAGTTCACCGCGTGCCGTGCTCACCGGCCTGGCGCTACTGGACGGTCTGCCACCGTCGAACGTGCCGGTACTGCTGCTCGACGACACCGACGACAGCGCGCAACTGGCCGCGCAACCCACCCACAACCCGGACACCCGGGCCCTCGGCCTGCTGCCGAGCCACCTGGCCTATGTGCTCTACACCTCGGGCTCCACCGGCACACCGAAAGGGGTGATGAACGAACACCTGGGCGTGGTCAACCGCCTGCTCTGGGCCCGCGACGAATACGCCGTCGACGCCAGCGATTGTGTCTTGCAAAAGACCCCGTTCGGTTTCGACGTGTCGGTCTGGGAGTTCTTCCTGCCACTGCTCGCCGGTGCCGAGCTGGTCATGGCCCGCCCGGGCGGTCACCAGGAGCCCGACTACCTGGCCCGGGTGATGCGCGACAGCGGCATCACCCTGCTGCACTTCGTACCGTCGATGCTCGACCTGTTCCTCGAACACCGCGATGCCCGCGACTTCCCCGCGCTGCGTCGGGTGCTGTGCAGCGGCGAGGCCCTGCCCCGCGGCCTGCAACGGCGCTTCGAACAACAACTGGCCGGGGTCGAACTGCATAACCTCTATGGCCCGACCGAAGCGGCCATCGACGTCACCGTCTGGCAGTGCCGTCCCGGCGACCCGGGCGAAAGCGTGCCGATCGGCCGCCCGATCGCCAATATCCAGATGCATGTGCTGGATGCCCTGGGCCAGGTACAACCGCTGGGCGTGGCCGGGGAGCTGCATATCGGCGGCATCGGCGTGGCCCGGGGTTACCTGAACCAGCCACAACTGAGCGCCGAACGTTTTGTCGCCGACCCGTTTTCCAGCGAGCCGCAGGCGCGCCTGTACAAGACCGGCGACCTCGGCCGCTGGCTGGCCAATGGTGCCCTGGAATACCTGGGACGCAATGACTTCCAGGTGAAGATTCGCGGCCTGCGCATCGAGATCGGCGAAGTCGAGGCCGCCCTGGCCCTGTGCCCCGGTGTTCGCGAAGTGGTGGTAATCGCCCGCGAGGACGATCCGAGCCAGCCGGACAGCAAGCGTCTGGTGGCCTATCTGTGCGGCGAACCGGCCTCCGCCGAACAGCTGCGCAGCGAATTGCTCAAGCACCTGCCCGAGTACATGGTGCCCAGCGCCTTCGTCCATCTGGACAGCCTGCCGCTGAC
>NZ_JXDG01000050.1 GCF_000820515.1 Pseudomonas batumici | reverse complement strand
CGACGGACCAGTTCCGGCAGGATTTCAGCCGCGTTGCCGAGCAGGGCGACGGAAATGGCCAGGCCTTCCTTGGTGTATTTGGCGATACGCGCCAGGGCGTCGTCGAGGTCCTTGGCTTGCTCATCGACATAACGGCTGTTCAGGCGGAAATCGATGCTGCTCTGCTGGCATTCGATGTTCAGCGAGCAGGCGCCGGCCAGGGTCGCGGCCAGCGGTTGGGCACCGCCCATGCCGCCGAGGCCCGCGGTCAGGACCCAACGACCTTTCAGGTTGTTGTCGTAGTGCTGGCGACCGGCTTCGACGAAGGTTTCGTAGGTGCCCTGGACGATGCCCTGGCTGCCGATGTAGATCCAGCTGCCGGCGGTCATCTGGCCGTACATGGCCAGGCCCTTGGCATCCAGTTCGTTGAAGTGTTCCCAGGTGGCCCAGTGCGGTACCAGGTTGGAGTTGGCGATCAGCACGCGCGGGGCGTTGCTGTGGGTCTTGAACACGCCGACCGGCTTGCCGGATTGCACCAGCAGGGTCTCGTCGTCATTCAGGTTGGTCAGGCTCTCGACGATCTTGTCGTAGCATTCCCAGTTGCGCGCGGCCCGGCCGATACCGCCGTAGACCACCAGCTCCTTGGGGTTCTCGGCCACTTGCGGGTCGAGGTTGTTCATCAGCATCCGCAGCGGCGCTTCGGTCAGCCAGCTCTTGGCGGTCAGCTTGTTGCCACGGGCGGCGCGGATTTCGACGTCACGGCGCTTCGTAGGCTTGCGGGTATTATCGGTCACGAAAAAAACTCCTCTGCGATCAATCCAAACCAGCCCGGGCAGTGGGCGAGCTTGTGCGGGAACATCCGTCACAAGCGCAAATCAGGGTGGTGCGCAGATCTCCCTGATCACTCATACGCACACACATTTACTTGTACATACAAGCATATGCAATCAAGCGGCCAACTTTTGGGTCGCCGCCCAATAAAACTCGGGATTTGGCTGCAGCGCGCCTGATACAAGGGCTTGGCGGGAGCGGTTTTTTTTCGGAGGGATTTTGCGACGGTGTCCCGACTGTTACTTGAGCCTGAAATTGCGCCACGCTGGGGCGCTCGGTGACAGTTTGGGAGATGTTGGTGCGCGATGGGAAACAGCTGGAGCGAATGGGTTTGTGGCGAAGGGTGACGCGGGGAACAGGAAAGTGCCGAGATCGATCCGGGCTCGGCTCCAAGGCCATCCTTCAGTCGTCGAGAGGCAACGAAACAGCCAGAAGGTCGGCCTTGGCGCCTGAGCATTTACTGCAGGTTTTTCCGTACCGTGGCCAGTACTTCACCGCTACGGACCTGTTCGGTGACACTCACCATGTCCGAATAGAAGGCACGATCATGCTCGGCGACCGGCACGCGGCTGCGCACCAGGTCATAAACCGCCCGGGTGACGCTGGAAGCCTTGCGCACATCATGGAAGTCCAGGGCCTGGCAGCCCACCAGCAGCTCGATGGCCAGCACCGACTCAAGCTTCTCGGAAACCTTGTAGGCCTTGATGGCGGCGTTATAAGCCAGGCTCACCAGGTCTTCCTGGTTAGCGCAGGTCGAGAAACTGTCGACAGAGGAGGGGAACGACAGCGCCTTCATTTCCGCATACAGGCCCGCCGCGGTGTATTGAAGGATCATGTAGCCGCTGTTAAGGCCCGGGTTGCGCACCAGGAAGGCCGGCATTTCGCTGAAGTGCGAGTTGACCATGCGGTCGATACGGCGCTCGGAAATCTTCGCCAGGTTGGCCAGTGCCACGCACAGCGAATCCGCCGACAGGCCGATGTAGCTGCCGTCGAAGTTGGCGCCGGAGATGGCAATGCCGTCGCCGTCCTCCAGTGGGTAGATGATCGGGTTGTCGCCCGAGGAGTGGATTTCGTTCTCGATATTTTCCCGGGCGTGATCGATGAATCTTTTCGAAGCCCCGTGCACCTGGGGAATGGCGCGCAGGCTGTAGGCGTCCTGAAGCCGGTAGTCGATGTTCTCGGCGATCAGTTGGCTGTCATGCAGCATCGCCTTTATATCCCTGGCGGTTTGCGCCTGTTCCTTGTGCGCCTTGATCGAGTGGTAGCGGGGGTCGAAGGCCCGAATCGTACCCTTCAACGCTTCCAGCGAAAGCGCTGCGGCGACGTCGGCCAGGGAGGCGGTCTGCATGGCGTTGTAGAGGGCGAGGATAGCGATGGCGGTCACCGACATGGTGCCATTGAGCATGGCCAGGCCTTCCTTGCACTGCAGGTCAGTCGGTTGCAGGCCGACCTGTGCCAGTGCGGTGGCACCGTCCACCCATTCGCCGCCATTGACCCGGGCTTTGCCTTCGCCCAGCAGGACCAGGGCCAGGTGCCCCTCGACGGCCAGGTAGCCCACCGAACCCTCGCCCGGTGCAAACGGCACGACTTCGTTGTTGAGCAGGCCGGCAATCAGCTCCAACAGCTCCAGGCGCACCCCCGAGAAGCCTTTGCCCAGGCTGATCAGGAGCATCAACTGGATCGCCCGTACCTGTTCACGCTTGAGTGGTTCGCCCACCGCGACGGCGTGGGAGCGCACGATGTTGACCTGGAGTTCCTTGGCATGCTGCGGCGAAATCACATGGCGAACGTTATCGCCGAACCCGGTGGTCACCCCATAGACCAGGCGATTCTCATCGAGGAAACGCTCGACCAGGCCACGGGACCTTTTCACGCGGTTCTTGTAGGCCTCGGAAAACGACACCTTGGCGCAATAGCGGGCGACCGCGACGAACTCTTCGATGGAAGGCTCTCTATCGCCGAGAACGACCTGAGTGATCTGTTGAGGATGAGCTTTCATTGCGAACTCCCGGGAAACGAAGTGATTGAGGGGGCCGGACTGGCCAGGCCGTCGCTCGATTGAGCGTGGGAGCAGGCTAAGGTGATTTTTATATGAAGAAAATATGGTGATTTCTGTCAGTTTTAATAGAATTTCTAAACTTTAAAACGCCTTCGAGAGTTTTGCATCGCCATGAGCCGCTTACCGCCCCTACGCGCCCTCCAGGTCTTTGAAACCGTCGGTCACTGCGGCGGCATCTCCCACGCCGCAAGACGCTTGAACCTCTCCGTGGGGGCGGTGAGTCAGCAGATGAAGTTGCTCGAGGAGGCGCTGGGCATGAACCTGACGGTCAAGGAGGGGCAGCGCCTGCGGCTGAACGCCATTGGCCTGCGTTTTCATGCGCGCTGTTCTTCGGCCTTTGAAGAGTTGAGAGCCGCCGTTTCCGAGGTGGAGCGCTCGAAGAATCCGAACAATCTGTATGTCAGCGGCCTGCCTTCGCTCATGACCAAGTGGCTGGCGCCCCTGACCTACGAATGGCAGCATGAGCATGCGGATCTGGACATCTATCTGGACAGCACGCTGGCGGATACCTCGGAGGAGGAAAACGCCGATTTTCGTATCGGTTACGGCGAGCCCGGCCAATATGCCGAGCATAGCGTCGTGCTGTTCCGCGACTGTGTGGTGCCGGCCTGCTCGCCGACGCTGTTAGCGCTTCCAGGCTACCCAGGTCATGTGGAACAGGCCGCTGACCTGCTCCAGTACCCACTGATCCGTATCGATTCGCGGCCGAAATTCGACTCACCGCCCTCGTGGGCCGAATGGTTCGAGCGCGAAGGCGTTGCCGTCGAGCAGGCGATTGTCATCCGTCGCAGTTTTTCTTCGTCCAGCCTGGCGATCCAAGCCGCCATCGATCACCAGGGCGTTGTGCTGGCGCAGTTCTCCATGATTGCCCGTGATGTCGACGAAGGGCGCCTGGTCATTCCCTGGCAGCGAGCCATGCCGCTTCCCTCGCCGTATTACCTGAGCTGGCACCCCAACACCCTGCAGAAAGCGCAATGCCGGGCTTTTCAGCGCTGGTTGCTCGGCCGGGGCAGGGCCCAGGAGGAAATTACCGACGCCTTGATGGTTTCCCTCTGATCGAGGCAAAACCAGGTATCGTGAATATTGGGTCGGGCTTTGGTAAATTCGCCTCCGTTAACGGACTGTGGTACACGGCAGCTTCAGATACTGAGTTTCAGATTCGGAAAGGTTCATGGCAAAGAAACCCGCGGCGTCCTCCACCGACGCATCAATGACAGCGTCCAGGAAGGGCTCCAGCCTGACCCTGATCGATGTGGCAAAGGTGGCAGGCGTTTCGCCGATGACCGTTTCCAGGGCCTTGCATCGACCGGAGCTGGTCACCGAGGACACTCGGGAAAAGGTCCGTGAGGCGGTGCGCAAGACCGGCTATGTTTCCAACATGTTGGCCGGGGGCCTGGCGAGCAACAAAAGCCGTCTGGTGGCGATTTTCCTGCCGACCATTGCCAACTCCATTTTTGCCGACACCGTGCAGTCACTCATGGACCGCCTGACTCAGGCGGGCTATCAAACCTTGCTGGGCCTGACGGGCTACTCCGCCGAGCAGGAAGAAAAGCTGCTGGAAGCGGTACTCGGCCGGCGTCCGGACGGTATCGTCCTGACCGGCACGCTCCACACCGAATCCAGTCGTCTGCGACTCGCTCAGGCGGGTATCCCGGTGGTGGAGTCCTGGGACTTGAGCGAGGCCCCCCTGGACATGCTGGTGGGTTTCTCCCATGAAAAAGTCGGGGAGGAAACCGCGCGGCACCTGCTGAAAAAGGGCTACAAGCGCTTCTCGGTGGTGACCATCAGCGACCCCCGCGGCCTGCGTCGCTGCAATAGCCTGATTGCCGAGCTCAAGCGCCAAGGTATCGAAGAAGTGCCGATGGAGGTCCTGGCGCCGCCGGCCACCCTTGAAGTGGGCAGGGAAGGGCTGCGCCGCCTGCTCGAGCAGCCGGTGTCGCCCGACATCGTGGTGTGCAGCTCCGACACCGTGGCGCAAGGGGTTCTGGCGGAAGCCGCCAGTCGCGGGATGAATGTGCCCGCGGATCTCGCCGTGATGGGCTTCGGCGATCTGAGCAGCGCGGCGCAGGTTCACCCGGCCTTGTCGACCGTCAGCGTCGACGGCAAGAACATCGGTCTGCAAGTGGCCCAGGCGCTGCTGGAGCGCTTCGCCCATCCCGCCGGCAGCCATGATCCCGTGCGAATCGACACCGGCTTCACCCTTATCGACCGCGCCAGTACCTGATCGGGAAAATCGCCTTTGCCGACGAACACCTGGTTGAATGATTGCGCAATCAGTGTAGTATCGACGCAAAGGTCATCGGCTCCGCCCGGCAGGACCTTTTTTTGAATCTCGCAATGATTGCGCAATCATCTGGCGATCATGCCGCTATCAGGAGTCGTAAGGGCGACATGGATTCACTGCTGCACTCACAATAAGGAAAATAATAGTGATCAAGCCTACGCAATCGGTAGCGAAGACCCACGTCCGCTATCTCATCCTGGTGATGATTTTCATCGTCACCGTGTTCAACTACGTGGATCGGGCCACGCTGTCCATTGCCGCCCCCAGCATGCGCACCGATCTTGGCTTCGATGCCATGACCCTGGGCATCGCGTTCTCGGCCTTCGGCTGGGCCTACACCTGGATGCAGCTCCCCGGCGGCATCGTCCTCGACCGCTTCGGCTCCCGTCTCGTGCTCGGCATGAGCCTGATCGTCTGGTCGGTCTTTACCTTCCTGCAGGGCTACGTCGACCTGTTCGGTTCGGCTTTCCTGGCGCTGTTTGTGCTGCGCTTCATGATGGGCGTTGCCGAGGCGCCGGCGTTTCCAGCCAACAACCGCCTGACGGTGATGTGGTTTCCGCGTCATGAACGAGGCTTGGCCACGGCGGTGTTCCAGTCCGCCCAGTATTTTGCCCTGGCGGCGTTCACCCCGCTGATGGTCTGGCTGGTGAGCACCTGGGGCTGGCAGCACGTGTTCTGGGTCACCGGTGCCGCGGGTATCCTGATCGGCTTGCTGTGGTTCCGGATGGTTCAGGAGCCGCGCAAGGACAAACGTGCCAACCAGGCTGAAATCGACTACATCGAAGCGGGGGGTGGCTTACCCACCATCGGTGACCTGAAGACCCCCTTCAGTTGGAAAAGAATGAAGGCCATCGGTGGCAACCGCATGATGGCAGGCATCTATCTGGGCCAGTTCTGCCTGACCTCGATCACCTGGTTCTTCCTGACCTGGTTCCCGACGTACCTGATCGAAGCCAAGGGCATGACCCTGTTGAAGGTAGGGCTGGTTGCCGCGATTCCACCTATTGCCGGTTGCCTGGGAGGCATGGTCGGCGGTGTCTGGTCGGACTGGATGCTGCGCAAGCACTTCAGCCTGACCGCAGCCCGCAAGACGCCGATCATCTGTGGCCTGTTGCTGTCGAGCAGCATCATGGTCGCCAACTACACCCAGTCGGTCACGTTGGTCATTCTGGTGATGTCCGTCGCCTTCTTCGCCAAAGGTGTCGGCAACCTCGGCTGGTGCATCGTGGGCGACGTTTCGCCCGCTCGGGCCATGGGTGTCAGCGGGGCCATGTTCAACTTCTGCGGGAACCTCGCCAGCATCGTGACCCCGATCGCCATCGGCGTGATGATCAACCAGCTGGGCTCTTTCGATGTCGCGTTGATGTACGTCGCCGGCATGGGGCTGCTGGGCGCGTTTTCCTATCTGTTCATCGTCGGGCCACTCAAGCGCCTGGAGCTCGATGACTTTGCCGATCCACCGGCCAGGCCCGTCGAAGACGCTCGGGCGGACACCGAACTGGTACACCCGCGTACCTGATCGCTTCTCAAACCCTGATCACTGTTCAAGGAGAGCCCACATGCTCGCGCAACAACAACCTATCAAGTCCTCCGACGATGACCGTATTGCCTGGGTGCGGGTGTCTTCGGTGATCCTGCCGCTGGCCAATCCGATCAGTGATGCGAAGGTGCTGACGGGGCGGCAAAAGCCGATGACCGAAATCGCGATCCTGTTCGCTGAAATCGAAACCATCGACGGTCATCGCGGCCTCGGCTTCAGCTACTCGAAGCGTGCCGGCGGGCCGGGGCAATTCGCCCATGCCCAGGAAATCGCGCCTGCGCTGATCGGCGAAAACCCGAGTGACATTGCCAAACTGTGGACCAAGCTGTGCTGGGCCGGCGCGTCGGTGGGGCGTAGCGGGCTGTCGACCCAGGCCATCGGCGCGTTCGACGTGGCGTTGTGGGATTTGAAGGCCAAGCGTGCCAACCTTTCGCTGGCCCGCCTGCTCGGGGCTCAACGTGACTCCGTGCGCTGCTACAACACCTCGGGCGGCTTTCTTCACACGCCTCTGGATCAGTTGATGAAGAACACCGACTTTTCCCGTGAAAAGGGGATTGGCGGTATCAAGCTGAAGGTCGGGCAGCCGGATTGCGCCATCGACATCCAGCGCGTGAGCACGGTTCGCAAACACCTGGGCGACCACTTCCCGTTGATGGTGGATGCCAACCAGCAATGGGATCGTCCGACTGCCCAGCGCATGTGCCGCCAGTTCGAAGCGTACAACCTGATCTGGATCGAAGAGCCGCTGGACTGCTACGACGCCGAAGGTCACGCCGCCCTGGCAGTGCAATTCGACACGCCGATCGCCACCGGTGAAATGCTCACCAGCGTTGCCGAACACGCCGAGTTCATCAAGCTGCGCGGCGCCGATTTCCTGATGCCTGACGCGCCACGGGTGGGGGGGATTACGCCTTACCTGAAGGTGGCGGCCATGGCCGAGCAAGCGGGCCTGATGCTGGCGCCGCACTTCGCCATGGAACTGCACGTTCACCTGGCGGCGGCCTACCCGACCGAACCCTGGGTTGAGCACTTCGAATGGCTCGAACCGCTGTTCAACGAGCGTCTGGAAACCCGCGACGGGCGCATGCTCGTGCCGACCCGTCCCGGTTTGGGGCTGACACTCAGCGAGCAAGTCGGACCCTGGACGGCTCAAGAGGCCGAGGTCGGGATTCGCCCATGACGCCGCTGTTCATCGGCGAAAATCAGACTGCAAGGGCGCATTGAGTGTGAGTCGACCTACGGCAGCGGGCAAGGCTTAAACGAAACCGACGGCGTGTCGCCCTTGGTTTTATCGGGTCGTCAGTGCTTCGAGTGTTTTTTGCAGTTGGCTGATGTCCATTGGCTTTTGCATGCATTCATTGAAGAGGGATGCCTGGCACTTTCCTCGCACCTCCTCCAGAGGGTTGGCGGTAATGGCTATGATGGGGGTGGTGCTGGGATCAAACCCGTGCTGGCGAATTTTCATGGCTGTTTCAATACCGTCCATTCCTGGCATCTGAATATCCATCAGGATGGCGTCGTAGGATTTGCACAGCATGCCCAATGCTTCATAGCCATTGCTGGCCAGGCTGACGCTGCAGTCAAGGCTTTGCAGAATCTTGCAATGAAATTCGCGTACCCGCTCATCATCGTCGACGACCAATATGGAGAGCCATTTGCTCGGTTTCGAGGGGGGGGCGATGGAGGGGGTCTCCGTGGCCTGCTCTGCAATACATTGAAAAAACTTGAGCATGTCCGCACCTGAAAGCTCAAGGTCGGAGCAGCTGCTTTCAAAATGCGCCATGAACTGCTTCATTTGTTCCACGGTCATGCTGTCCGCCTTCCTGGCCCCAGCCTTGAGCTTCCAGAAAGTACCCATGATGTCTGTCAAAGGCTCAAGCAGATGACGGCTGAGGGTTTGCTTGCTGATCGGGAGTCTGATGCTGTTCGGATGGGGGTTTTGGCACATGAGAGCTCCCTCTGTTCCCTGGGATAATTTGCTTTGTGATTCGCTTTAAAATTTATAAAGCGAATATGCTTGTCATTCAACAGGTCTTTAAGTCATTTGTTGCTGATATTAATGTAGGTTAATTCTTCACACTGTATAGGAAGTTTGTTTTATCTGTGTGGGTGGGTTAATTTTTTGGTATATCCATTGCCAAGCTAGGCAAAATATGTAGAAATTGATTCAATCAAAGACTGAAGGCCCACCTATGTGTATTGATAAGACATGGCATCTAGCCGTCACTGAAGAAGAGGTGGATTGGGCCGAGTGTGAGCTGCAGCTCTGGAGGGCTTTTAATGCGTTCAAGCGTTGGCAGTTGGAGTGTGAAAAAATGGTCAACGACAGCACCTTGTCAATCGATGAGCTGGCGGTGCTTCATGTTATTCGCATGAATGATCGGCCCAAGACGATTGCCGAGGTGGGGCGGTTGTTGAATCGTCCTGATCACTTCAATATTAACTACAGTATTACAAAGCTCAGTGAGCGAGGGCTGGTGAGGAAATACCAGCCGCTCAAGAACAAACAGTTGCAGCTCAGCGTGACCGAGGAAGGTCGGAGGAATACAGACCAGTATACAGAGGCTCGTAAGAGTGTACTGTTTGGGGAGTTTTCACGCGAAATCAGCGCTATCAACCTCAAGGGGCTTGTTCTCGGGCTCAGGCAGATCAAGGGAGTGTATGAAGAGGCCCATCGAGCGGCTTCGATTTATAAGTCCGTCAATGCGGAGTCCGGTTGAGTTCGGTTTAAATTTGCGAGGATCATTCAATGAGAAAAATTGCCATTGTGGGGGCGGGGCAGGCTGGGCTTTTGCTGGCCATTGCCCTTAAAAAAAAGGCTATGACGTAACGTTGTTCAGCGATCGAACGGCTGAGCAAATTCGCCATGGACGCATCCTGTCCAGCCAGGGGATGTTCGATACGGCTTTACAGATTGAGAGGCGCTGGGGGCTCAATTTATGGGATGACGAATGCCCCTGGAATACTTCTGTCACTTTTACATTGGGCGAGCCGGGCGCTGCTCGAAAAGACGTTGAGTGGAAAGGGCGAACGCAAAGACCCTTTCAGTCGATTGATCAGCGACTCAAGTTTTCCCGTTGGCTTGATATTTTTCAACGTCTCGGAGGGTGTTTAATCGTCCAGCGTGTCGCGTTGGCAGACCTTGATGAAATTTCCAAGTGGCACGAGTTAACGATTGTCGCCAGCGGTAAAGGTGAGATCGGTCAATGTTTTACGCGTGATCGTCAACGCTCGATGTTTGACCGGCCTCAGCGAACGCTTGCCTGCCTGTATGTAACGGGGATGTTGCCGGCTGAAAGTTTTCCCGGCGTTCGAGTCAATGTCATTCCTGAGGTCGGAGAGTATATCACGATGCCTGGTTTAACCTTGGGCGGGCGGTGTGAAATGATGTTGTTTGAGGGGATTCCCGGCCGTGCGTTTGATGCCTTGAGTGATGTGGCGGGTGTTGATGAGCAGTTGAACGTCAGTCAAGAGTTGCTTGCCCGTTATGTGCCTTGGGAGGCGGAAAGGTCTGCCAGTATCAAACTGGCTGACCGACAGGCGACCTTGAAGGGGTGTTACACACCGTCCGTGAAACATCCAACGGCCAGGATGCCGGGTGGGAAGTTTGTCTTGGGCTTGGCGGATGCTGTCGTGCTGAATGATCCGATTGCCGGTCAAGGGGCGAACACGGCGGCCAAGTGTGCCGGTGTTTATTTTGATCGGATCATTGAGCGCCATCAGGAGCCCTTTGATGAATCCTGGATGCAAGGAACGTTTGAGTGCTGTTGGCGACAGCATGCCCAGGCATCAACGGAGTGGTCCAATCTATTGCTGTTGAGCTCGTTGACGCATGTCGTGGAGCTTTTACGCTCAGCCGCACGGCTACCGAATCTGGCGGACACGGTGGCGAATGGATTCGATGATGCGAACGCTTTTTTTCCCTGGATTGCGGATCCGCTTCAAACCAGGGGAGTGATCGACAGTTTTAAATAACGCAAAAGCGCTGCTTTTTGAAGAAACAACACTGTAATAGTCGAGGAGACGAATGTGGCCATATTGGATATGCCTGTGAGAAAGGCGGGTTTTGAATTGTTGCTGAAGGAAAACAAGAGATTTGCTGACAGCTATAGAAGCAGTTGTCTCATGAGTTTGATTCAGAGCAAACAGATGGAAAACAAAGAGAATAGAGAGCGCTTGCTGGATGCCATCCAGATATTTTCAGATTACTTCCAGAAAACCATCATGTTGAGAAGTGCTCTTTGTGACGATCGTAAATTCCTGTCGGTTGTGCAAGCGCATCTGAACGAGGAATTTGGTCATAATTTCAAGTTGATGAAGGATAGAAAATACCGGGCGCCGGTCTGGCATCCTGTGCTGGAGGCTACGGCGGCCTGGTTTTCCTGGAAAATGCTCACGCTGGATAATGACGAAAAAACCGTGCTGATTCACCTGGTCCTGGAGGCGAGCGCCAATATATTTTTCAGTGCCGCTCACAACGTCATGCGCGATTATGGTGAAACGGACTATTTTGAGGTTCATGCGGATGCGGATGCCAGGCACGAACAGATGGGCAGTGAGCTGTTGGACGGTCTTTGCGCGGAAAAATATGTGAACCTGATGACCATACAGCAACAAGGTTGGGCGATGTTGAACGCTGCATGTGATCAAATCGCCCACTTGAGTACCCATTCCTGATTTGCCCAGCTCTTCGCAGTACCGGTAAGACGTGCGAATCTTCGCACTGCTGATCACCAAGAGGGGCGTCATGCCTGAAAACCTTCGATCCATCCCACGTACCATCTGGGCACTCGGCTTTGTCAGCCTGTTCATGGATCTCTCGTCGGAGCTGGTGCATGCCCTCTTGCCCGTCTATCTGGTGGGAACCTTGGGCATCAGTATGTTGGCCGTCGGTATCATCGAGGGGGTCGCGGAGGCCACGGCGCTGATCGTGAAGGTATTTTCCGGGGCGCTCAGCGATTTCATCGGTCGCAGAAAGGAATTGCTGCTGCTGGGTTACGGCCTCGCGGCCCTGACCAAACCGCTGTTTCCGCTGGCGGCGTCGGCGCAACTGGTGTTTACCGCACGAATCCTCGACCGGATCGGCAAGGGGATACGCGGTGCACCGCGTGATGCGCTGGTTGCGGATGTTGCGCCTGCGGCAATACGTGGCGCGTGCTTCGGGCTGCGCCAGTCGATGGATACCCTTGGCGCGTTCCTGGGGCCGTTGCTGGCGATTGTGCTGATGATCGGCTTTGCCGGCGAGATTTCCCGGGTGCTCTGGTTTGCCGTGCTTCCCGCCGCGGTTGCCGTCGGTCTGTTGCTGTTCGGGGTCAGTGAACCCGGGCACGGGGCGGGGAGGCAGCCGTTGCGCTCGCCTATACGATTCCAATCGTTGACACGTTTTCCCCGGGACTACTGGTGGGTGGTGTCCATCGGCGCGGCCTTTACCCTGGCGCGTTTCAGCGAAGCCTTTCTGGTCCTGCGGGCCCAGCAGTCCGGCTTCAGCGCGACGTGGGTGCCGCTGGTCATGGTGGTGATGGCAGGGTTCTACATGCTCTCGGCCTATCCGGTGGGCAAATGGTCGGACAGTGTCAATCGAACGAGCCTGCTGGGTGCCGGTCTGGTGTTGTTGATCCTGGCGGATATCGTCCTGGCCGATGCGCAATCCATTGTCGCGCTACTCCTGGGGGTCGCCCTGTGGGGGCTGCACATGGGCTTCAGCCAGGGCATCCTGGCCACGCTGGTGGCGGACACCACGCCCGCTGACCTGAAAGGCACGGCCTTCGGGGTGTTCAATCTGGTCAGCGGGGGCGCCTTGCTGCTGGCCAGTGTCATCGCCGGTTGGCTGTGGCAGGTCCATGGCGCGGCGGCGACGTTCTACGCCGGTGCGGCCTTTTCGGCGGCGGCGTTGATCCTGTTGTGCGTCAGGTATCGTCGCGGATGAAAAAAACACCGCGCAGGGCACACTGCTGGAGTCCGTGAGGCATACTCTGCGCCGCCGAGATGAAGAGGATCAAACCATGTTGTTGAGTAAGCGCGAGCAGGCGCAGATCGAGCGTCGCCTGGTCGCCACCCTGACCGAGGCCTGCGAGACGGCCAAGGCCCGGATCGTGGGGTTTGCCTGGTTGACCCACGAGGTGGATTTCGCGCATTTTCCCACCAGTCTGCGGGTGACCTGGGTCTTCGATACCCGGGCCAACCGGGATCAGGCGCTGGCCGGCGAGTCAGCCCGGCACATGCACGAACTGACCGCCGCAGCCTTGCGCGAAGCGGAGGTTGAGGTCCATCAGGTTGCTACCCATCTGGCGTTCGACAGCGAGGAGCATTGTCAGCAGGTCAGCGCCGGCAACTGGCAGCAGCACCTTGCCCGTAGCCCACGCCCGGGGCGTCGCTGAACCATGGCCAAGGACATCGACAATCCGTGTATTTCCGTGTGCCAGCTCAACAGCGAGATGTGCCTGAGCTGTGGTCGTTCCAAGGAGGAGATCAAGAAGTGGAAGCGCATGAAGCGCCCCGAAAAAATGGCCGCGGTGCAACGTGCGACGCAACGCCTGAAAGGCCTGCAGAAAAAGAAGCTTTAAACCGCGTCAAAGTCCGTGGAGCGAGTCACCGCCTCCCAGGCGTCGAGTTCCACGGCATAGTGGACAAGCTTTTCCCGCACCAGCGCGAGTGCGTCACTGCCCAGCAGAAGATGAGCAGGCGGCTGGTCGCTGGCGATCAAGGCGAGTATGGCCCTGGCTGCCTTGACGGGGTCGCCCAGCTGTTTGCCGCTCTTGGCTTCGCGGGCCGTTCTGATGGGATCGAACAGTGCGTCGTAATCGGCGATGCTGCGTGGCGAACGGACCATGGAGCGGCCTGCCCAATCGGTACGAAACGATCCAGGTGCAACGGCCGTCACCGCAATGTTGAACGGCTTGAGTTCCTTGCCCAGGGCTTCAGAGAGGCCTTCCAGCGCGAATTTGCTACCACAGTAGTCGGCAACGCCGGGCAGGGTGATGAACCCACCCATGGAGGTGATGTTGATGATGTGCCCCCGACGGCGCTGGCGCAGATAAGGTAGCAGCGCTTTGGTTACCGCCACGGCCCCAAAGACATTGACGTCGAACTGGTGCCGTATTTCTGCGAGTGACGATTCCTCGAAAATACCCTCGTGGCCGTAACCCGCGTTGTTGACCAGGACGTCGATCGGTCCCAGTGACGACTCCATCTCGACAATTGCCGGATCGATACGCTCAAAATCAGTGACATCGAGCAGGCGCCCGAAGGCTTGGGAGGGGGCCAGGGCTTCAAAGGTCTGTCTCGCCGATTCGCTGCGTACCGTACCGATCACGCGATGGCCGACGGCAATGGCCTCTATGGCGAGCGCTCGCCCGAAGCCGCTGCTGACGCCGGTGACAAGAAGGGTTTTGACTGACGACATGCTGATTTCTCTCGTGGGGATGGAGGGATTCGGCAACAGGATGTCCTGTGTACGAATGACTCGACTGTAGTCCTCATGCCGTGGGAAGGAGAGGTCGCTTCCTCTGAATATCTAGCCTATTCCTATGAGCGGCCTGTTATTCCTGGCCGGCCTTGAGCACAATCGACCACAGCGCGATTGAGGATGGGGGCTCGGGTGAACGCCAAGACGTGGGACCGCAGCGACGTGCGCAACCGCATGATTGCGCTGCTGGACAAGCTGACACCCCAGGAGGGTTACAACCTCACGGTACTGCCGGATGTGCGCTTCCTGCGGTCCAACCGACCGCTGAGCCTGACCCCGGTGTTCTACGAGCCGGGTATCGTCATTGTCTGCCAGGGCAGCAAGCGGGGTTTCTTCGGTGACCAGGTCTACCTCTATGATGAACAGCACTACCTCGCCGTTTCGGTGCCGGTGCCGTTCACCATGCAAACCCAGGCAACCGAGCAGGCGCCGTTGCTCGCCATTTACCTGCATCTGGACTTCAATGTCGCCGCGGACTTGATCCTGCAAATCGACCAGCGCGGTGGCGCCGCTTCGTGCAAACCCCAGGGCATGTTCTCGACCCCCATGGACCCATCGATGAGCGAGTCCGTTCTGCGTTTTGTCGAGGTCATGGGCCGGCCCCTGGAGGCCGAAATACTAGGGCCTTCACTGGTCCGCGAAATCTACTTTCGTGTCCTGACGGGAGAGCAGGGCGGCTCCATGCGCGCGGCTCTCACCCTGCAAGGTCAGTTCGGCAAGATCTCCAAGGCCATTCGCAAGATTCACGGGGCCTTCAGTCTCCCGCTGAGCGTGGAGCAATTGGCCGCTGAAGCGGGTATGAGCGTTCCTTCGTTCCATAGTCATTTCAAGTCGGTGACTCATACGTCACCGTTGCAATACCTCAAGTCGATCCGACTGCACCAGGCACGACTGCTGATGGTCCGGAACGAGGTGAGCGCTGCGAGCGCTTCCCAGGCAGTAGGCTACGAGAGCGCTTCGCAATTCGGTCGTGAGTTCAAGCGGCTTTTCGGAAGCAGCCCTGTTGAAGAGATAAAGCGCATGAAGGCCAGCTTTGTGATAC
The DNA here is from genome assembly GCF_000820515.1 of Pseudomonas batumici. Taxonomy (GTDB): domain Bacteria; phylum Pseudomonadota; class Gammaproteobacteria; order Pseudomonadales; family Pseudomonadaceae; genus Aquipseudomonas; species Aquipseudomonas batumici. The sequence goes on along the minus strand of NZ_JXDG01000050.1, from coordinate 10,131 downwards.
CGCCGCCGCGAAGCTCCGGCTTCTATCGTTCCTCTCCCTGACAAGGCAGGGGGGGCGCGGCGGCGGCAGGTGCTAAGTTTGGGTTTCGAGAGCAAGCATCAGGAGTGAATCCACCGTCGTCCTGGCCACTTCCACTGACTGCATCACAGCGAAAAGCTGATGGCGAGCGGTTTCGTTATTACCTAGGTTGATGTCATCGGCGGTGTACTCGGCAGCTTCAAGCATCTGCGAAACGTTAGCCAGCACGTTCTGTAGACCGATGTCTTCGCGAATCGCTAACAGCGACGGTATCTTGGAGTGGTCTGCTTCAAAGGGTGTTCGCAGATTTATTTCGGCAGTACTTGGGTTCAGCACTTCATTGGCAGGAGGCTCTGAATCCAGCCGTGAAAAAATGGCGTTGATGCTTTGGCGAATGAAAGTTGCTTTATCTTCGCCGGTCGGATTAACCGGAAGGGAGGGCGGATCAGGTGTGATTTTCTTGATCATCTGTGCAACTCCTATATCGATGGACCGCCAACTGCTTGCTGTCAAACAAGTGAGGGTGGCAGTTGTGTGCGGGTTGACAGACCGGAGATATAGGAATCCGGCGCACCCGAGGATGCCCCGCACACAGCCGCCATATTACTCAATCGCAGGTATAAAAAAACATCTGCAATTGTAGCGATGCCGTTGGATGCGCCTATATCTTCATTTCGGTCTGTCAAAACCGGTCGCCGATTTGGCGGCGACCATGAAACGTTATCGACATGAGCGAGTCAGCTCAAGCTGACACTTCTTGCGGATATGTAGGTTTTGTCGGTGAATCAGGTCAGGAGATTGTCAATCGTTGTAGTGAGCGGCAGGGGCGGCCTGATACCAGGGCGACCCTTGCCCTAGAAAACCGCCCGCAGTGCCAATATCGCCAGGTAGATCAGGGCCACCCCGCACAGGCCATGGCTGAGCCGCTGCCAGCCGGGGGACGCGGCCTTCCGGAGCCCGTTGACCAGCGCCGCGATGATGAAACAGCAGGCCACCGAGGCGAACATGAAGCCAGCAAAGAACACCAGGGTTTGCCCGTGGGTCGGGGTCTGGCCGACGATGCCGGAGAGGGCACTGCCCAACGCGCCCCAGTAGACGACGTTTTTCGGATTGGCGATGGAAATGGTCGCGCCGGCCATGAGGGCGTTTGTGCCCGGCCGCTCGACAGCGTTTTGCGCCTCGGGCAATTGCCAGGCATCGTTCAGGCTGCGCAGGCCCAGCCACGCCAGATAGGCCGCGCAGGCGCCGGTGAGTGGAGTCCGCACCTGCTCATGTTCGAGCAGCAACGAAAGTCCGGTCAGCCCGATCACCGCCCAGAGGGCATCGCCCACCAGCGAGCCGATTTGCACCAGCAGCGCCGGCTTGAAGCCATGGAGCAACCCGCGACGCAAGGTTTCCGCCAGAACAGCCCCTGGCGACAGGCAAAACACCACACCGAAGATCAGCGCGGACAAGAAGATCGTGAGCATGAACGCTTCCAATAACCGTTTGGCGGCATTCAGGATGGCCCACCATTGTGCTGTGGGGCTCAGGATACCCAGCCTTCGGGGCGCGATCCATGGGCGCTGAAAAATATATTGTTACGTTTTTTTTGAGCATCTTGGGGTAAGTGTCTTTATGAACAGAGTCTATCGGGGTTTATTGCAGGTAGGCTGTGTAATCTATTCGCTGTGTTATGCGTAGGTTTTGTCGATTTTCTTTTAAAAGTCCAATGTATTCAGATGGTTGTGGATTAATGGTTAAGTTCACTCGCTCAGCATTAGATGGACAGCTTTCTTATTTGAGCTAGGTTGAAAGTTCTCCCTGAGTTGGAGAGCTTTCTATCAAAGGAGTGAGAAGAATGAACAAGCCGTTGTCGAAGCCCGAACTTAAACATGGTCGTGTCGTTTCGCCTGCCAGCCGCGGGTCGGTCGCCGTGGAGCTGGGGCTTCTCGGTACCTGGCAGGTCAATGAAATGGAAGGCGGAAAGAACTTTCCGTCGCTCACCGCCGGACCTTTCCCCAGGCCGTTTGAAACCGATGCCTCGAGTGTCGTCCCACCCGCTGACGGTTACATCCTCAGCGGCGGGAAAACCGACGCCCGCGACTGCATCAACTTCACCGACGAGGAATTGAGCAAGAAGCTCAACCGGCCTTATGCCTGGCCGCTGTTGAACGTCAATCCGGGGCAGACCTTCCATGTGCAATGGGAATACACCGCCGCCCACGTCACCCGGGGTTATCGCTGGTTCATCACCAAGGATGGCTGGGACCCAAAACAACGCATCAGCCGTGCGCAACTCGAAGCCCAGCCGTTTTACGAGGACTTCTACCCGCAAGTTCCGTACTACCAGCACACCGATGAATTGAAGGCCAAGGTGGAGCATGAAGTGAAACTGCCGGCGGGCAAGCAAGGTCGTCACGTCATCATCCTGTTGTGGATCGTCGCCGATACCGGCAACGCGTTCTATCAGGCGTTTGACGTGGACTTCAAATGACCTTGCTGCTGGGCAGTCGATCTCATGCAAATTTCTAAAGGACTGGAATGTGACCACTTTCGACTTTTCACTGCTTAAATCCACGGTCAGCGACGCGGCGTCAGCGATGCCCAGCCTGGCCGGGAAGAAAATCCTCATGGGTTTCTGGCATAACTGGGCCGCGGGGCCGAACGATGGCTACCAGGGCGGGAAGTTCGCCAACCTGGCGCTGACGGACGTGCCCACGGAATACAACGTGGTGGCGGTGGCCTTCATGAAAGGTAACGGCATCCCGACGTTCAAGCCCTACAACCTGTCCGATGCGGAGTTTCGTCGCCAGGTGGGTGTCCTCAACAGCCAGGGCCGCGCCGTGCTGATTTCCCTGGGGGGTGCCGATGCGCATATCGAACTGTACAAGGGTTCCGAGCAACCGCTGGCCGCTGAAATCATCCGTCTGGTGGAAACCTATGGTTTCGATGGCCTGGATATCGACCTGGAGCAGAGCGCCATTCACGCTGCCGACAACAAGACGGTGTTGCCCGCAGCCCTGAAACTGGTGAAGGACCATTACAAGGCCGAGGGCAAGCACTTCATCATCAGCATGGCGCCCGAGTTTCCCTATCTCACCCTTGCCAACGGCAAGTACCTCGATTACCTCAGCGGGCTTGAGGGCTATTACGACTTCATCGCGCCGCAGTATTACAACCAGGGCGGTGACGGGGTCTGGGTGCAGGAAGCCAACGGGGGGAACGGGGCGTGGATCGCGCAGAACAATGATGAGATGAAGGAGGATTTCCTCTATTACCTGACCGATAGCCTGGTCACCGGGACGCGGGGCTTTACCCGGATTGCGCCGGACAAGTTCGTCATTGGCCTGCCGGCCAACGTCGACGCGGCCGCGACGGGCTATGTGATCGACCCGGCGGCGGTGGTCAATGCGTTCAAGCGGCTCGATGCCGCTGGCCATTCCATCAAGGGGCTGATGACCTGGTCCGCCAACTGGGACCAAGGCCTCAGCAAGCAGCAGGTCCCTTACAACTGGGAGTTCCGCAATCGCTATGCGCCGCTGATTCATGGCGCGGCGGGGGCGGCCGAAGTGCCTGTGGGCAAACGGCAGGCCTGAGCTGAAAAACAAAACCCGGCCACTGCGCCGGGTTTTGCTTTGCATCCGTTCTCACTCAGTAGCGCCAATGCCCAGGCACCCAGACCCACTGATTACCACCCCAGCGATAATGCCCGGCAACCCAGTGATAACCCGGCGCGGGCATGACCGGCACGACTTCGACGATGGGCGGTGGTCGACGCGGATGTACCGGCTCGACAACACAGCCAGCCAGGGCGGCGGCCATCAGGGTGGCGATGAGCGCGGTCTTGAATATTCGCAGCATTGTCTGACTCCTTGCTGAACCTTGAGTGGTCGCCTGGTTGGCGGGTTTCAAGGGTTAAACGTTGCAATGGGTGGAATCCGTCGCGGCTAGAGGTTTTTCTGCAGGGCCTTGCCCTTGGCCTGACCGTGCAGATACAGGGACTCGACCAGCTTGCGGCGCTCCTCCTGGGGCAGCGTGCCGGCGAATTCCGCCAGGGTGTTGTCCACCAGCGACCGCAGGGCGACATCCGCCTCGCGCGCCTTGCCCAGGTCCGCCAGCAAGGCCGGACGGTCCAGTGTCGGCGCCTCAAGCTGCCTGATCACATCCTGGCGCGCCTGACGACCCGCGAGGATCAGCGGTTGGCTGTCGGCTCGATTGCGCCGCAACAGCTGGCGCAGTTCACGCTGGCGTGTCTCGGGCAACTGCACCATGGCCTGGCGCAAGCCGTGCTGGTTGACGGCCGCCATGGCCGGTTGGGTATTGACTAGCCAGTGATAGACACCCCCCCCTATGCCACAGATCAGAAAGACATTGAGCATCAACGACGCCAGCAGCAGGTTCTTGAGGGTCTTGGACGGTTGACTCATTGCTCGCTTTCCTCGGCGTTTACGGTGAAGACGATGTCGGCATCGCCTTGGTCGAAGATGCTTGGCAGGGCTTCGGATGAGGTCGGCAGCGGCAGGCTCAGCGAGACCACCAGCATCCCGGTGGCGATGCCTGCCAGGCCCACGCCGACGAAGCCGATCCGGGACAGCCAGTCGGCATATCGGCTCCAGAACGAGACCGGCCTGGCGCTGCCCGCCGAAGCGGCGATACGCCGGGCCAGTGCCGGGTCGGGGGGCGCCAGCTGATAGCTGTCGAGCAGACTGTCGAGCCGCTGGGCCTGTTGCAGCGCGTCGAGTGACGCCGCATCGCCACGTTCGAGCAATCCCCGGGCGGCGGCGCGTTCGGCGGCCGGCCAGCGTTGCAGGTCCGCGCCGTAGGCGTCCGCCAGGTACGCAAATCGTTCGGGCGTCATCGTTTTCCCCTTCCTAGGCTGTCCTGGCCGTGTGTTTCGGCAAGATAGCTGCGCAGGTTGCGCCTGGCCCGCGACAGCAGGCTTTCCAGTGCATCGACGCTGATGTTCATCAGCGCCGCCGCTTCGATATTCGACAGCTCCTGGTAGTACTGCAACACGATGGCTTCGCGCTGGCGGTCGGGCAACGCGGCCAATGCGGCGGCCATCTGCTCACTGCGCGCCGCCGCTTCCAGCTGTTCATCGGGGCGGGGGGCGTTGTCGACCAGCTCGATGCCGGACTCGTCATCCTCCAGCGGGCGCTCCTTGCGCTTGCGCAGGCGATCATGACAGAGGTTCAGCACCACCCGGTGCAGCCAGGTGTCGAAACGGGCCTCGCCACTGCGCCAGCTCGCCGCCTGCCTCCAGATGCGCAGGAAGCTTTCCTGCGCCACATCCTTGGCCTCGTCGGCATCGCCCAGTATCCGGCTGGCGAGGGCGAGCAGACGGGGCAGCTTGCGCGACACCATCTCGTTGACGGCGGCCGGCTCCTTGTTGCCGATACGGGCCAGCAGCTCAACGTCCGGATCAGTTTCTTTCAATCGGGCAAGTCTCGGTCCGGGGGATGGGTTCGGGGATGACAAGGCCGGGCGGTGCAGGTGCGCCGCCCGGCCCGGGGATCAGCGGACCCAGTGTCCTTCGATCCAGCGCCAGTTAGGTCCGTGGGGCTCCCAATGGCCCGGTTCCCAGCGTGCATTGTGCATCACCCGCTGCCAGTGCCCGGGTACCCAGACGTAACCCCGGCCTTCCCAGCGCCAGTGACCACGGTCCCAGGCATAGCCGTGGCGCTCCATGGGCACGGCCTCGACGCGCATGGGCGGCGGCGCTTCGCGGATGATGACTTCGGGCTGGGCAAAAGTGGGCGTGCTGGTCAGCGCGGCGAACGCCAGCGGGATCAGCAGGAGGGCATGGCGCAATTTGGCCAGAGGTCGTGCAGGTCTCATGACAACTCCTTCAGGCTGCGTACGAAAGTGAACGCTGCTGATGGGTTTAACGATAGGTGTCGGGAAAATCCGTCGCGGGAAATTATCTTTTTTTCAACGCTGTACCCCGAGGGGCGAGGGCAGTATCGCGCAGGGGGCACGGGGGCTTCATGAAATTGCTCAGGGCTGCGACGGATTGTTCGCCGCTGTCGCGTTCAACCGGTAACCGTAGCCATCGACAGGTGCCCTGGCCCTGTGCGGTGAGCGGCTTCGTCCATTGAACCCCTTGAGGAAACCATCATGTCACGTCGTCTTTCGCTGCTGGTTGCAGCTGTCTTGCTGCTGAGTCTGAGCGGCTGTGTGATCTTGCCGGGGCATCGGGATCATTGCTGCTGGCGGTACGGGTATGTGGCGCCGCGCTAGCGCCTGATCAGGGGGCGTGGGGGATTGGATGCCCCGTGCCACCGTTGACGTCCATCGCCAGTAAGCTCGCTCCTGCAGGGGGGCGGGCCTGCCTTGACTGATCGATATTGGTACGTGTCATGAAATGAATTAATTCCCAACTTGTGTTTTGTGCTTTGCTGAGGCTGGAAAATCATAAAAAACAGGCCCATCATTCCCGTTGCTGTCTAAGCTTCACAGGTCTGCGCCGCGCCTCTTCGGGAGCGGTGGGAAATTAGCCTTCTTCCGGGAAATCATTTTGTCTAACGTCTGCTCCAGCGGCCTCGATATTGGCTTCGCTTCGCTGAATTACCTGCAAATCGGCATTCTGGGTATTATCCAGGGCATCACGGAACTGCTGCCTATCTCCTCCACCGCGCACATGCGTATCGTGCCGGCGGTGCTCGGCTGGCAGGATCCGGGTTCGGCCTTTTCCGCCGCGATGCAACTGGCCGCGCTGGCGGCGGTGGTCAGTTATTTCTGGCGCGATGTGCGTGATGTGGTCGGCGGCAGTCTCAGCGCCGTGCGCCAGCGCGACTACAACAGCCCGTGGTTCCGCCTGGCGGTGGCGATCATTCTGGCGACCATCCCTATCGGGATTGCCGGCCTGGCCCTCTCTTCGACGCTCAATGCCTGCGACTCGCCCATGCGCGGGCTGACGGTGATCGGCATTTCCTGCCTGGTGATGGCGGTGTTGATGGCGGTGTCCGAGTTCAGTGCCCGACATCAGCGTGTGGTGGGCGAGATGCGCCTGCGCGATGCACTGATCGTCGGTATCGCCCAGGTCGGTGCGCTGATTCCGGGTGTTTCCCGTTCGGGCTCGACACTGACCGCGGCGCTGTTTCTCAACTTCAAGCGTGAAGAGGCCGCCCGGTTCTCCTTCCTGCTGGGCTTGCCGGCGATCGCGCTGGCCGGGCTCAAGGAGTTGTGGGTGCTGCACCATGCGCAGATCCCGACGGAAGCCTGGACCCATCTGTTGTTCGGGCTGGTAGTGGCCAGTGTCTCGGCGTTCTGTGCGATCTGGGGCCTGATGCGCTTCCTGGAGCGCTTCTCCACCTGGCCGTTCGTGGCCTATCGCGCGGCACTGGGTATCTTCCTGCTGGTCGGGGTCAGCAACGGCTTTCTGTCGTAATCGACGGGTTTGAGCGTGGCCTGCGGGCTGCGCTCAGTTTGCCGTTCCCGGCGCATAGCGCCGGTAATGTATCCAGATACCCCTACCCATATCGTACGAAACTCAGATCTGTGGTCGGCACTTTCGATCCCTGTCCCGATGGTTTTCCGCGCGAAAAAAAGGCCCGCAAAAAGTGCGGGCCAATGGGAGGTTTCACCAAAGAAGCAGGTAGAAATATAAACAGCCTGCGCCTCGGTCACAGTGAAAGAATTTTTATTGGATGACGATTAAAATTCTTTACTTTCAATGGTTTGTGATTGAGTGGCAAGTCGCTTTTCCGACGCCCTCTGAAGATTTTTTCATGATTGGCGTCTGACCTCCGAGGGGCCTTGCACGACCCATCAGCAGCGGCGCGCTCAGGCCTGGCTGACGTCCAGCAATCGAGGCTGGGCAATCGCCGGGTAATCCTGCGTATCGAGCACCTGCGAGGTATCCAGCCATGGGGTGCTCCTCGGGTTTTCAGCGTCAGGTCAGCAGGATCAGGTCGTAGGACAGTTTGCTGATCAGGATCACCAGCAATACCAGGAACAAGGCCCGGACAAAGGGCACGCCTTTATGTGCTGCCAGCCAGGTGCCGGTCAGCGCACCCAGGATGTTGAATACTGCCATGGGGATGGCAACCAGATAGAGCACATTACCCGTCGGAATGAAGAAGATCAGCGCCGCGACGTTGGTCGCGATGTTCACCACCTTGGCCGACGCCGAGGCATGCAGGAAGTCGAAGGCGAAGCAGTGGATGAACAGGAAGATCAGGAGGCTGCCGGTGCCGGGGCCGAACAGTCCGTCGTAGAAACCGATGGCACCACCGATGACGATCGCCAGCAACTTTTCCCGGGTACCGATGCGTATGGGTTTGTGCAGGGCGCCGAAGTCCTTTTTCCAGAAGGTGTAGATCGCCATCAGCACGATCAGCACCAGCACGGCCGGGCGGATCACCGACTGAGGTACGGACGACACAGTGGCCGCGCCGCAAAAGGCCATGACAAAGGCCGCGCAGGCGGCGGGAATCACCAGGTTCCAGTTGATCACCACCTTGCGCACGAAGGACCGGATCGCGAACGCGGTGCCGCAGGCGGCCGCGAACTTGTTGGTACCCAGCAGCGCCGCCGGTTGTGCCGTGGGCAGCACGTTGAACAGCGCGGGTATCTGGATCAGTCCGCCGCCGCCTACCGCCGCATCGATCAGGCCGGCGGAGAAGGCGAATACGCAAAGGATGACAATATCGACCATGAAATCAGGCTCTGACGATAGGAGGTTGGTGAGGGGCCAGCGGCGCCACGCGTGCCGGGTCGTTGACCCCGAAGACGCGCAGCATCCAGCGGTCTTGGCCGTCGTAGCGGGGGGTGAAACCATCCCGGGCATGCAGGGTTTGTTTGCCAAAGGAGGCCGGTCGGCGGATGGCGAAGTGCGGGCGCGATAATTTTTCTTCGACGGAGGCCGGCAGCACGGACAGGGTCGCCCCGGTCATAACCGGCAGGTGCCCGATTCCCGGCACCCTGTCGTAGGTCTTGGCAGGCAGTTGTCGGGCCCTGACGATCATCGCCACTTCAGGGGCCCTGCCATTGCTATCTCATTCAGCGTTGACACGTCCTTTTGCTGATATTTGCCTACATCTCCGTGTGGGCCTCTCAATATGAGAGAGGCCAATATACTGAAGCGCCCCTCCACAGGCTATTTAAAAATGAATTGGGCCGGGTTGCTGGCGATCTTCTTCGGCCTCGATACGGCCTCCTACACCTGCGTACTGGGAGGGGGTTGGTGCCCTACCGGTTGGCTATCCGTGAAAAAGCTCTTCAGGGGGCGTGGGTGTCATTGGCGCTGGTCAGCAGCCAGCCATCCACCAGACACCAGTAACCCTGCATGACAGTGGCCCCACGCATGGCAACTTCCCGTATCTGTCTGGGCGGCAGCGTTAGCCGCTGCCCGAAGGTGTCGAGCGCATCCTTCAGGTCCGCCAGGTGCATCGGCGCGTCGCTGTAGACGATGGTCTTGATCCCTTCGCCAGCATGGCCCTGGCGGCGGGCCTGCTCGACCATGCGTTTTAGCATGGAGGGTGCCACGGACACGCTGACGTTACCCAGTCGGCGGGCCAGCTCGAACAGCTCGTCGGCCTTGAAACCTCGGGAGTCCGGGACTACATGGCGGGCGGCCCGGCGCACATGGATGAAGTTGTAGAGGCCGGCGCCGTGAGACATTGGCTCCGCGTACACCACCGCATCCTCGGCACTGATCGGATCGACATCCAGGTGATAGCACAGCGATATGGCCATTAAGTTGCCGTGACTCAGCATGACCCCTCTGGAGCGGCCGGTGGTGCTGGAGGTGTAGAACAGCCAGGCCAGGTCATCGGCATGACGTGGATAAGGTGTCCTTGGCAGCGCCGAAACCGTCGAGATGAGTGTGCCCATATCCTCACGATCCAGCTCTCGGCATCCCGGGGGTAAGGCATCGCGTGGGAACAACTGGCCGTCATCGGTGACAATCAGGCGGGCCTGTGTATCGCCGGCGACATAGCAGGCCTCGGCGGGGGGCAGTTTGCAGTTGATCGGCACCGCCACGGCGCCGACCCACCAGATGGCGTAAAGCAGTTCGAGGTATTCGCAGCAGTTCTTCATGAACAGCGCGACGCGGTCACCGGGGACAATGCCGTGCTCGTTGACCAGGTACGCGGCCCGGTGCCGGACCAGGGCGACAAAAGTGCC
>NZ_JXDG01000005.1 GCF_000820515.1 Pseudomonas batumici | reverse complement strand
GGCCAAAATCCAGCACCTCCAGCCGCGTGCTCGGCGTCGAGGGCATCGTCACCATCAGCTTGCGCTCCCGCCCCCGGCGAGACTCCCGGCGCCGTAGGTACCAGCCCTTGTGGACCTGCTCGGTCTTTTCCTTGTCCTTGGAGTCCGCCCAGAATCTCAAGTCATCCGAGGTCAGTCCCGACGGGGACAAGGTATAGCCCCTGGGCTGCTGGCGAACGCTGGTGTTCTGGCTAACTGCCCCAATATCCTTGAGCGGGTTGGTCTGATCGTGATCGTCCGCGTCATTGATCATCGGCGTTAGCAACAGATCGATGCCCTCTTCCCGCAAGCCTGTGAACAGTTGATCCGCCGCTTGGCGCATCTGCTGCTGGGTCAAAATACCCGGCAGCGCCGAAGCGCCGAACAGGTTGCTGAAAAACAGCCCCACCTTCTCGTCCCAGCGATAGTTCTCCAGCTGGGAGAGACTGACGATGGCATTCAAGAGGATATTCACGACGGCCAGGGCCATCCCCACCAGGATCAAGGCCACTCCCACCCCGGGCACACCAATCAGGATAAATCCCGACAGGCTCACCCCAAACGAGGCCCCGTCGATCACCGTCATGGTGATATAGAGCGCCTGCTCTTCGGCAGTCTTCGCCAACCGCGCGCCTTCGACATTGCGATACAGGCTGACCGCCGTGAACAGCACATCCAGGGGCAGCAGCACCTTGTTCATCTTGAAGAACAGATGATCCAGCCTGGGCTGCCAGAGCGCTCGCGAAGCGCTGGAGGCCAGGCGCAAGGCCAGCGCCGGCCCGACATCGGAGGTGAAATCAAAGACCCCCTTGACCACCGCCAGTGAATCGCTGGTGCTGAACAGGCCCGATTTGACCGAAGAAAAATCGAGGTGAAAGGGCTGGGTCCGGAAGTCCACGAAAACCCCGAATGCCCCGAGCAAGCGACTGGAGCCGGCGGCCATGCGCGCGGTGGTCTTCAGGACGGCGGGGGACAGTTGTTTCTTCTCGAGGGCGGTCTTGGCACGGCCCAGGTTTTCCTGGGTCTCTTGCAGGTTTCTCAAGGACGCCGAGTCCTGCAGCAGCGCCTTCTTGCGTTTCAGGCTGTTTTCCAGCTGATCGATGGCGGGAAGAATCCGCGGTTCCTCGCCTGATTCGAGTGCTGCTCTCAGGTCCCGCGTCGACACGCCAAACTGTTCGCTGCCCACAAGACTCTGTCGCAGGGCCGTGTCCACCACTATAGTGTTCGACTGCGGGCTCGCATCTTGAAAAGAAAGGAATATCTCCGGAGTGAATTCTACATGGGGTATATTTTTGAAAAACTCACGGGCGGCCGCATCGATATTGATGTTGGTCATCTCGAAGTAATCCCGCTTATCGAGTACAAACATCTTCTTGTAAGCAAGCTGGTAATTCGACTCGCTGCTAGGTACCGGGCTACCACACAGCCGGAAAATCACATCCGTGAAACTCCTTATCTTCAACGGACCGACAGGATCATAAGGATCAATCAGGAATTTTAATTTGGTGGTCGTATAGAGATTATAGCCGCCCACGAAATCACGTCGTTCCCTGGCCACCTTCAAACTCACCAGAAACTCTACTACTTTTCTGATTGTCTTGATTTCACCGACGGGCAATAGCTGTGATGCCTCCGCTATAGAGGCGACCGCGACCAATGAGCGAATCGCGTCAACGGACTCGGGAAAATGTTCGCGGATGAGCCGGGTATACTCATCAACACCGCGCTGCCGAGTATTAAAAAACTCAGTTACAACACCCCTGAAATACCTGAGCGATACGGTTTCCAACTCAGCACCCGCGACGGGAGATATCCGACTCACCTTGAGAACATTGGTACTCCTCAAGTACTCCACGAATGAAGGGTTGCTCAAATTAAGCTCATGGCCCGGCCATTCAAAATGCTCCCTGACCGCCAACTGAATATAGGGGTAGGTACTGATGAGAAACCTGAACGCCTTGAGAACATGGCCCGGCAAAACGAGATGATGCTCTTGCCAGCGGCTCGACAGATGCCCGAGTGTAGGGTCGACGGTTAAGGCAAGAGATGCCGTGGGACTACTGACGACAAGCACATTGGGGATCTTATCTGCTTCAAAATGAGGCAGCGCTTTCTCCAGAAGAAGAAGCGTGATGTGGGTGGCCAGCACTTGAGAAATATGACAAGACTGAAAATTGACAACCTTTAATTTCTTGAACCCCGCCTCGGTATAGGTCGCGAGCAAATTACTGTATAGCCAATTCGCTACCTTTTCTGCGTGTCCGAGAACACGCCCCTCTATATCGATGCCATGCCCTACAACATTGACAGTCCCATCAAAAGGTACGCCCGTCACGGCGGAAGAAGCGTACCCGATCACCAGGTGGTTATTGCTTAGCGTATAATCCGCGCCCAAAGCAAAATAAACGCGACCGCCAGGAGTGATTAGATTATCCAGGGTTCTTTCTCTAAAAATAGCAAACTCCTCGTGGATACTGAGCAGCATCCGCCGCCACTCAACAGAGTCTACGTTGGGGAGAGAAAGAAGGGTTTGGGCCAGATTATGCTCTCTCAATGCAATTAACTGGTGAAGGCCGGTAAAGTAACCGATGGGCATTGAGCGAAGATTGAGGGCAGACAGGAAACTTATAAAGTCTTGTCGTGTTTTGATGCGTCCTTTCCATCGTTTATAGTACGTGGAAAGCAACTGCATGGTCCTACGGTTGGCAACATTTTGCAGCGCGATGACCTGATAGAGCCTGATATCGGCAACGTCATCCCCCACCAGCAGATTCAACGAGTGTTCGACGGCTCGTTTACGCCGATTGTTTTTCGTAGCGGAGACCACGGCATTCGTCAGGACCACCCCTCGAAATACCCTCATCCTTGCCTGTGCGACACCCACCTGACAAAGAGAAAGGAGCCCATGCAAAAATTCAAGCTCTTCTTTTTTTCCCCTGAAATTCCCGCCCTCCAGACTGGCCTGGTTCGTAAAGTCCTGGGTCAGCACGAAGTTGATCCGATGTTCTTCGGCGCCGGGCGTCTTCAGCAACTGCGATTTAAGGACTGTATACGCCTCCCTTGATTCTTCACTCATCGCTTTCCAAAGAGAAAAGTCCGGCATTTCCTTCAGAAAATCGAATACAAAATCATCTCGAAAACAAGGATAAAGAATGCGTTGCTCATTCGCTCCCTGCGTATAAATCCGACCCAGGACATAGGCATTTTCGCCCAGGGCGGCGTAGATCTCCTTACCCTTCAGATAAAGCCCCGGCAAGGAAACATCATATTTTTTCAACGTGCGCCGAACCGCTTCCAGGCAGGTCAGGCTGTCTTTGTTCAATCCACCACCCGCGACCTCATAGTGGTTCACGCCATAGTCGAACAGTAGTTTTCCGCCCTGCACAAGGGGGCGCGAAGGGAGGCTGCCAGGGGGAAAAGACTCTAACATCGCAATATCCTTATTACTCCTTATGAGTCACAAGGCTACGCGCAGTCCTTTTCAAAAGAAAAACGGAATTTGTTGATCAGACACTACCCGAACGAATCAATAATGAGGCTTAAAGAAGTAGATATATACGCCCACTAGGCTTCGTCATTATAAACAAACTTCGGCATTTCCCAGTGAAAACGAATCGCCAGAAGACGCAGTAGAAAACCACCGAACAGCGTGATCAAAATCGCCTGTTCATTAGGCAGCTGCCAATAAGTACAACCCAGGAAACACCAGGCCGCCGCAAAAGAGACACTGGCATAGAGTTCGCGACGGAAGACCAACGGAATATCGTTGCAGAAGATATCTCGCAGCACCCCGCCAAACACCCCGGTGATCACCCCGCTGACCGAGGCCACCATCAGGCCCTGGCCCATTTCCAGGGCCGTCATGCAGCCGATCAGGGTAAAGGCCACCAGGCCCAGGGCATCGAGCACCAGGAACAGTGAGCGCAGGTGGCGCATCAACGGGGCGATGAACACCGTCACCATTGCAGCGATCGAGGTCAGCACCAGGTATTCCGGGTGCTTGACCCAGGTCAGCGGGTAATGCCCCAGCAGCACGTCACGCACCGAGCCACCGCCGAGTGCGGTGACACAGGCGATCAGCACCACGCCAAACCAGTCCATGCCGCGCCGTCCGGCCGACAGGGCGCCGGTCATGGCTTCAGCGGTAATGGCGACGAGGTAGAGCATCAGCAACATGATGGCGATCCGGGCAGGAGAAGGCGCGCAGTCTACTGATTTGCGCCGCGCCCCAAAAGAGCGCAGCGCAGTCATCACCGGTGCTGATCAGAACTTGATGAAATGCTCGCGGTAGTGCCGCAACTCGGCGATCGACTCGCGAATATCGTCCAGCGCCAGGTGCGTGCTGCCCTTCTGGAAGCTGTCACGCACTTCCGGCGCCCAGCGGGCGGCCAGCTCCTTCAAGGTGGACACATCCAGGTTGCGGTAGTGGAAATAGCTTTCCAGTGCCTTCATATGGCGGGCGAGAAAGCGCCGGTCCTGGCAGATGCTGTTGCCGCAGATCGGCGACTTGCCCTTGGGCACCCACTGCTCCAGGAAGGCGATGGTCCGTGCCTCGGCCTCGGCCATGTCGATGCGGCTCTCGCGCACGCGCTGGGTCAGCCCCGAACCGCCATGCTGGCGGGTGTTCCACTCATCCATGCCGGCCAGGATCTCATCGCTGTGATGGATCGCGATCACCGGACCTTCAGCCAGGGTATTGAGGTTGCTGTCAGTGACGATAGTCGCCATTTCGATGATGACGTCGGTGTCCGGGTTCAGCCCGGTCATCTCCAGGTCGATCCAGATCAGGTTCTGTGGGTTTTGCATGGGTTGGCTCCTCGGCGTAGCCGCACAGTTTAGCGCAGGCCGCGCTTGCCGGGCGTGCTAAACTCGCGACCGCTCGACCCCTACCGCCGATTCAACGACACGGAACACCCATGGCCAAACGCCAGCTCAACCGCCGCCAGAACTGGCGCATCGAAAAGATCCAGGGCGAACGCGCCGCACGCGCCGCCAAACGCGAATCCCAGGCCGTGGAAGCGCTGGAAGGCGGCGACCTGGGACCCGAGCAGACGGGCCTGGTGATCGCGCACTTCGGGGTGCAGGTCGAAGTCGAGGCGCTGGAGGGCGAGCTCAAGGGCCAGGTGTTCCGCTGCCACCTGCGGGCCAACCTGCCGGCACTGGTGACCGGCGACCAGGTGGTCTGGCGTGCCGGCAACCAGGGTATCGGCGTGATCGTCGCGCAACTGCCGCGCACCACCGAACTGAAGCGCCCGGACAGCCGCGGCCAGCTCAAGCCGGTGGCCGCCAACGTCGACATGATCGTGATCGTCTTCGCGCCACTGCCCGAACCCCATGCCAACCTGATCGACCGCTACCTGGTGGCTGCCGAGCACGCCGGCATCCGGCCGTTGCTGCTACTGAACAAATTCGACCTGATCGACGAGCACAACGCCCCGGCCCTGAATGCCCTGCTGGCGGTCTATCGGCAGTTGGGCTATCCGCTGCTGGAAGTGTCGGCCCATCACGGCAATGGCATGGAACAGTTGCAGCAACAGCTGGACGGGCGCATCAGCGTGTTCGTCGGCCAGTCCGGGGTCGGCAAGTCCTCGCTGGTCAACAGCCTGCTGCCCGAGGTGGACACCCGCGTCGGCCCGCTCTCCGAGCTGTCCGGCCAGGGCACCCACACCACCACCACCGCGCGGCTGTTCCACTTCCCCGGCGGCGGTGAACTGATCGACTCCCCGGGGATTCGCGAATTCGGCCTGGGCCATGTGAGCCGTGCCGATGTCGAAGCCGGCTTCATCGAATTCAACGACCTGATCGGCACCTGCCGCTTCCGCGACTGCAAGCACGACCGCGAACCCGGCTGCGCCCTGCTCAAGGCCCTGGAAGACGGCCGCGTACAGCAGCAGCGGATGAACAGCTACCGCTCGATCATCGCCAGCCTGCCGCAAGACAGCTACTGAGGCGAGTGAAACAACAAGGCCGCGATCATCGCGGCCTTGTTGTCTGGCTTACGAGCCCGTCTTGGGCTTGCCCGGCTCATCCATCTTCAATACGCCATCCTCGAAGATGTTCAAGCGTTGCCGCAGCTCATGGGCCGGCAGCGGCTGCTGGTCCGCCGGCAGTGCGTTCGGGTCCGCCGGTACCTCGCCCGGAGCACCTTGCCCCGAGCTTGGCGCAGGCGTGGCATCATCCGCGCCCTGCTCGCCTTCGATGGCCTTCTGGGCCTTCTTGGTCAGCACCACGATATCGATGCGCCGGTTGACCGGATTGAACGGATTGGCCTTGTCGAACAGCGACGACGAGGCATAACCCACCACCCGCGCCACTTGCTTGTCCGGATAACTGCCGGCCACCAGGGCCCGACGGGCGGCGTTGGCGCGGTTGGCCGACAACTCCCAGTTACCGAAGTCGCCCGTGCCGGCGTAGGGTTTGGCATCGGTGTGACCGCTGATGCTGATCTTGTTCGGCACCGCCTTGATGGTGTCGGCCATGGCCAGCAGGATGTCTTCGAAGTAAGGCTTCAGACGCGCACTACCGGAGTCGAACATCGGCCGGTTTTCCGCGTCCGTGATCTGGATCCGCAGGCCATCCGGGGTGATCTCGAACTGGATCTGGTCCTTGAATTTCTGCAGTTCCGGGCTCTCGTCGACCTTTTTCTGCAATTCCTGCAGCAGCAGTTCCAGGCGCTCTTTCTCCACCTGCTCGGCCATGCTCTCGACCTGATCGGTGTCGACCGTGACCTTGTCCGGCTGCGGCTGGGACTTGACCTCCGGGTTGAGGGTCTTGTCCGGCGCCAGCACCGGCGAGCCGCCCAGGTCGATAATGTAGGGCGTACCGCTCTCGGAGAAACCGATCGGGTCCTTGAAATAACCAGCGATGGCGATCTTCTGTTCAGGGGTGGCGGTGGACAGCAGCCACAGCACCAGGAAGAACGCCATCATCGCCGTCGCGAAGTCGGCGAAGGCGATTTTCCAGGCGCCGCCGTGATGCCCGCCGGCAAAGCGCTTGACGCGCTTGATAATGATCGGCTGATTGTTTTCCATGACTCAGCGACCGCGAACCGCTTGTTCCAGCTCGGCGAAGCTGGGACGGTGCTTCGGATACAGGACCTTGCGCCCGAACTCCACCGCCAGCGAAGGCGGCATGCCGGAGGCCGAGGCTACCAGGGAAGCCTTGATCGCTTCATAGGTGTTCAGCTCTTCCTTGGCATCGTGGTTGAGGGACGTCGCCAACGGGCCGAAGAAGCCGTAGGCGGCGAGAATACCGAAGAAGGTCCCCACCAGCGCCGCACCCACGTGCAGGCCGATGGACTTCTGGTCGCCTTCGCCCAGGGAGGCCATGGTCACCACGATCCCCAGTACCGCCGCGACGATACCGAAGCCGGGCATGGCGTCGGCGATACCGGTCACGGCATGGGCCGGATGCTCCAGTTCTTCCTTCATGGAGAACAGTTCCATGTCGAACAACCCTTCCAGCTCATGGGGTGCCATGTTGCCGGAGGACATGATGCGCAGGTAATCGCAGATATAGGCGGTCATGCGATCGTCCTTGAGCACGGCCGGGTACTTGGCGAAGATCGGGCTGGCGGCGGCGTCTTCGATATCCCCTTCGATCGCCATCATGCCTTCACGACGGCTCTTGTTGAGGATCTCGTAGATCAACCCCAGCACCTCGAGGTAAAAGGTGTGGCTGAAGCGCGAACCGAACATGCCCAGGGATTTCTTGACCACGTGCATGGTCATGTGGCCCGGGTTGGCCTGGAGGAACGCACCGAAGGCCGCACCACCGATGATCATCACCTCGAAGGGCTGGATCAGGGCGGCAATCTTGCCATGGGAAAGCACGTACCCGCCGAGCACGCTCGCGAATACGACAATGATGCCGATAATTTTAGCCATAGGTAGAGAGCACTTACTGAGTCGGGTTCAAGGTCATATTCGGAAGTTAATAAATCTCTTCTTCTACTTATCGGCAAAACTGCGCCAGACTATAGTCAGTTCAGGTGAAAAGCCAGTAAACCGGCCACGCGCCGCCTTGCCGGGCCGATTGCGCAGCGCCTACCCAGCCCTTACGGGCCCGTCAATTGTGATGATGATCGCGTCCGAATATGGCTAACGAAACGACTGTCTCCACGCAAAAACCGAACACGCTGCAGGGTTGGATCAAGCTGCTGCAAGCCGTGCGTTTGCCCGTCCCCCAGGACAGTCACGACCGTGTCTGCCGCGCTATCCGCGACAGCCGCAGCTCACTGCGCGATATCGCCGAGTTCATGCAGGACAGCCCGGCCCTGGCGCTGAGCGTCATCCGCGAAGCCAACCAGCACACCCATGGCAGCATGACCGAGCCGGCGGAAAACCTTGAGGTGGCCATCAATCGCCTAGGCTTGAAGCGCACCGAGGAACTGCTGGCGCGCCTGCCGGCCCGGGCTCCGGAAGAAATCCCCGTGGTCCTGCGCCAGCTCCAGTTGATCAGCCAGCACGCCAGCCAGCAGGCCAACGGCCTGTTCGCCGCCCGCCTGGCGCGGCTCTGGCAGGACATCCACTGGGGCAGCCTATTGTTTCTCTCGCCCCTCTGGCCGCTGGCCGTGACTCACCCGAAACTGCTCGAAGACTGGGAACTGCGGGTGATTCACCGGAATGAGTCGGCGTCGGCCGTCGAGCGGGAACTGTTCGGCGTGCGCCTGCTGGACCTGTGCCAGGCACTGGCCGATATCTGGCGCCTGCCGAACTGGGTCACCCAGGGCTATCAACTGGTGAAAACCGAATTGCGCATGCTGGCCCGGGTGCTGCACATTGCCCGCGACAGCGAGGACCGCCTGCACCAGCAACAGCAGCTCGACGACGATCCGGAACTACGCCGCTGGTTCAACCAACCCGCCAATACGGTGCTGCTGGCCAACGGCCTGGCCCTCTCGGCGCAACAGGCCTGGGACAGTCCGCACCACCTGCGCTGGCAGTACCTGACCAGCCTGTACCTGCAACAGTCCATGGACGAGTTGCAGCAGCAACTGCACCAGCAGGCGGCGCAGAGCGCCAACCAGCACAGCATGGCGGACCTCTGGCACCCGGCCGAAGCGCTGGTCTGGCGCGGCAGCATGCGGCGCATCCACAGCGACCTGCTACCGGCGGCCGACCCTTCGCCCGCCGCCCTGGCGATCTGGCGCAAACACTGCGCCGAACTGCTGGCCGAACCCAGCCGGTTCACCAACGCCATGCACCTGACCGGTGTCGCCCGCGACGCGTTGAACGCCTGCGGCCTGCGCCGGATCATGATCCTGATGGCCGATCGCACCCAGAGCACCTTGCGGGTGCACCAGATCGCCGGGCTGGAGAAAGAGTCGGCCGGCCTGGTACTGAAGGTCAGCCCGAGTCCGGTCCTGCAACGGCTGCTGAGCCAGCCGGCGCAGATTCGCCTGACCCCGACCAACAACGCCCAGTTCTCGGCCCTGCTGCCCACCAACCTGCGGGCACAGTTCCGCGGCACTCACCTGCTGCTGCGCTCCCTGGGCTGCAATGGCCGGGTGGTCATGCTGGTGCTGGCCGACCAGGGCGGTGGCCCGTTCTCGGAAATGACCGTGCAGGCCTTCGGCAAAACCGCACAGTGCATCGAGAAGGCGCTGCACGCCTTTACCAACCGCGGCGCATGACGCTGCGCTACAATCGCCCCTTTTGCGCCCTGGAGACCTCACATGCCTGACTTCTCTGGCTTGCCGTTGGTGATCGAGCCCAGCGACCTGCTGCCCCGTCTCGACGCCGCCGAACTGATCCTGGTGGACCTGACCAGCAGCGCCCGCTACGCCAGCGGGCATATTCCCGGTGCCCGCTTCGTCGATCCCAAGCGCACCCAACTGGGCCTGCCGCCAGCACCCGGGTTGATGCCGCCGAAGGACCTGCTCGAGGCACTGTTCGGCGAACTGGGCCACAACCCGAACGCGGTCTACGTGGTTTACGACGACGAAGGCGGCGGCTGGGCCGGACGCTTCATCTGGCTGCTGGACGTCATCGGCCACGGCCGTTACCACTACCTGGACGGCGGCCTGCACGCCTGGCTGGGCGAAGGCCTGCCGGTCTCCTGCGACACCCCCGCCGCTGTCGGCGGCCCCGTGGCGCTGACCCTGCACGACGAACCCACCGCGACCCGCGAGTACCTGCAAAGCCGCCTCGGGGCCGCCGACCTGGCCATCTGGGACGCCCGCGGCCCGCTGGAGTACAGCGGCGAGAAAGTCCTGGCCGCCAAGGCCGGGCACATCCCCGGCGCGGTGAATTTCGAATGGACCGCCGGCATGGACAAGGAGCGCCAGCTGCGCATCCGCCGCGACATGCCGCAGATCCTCGCCGACCTGGGCATCACCCCGGACAAGGAAGTGATCACCCACTGCCAGACCCATCATCGTTCTGGCTTTACCTATCTGGTCGCCAAGGCGCTCGGTTACCCGCGCGTCAAAGGTTATGCCGGCTCCTGGGGCGAATGGGGCAACCACCCCGACACCCCCGTAGAGATTTGAGATTTCCAAGGATCCTTGATGAAAAAGCGTTTGTTCATCCTCAGCCAGTACCTGCTGCCCCACCACCTGCTGTCGCGCCTGGCCGGCTGTATTGCCGAATGCCGCGTGCGCTGGTTCAAGAACGCCTTTACCGCCTGGTTCGCCAAGCGCTACCAGGTGGACATGTCCCAGGCACTGGTCGAGGACCTGACCGCCTACGAACATTTCAATGCCTTCTTCACCCGCGCCTTGAAAGAAGGTGCCCGGCCACTGGATGAAACCCCGGGGGCGATCCTCAGCCCGGCGGACGGCGCGGTCAGCCAACTCGGCCCGATCGAACACGGCCGGGTCTTCCAGGCCAAGGGCCACAGCTTCAGCGTGCTGGAACTGCTCGGCGGCGACGCGGCCGTCGCCGCACCATTCATGGGCGGCGACTTCGCCACCATCTACCTGTCGCCCAAGGACTACCACCGGGTCCACATGCCCCTGGCCGGCACCCTGCGGGAAATGGTCTACGTGCCAGGGCGCATTTTCTCGGTCAACCAGACCACCGCCGAAAACGTGCCGGAGCTGTTCGCCCGCAACGAGCGTGTCGTCTGCCTGTTCGATACCGAGCGCGGGCCGATGGCCGTGGTCCTGGTGGGCGCGATGATCGTGGCCTCGATCGAGACCGTCTGGGCCGGACTGGTCACACCGCCCAAGCGCGAACTGAAAACCGTGCGCTACGACGAAGCCGCCCGCCAGCCCATCCATCTGGAAAAAGGCGCGGAACTGGGCCGTTTCAAGCTAGGCTCCACCGCCATCGTGCTGTTCGGGCCACAGCAGGTACAATGGGCCGAAGGGCTGGTGGCGGGCTCGCCCGTGCGCATGGGCCAAGGCCTGGCCTCCCCAACCTGATATGCACTAGGCTTGAAAGGCTCGCGGGTCATTCTCGCGGGCCTGGACAGGGACAACAGGGCGCAACCGGATTCGACCGGCAGGCTGCAGAGGCCCCATAATCCCGCCAAGCGATGGCATTATATTGATATCATTTTAGTCATCCTGGCCGGTCGACGGCCCAGGTCGTTTCGCTGCAGGAGCTGGACCGCTACATGAGCAATCCGAGTCCCCATCTGTTGTTGCGCGCACCGACGCCTACGCAGTTGAGCTTGTCTTTCTGCGATGCGACACCACGCGACCTCAAGCGCTGGATCGCCGGCCTGCCGAAAGCCAACCTCGGGGAAACCGCTCGCCTGCTGTATCAGGGCCTGGGCGAACTCAACCTGCTGCGCACCCCCAGCGAAAACCGCCTGCAACTGCTGGAACTGCTGCGCCCCGAGGTGTACTACGTCTGCAAGCACCTGGAACGGCATTTTCTCAACCAGTCGATCGTCCTCGACGAACGCCCGAGAAAAGTCGCCAACCTCTGCCAGGCCCTGCAAAACCACCTGGCCATCGGCTACAAACAGATCGCCATGCGCGTGGCCTCTCGGGGTGGCAAGGACCGCACAACCCTGCTGACCACCGCCATACAACGGGCCTTGCACTGCCTCAACGGGCCCCTGGTGCGTGCCAGCCAACTCTATTGTCCGGTGCCGGAAAGCCTCTGGTTCGAGGTGCACCAGCTCTATCAACTGGCCCTTGCCCATCAGATCCACAACCACCCGGTGTTCGACGAACAGGCCAGCCAGGCACGGCCGCTGAGCGTCGAACAAACCTACATTGTCGCGCTACTGCTGGGTTGCGCACGCAGCAACCAGATGCGCCAGAATCACATTGCCCGGCTGGCCGAGGTCCTCGAACCCTGGAGTGCGCTGGTCAGGCTGCAAGGCGCCGAGCAGGCTTCGAGCCTGTTCGCCGTCGCGCCCGGCAGCGACACCCCGCCGCGCTACACGTCGTTGTTCGCCGCCGAGCAACTGCCGGCCCTGATCGGGATTGATACCCTGGCCCTGGTCGATGCCATCAAGGAATACCTCGAACTGCCCGCCGACCTGCGCAGCCAGTCGCGCCTGCAAGTGCCCAACGGCTTGAGCCTCGACGTGCTGCAGCACCTGAGCGCCGCCTGGGGCGAAGCCGCCGAGCGCACCTTCCAGCGCACGCCGGGCCAGGGCAACCTGACCTTGTGTGTCGGCATGAGCGCACTGCACTTCTACCTGGGCGGCCAGCGCTCCTTCAGCGATATCCTCAAGATCCCGACGGCCAGCAAGGCCGCGCAATTCGCGGTGCAGTTGTCCAACAGCGCAGAGAAGGATGCCTGGAGCCACGCCTTCGACGCCCAGCGCGCCGGCAGCGCCGACACCTTGCTGCCCTACGAGGAAATCCAGTATCACGTCAGTGATGCCGACAGCAGTCAGGCGGCCTTCAATAGTGCCGAAGACTTCCCGACCCATGGCCTGCAGATCATCAACCACAGCCCCGGCGGTTACTGCCTGGCCTGGCCCAGGGAGGTGCCCGCCCAGTTGCAGGCCGGCGAAATGGTCGGGGTTCAGGATCCTTCAAGCCAGGGCTGGAGCGTGGCCGTGGTGCGCTGGATACGCCAGGTGCGCAGCGGCGGCACGCAGATGGGCATCGAACTGGTGGCCCCGCATGCCCAGCCTTGCGGCCTGCAACTGGTGCGCGGCGGCGAAGGCAACAGCCAGTACCTGCGGGCACTGCTGTTGCCGGAGATCAGTGCCATCGGCGTACCCGCCACGCTGCTGGCGCCGCGCTTGCCGTTCCAGGAAGGGCACAAAGTCCTCATCAACAGCAACGGTGAAGAGCGCCGCGCCGGGCTGAGCAAGCGCCTGGCCAGCACCGGCAGCTTCAATCAGTTCGAATACCGCCTGTTCGAACAGCCGGTGACGCCAAAGACCGATCCGAGTGCCGGCGGCCTTGGCGTTGCCGAAGACGATTTCGGCTCGCTGTGGAAGATCCTCTAGGGTCTTCCGTCCCCATCACGCACACCCAGCAGATACAGCACCCCATCCAGCCCCAAGGTCGAAATCGCCTGCTTGGCCGAGTGCCTGACCAACGGCTTGGCCCGGAACGCCACGCCCAGTCCGGCAATCGCCAGCATCGGCAGGTCATTGGCGCCGTCGCCCACCGCGATGGTCTGCTCCAGGCTCAGGCCTTCCTTGTGGGCCAGCTCACGCAGCAGGTCGGCCTTGCGTTGGGCATCGACAATCGGCTCGACGGCCACGCCGGTGCACTTGCCATCCACCACTTCCAATTCGTTGGCGAAGACATAATCGATACCCAATTTCGCCTGCAATTGCTTGGCGAAGTAGGTGAAGCCGCCCGACAGGATCGCGGTCTTGTAGCCCAGGCGCTTCAGCTCGGCGAACAACACTTCGGCGCCCTCGGTCAGGCGCAGCGAAGCGCCGATGGCATCCAGCACATTGACGTCCAGGCCCTTGAGCAACGCCAGGCGCTCCTTGAAGCTGGCGCGAAAATCCAGCTCGCCGGCCATGGCCCGCTCGGTAATGGCCGAGACCAGGTCACCGATGCCGGCGGCCTTGGCCAGTTCGTCGATGACTTCGGCCTCGATCAGGGTCGAGTCCATGTCGAACGCCGCCAGGCGGCGGTGGCGACGAAACAGCGAGTCTTCCTGGAGCGCGATATCGGCATTCAGCTCTTCGGCCGCGTTGAGGAACTCCCGACGCAAGGCCTGCGGATCGGCCAGTTCGCCACGCACGGAGAGCTCGAAGCAGCTCTTGCTCCGGGCCGACGGTGTGTCCGGCGCGTGCGCCGACAGACGGTCGATCTGCACCACCTCCAGACCGTGCCGCGCGGTGATCGAGGTCACCCTTTGCAACTGCTCGGCAGTGACATGGCGACTCATCAGGGTCACGACATGACGCTTCTGGCCCGGGCTCGCCATCCAGTCCTGGCACTCGGCCTCGGAAAGCTGGGTGAAACGCACCTGCTGCTCCCGTCCCGAGATGCTGGCCTCAATGTCCTTGAGCGACGACGAAGACTGCGCTGCATTGGCAAATTCGACCAGAATGCCGAATGCCAGGCTGCCGTGGATAACCGCCTGGCGGATATCGAGAATGTGCACAGCAGCTTGTGCCAGCACGCCAGTAATGGCTGCGGTCAGACCCGGACGGTCCTCTCCACTGATGCTGATCAGGACGATTTCGCGCAAAGCGCACCCCCGCTCGTTAAAAAAAACGCATTCTACCCACTTTCACTGACCATCGGGCACAGCCAGCGCTTTGCCGGTCTAGGGCCTCTCGCTATACTGCGCGTCAACTTCACGGACAAAAGAGCCGCGCTCAGTGAACCGGCCCACGCCAGTCAAAACCGATAACTTCTTCCTGCTGATCTTCCGGGCATTGCGTCACCGCCGTGTACCGCTCGCATTGCGCATTGCCAGCCACAACGTGATTCTCGTCGCGCTGGCGCTGGTGATCTACGCCTGCGTGATGGGATTGCAATTCAAGGAAGCCATGCACCAGCAGGCCGACGCCGTCGGCCAGAGCCTGACCACCCAGACGGCCACTTCCGCCACGGAACTGCTGGTGTCCAACGACATCCTCAGCCTCAACGTGCTGCTGAACAACCTGACCAAGAACCCGCTGGTGGCCCACGCGGCGATCTACAGCGTGGACAACCGCATCCTCGCCGAGGCCGGCCAGCGCCCGAAAAACGGCCTGCTGGGCGAGGCCGAAGGCCTCTACCAGACCAAGATCACCTTCCAGGACGTGACCGCCGGACACCTGCGCATCAGCCTGGACATGGCGCAATTCCAGCAACCGATGACCATCAGCCTGCAAAGCATGGGCATCCTCAGCGCGATCCTGCTGGCCTTGGCGCTGGCCCTGAGCCTGCGCCTGGGCCGGCACATCTCCACGCCGCTGCTGCAACTGCGGGTCTGGCTGCGGGACATGGACGAACATACCCCGGCGACCCAGCGCCAGGATGAAATCGGCGACCTGGCGCGCCAGCTGCATTCGCGCTTCGCCCCGGTCAAACCGGAGCCCGAGCCTGAGCCGGAAATCGAGTACGACGAAGATGACGTCGAGGAAGCGGACGCCGAGCCGGCCTTCCAGGTCCGCAACCTGCGCGATCCGAGCTTCGACGAGACGGCGGCGGTGCCGACGCCCAAGCCGGCGCCCCGGCATATCGTCAGCACTGAAGAAGACGAGTCGGATGATGAAGACCCGTTCGCCGACCTGCGGGAAAGCCCACGGGCCGCGAGCGGCGCGGCAGTGAAGCCGCAGCCGGTAGCGCCGAGCCAGCCACAGCACAGCGCGGTGCTGGCGGTGCAGCTGGGTGCCCAGGACCAGTTGCGGCGCCTGCCACGCGCACGCCTGACGGAACTGCTGGACCGTTACCGCGACTGCCTGGACCAGGCCGCCTCGCTGTATGAGAGCGAGCTGCATACCCTGAACGACGGCAGCACCCTGATGCTCTTCCATACCGAAGACAGCGGTGATGACTACCTGACCAACGCCATCTGCTGTGGCGAGCTGCTCCGGGCACTGGGTCACCAGTTACAGATCGAGGTGGCCGACAGCGGCATCACCTTGCAACTGCAGCTCGGTCTGACGTTGGGCGACGAGATGTTCGGCATGAGCCAGATCGACCTGCTGTTGACCGAAACCGCCCAGGATGCCCTGGCGCTGTCGCAACACAGCCGCAACCTGCTGCTGGTGGAGCGACGGATCAGCGATGACCCGCTGATTCGCCAGCGCGCGCGCATTCGGCCGATTGCCAGCCCTGAGGGCGCCTGCTGCGTGGAACGCTTGATGGAGCCGTACCCATCGATGCTGGAGCGGCAGCTGGCGCGGATGCACGAGACCCGGGCGAAAAGCTGATCACGGTCCTTCTAACCCAACAGTGATCCCCCTGTGGGAGCCGGCTTGCCGGCGATGGCGTCCGCTGGATCGCCACATGGCTTACGGCCCTCATCGCTGGCAATCGAGCGTCGACCGGCGCTCCTACAGGGGGCGAGGCACGACGATAGTCCGGCGTACCTCCCCCAATAAAAAGCCCGCATTCGATGCGGGCTTTTTATTGGCTGGGCACTGGCCTCAGAAGCGAAACACTTCCATATCCGTGCGAATCGGCGCAGCCATCGGGATCTTCGGTTTCCCGGGCTCGGCCTGCTTGACCGGAGCCGGGGCCGGCGGCTTGCGGTTTTCAACCAGCGGCGCCTGATTGGCCAGCGGCTTGACCGCCACGCTCAGTTGCTCGGCCAGGCGCTGCAACAGTTCACCCTGGGCCTGGACCTGCGCCGCCGACGTCCCGGTGTGCTGTTGCTCCAGGTGAACGATGCGGTTATCACGCACCTGTCCACGACGGTCGAGCAGACGCCACTGCGCGTCGAGAATCGCCGGTTGCCGGGCGCCGGAATCCAGTCGGGTAATCGACAACAATACCTGTACATCCGGGGTGCTCCCGGCAATCGCCGGCGCCAGTACCACGCGCTGGCTGTCCAGGCGCCAGGCCAACTGGCGCACCAGCAGTTGATTGATGTCGGAAGACAGGCTGCCCGCCCAGCGACCGTCGGGCGCCGCCGTCAGGCTGCCATCGGGCTGACGCTGCAGCAGGGTTTCGCGTTGCAGGTAATCGGCCAGGGTGATCGGCCCGAGCACCACCGACATCCCGGCGCTTTGCTGAGGTTGGCCGGGGGTGCCGCTGTCCAACTGGTACAGGGAAACCGGCTGGTGCACGCTGCATCCCGCCAGGCCCAGCAGGCCGGTCAGCAGCGCAATAAAAGGAAGGCGCAGAACAGTCATCATCCCATCCAAGTGGCCGCCATGAAGGCCCTGCCACAGTCTGATCCAAAAATTCGTTTGGGCACGCCGCCGGGCGGCTGCCGCAAGAGGCGCATATCATCCGTGAATATGCGCCGTGACTCCAGTGCGCGCTAGCGATCTTCCTGCTAAAACGCTGAACGAACACGCTAAACCGCCTTAACTGAGACCTTCTACCAACAAGGCATCAACCCGCTGGAAGCCCCGCGGCAGCTTGTTGCCACGCCGGCCGCGCTCACCCTTGTAGTGCTCCAGGTCGTCGGCCTTGAGCGACAAGGTGCGCTTGCCCGCTTGCAGCACCAGGGTCGCGCCTTCCGGAATCACCGCCAGGTCGGTGACGTACTCCTCACGGCTGGCCACCCGCTCACCGGGAATCCCGATGATCTTGTTGCCCTTGCCCTTGCCCAGTTGCGGCAGGTCGCTGACCTTGAAGATCAGCAGCCGGCCTTCGGTGGTCACCGCCGCCAGCCAGTTCAGCTCACGGTCGGTCACCGGCCGGGGTGCCATCACCCGGGAGCCGTTAGGCAGGCTCAGCAGCGTCTTGCCGGCCTTGTTCTTGGCCTGCAGGTCTTCACCCTTGACCACGAAACCATAACCGGCGTCGGACGCGATGACATACAAGGCCTCGTCTTCCGGCAGCAGCACGCATTCGAAGTTCGCCCCCGGCGGCGGGGTCAGGCGACCGGTCAGCGGCTCGCCCTGGCCACGGGCCGAAGGCAAGGTGTGCGCCGCCACCGAATAGCTGCGCCCGGTGGAGTCGATAAACACCGCGAACTGATTGGAGCGCCCCGCGGCCGAGGTCTTGAAGCCATCACCGGCCTTGTAGGACAGCCCAGTGGCATCAATATCATGGCCCTTGGCGCAACGAACCCAACCTTTTTCCGACAGAACGACCGTTACCGGTTCGGTCGGCATCAGCTCGTTTTCCGACAAGGCCTTGGCTTCGGCGCGGGAAACGATCGGCGAACGACGGTCGTCGCCATAGGTCTGTGCATCGGCGAGCAGCTCCGTGCGCACCAACTTCTTCAGCTTGGCTTCGCTGGCCAGCAGCGCCTGCAGCTTGGCCTGCTCCTTGAGCAGTTCATCCTGCTCGGCGCGCAACTTCATCTCTTCCAGACGCGCCAACTGCCGCAGGCGGGTGTCGAGGATGTAGTCGGCCTGGATCTCGCTGAGGGCAAAACGCTCGATCAGCTTGGCCCGCGGGTGCTCCTCGGTGCGGATGATATGGATCACTTCATCCAGGTTGAGGTAGGCGATCAGCAAACCGTCCAACAGATGCAGGCGCTTCTCGACCTTGTCCAGGCGGAATTTCAGGCGGCGGCGCACGGTGTTGACGCGGAACTCCAGCCACTCCACCAGCAAGGTCCGCAGGTTTTTCAACTGCGGCTTGCCGTCCAGGCCGATGATGTTGATGTTGACCCGGTAGCTGGACTCAAGGTCGGTGGTGGCGAACAGATGCTGCATCAGTTCGTCGAGGTCGATCCGGTTGGAACGCGGGATGATCACGATACGGCACGGGTGCTCGTGGTCGGATTCATCCCGCAGGTCGGCGACCATCGGCAGTTTCTTGGCCTGCATCTGCGCGGCGATCTGCTCCAGCACCTTGGCGCCGGAGACCTGGTGCGGCAGCGCATGGACGACGATATCGCCGTCCTCGATGCGATAGACCGCGCGCATGCGCACCGAGCCACGGCCGGTTTCGTAGATTTTCAGCAGGTCGGCTTGCGGCGTGATGATTTCCGCTTCGGTCGGGTAGTCCGGCCCCGGGACGAACTTGCACAGTTCCTCGACGCTGGCCTTGGGCTCATCGAGCAGATGCACGCAGGCATTGGCGACTTCCCGCAGGTTGTGCGGCGGCACGTCGGTGGCCATGCCCACGGCGATACCGGTGGTGCCGTTGAGCAGGATATTCGGCAGGCGCGCCGGCAATACCGCCGGCTCGTCGAGGGTGCCGTCGAAGTTCGGCACCCAGTCCGCCGTGCCCTGGCCCAGTTCGGCGAGCAGCACTTCGGAATACCGCGACAGCCGCGATTCGGTGTAGCGCATGGCCGCGAAGGACTTGGGATCGTCCGGTGCGCCCCAGTTGCCCTGGCCGTCCACCAGGGTGTAGCGGTAGCTGAACGGCTGGGCCATCAGCACCATGGCTTCGTAGCAGGCGGAGTCGCCGTGGGGGTGGAACTTGCCGAGCACGTCGCCGACGGTGCGCGCGGACTTCTTGTGCTTGGCGTCGGCATCCAGCCCCAGCTCACTCATGGCGTAGACGATACGCCGCTGTACCGGCTTCAGGCCGTCGCCGATATGCGGCAGCGCACGGTCCATGATCACGTACATGGAGTAGTTGAGGTAGGCCTGTTCGGTGAAGTCAGCCAATGACCGGCGTTCTACGCCATCCAGGCTGAGATCAAGGGAGTCGCTCATGCGGGCCTCATCAGTTCGTAGTCTGGCGCGGCGCTGGTAGCGCCGCGCTGGTGAATTCGGGGGTGTTCAACAGGCACGGGCCCGACAGCGGAGCTTCGCCGCCGGGGCCGTTGCGCATCAGGCCAGGACCTCGGCCAGGTCGCCCTTGGATTCCAGCCAGGTCTTGCGATCGCCTGCACGTTTCTTCGCCAGCAGCATGTCCATGATTTCCGCGGTGGCCTCGAAATCGTCCAGGGTCAACTGCACCAGGCGCCGGGTGTTGGGGTCCATGGTGGTTTCGCGCAGTTGCGGCGGGTTCATTTCACCCAGGCCCTTGAATCGGGTGACCTGCGGCTTGCCGCGTTTCTTTTCGGCCACCAGGCGATCGAGAATGCCATCGCGCTCGGCTTCGTCCAGGGCGTAGAAGATCTCCTTGCCCAGGTCGATCCGATACAGCGGCGGCATCGCCACGTAGACGTGACCGGCATCCACCAACGGACGGAAATGCTGGACGAACAGCGCGCAGAGCAGGGTCGCGATGTGCAGGCCGTCGGAGTCGGCGTCGGCGAGGATGCAGATCTTGCCGTAGCGCAGCTGACTCATGTCCGCCGCGCCCGGGTCGACACCGATGGCCACGGCGATGTTGTGCACTTCCTGGCTGGCGAGCACTTCGCCGCCGTCGACTTCCCAGGTGTTGAGGATCTTTCCGCGCAGCGGCAGGATCGCCTGGAACTCCTTGTCCCGCGCCTGCTTGGCCGAACCGCCGGCGGAATCGCCCTCCACCAGGAACAGCTCGGCACGCATCGGGTCCTGCCCGGCGCAGTCGGCCAGCTTGCCCGGCAGCGCCGGCCCTTGGGTAATGCGCTTGCGCTCGACCTTCTTGCTGGCCTTCAGGCGCCGGCCGGCGTTGCTGATCGCCAGCTCCGCCAGTTGCATGCCCAGCTCGGGGTTGGCGTTGAGCCAGAGGCTGAAGGCGTCCTTGACCACGCCGGAAACGAACGCGGCGGCTTCACGGGAGGACAGGCGCTCCTTGGTCTGGCCGGAGAACTGCGGCTCCTGCATCTTCATCGACAGGACAAAGGCAATCCGCTCCCAGACATCTTCCGGCGCCAGCTTCACGCCACGCGGCAGCAGGCTGCGGAATTCGCAGAACTCGCGCATGGCATCGAGCAGGCCCTGGCGCAAACCATTGACGTGGGTACCGCCCTGGGCCGTGGGGATCAGGTTGACGTAGCTTTCCTGGACGCTGTCGCCGCCTTCCGGCAGCCACAGCAAGGCCCAGTCCACCGCTTCCTTGTTACCGGCGAGGCTGCCGCAGAACGGCTCGTCCGGCAGGCGCTCGAACTCGCTGACCGCATCCACCAGGTAGGAGCGCAGGCCGTCTTCGTAATGCCACTCGACCTTCTCGCCGGTGGCCTTGTCCTCGAAACTGACCAACAGCCCCGGGCACAGCACCGCCTTGGCCTTGAGCACATGCTTGAGGCGGCTGACGGAGAACTTCGGCGAATCGAAATACTTGGGGTCCGGCGCAAAGTACACGCTGGTGCCGGTGTTGCGCTTGCCGACGGTGCCGACCACTTCCAGCTCGGTGGCCTTGTAGCCATCGGCGAAGGTCATCTGGTATTCGTTGCCGTCGCGCTTGACCTTGACCCGCACCTGGGTCGACAAGGCGTTGACCACGGAAATCCCCACGCCGTGCAAGCCACCGGAGAACTGGTAGTTCTTGTTGGAGAACTTGCCGCCGGCATGCAGCTTGGTGAGGATCAGCTCGACGCCCGACACGCCCTCTTCCGGGTGAATGTCCACCGGCATGCCGCGACCGTCGTCGGACACTTCCAGGGAATGGTCGGCGTGCAGGATGACCTGCACCGATTTCGCGTGCCCGGCCAAGGCTTCGTCGACGCTGTTGTCGATGACTTCCTGGGCAAGGTGGTTCGGCCGACTGGTGTCGGTGTACATGCCCGGGCGTTTGCGCACCGGGTCGAGGCCCGAGAGGACTTCGATGGCGTCTGCGTTATAAGAGCTAGCGCTGGGAGTGGCCATGGGGTCTCGTCGTCAGTCGTCTATGAATAGGGGTCATTCTCAAGGCACCGTGCCGCCAGGCATCAGAGCCGCGAGAAATCGATCGCCTGGTATGTATCGGCACCGATGCCGGCAAAGCTGAGCAAGGCCGGCAATTGTTCGGCAAAGCCCTGGAAACTATGATCGCCGCCGGCCTGGATACGCAAGGCACAGGCCCGGTAATACTGCTGGGCGGCACGATAATCCAGGGTTTCGTCGGCGGTCTGCAGCCAGACCTGGAAACGTTGCGGGTCCTGGGGGGCCGGGACTTCCAGTTCGGCCAGGGCCGTCACGTGATCGTGGGTCAGCTCCCAGGTTTCACCGCTGTAGAAGTTCTGCTGGGGCCCCAGGTGGCCATCGAACATCCGGTGCGGCGCAACCGCCGGGTTGACCAGCAACGCCTTCAGGCCATGGCGCTCGGCCAGGCACGTCGCATAGTAGCCGCCGAGCGAGCTGCCGACCAGCAGCGGACGACCGAGTTCGGCAATCGCGGCTTCCAGCTGGACCATCGCCTGGCGCGGATGATGATGCAAGGCCGGCACCCGCAACTGCGCCGCCAGGCCCAGACGCTCCATCAGGGCGATCAACTGGCTGGCCTTGTGCGACAGCGGCGAGCTGTTGAAACCGTGGATATACAGGATCGAAGCGGACATGTGATCGCTCTCCATTGGCAGGCTCTCGCAAAAAAGCCAGGCACCGCGCAGACAAAGACGCGCAGTTTAGCCTGACTCCGGCGCCCTGACTCGCCCTGAGACGTTTCCTACTTGTTAAGCAGAAGTGGTCAGTAGCCCGTGCCGCCGTAATCGACCTCGAAATCGAAGCCCTGGACCCGGGAAACCGCGGTCTCCAACCGTCCGTCCGGATACAGGCGCAGCCAGCGATAGCCCGGTGCCTTGTCGTCGACCTTGAAGTCCTCGCTGCCCGGCGCGAACTGCACGCAGGTAGAGGGCGATGCCAGCAGACGCACGCCGTTGCGCTCGCGGTCCAGTTCCTGGTGGATATGCCCCCAGAGCAGTGCCCGAACCTGGGGGAAGCGGTCCAGCACGGCGAACAGCGCCTCTGGATTGCGCAAGCCGATGGGCTCCATCCAGGGACAGTCGATGGAAATCGGATGATGATGGAAACACACCAGGTGATGCCGCTGCGGCGCTTCGCTCAGCGATTGCGCCAGCAACTGCAGCTGCTCGTCCTGCAGATAGCCCGGTACCGAACCCGGCACGGCGGAATCCAGCAGGGTGATGCGCCAGTTGCCGATATCCACCACCGGGTCGAGCAGGTCGCTGTGGCGAGCGGCCTCGGCCATTTCCCGCCACTCGTCGTGATTGCCCGGGAGCCAGCGCGCCGGCGCGCTGATTGCTGCGCTCATCTCGCGGAACTGCCGATAGGACGCCACCGTCCCGTCCTGGGACAGGTCGCCCGTGGCCAGCAGCAGGTCGACCCGGGGTTGCTCCGCCAGCACGCAATCGATGACCCGTTGCAGGCTGTCCCGGGTATTCATGCCCAGCAGCGTGCCGTCTGCCTCGGCAAACAGGTGGCTGTCGGACAGTTGCACCAGCAGCACCGCGTCCGCAGGGGTGGGCTGAGTGGATACGCTCGGCAAGAGGCTCTCCTGCAAAATACTGAGTAGTCGTTTTGGACTGTTCGGTTAATAGTCGCACAGGAGGCAATTATGGTCAGGGAATCGGCAAAGAGGAAATAGCCGAAACGGACACACTTCACATTTAGCCGGATACAACCTGGAAATCGCCGCGAGCCGGCGCAATCGGTGTGCTCGCCCACTCCGAGCAACCAGTGGTCCACCGATCATGAGCCCAACGTGCTGCCGGGCGAATTGAAACCCGCGACCTCGTCACCCCCGCTTTTGCGCAGACGACAAGGCGGCAAGACTTCAAGAGTGCAGGATCGCTCGACTCGAGGAGGCTTCAAGCTGCGCAACAAATTGCGCCCATACGGTTTCGGGTCGCATACTTTTCACGAAACAGGCAGATTCCGCTCCGAACTTGCACTGTTGCTGGTAGCAAGGTACGCACTCGCTTTCAGCGAACAAATGCCGCTGGTGCAATCCGGTCGCACCAATCAAGGCAGGATCCGTTGGCCCATAAAGATGAATAGCCGGCTTATCGAGAGCCGCCGTCAAATGCCCAAGCCCGGTATCGACACAAATAGCGCCCGCCGATTGTGAAATCATCGTGGCTTGCTGGGTGATCGATAAACGCGGCAATACGGTTGCCTGAGGCGAAGCTTCGGCAAGCCGCTGCGCGCGCGCTTGCTCATTGGCATTCCCCCACGGCAAGACCACGTGATAACCGGCCTGTACTGCCAGTTGAATCAATTGCTGCCAATAGCGCTCCGGCCAATGCTTGGTGTCCCAGGTGGTGCTATGAACGAACACCAGGTAAGGCCCAGGCAAGGTCATCGGTAATGCCGGCAAGGGCTGCCGAACAGCAAAATCAGGAGAGGTGTCGGGCAAGGCATAACCCAAAGCCTTGGCAAACAGTTGACGCTGCCTGGCCACGGCGTGCTGCTCAGGCGGGATGGTGAAGGTCTTGTGGCACACCAGGTGGGCAAACTTTTCCCTGACACTGTGCCGATCCATCCCACAGCGCAAGCCACGGGTAAAACTCATGACCACCGCGCTTTTTAAATTATTCTGCGCATCAATGACGACATCATATTTTTTCGCGCGAACTTTTTTCCACAGCGCAGAGAACTCACCACTTTTAATGCTCTGCCATATATTGCGTCTCCAGCGACGATGAGCGGTTGTAATCACCGTATTCACCGCCGGGTGCAACTTGGGAATTTCGGCGAACGATTCATCCACCACCCAGTCGAACTGGATGCCGGGAATAGCGTTAACCGCATCGGTAATAGCAGGCAGCGCGTGAATCAAATCGCCCATGGAGGTGAGCTTGACAACCAGAACATTCATGAAGTTTTTTTACCCAGCAAACGCCGGCGCCATGCTTTGAATTTCGCAGAAAATTTATGACGCACCGCATGCTTGTTCAAGGCTGCTTCATCAATGACATAATTCAACTGCAGCACTTTGCGCGTACCAATAAATGTCTTATGGCCATGCCAGCCATTTTCAGTGACCTTGAACAGCAACATCGTCCCTGCCGCCGGCGGTATCTCGGCAAAGTAATCGTCCAGATCATGTTCATTGTTCAACAGGCGCAAGCGGCCACCGTCAGGCTGCCAGTCTTCATTCATATACAAAAGCACGGTAATCAACTTGCTTTTGCTGTCGGTATGAATGCGCCCATCTTTATGATCAGACTGACCCCGCACGGTGATCATCACCGGCTTGTCCGTCAGGTCCATCGCGAATTTTTCGGCAATCACCTGACGAAATGCATCGCCTTTCAACTCATCGATTAACTTGGCGAAATCCCCGCCATACCGGACGGTCGCCAAGGGAAAACTGCCGGCATCTTCAATCGCTGGAAAATCCCGCTGAACCCTTGACAGGAAGTCGCTTGACAGCGCGTCACCCACAACACTGTAGGGGAAAGGGGATGGCTGCACCGGGGTCGTCTTTATCGCAGCGAGATCAATGATTTCGCAGGTCGTCATATAATCATGTCTCAAGGTTTCAGGGCGCCTACTTTACCCGTTATGAGGGACGCCCTCTACCACTGAATGCGAGAGCCTACAACGCCTTATCGGCCTAGCGAACCGCCTCGAACTCATGGCCACAGGCCAGACAGTGGCTCAACCACTCCCCCAGGAACACATTGAGCTGGGCTTTTTCGTCCGGCTGGTGCATGGCCGTGTTCGGATACGGATAGATACTGCGAAAGCGCCGGGCGTGCTCGGCACTGATCACCTCGGCCATGCGCGCGTCGTGGTAGACCTGCACCTGCAACTGCGGCACCGGCAACCACGGCAGGCTGTGCTCCTGGCGTACCAGCAGGGTGGTGGTGTAGGGGTTGTCCTGCAACACCTCCAGCGCCAGCACGCCGAGCATCTGGTCGCCCTGGGTCATGGCAATGCGGCGCGCACGCTGTTGCTCGCGCATCTGCGGCAGCAACCGCATTAGGCGCGCATAGTTGGCCTCGCAGGCGGCTTGCAGCCCTATCAGGTCAACCCGGTAACGTTCGCGCAGCAGACTTACGACCATAACCCCCTCACTTCAGCACGGTTCAATGCCAGCCATTGCAAGGCAATGATCGACGCCGCGTTGGCAATTCGCCCATCGCGCACGGCTTGCAGGGCATCTTCGAAAGCCCAGACCGTGGCACGGATATCTTCATTTTCTTCCGCCAGCCCGTACAGGCCGCCAGCCCCCTCGGTGTCACAACGCCCCAGGTACAGATGCACGAATTCGTTACTGCCACCCGGCGACGGAAAGTACCGGGAGATCGGCCACAGGGCCGTCAGATTCAGATCAGCTTCCTCCTGTGCCTCGCGGTGGGCAACCTCTTCCGGTTGTTCATCCTTGTCGATCAGACCGGCGACCAGTTCGATCATCCACGGGTTCTCGCTCTTGCCCATGGCGCCAACCCGGAACTGCTCCAGCAGCAGCACTTCATCGCGCCTGGCATCGTAGGGCAGGACACACACCGCATCATGCCGGACAAAAATTTCCCGGTTGATCGGATTGCCCATGCCACCGGCGAACAGCTCGTGGCGCAGGTGCAGGCGATCGAGCCGGTAGAAACCCTTGAAGCAGTTCTCCCGTTGGATGACCTCGACTTGGGTCGGGCCGGCCTTGGTGGTGTCCGTCATCATGATCCTCATTGCGATAGCGGCGAGGCCCTGCCTCGACTTCGCGCCATCCTAACGCGCCGAAGCGCCATGATGCAGCCACTTTCCCCGCGTCGGGATAGACGGGCGCCCCCGAAACCTACTCTAATTAGCTTAGTGGCGAACCGAGTACGCCGCTGACAGTCGAAGCACGCTCACCTGACCTTTCTTTCGCTGACGAAGGACACCCATGTCGTTTTTTAAAATCGCCGCGCTGACGGCAATCGCCCTGACCCTGGGTGCCTGTCAAAGCCTGTTCCAGCCGAGCCTGAAGGCCCCGCTGAACGTCAAGGGCGATGCCTCCGAACAGATCAAGCCCGGCTGCAACGACCCGGATTGCCCGCTGGTGAACATCGATACCGTGCATTTCCCCGACGAGCCCCAACTGGACGCCGCGGTGGAACGGGCATTGCTGCAGATGGCCCGCACCTCGCCCGACGCGCCGCTACCGGCCTCGCTCAAGGTCTATCGCGAACAGTTCCTCGCCAGCGCCGAAAGCCGCCACAGCAGCTACTTGCAAGCCAAGGTACGCGAGCAGCATGACGGCCTGGTGATCGTCGAACTCGCCAGCTACCTGGACGACGGCGACGCCCACGGCATGCCGGGACGAGGGTTCATCACCTGGTCGCGCCAGGATCACAAGGCCCTGAGCCTGCAGGACATGCTGCTGCCAGGCCAGGAAGAGACGTTCTGGAAACTCGCCAAGGTCGCCCATAACAACTGGCAGATCGGCAACCGGCTGGACCAGGACTTCATTGCGTCCTGGCCCTTCCGGAAAACCCCCAACGTCACCCTGGCCAGCGACGGCGTGATCCTCAAGTACAACGTGACGACCATCGCCCCCTACGCCATGGGCCTGATCGAAATGAACATTCCCTACCAGCGCCTCAACGGTGTACTCAGGCCCGAGCTGTTCCCCGGCCGAAGCTGAACACCCGGCCGAGCAGCCCTTGCAGCAGCCCGGCCAGTACCAGTGACGGCAGGGTCGCGCCCAGCTCCGGATGGAAGTTGGCCAGCAGGTGGTAGGTTGCCACGCCGCCCACCCAGGCCAGCAGCGCCGGCCAACGCAACAACGACGCGGCGCTCTCGGCGCCGCGTCCGCGCAGGATGAAATGATCCACCAGCACCACACCGAACAGCG
Source organism: Pseudomonas batumici (assembly GCF_000820515.1). Lineage (GTDB taxonomy): Bacteria > Pseudomonadota > Gammaproteobacteria > Pseudomonadales > Pseudomonadaceae > Aquipseudomonas > Aquipseudomonas batumici. The sequence goes on along the minus strand of NZ_JXDG01000005.1, from coordinate 75,547 downwards.
GCGCGAACACCGAACCGATCAGCAGCAGGAAGTTCTGGTACTGCGCCAAGGGCGCAACGCAGGCGATCAGGGTGCAGAGCACGCCAATGGCCAGGGCCAGCTGTTCGACCTTCCAGCGCAGCAGGATGCCGCTGGACACCGCCGCCGAGTGGATATCGGCAAAGGCGTTCTCCGACTCGTCGAGCAGGATCAGCAGCAGCGGAATACCGAGCCCTGCACCGGCCAGGGCCAGCAGCAAGGCATTGGTTTCACCGCTGGGAGCGAACGCCAGGGTGTAGGCCACGCCCAGGCTCATCAGCCAGAAGTTGCCGATCAGAAAGCCCAGCGCCGTGCCGCCGAACACGCTTTTCGCGCGCTTGCCGAAGCGTGAGTAATCGGCGATCAGCGGCAGCCAGGACAGCGGCATGGCAATGGCGATATCGAAGCCCACGGCAAACGGCATGGAACCGTCACCGGCCCGCGCCCACAACGCCGCCAGGTCGGCCTTGGCGAACAGGTTCCAGGTCAGCCAGAGACAGGCCGCCAGCAACAGCCAGATGCCCCATTTGCGCAGGATCTTGCGCACGAAGGTCAAGGGACCGCTGACCGCCAGCCAGGTCGCCAGCGCCCCGAACAGCAGGGTCCAGGGCAGCGGGTTGGCCAGCGGGCTGCCTTCGCCGAACGCCCGGACAGCCAACAGGCTGGCCGCATCGCGCATGACGATGATTTCGAACGCGCCCCAACCCACCAGTTGCAGCAGGTTGAGCAGCGCCGGCAGGCTGGCGCCGTACTGGCCGAGGCTGAGCTTCAGCGCAGCCATGGAGGACAGGCCGGTGTCGCTGCCGATCACGCCGACGGCGGCCAGCAGCAGGACACCCACCACGCTGCCGAGGAGAATCGCCAGCAACGAGCCGGACAGGCCCAGGCCCGGCGCCAGCAGGGCACCGGTTTGCAGGACCATCAGGCCGATACCGAGGGAAAACCACAGGGAAAACAGATCGCGCGCGCCGAAGACACGCTTGTCGGCCGGGACCGCGAGATCGGGGGAATAGGTACTGCCGGGAGTGTTCAAAGGGTTATCTCAAGGAAGGCAAAAATGCCGGATGCAGACGGACTTGTGGCGAGCGGGCCTGTCGGAACGCCGCACCGCCGCTCTCGGCTGCGAAGCAGTCGTAAAACCGATCATCTCGGTCTACCAGACACACCGAGTTCATCGGCTTTAGGGACGCTTCGCGCCCCAGCGCGGGCAAGCCCGCTCGCCACAGGGTTCGGCTCCGCCAGGGAGCCGACTCACTCAGACTTTCTTGTACAACTGGCTGCCTTCGCGCTTGAAGCGCTCCGCCTGTTCCGCCATGCCCTGGGCGGCGTCCGCATCGACCGCTTCGATCCGCTGGTTGGCCGCGTACTCACGGACTTCCTGGGTGATCTTCATCGAGCAGAACTTCGGCCCACACATGGAGCAGAAATGCGCGACCTTGGCCGAGTCCTTCGGCAGGGTCTCGTCGTGGTACGAACGCGCGGTATCCGGGTCCAGGCCGAGGTTGAACTGGTCTTCCCAGCGGAACTCGAAGCGCGCCTTGCTCAAGGCGTTGTCACGGATCTGCGCGCCCGGGTGGCCCTTGGCAAGGTCGGCAGCATGCGCGGCGATCTTGTAGGTGATGATCCCGGTCTTCACGTCATCCTTGTTCGGCAGGCCCAGATGCTCCTTGGGCGTGACGTAGCAGAGCATGGCGCAACCGAACCAGCCGATCATCGCCGCACCGATACCGGAGGTGATGTGGTCATAGCCCGGCGCGATGTCGGTGGTCAGCGGGCCGAGGGTGTAGAACGGCGCCTCGTCGCAGCACTCCAGCTGCTTGTCCATGTTCTCCTTGATCAGTTGCATCGGCACATGCCCGGGACCTTCGATCATGCACTGCACGTCGTGCTTCCAGGCGATCTTGGTCAACTCGCCGAGGGTCTCCAGCTCGCCGAACTGCGCTTCGTCGTTGGCATCGGCAATCGAGCCCGGACGCAGGCCGTCGCCCAGCGAGAAGCTGACGTCGTAGGCCTTCATGATTTCGCAGATTTCTTCGAAATGGGTGTAGAGGAAGTTTTCCTTGTGATGCGCCAGGCACCACTTGGCCATGATCGAACCGCCCCGCGAAACGATCCCGGTGACGCGCTTGGCGGTCATCGGCACGTAGCGCAGCAGCACGCCGGCGTGGATGGTGAAGTAGTCGACGCCCTGCTCGGCCTGTTCGATCAGGGTGTCGCGGAACAGCTCCCAGGTCAGGTCCTCGGCCACGCCGTTGACCTTCTCCAGCGCCTGGTAGATCGGCACGGTACCGATCGGCACCGGCGAGTTACGGATGATCCACTCACGGGTTTCATGGATGTGCTTGCCGGTGGACAGGTCCATGACCGTGTCCGAACCCCAGCGGATGCCCCAGGTCAGCTTGGCCACTTCTTCCTCGATGGAAGAACCCAGGGCGCTGTTGCCGATATTGCCGTTGATCTTCACCAGGAAGTTGCGGCCGATGATCATCGGCTCCAGCTCCACGTGGTTGATGTTGGCCGGAATGATCGCGCGACCGCGGGCGATTTCCTCGCGGACGAATTCGGCGGTGATCTCTTTCGGGATGCTGGCGCCGAAGCTGTGGCCCGGGTGCTGCTGCTCGAGCAGACCGGCGGCGCGGGCTTCCTGCAACTTGAGGTTTTCGCGGATGGCGACGTATTCCATCTCGGCGGTGATGATGCCCTGGCGGGCGTAGTGCATCTGGCTGACGTTGGCGCCCGCCTTGGCCCGGCGCGGGTTGTTGACGTGGGCGAAACGCAGCTTGGTCAATTCCGGGTCGGCCAGGCGCTGCTGGCCGAAGTTGGAACTCAGGCCGGTCAGGCGCTCGGTGTCGCCACGGCTGTCGATCCACGGCGAGCGCACATCGGCCAGGCCCTTGCGCACGTCGATGGTCACGTTCGGATCGGTGTAGGGGCCGGAGGTGTCATAGACCAGCACCGGTGCGTTGATCTCGCCGCCGAAGTCGGTCGGGGTCACATCCAGGCTGATCTCGCGCATCGGCACGCGGATATCCGGGCGCGAGCCCTGCACGTAGATCTTTTGCGAGCGGGTAAAGGGCTGAACCGACTGCTCGTCGACCTTGGCCGATTCGCTCAAGCTCTTAGTCAAAGGGGCAGCGGCGTCTTTTAATTTTGTACTCATCACGGGCTCTCCAGACGGCATCCAGGGGGGATTGTCGGGACGAACCTGAAAGGCACGGACGCACCAGGGCTGGTGCTGTGCCCAGTCCTCGCGAACGCTGCTCGATTGTCGAACAACATCCCGGACGGAGCACAAGAGGACTCGCCGGTGGACGAGAAATCTTGTTCCCTACGCAGGCGCTAACCTGATCAGGTTCAACGGGATCCGGAATTATCCGATCTCAGCCCCATAGCAAGGCACCCCGACAAGAACGAGGCGAGTTTAGACAAGACCGCGACATAATGCCATCTCCCCTTTATTCGTCTGGATAAATGGCAGATATGCAGGATTGTTGCCGACCCGCGCCCGGCACTACACTCGCTATTTCTTGACGCTGGGCAAGCCGGTCAGTAGCCTCGGCCATCGCATTACCACTGTAATATCCACTCTAGGAATTGCCTCATGCTGCGCAAATTTTCACTGGCCCTGGCCGTGTCTTGTGCGACCAACGGATGGGCCTGGGCAGCTGAAACGCCCCTGACGACCAAAACCGACCTGGTCAGCGTCTACCAGGAAGCCCTGAGCAACAACGCCGACCTGGCGGCCGCCCGCGCCGACTACGACGCCCGCAAGGAAGTCGTGCCCCAGGCCCGTGCCGGCCTGCTGCCGAACCTGTCGGCCGGGGCCAGTTCGAACAATGTCCACACCAGCATCGACCAGCCGTCGACGAGCCTGAACCGCAGCGCCACGACCTACCAGGCGACCCTGGCCCAGCCGCTGTTCCGGGCCGACCGCTGGTTCCAGTACCAGGCCGCCAAGGACGTCAACGAACAGGCCGCCCTGCAACTCTCGGCCACCGAGCAGAACCTGATCCTGCAAAGCGCCGAAAGCTACTTCGCGGTGCTGCGCGCCCAGGACACCCTGGCCTCGACCAAGGCCGAGGAAGCGGCGTTCAAGCGCCAGCTCGACCAGTCCAACGAGCGCTTCGACGTCGGCCTGTCGGACAAGACCGACGTGCTGCAATCCCAGGCCAGCTACGACACCTCGCGGGCCAACCGGATCGCCGCCCAGCGTTCGGTGGAAGACGCCTTCGAAGCCCTGATCACCCTGACCAACCGTCAGTACAACTCGATCCAGGGCATCGTCCACACCTTGCCGGTGCTGGCGCCGAGCCCCAACGACGCCAAGGCCTGGGTCGACACCGCGGCCCGGCAGAACCTCAATCTGCTGGCGAGCAACTACGCCGTCGACGCCGCCGAGGAAACCCTCAAGCAGCGCAAGGCCGGCCACGCGCCGACCCTCGACGCGGTGGCGAAGTACGAGGCCGGCGACAACGACGCTTTCGGTTTGAGCAACCCCAACGCGCTGAACCAGAACTATGCCGGTCCCGTGAAGCAGACCACGGTCGGCCTGCAATTGAATATCCCGCTCTACAGCGGCGGCCTGACCAGCTCCCAGGTGCGTGAATCCTATTCGCGCCTGAGCCAGACCGAGCAGCAGCGTGAAGCCCTGCGTCGCCAGGTGGTGGAAAACACCCGCAACCTGCACCGCGCGGTGAACACCGATGTGGAACAGGTGCAGGCGCGCAAGCAGTCGATCATCTCCAACCAGAGCGCGCTGGAAGCAACCCAGATCGGTTATCAGGTGGGTACGCGCAGTATCGTCGATGTGCTCGATGCCCAGCGCCAGCTGTACACCTCGGTGCGCGACTACAACAACACCCGCTATGACTACATCCTCGACAACCTGCGCCTGAAGCAGGCGGCGGGCACCTTGAACCCGGGCGACCTGAGCGACCTGGCGCGCTACCTGAAGGCCGACTACAACCCGGACAAGGACTTCCTGCCACCGGACCTGGCGAAGGCGGCAGCGGCCAATCTCAAGGCCAGTCCGAAGTATTGATTGCGCCCTTGAGGACAGCACAAAACCTGTAGGAGCCGGCTTGCCGGCGATGAGGCCCGTGAGCCTTGCATCGTCTGATCGGCCGCTATCGCCGGCAAGCCGGCTCCTACAGGAATCGCGTTCGACCGGGCTAACGCGGTAGCGACAGCAGCCGCCCCAAGCCGTCCAGCAAGCGCTGCAACGCGCCCTGGTTGGCCCTCATCACCTTCAGCCCCGCCTCGCCCATCTTCTGCGCATCGCGCGGCAATTCGAACAAACGCTGCACCGCCACCGCCAAGCCTTCGGCATCCTCCACTTCCTGCAACGCCCCGGCCTCACGCATCAACGCGGCGATCTCGAGGAAATTGAACAGGTGCGGCCCGCTCAGCACCGGCTTGCACAGCGCCGCCGGCTCCAGCAGGTTATGCCCGCCGTTGGGCACCAAGCTGCCGCCGACGAAAGCGCTGTCGGCCAAGGCGTAGAGAAACAGCAGCTCACCCATTGTGTCACCCAGCAGCACCGAGGTTTGCGCACTGACCGGCGCGCCACTGGAGCGCCGCACCGTCGAAAAGCCCTGCTCCTGGCACAAGGCGAACACGCTGTCGAAGCGCTCCGGATGACGCGGCACCAGGATCAGCAAGGCGTTCGGATAGTTGCTCAGCAACTGCCGGTGGGCCGCCAGCACCACCGCGTCCTCGCCCTCGTGGGTGCTCGCGGCGATCCACACCGGCCGCTCCTGGGCCTGCCATTGTCCACGCAGCTCGGCGGCCCGCACGAGCAGTTGCGGATCGATGCTCAAGTCGAACTTGATCGAGCCCGTCACCTCGACGGATTCAGGTCGCGCGCCCAACTGCCGGAAACGCTCGGCTTCGGCTTCGGTCTGCACGGCGATCAGGCTCATTTCCTCCAGCATCGGCCGGGTCAACCGGGCGAAGCGCCCATAGCCCCTGGCCGAACGCGCCGACAACCGCGCATTGGCCAGCGCCACCGGAATCCCGCGCCTGGCGCACTGATGGATATGGTTGGGCCACAGCTCGGTCTCCATGATCACCGCCAACTTCGGCCGGGCCGCATCGAGAAAACGTGCCGCCGCCCACGGCAAGTCATAAGGCAGGTAGCAATGCTGGATCCGCGGCTCGTCGGCGAACAGCGCCTTGATCCGCTCGGAACCGGTGGGCGTCATGCAGGTGATGGTGATCGGCAGCTGCGGATATTTCGCCAGCAGCGCGCGGATCATCGGCGCGGCGGCAATGCTCTCGCCGACCGACACCGCGTGCACCCAGATCCCGCCCGGGCGCAGCGCCGAGAGGCCGCGGCCAAACCGCTCGCCGACGCGCCGGGCATAAGCCGGCGCCTTGCGCGCCCGCAGCCATAGACGCAACGCCACCAGCGGCAGCCCCAGATGAAACAGCAAGGAGTAAAGAGTTCTATTCATGGCGGCGGAGTTTATCGACTTTTTCAACCGATCGCCTGCAAGTGCTCGGCAAACCGCTCGGCCAACCAGCGCGCCGCCGGGCCCAGGGGCTCGTCGCGACGCCAGACCAGTTCCACCACCAGCGCCGGCGGCGTCCATTCGCTGCTCAGCTCGACCATCTGGTTCTGGTACGCCGGGTATTGCACCACGTGGCGCGGCAGCCAGGCCCAGCCCAGGCCGCGCATCAACAGTTCGGCCATCACGTAGAAGGAGTCCGCCCGCCAGACCTGCGGGCTGAGCTGTTCCCCCCCGGGATAACCGCTGAGTTGCGGGGCGATCAGCAATTGCCGGTGCCGGGCCAGTTGCTGGCGGTTGACCCGCAGCGAAGCCGCCAGCGGATGGTTGACCGCGCACACCGTGACCATTTCGACACTGCCCAGCGCCCGCCGCTCCAGGGTCTGCGGCATCTGCTCGTGGTGGAACAGCAGGCCCAGGTCCGCCCGTCGCTCCACCAGCTTGCGCGCGACGTCGCCCTGCGCGCCGCTGGCCAGTTGCACCTCGACACTGGGGAAATGCTCCGACAATGCTTCCAGGCTGTCGAGCACCGGCTGATAGGGCATGGCCTCGTCCTGGGCCAGGCGCAAACGGGCTTCCTGGCCACGCATCAAGGCCAGCGCCCGACCATTGAGACGATCGCACTGGCGCAGTACTTCCCGCGCCTCCTCCAGCAAGGCGGTCCCGGCCTCGGTCAATTTCGGCTGACGGCCGCTGCTGCGCTCGAACAGCGTCACCCCCAGGTCCGTTTCCAGCAGGGCGATCGCGTTGCTGACCGCCGACTGTGCCTTGCGCTGCTCACGCGCCACGGCGGAAAACGAACGCTGCTCGGCAACGCGGACAAACAGGCGCATCTGTTCCAGGTTCCACTGAATGCTCATGGCAAACCCATCTTTATTTCAGATAGGTAATGACTTTACCCCATCTGTGCGGTCTCTAGAATGCCAACCTCATCAGCAGGCTCAAATACGAGAGATCGCCCCATGAACGCTTACTACTACCTGGCCATTGCCATCTGCGCCGAAGTCATCGCCACCGTTTCCATGAAAGCGGTCAAGGGCCTGAGCACGCCGATCCCCCTGCTGCTGATCATCATCGGTTATACCACCGCGTTCTGGATGCTGATCCTGGTGGTGCGCACGGTGCCAGTGGGCGTGGCCTATGCCATCTGGGCCGGGATGGGGATCGTGATGGTCAGCGTCGCGGCGCTGTTTCTCTACGGCCAGAAGCTGGACATCCCGGCGATGCTGGGCATGGGCATGATCGTGCTCGGCGTCGTGGTGATCCAGCTGTTCTCGAAGACCGCCGGGCACTAGGACGCCCGCTCGTCACCTGTATACTGCGAACCTTGTCTTGAACACCGAGGTCGCCGCATGCCATCCGCTCTTTCCACCGATGTCCTGATTGTCGGCGCCGGCGTCGCCGGTCTCTGGCTCAATGCGCGGCTGCGCCGCCAGGGCTTTTCGACGGTACTGGTGGAGCGTGCCAGCCTCGGCGGCGGGCAGAGCGTCAAGTCCCAGGGCATCATCCACGGCGGCGCCAAGTACGCCCTGCATGGCGCCCTGACCGGCGCCTCGGAAGCCATCGCCGACATGCCCCGGCGCTGGCGCGAAGCCCTCGCCGGCCACGGCGAGCTCGACCTGTCGGGCGTGCGCCTGCTGTCCGAAGCCCACTATCTCTGGTCCCCCGGCACCCTGGCCGGCAACCTCACCAGTTTCTTCGCGAGCAAGGCCGTGCGCGGCCGGGTCGACCAGGTCAAGGGCGAACAACTACCGCCCGCCCTGCAGGACCCACGCTTCAAAGGCAAGGTCTATCGCCTGGCCGAACTGGTGGTCGACGTGCCCAGCCTGATCACCCGCCTGGCCGAGCTGGCTGGTGATGGCCTGCTGGCCGGCCAGGTCATCGAACCGCTGCTGGACAACGCGCAACTGGTCGGCCTGCGGGTCGACGGCCGGGACATCCACGCCCAGCGCATCGTACTCAGCGCCGGGGCCGGCAACGCCGCGCTGCTCGAGACCCTGGGTCTGAGCCAGCCGGCCATGCAGACACGCCCCCTGCACATGGTGCTGGTCAAGGGGCCGAGCCTGAAACCACTGTATGCCCATTGCCTGGGCGGCGGGCCCAAGCCGCGTATTACCGTGACCACCCATCCGGCGGCCGACGGCCAGTGGGTCTGGTACCTCGGCGGCGATATCGCCGAAGCCGAAGGCGTCGCCCGCGAACCCGCCGAGCAGATCGCCAGCGCACAGAAGGAACTGGGCAACCTGCTGCCCTGGGTCGACCTGAGCCAGGCGCAATGGGCCACCTTGCGGGTGGAGCGCGCCGAACCGCTGCAATCGGGCCTGACCCGCCCGGACAATGCCTTCCTCGCCGAGCAGGAGCGCCTGCTGGTGGGCTGGCCGACCAAGCTCGCCCTCGCGCCGGACTTCGCCGATCGGGTGATCAACAGCCTGGAACGTGACGGTATCCGCCCCGGCCCGGCCACCGCCTTGCCCGAACTGCCGAAACCGGCCCTGGCGCAAACCCCCTGGGAGCAACTGCTGCCATGAGCCAGCCAACCTTGCACGACCTGCATCGGCCACTGGGCAGCACCGGCCTGCTGGTGTCGCCCCTGGGCCTGGGCACCGTGAAGCTCGGCCGCGACCAGGGGGTCAAATACCCCAACGGCTTCCAGATCCCCGACGACCGGCAAGCCCGTCAACTGCTCCAGCTGACCCGCGACCTGGGCATCAACCTGATCGACACCGCACCGGCCTATGGCCGCAGCGAGGAACGCCTGGGCCCGCTGCTGCGCGGACAACGCCAGGAGTGGGTGATCGTCAGCAAGGTCGGCGAAGAGTTCGAAGCCGGCCAGTCGCGTCATGACTTCAGCGCCGCCCACACCCGGTTTTCCGTGGAGCGCAGCCTGCAACGCCTGGAAACCGACTTTATCGACCTGGTGCTGGTGCACTCCGACGGCAACGATCTGGCCATCCTCGAACACAGCGATGTCTACCAGACCCTCGAGGCCTTGAAGCGCGAAGGCAAGATCCGCGCTTTCGGTTTTTCCGGCAAGACTGTCGAGGGTGGCCTGAAGGCTCTGGAACAAGGCGATTGCGCGATGATCACCTACAATTTGAACGAACAGGGCGAGAAGCCGGTCATTGACTATGCTGCCCGCCACGGCAAGGCGATCCTGGTGAAAAAGGCCCTGGCCAGCGGTCACGCCTGCCTGGCCCCCGGGATCGACCCGGTGCGCGCCAGCTTCGAACTGTTGTTTGCACAGCCCGGCGTTGCCAGTGCTATTGTCGGCACGATCAACCCGCTGCATCTCGCCCACAATGTGGCGACGGTCGCCGGGGTGATTCGCCAGAACTGATGCCGCCCAGGCGGCCGACCCCGACGCGAGAAGGAGCCGAGATGCCGCGGACGCTGATACGCAAGAACCCCAGCGACTTCAAGACCCTGCCGTTATTCGTCGAGGCGACACCCGAAGGCTTGTGTTACCAGAGCGTCGGGATGCCGTTGAACTTTGCGCAAACCTTGCACAAGCGCAAACCGGTCAGTGTGGCCGACCCGCAGCGTTTCGCCCTGGAGCTGGCCAACCTCGGGGTGTCGGTGCGGCTGACCCTGCACTGGCACAACCGCGACTACTGGGTACTGGTACGCCAGCGGCGCCAGGATCGCGGCGATGTGGTGCTCAAGCTGATCTCCGGCTATGTCCCGGCCCATGAGCTGGCCATTCCCCTGCTCACCGCCATCGCCGAAATCGCCGAGGAGTGCCTGCTGGAAACCCCGGAAGGCTGGCTCGGCGGCCGCTTCAACGACACCTGGTTGCCGACCCCCTACTCGGCGGCCCTGCATTACCGCGAAGCCCTGCCCTTTCGCCTGACTGCCTTGTCCGGCGCGGCGCGGCCGGTACGCTGCGGCACGCTGCAACTCATGGAGCGACCGCAGACCTACGTGCACCTGCCCACCGCTTCATTGCAACTGATCTATGACCTGCGTCTCGAAGTCCCGCGCGAGGCCAAGTCCCTGAGCCTGTTCCATGTCGACGAGCGCCTGGAAAACGACCAGCTGGTGGCGCGCCTGGACCGCGGCAGGCCCGATCTGTACCTGATGCCGCTCAAGGACGGGCAACCCTGCGCCGAGCTCTATACCCTGAAAAAGGATCAACTGCAGCCGGCCAGCACGCGCGGCCTGTACCTGGCGGAAAGCTTTGCCCGCCAGGAAGGCTGGGTGGTACGCGAGGAGCGGATTCGCTGGAAGGACTGGGTCCGCCAGCAAGGGCTGGAGGAACCCGAGAAGGACTCGAAGATCAGGCGCCTGACCGGCAAGGCGCGGCAGATCCTGCGCAAGATCGTGCCGGTGAAGACCGGGCGCTAAGGCGGCACACCGTTCTCCTTGTGGGAGCCGCCCGCAGCAAGCCGGCTCCCACAGTGAAGGCATCAACCCAGGCCCATATCGCACGGGCCTGGCGCCTATCAGTTGCTGCGGATCTTCTCGACAATCGCCGTGGTCGAGCTGTTTTCCACCAGCCCCAGCACTTTCACCGTACCGCCATAGGCCGTGACGATGGAGGCGCCGACCACCTGGTCGATGCCGTAGTCACCGCCCTTGACCAGCACATCCGGCTTGACCTGGACCAGCAGGTTTTCCGGCGTGCCCTCGGGGAAGCTGATGACCCAGTCCACGGCCCCCAGGCCTGCCAACACCGCCATGCGCCGGTCCACGCTATTGATCGGACGCCCGGGCCCCTTGAGGCGGCTCACCGAGGCATCGTCATTGACCGCGACGATCAACCGATCGCCCTGGGCCCGCGCCTGCTCCAGGTAGGTCACGTGACCGGCATGGAGAATGTCGAAGCAACCATTGGTGAACACGATCTTCTCGTTGTGCGCCCGCGCATCGTCGACCGCCAGCAGCAATTGCTCCAGGCCCAGCACACCGCGCTCGGAACCTTCCTCGCGCTGGATCGCCCGACGCAGCTCAGGTGCACTGATGGCTGCCGTGCCGAGCTTGCCGACGACGATACCGGCGGCCAGGTTGGCCAAGGCCACCGCGTGGGGCAGCTCTTCGCCCGCGGCAATGGCGGCCGCCAGGGTCGAGATCACCGTATCGCCGGCACCGGTCACATCGAACACTTCACGGGCCCGGGCCGGCAGGTGCAGCGCCGGATGATCGGGGCGCAGCAGGGTCATGCCGTGCTCGCCACGGGTCACCAGCAAGGCACCGAGATCCAAGTCCTGCATCAACCGGGCCCCCTTGGTCACCAGTTCATGCTCGTCGGCACAGCCACCGACGATGGTTTCGAACTCGCTGAGGTTCGGCGTGATCAGGCTCGCGCCACGGTAGATCGAAAAGTCCTTGCCCTTGGGGTCGGCCAACACAGGAATACCCCGTGCCCGGGCGGCCTGGATCAGGACCTGATGATTCTTCAACGCGCCCTTGCCGTAGTCGGACAGCACCAGCACCTTGATGCCTTCGAGCAAGCCGTCGACTTCAGCCCCCAGGGCCAGGGCATCGGTGGCGAAGGGTTCTTCAAAGTCGATCCGCAGCAACTGCTGGTGACGGCTCATGACCCGCAGTTTGACGATGGTCGGCTGGTGCGCAATGCGCTGGAACAGGGCCCGGACCCCGGCACCCGTGAGACTGTTGGCCAGGCTGTCGGCGGCCTCGTCGTCCCCGGTGACCCCCACCAGCGATGCCGGGGCACCCAGGGCGGCGATGTTCAGGGCAACGTTGGCGGCGCCGCCGGGGCGGTCTTCGATGTGTTCGACCTTGACCACCGGTACCGGTGCCTCAGGGGAAATCCGTGAGGTACCACCATGCCAGTAACGGTCGAGCATGACATCGCCGACCACCAAGACAGGGGCTTGATCGAATCGCGGCATGGACAACTTCATGGAGCAACCCACATAAAAAATGAACAAGGGCGCGATATTAACACAGGGTTGCCGAAGGCTTGCCTAGACAAAAACAGGGCGCAACAATCGACATTGCGCGCCCTGCCAATGGATCAGACGATCCCGACGTGTGCCGGTTCGTCCAGGCCCATGGCGTTGAGCCGGGCGTAGTAACCGTTCTGGGCCAGCAGCTCGGCATGGGTGCCGCGCTCGACGATACGGCCCTGGTCCATGACCAGAATCAGGTCGGCTTTCTCTATCGTCGACAGGCGGTGGGCGATCACCAGGGTGGTGCGCCCTTTCATCGCATGATCCAGGGCTGCCTGGATATGCCGCTCCGACTCGGTGTCGAGGGCCGAGGTCGCTTCGTCGAGGATCAGCAGCGGGGCATTCTTGAGCAGCGCCCGGGCGATTGCCAGACGCTGGCGCTGACCGCCGGAAAGCAGCACACCGTTTTCACCCACGACGGTGTCAAAACCCTGGGGCAACTGCTCGACGAAATCCTTGGCATAGGCATCCGCCGCCGCCGCCTCGATATCGGCCCGGGGAGCCCCAGCCAGATCGCCGTAGGCGATATTGTTCGCCACGGTGTCGCTGAACAGCGTGACATGCTGGGTCACCTGGGCAATGTGCCGACGCAGGTTCAGCAACCGATAGTCCTCGATCTCCACGCCATCGAGCAGAATCTCGCCGTGGTCATGGTGATAGAAGCGCGGGATCAAGGCCGCCAGGGTCGATTTGCCGCTGCCGGAGCGTCCGACCAGGGCCACCATCTGGCCAGGTTCGACGCTGAAGCTGACATTGTCCAGGACCTGGCGGTCGGTTCCCGGATAGGTAAAGCTCAGGTTGCGCACTTCCAGATGGCCACTGATCGACTCGCGTTCCACGGTACCGCTGTCGACTTCCGGGGTGACATCGAGTTGCTCGAAGATGCTTTCGGCACCGGCCACGCCCTTCTGGACCGTGGAACTGACTTCGGACAGCTGGCGGATCGGCTTGGGCAGCAAACCCGCCAGGGTGATGTAGGCGATCATGTCGCCCGCCGAAGCATCGCCACGCAGGTAAAGCACCAGGAACAACAGCACCGCCATGGCGCTGTAGATCACCATTTGCAACAACGGCGTATAGATCGCCCCGGTGCGGGTCATGCGCAACTGCCGGTCGGTGTTGCTCAGGCTGGCCTTGAGAAAGCGCTGCTGCTCGTAGGTTTCACCGCCAAAGCTGCGGACCACGCGATAGCCCTGGATGGTTTCCGAGGCGACATGGGTGACGTCGCCCATGGCGACCTGGATCTTCTTGCTCTGTTTGCGAAACTTCCTGCTGGACGAGCTGACCATCACCGCGATCAACGGCAGGATGGCAACCATCACCAGCGTCAGGCGCCAGTTCATCCACAGCAGCGAGAGAAACAGGAACACCACGGTCATGCCTTCGCGAATTACCACTTTGATCGCGTCGGTCACCGCCCCGGTGACCATGGTCACGTTGAAGGTAATGCGCGAGATCAGATGCCCGGAGTTGTGGGTATCGAAATAACGATTGGGCAAGGTCAACAGGTTGTTGAACAGCTCCACCCGCAAATCGTGGACCAGGCCCAGGGACACCCTGGCCAGGAAGAAGTTACCCAGGTAGGAACCCAACCCTTGCCAGGCGGCGATCAGCACGAGCAGTATCGGTACGGCCTGCAGCAACCGCAGGTCGCGCAGGTAAGGCACCGTTGGAAACAGGGCGGCTTGTGGGTCGGAAAGACCGTCGACGAAATATTTCAGGATGTAGCCGAGCATCGGCTGGGTCGAAGCGAATATCAGGAAACCCACGATACTCAGCGCGAACAGGCCGATATAAGGCCGAACATAGCCGAGGAGGCGGAAGTACACTTTCAAGCTCGAGGGGCTTGCGCTGAGACTGGATTCGGTCATATCACGCGGCGGTCATGAAAAAGGAGGCTGACTTTAGCACAGCTTCCCGGGTGTATTTGCACACGTTCTGACCAACAATCCCGGACCTTGACCGATGACATTGAAATGCTACCCCTCTATGATGGCCGCCGCCCCCTCCTGCGGAATGACTTGTCTGAATGCAATTCCATCGTCTTACCTCTGCGTCAAACTGTATTTTCGACTTCTTGTGTCAATGGATTCTGCCGCTAGGGTTGCTGATTTTGCTTTCAGGAATGTTCTTTCTCGAGAGCCGCAGCGCGCTGACCTCTTTTTACCTCGGGCTGTTCGGTATTCCCTCGCTGCTGATGCTCTGTCTGCGCCCGAGGGAAATCAAGACACTGCTGGGTGAGCCGATCATTGCCGGGTTCCTGGCGCTCTGTATCTGGCTGTGCCTGAGCCTGCTGTGGAGCCCTCCGGAGAACCCGGACTTCGGGATGATGAAAATTCCCCTGCAACCCCTCATGCTCTTCGCCGGTTGCGCCATGCTGCTCCAGTACCGTAGCGAGGCCCTGAAGCCCCTGATGTTCTGCGCGGCGATCATCGCCCTGGTCGCAACCATCAGCTACCTCGTACCCTTTATAAAAAACTATGCACCCAATCAGCGCATGATCGGAGGTGGAGCCTTCACCAATCCGCTGCTGAGCTCTCATCTGTTCGGCTTTTTCTGTATCTACTGGCTGTGCCTCTGCATTTCCAGCCAGCGCCTGTCGACCCTCTGGTTCAGTGTGCCGGCTATGGCCGTCATGCTAGTCGCCGTCCTGGCAACGGGTTCGCGAACCCCTCTGGTAGCCATTGCCCTGTCCATCGTGTGGTTAAGTATTGTCAGCCGCAATCGAAGAGCCCTGGCAATGATCGCCGGCATGCTGCTGGGCTCTGCCGTCGTCCTGCTGTTGTTCCCGGAGATGCTGGGCGACCGCGGCAGCTCCCATCGCCTACAAATCTGGCAAATTGCCCTGGAGCGAATCGCCGAGCACCCCTGGATCGGTCATGGGTACGACTCCGAGCTGCGCATTGATGTCGGTATGGGCTCTCCGTTTGTAGAGCCCCACAGTTTTTCTCTGGGGGTTCTCTACTACATAGGGATCATCGGCATGATCCCTTGGGCCTTCGTGTTGGTGTGGGGCCTGCTCAGCAGCTACCGACAGCGCCTCCAACCACTGTTCGTCCTCGCCTCCACGCTGCTGGTCTATGGCATAGGTGCCGGCTTGGCCGAAGGCGGCGCGGTGCTCACACGCCCGCGTGAACACTGGTTCCTGCTGTGGATTCCCCTAGCCCTGATCGCAGCACTGAATATCGTCAACCGCCGCGGCCAACTGGCAAAAACGAGGCAAACTCAAACTTGAATCACGGTTTGCCCAGGCGCCATCTGCACCGTCGCGACAATCTATCCGCTGTGCCGCGATGAAAAAAACAAGCGCCCCAAACCGCGCAAGGTCTTGCGATCGAAGTATTTGAACGGGAGCTGCTTGAGCAGCTCCCGGGCCAGTGCTCGATCTCGATTGGCGACTTTGACAAACATCGAATTCAGGAATTTGTAACGCGCGATATCGTAGCCCGGATGGTCACTGAACAACGCATAGGTCTTGAGCACGTTCTCGATCATGAACCGATGATTCTTGGACGTGTTGGTCGCATGCTGGCGGTACTGGGCCATGACCACATTCAGGACATCGATGTAATAACCGGCGTGGGTGATCTTGAGTTCGATACACAGATCCTCCAGGGGAATATCCGGATCGAAGCCGCCGACCTTGTCCAGGGCCTCACGCCGCAACATCAGCGTCGGCGCCGGCGGGAACGACTTGAGCCCCATGAACATGTCGTCGAAGTTCAGGCGCCGGAATGGCCGATCACGGCGCTGGCGCTTTTCCGACCTCAGTTCGCCATGGCTATCAATGAGCTCCATGTTACCGGCACAGATACCCACTTCGGGCTTATCCGCCATATGTGCAACCTGGATGGCGATCCGCTCGGGAGACATGATGTCATCGGAGCCGAAAGAGACGATCAGGCTACCTTTGGCCCGGGCAATGGCCCCATTGAGGGTGCGCGTCAGCCCCTGGTTCTGCTGGCTCCGGAAATCAAAACCATGCTCGGCCTGCAAACGCGTGATGCGCTCGACGCTATCGTCTTTCGAACCATCGTCGACCACCAACAGCTCAATATTCGGGTAGGTCTGGCCCAGCACGCTCAAGATGCTCTGCTCGATGTAGGGTCCATGGTTGTAGGAAGCGATGACAACCGAAACCAGCGGCTGAGAACTCATGCCCGACCCGCCTCGCGCAGACCGGTTTCGATCACATCCAGGTACTTTTGCCTGAACTCCTTGAGGGTGTGGTGCCCTTGCAGGTACTGGAAAGCCTGCTCGCCCTTGGCGCGCAGTTGCTCGTCACTCATCGCCAGATAGGTATCCAGCGCCGCTGCCAGCTGCTCCACATTGCCCGGATCGTGGGACAGGCCGCCGGCGCCTTGCACCAGCGGCAACATCGCCGGGACGTTGGAAGCAATGACCGGCAAGTGCCCGCTCATCCCCTCCAGCAAGGCCAGACCCAGCCCTTCGGTCAGCGAGGGCATGGTCCAGATATCAAACGCCCGCACGTACTTCATGGCGTCTTCTCGAAAACCTGCCAGATGCGCGCGGCCGGTCAACCCCAGACGCTCGATCTCGGCCCGCAGGTCCGCCTCGGCGCGCCCGGAACCAATGATCGCCACTTGTGCGTTCGGGTACTTGTCCTTGAGCAAGGCAAAAGCCTGCAGCAAATGGTTATGCCCCTTGATCGGCACCAGGCGACCCAATGCCCCGATGACCCTCGGCCCGAGCGCAAGGCCCAATGCCTCGCGGGCCTGCTCGCGTGACAACTGCAAAGCCTCGGACTGTTCGATATCGATGGCATTGGTGACATAGGTGGTGTTCTGCAGCGTAAAGCCGCAGTTCAACCCCACGAGATAATCCCTGACTGCCGGTGAAACACCTACAAATCGCCAGCTCGGACTGACCCAACGCTGATGATGAACACGACGATAGACACGCTCGTATTCTTCGACACCATGGACAACCGCCATGCACAGCGGGATTTTCAGCCAGCGGTTGAGCGTCAGCATCATGTTCACTGACTTGTAGCGGTTGCAAATCACCACATCGAACTTTTGCTCGCGGCAGTACTTGTAGATCTGCCACATGGCCCCCAGGCGACGTATTCCCTTGATGGCCTTATAGGGAAACTCGAAGTACTTGGAGTGCTCCGCCACGCTCAAGGGTTGCCCCGGTTCCGGGCGCCCCCTGAGATAGGCCGAAGTCACTTCGAAGCGCTCTACCGGAAGCGATTTGACAATCTGCTCCCCCAGATCGGCAAAGTCATTTTCCTTGACCCGGTAATCCGGCAGTAACTGCAAAACCTTGAAGCGGGGCTTCATACATTCTCCGTGCTGCAGTGATGCAGGCAGACACCATCAACCAAGCGAGTCATAGGCCTGCGCCCCCTCCTTGACCACTAGGATGTCCTCCATGATCAGGTACTGCAGGTCCGAGCCGAAGAACATGTTCAGGGCATCGGTGGGCGAGCAGATCATCGGTTCGCCGCGACGGTTCAACGAGGTGTTCAGCGACACGCCGTTGCCGGTCAGCACCTCCAGCGCCTTCATCATGTCGTAGTAGCGCGGGTTGTATTCGCGCTTGAGCACCTGGGCCCGGGAGGTGCCGTCCTCATGGACGACTTCCGGCACACGGGTCTTCCACTCTTCAGCCACTTCGAAGGTGAAGGTCATGAACGGTGCGGGGTGATCGATCTTGATCATCTGCGGCGCAACGGTGTCGAGCATCGACGGGCAGAAAGGCCTCCAGCGCTCGCGGAACTTGATCTGGTGGTTGATCCGATCCGCCACGCCGGCGACGCTCGGGCAACCGATGATCGAACGACCGCCCAGGGCCCGCGGACCGAACTCCATGCGGCCCTGGAACCAGGCCACCGGATTGCCGTCGACCATGATCTTGGCGATCTGCTCCGGCATGTTGTCGAGCTTGCGCCACTTCGGCGCGTTCTCGTGACGCGCGCAGGCGGCGATCACGTCTTCGTTGCTGTAGGACGGGCCGAGATAGACATGCTCCATCTTCTCCACCGGCACACCGCGAGCGTGGGACACGTAGGCCGCCGCGCCCACCGCCGTACCGGCGTCGCCGGAAGCCGGTTGCACGAACAACTCCTTGATGTCGTCGCGGGCAATGATCTTCTGGTTCAGCTTGACGTTCAGCGCACAACCGCCGGCAAACGCCAGCTTGCCGGTTTCCTTGAGAACATCGCCCAGGTAGTGGTCGATCATCTGCAGCGAGATCTTCTCGAACAGCGCCTGGATGCTGGCGGCGTAGTGAATGTACGGCTCGTCGGCCACATCGCCCTGGCGCTTGGGGCCCAGCCATTCGATCAGTTTCGGCGTGAAGAAGAAGCCCTTGCCCTTCTCCTTGTAGCGACGCAGGCCGACGACGTTGGCGTAGTCGGTGTTGATCACCAGTTCACCGTTTTCGAACGAAGCCAGGCGCGAGAAATCGTACTTGCTGGCATCGCCGTAAGGGGCCATGCCCATCACCTTGAACTCGCCATCGAGCATATCGAAGCCGAGGAACTCGGTGATCGCGCCGTACAGGCCGCCCAGGGAGTCCGGATCGTAGAACTCCTTGATCTTGTGGATCTTGCCGTTTTCACCGTAGCCGAAGAAGGTGGTGGCGTACTCACCCTTGCCGTCGATACCGAGGATCGCGGTTTTTTCCTTGAACCCGGAACAGTGGTAGGCACTGGATGCGTGGGCCAGGTGGTGCTCGACCGGTTCGATCTTGATTTTCTTCGGATCGAAGCCCAGTTGCTCCAGGCACCAGACGATCTTGCTGCGATAGCGCTTGTAGCGGCGGTTGCCCATCAGGATCGCATCGAGGGCGCGATCCGGGGCGTACCAATAGCGCTTGGCGTATTGCCAGCGGGCCTTGCCGAACAGGCTGATAGGGGCGAACGGAATGGCCACCACATCGACGTCGGACGGTTTGATACCGGCCTGCTCCAGGCAGAACTTCGCCGACTCGTAGGGCATGCGGTTCTTTGCATGCTTATCGCGCACGAAGCGTTCTTCTTCAGCGGCCGCGACCAGCTTGCCGTCAATGTACAGGGCGGCGGAAGGATCATGGCTAAGGGCGCCGGACAGGCCAAGAATCGTCAATGCCACAGGGGTCTAGCCTCTTGAAAGTCTGCATGCAGGCGGCAATGCGCCTGAGAAAATGTGTTCCCGCCAAGGGCGGCAAACAGCTAAAGGGCGGGATTATAGCAAGGATTACCAAGGGAACTGACACTGGGCAGACGATCAATCTCGCTTCGCCTACCCCTCTTCCCAGCTCAGCCCTGGGGGAACGCGCTCGACCGGGGCAAGCGCTGATCAATCACCTGATACAACGCGCTGCTCGCCGGCCAGTTGCGCATGAAACGCGCGCGATCCCGGGCATAGGCCTTGGCAAAGCTGTGCGGCGAGGCATGCTGGCGCATCGAATCCAGGTCGATCAGCACCCAGCGGTCATCCTGCCAGAACAGGTTATGCCCCTTGAAATCACCGTGACTGATACGTTCGCGAATCAACTCGGCAAACAACTGCTCCAGCGCCTCGAGCTCGGCCGGCGGCACTTCGCCCGACTCCACGTACGGCGCAAAGCGCTCGATCACATCCGGCCCGGCCAGATGTTCGGTGAGCAGATAGGCGCGGCTGCGCAGCCAGAAAAACCGGCGCTCCAGCACGGCGAGCGGCTTGGGCGTGGCGATCCCGAGGAACTCCAGGCGATTGCCCTCGCGCCAGGAATGCCAAGCCCGGGTCGGCCGCCAGAAACGCTTGAGCCAATGGCTGAAACCCTTGATGTTGTAGCGTTTGAGTACCAGCGGACGGCCGTCGATATCGACCCGCCCCACCGTTGCCGAGCCGCCATTCTTGTACAGCGGGCCTTGCGCGAGCAGCGCATCGGCCTGTTCCAGCACCGGGCCCAGCAGCGCTTCTTCTTCGCGACGAATCGCCCGCAGGCCGAACGCCCCATCGCGGACACTGAACAGCGTGCACTCGCGCGCCACCTTGCGCAGGAAGTCTTTCAAGCGCCAGCCACGCACCTTGTCCACCTGCTTGAGCAAGGCCTCCAGCGGTAACGCATGCTCGCCGTTGCTCAGCAGGTAATGCACCAGCAGCTCTTCGATAAAGGGTTCGAGCGCCTTGGGCAACTGGGCGAAAAACACCCCGAGGTTTTCCAGCACCTTCTGCCGCGACAAAGGCTTGCCCGCCTGTTCGACGCGGATCCCGGCACCATCGATCAAATACAGTTTGCCGTCCTGGAGCAGCAGATTGTCCAGGTGCAGGTCGTCCTGCCACAGGCCCTTGCCGTGCATCTGCGCAATCGCCGTCAGCGCCTTGGCCAACACCTGTTGCTGCTCATCGGCCAGCAGCGGCAGCGATTCAACCTTGCTCCAGGCATCAGCCAGGCTCTCGGCGCCGTCGAGAAACTCGAACAGCAACCAGCCGCCCTCGCCTTGCTTCAGGCCATCGACCAACAACAGCGGCGTGCTCAGGCCTTGCT
This sequence comes from Pseudomonas batumici, assembly GCF_000820515.1. GTDB lineage: Bacteria > Pseudomonadota > Gammaproteobacteria > Pseudomonadales > Pseudomonadaceae > Aquipseudomonas > Aquipseudomonas batumici. The sequence continues at coordinate 54,627 of NZ_JXDG01000005.1, read as the reverse complement.
CGGCCAACAGTCGGGCACCCCGTCGTTCACGCTGGAAGTGCCGTGCCGCCTTGCGCCCCACCAGCAATTTGGCGAGCACCGTACGCCCACGCCAGACCCCGGCACCGACATAACGCCGGCCAGGCAGCACACGCAACAGACTCAACAACTGCAGTTGCGCGCTGCCGGCGGCGTCCTCCAACTCCACGCCCAGGGGCAATGCCGGAGCACGTCCGGCCGCTTTCAATTCAGACAAATGCATCAACGATTTCCCTTCACGAACGACGCAGGCGCAGCCACATCAGAGTGCGCCGCCGTAGCGCTGTTTGCGCCGGTAGAGTTTTTCCGCCCTGCGCTCCAGCCAGGCCAACAGCGGCGCTTCATCCCGCAGGATCTGGCGCAGCGGCTGCTGAAAGTAGCCCTTCAGGAAGCGCAGCTTGTCGCGCCGGGTCAAACCGATATCCAGCGCCGAGAAATAGAGTCCCGCCAGATCCTTGTTGCGCCAACGCAGCGGGATGGCCGCACGGGTCTGGGCACGGTGCAGGTCGATGACCGAGAGCTTGAAGTCGTCGGCGGTCACCGTCTTGTCGGTATGCAGCAGGAAGTGGCAGATATAGCAGTCGCGATGATTGACCCCGGCACGGTGCATCATGCCGGTCATACGCGCCACCTCGGCGATCAGCGCACGCTTGAGCCGCGGCTCCGGCGGCTGCTTGGGCCAATCCATGCAGTAGAATTCGAGGCTGATGGTCGGCGCCAATTCCTCAGTGACGATGAACGAGTGCTGGTCCGCCGGGTTGCGGCCACGCTCGCCATAGGCCACGGCGGTCATGGTCGGCACCCCGGCTTCCTGCAGGCGCTGGATCGCCTGCCATTCCTGGCCCGCACCGAGGACCGGCCGCTTGGCGGTCATCAGGTTCTTGAAGATCTCGCGCCAGCCGATGCCACGGTGGATCTTCACGAAATAACCCCGGCCGGCGACTTCCGTACGCAAGGTACGGCGGGCTTCCAGCTCACGGTAAACCTCCCCCTCCAGGCGCTCCACCTCGGCGAACGCATCGCGTCCGCCCCACAAGCGCTTGAACGGTTCGGCCAGCATCAACTTCATCGGTTTTACTCCGCCAGGATCTTATCCGCCGCGCACTGCGGCAGGCTGTAGAGGTCGGTCGTCTCGGCAAAGGCCAGGCCATGCCGGCTCCACGTCAGGCGCGCGGCCTGATCGGACAACATCCGCTCCAGGTATCGATTGAGCTGGGCCTGTTCGAAAGGCTCATCCAGCACCAGGCCGCAGTCAGCTTCAGCGATGTAATGGGCATAACCGCAGACCCCGCTCACCAGCGCCGGCAACCCGGCCACCAGGGCTTCAAGCAGAACCATACCGGCATTTTCGTCGTAGGCCGGGTGAATCAGCAAATCTGCGCCCAACAGGAAACGCGGGATATCGCTGCGACCCTTGAGGAACTGCACCTGCTCACCCAATCCCAGCGCCACACTCTGCGCCTGGAAAGCCTTGGCATTGTCCTGGCCGATGACCAGGAACCGGGTGCGTTTTTTCAAGGCCGGCGGCAACGCGGCCAGGGCCTTGAGGCTGCGATCGACGCCTTTCTTCTTGAACCCGGAACCGATCTGCACCATCAGCAGCTCATCGTCCGCCAGCTTGAACTCACGGCGAAACCCGGCGCGTATCTCGGCGGCGTTGGCCGGTGCCCGGCGATCCAGGGAAATCCCCGGCGGCAGCATGTGAAGGCGCTCCAGGGGCGTGTCGTAATACTTGATGAACAGCCGTTGCTCGGCTTCGGAGATCATCAGGATTTCAGCCTTCGCCCCCCTGCCGAACACCGCCCGCTCATACTCGGCGAAATGACGATAGCGGCCCGAGAGGCGGTAGAACGCATTGTGCAGATTCTGCGCCTTGTCTTCATAGCAGCTGTCGGCGGCGTAATAGACATCCAGGTCGGGCATCTTGTTGAAACCGACCAACCGGTCCACCGGATCCCTGGCCAGATCGGCTTTTACCCAGGCACTGAACTTTGCATAGCGCCGATGATTGAACAACGCCTTGACCGGCACCACCCGCACATCGAAGCCAGGCGGGATATCGCCTTCCCACTGCAGGGTATAGACACGGATCCGGTGCCCGCGCTGCTGGCATTCCAAGGCGATGCGCATGAAGTCACGCTGCAAGCCGCCAAAGGAAAAGTATTTGTACAGTACAAAAGCCAGATGCATCAGTGCTATTCCTCGGTCATTAACAGTGCGCTCAGTCGGCTTGCCACACGCTCGGGGTTCAAACGCGTGAAGCACAACGGCCACTCGCGCTTCAGATCGAAGCGCTGCTGGTCCTGCGCGGTCGGCACGTAGGTGCAGGTCCTTTGAAGACAGGGCGCACAGGGAAAGTTGCTCGCCAGATGGATCTGCGACCGGCCATAGGCACCGGTCAGGGCCGAATTGGTCGGACCGAACAGCGACAGCGTCGGCACATCCAGCGCGGCGGCCAGGTGGCCGAGACCGGTATCGACCGCCACGCAGGCACTGGCATTGGCCAGTACTTTCGCGACCCCGGCCAGGTTCAGCCTGGGCAGGACCACGACATGTTTCAGATTGCGGGCGATACGCTCGGCCCGGGCTTTTTCCTCGGCATTGCCCCAGGGCAGCTTCACCGACACGCCCAACGGCCCCAAGCGCACGGCCAGTTCGCGCCAGTAGGCTTCCGGCCAATGTTTGGTGTCCCAGGTGGTACCGTGCAGAAACACCACGAAGGGGGCCTTGCGCGGCAACTCGATCAGCTTGTCGACATTCAAGCCATAGTCGCCCAACCCCTTGGGCAGGTCATACCCCAGCGCAACGGCAAACAACTGGCGCACGCGCTCGACGGCATGCTGACCGCGCGCCACCGCCAGGCGCCGCGAATAAAAGCGGCTGGCCAGGGGTTCGCCGGCCGACTGTTTGTCCAGCCCGGCCACCGGCGCCTTGACATAACGGGTCAGCAAAGCGCTTTTCACCAGACCCTGGGCATCGATCACCAGATCGTACTGGTTGGCGCGCAGGCTCTGCTTGAAACGCCGCCACTCGCCGCTCTTGATCGTCTGCCAGATATTCTTGCGCCAGCGGCGGATCGCCACCGGAATCACCTTGTCCACCGCCGGGTGCCAGCCCGGGACCTCGGCGAACCCCTCCTCGACCACCCAGTCGAAACGGATCCCGGGAATCGCCCGCGCCGCATCGGTGAGCGCCGGCAAGGCGTGAATCACATCGCCCAGGGAAGAGGTCTTGACCAGCAATACGCGCAATTAGTGGACCTCGACCGGAGTGCCGAGCAAACGCTGCAAGGCTTCGTTCACCGGGGTCGACTCGAGTTGGCGCAGGCAATTGTAATGGCCGAAGCGGCAGGTGCGGTCGAAGCAGGGACTGCACTCCAGGCCCAGGCGGACGATTTCCACCTGGTCCGCCAGCGGCGGGGTGAAAGCCGGCGACGTCGAGCCGTAGACCGCCACCAGCGGACGGTTCAACGCCGCGGCGACGTGCATCAGTCCCGAGTCGTTGGACACCACCGCATCGGCGCAGGACATCAGGTCGATGGCCTCGGCCAGGGAGGTGCCGCCACTGAGGTTCACCGCCTCCTCCCGCAGGCCCGGGATCAAGCGCTGACGAATGTCCTCGCCGACCGCATGATCGTTCTTCGAACCGAACAGCCAGACCTGCCAACCCTCGCGAATCCGCGCCTCGGCGACCTTCGCGTAGTGCTCCGACGGCCAGCGCTTGGACTCGCCGAACTCGGCCCCCGGGCACAGCGCCAGCACCGGGCGGTCCAGGCTCAGTTCGAACTTGGCCAGCGCCGCGTCGCGGCTGGCGGGGTCGATCCGCAGGCTGGGGCGCGGATACGGCGTCGGCAGGCTCTCACCCGGCGCGTAGGCCAGGGCCATGAAGCGCTCGATCATCAGCGGATAACGTTCCTTGTCCAGCTTGCGCACATCGTTGAGCAGGCCGAAGCGCAACTCGCCGCGCCAGCCGGTGCGCTTCGGCACGCCGGCAAAAAACGGCACCAAGGCCGACTTCAGCGAGTTGGGCAGCAGGATCGCCTGGTCGTACTGACCGGCCAGGGATTTGCCGATGCGCCGCCGCGTGGCCAGCTCCAGAACACCGTGGCCGAGCGGAAAGCTCAAGGCGGCCCGGACTTCGGGCATGCGCTCGAGGATCGGGCGGCTCCATTCCGGGGCCAGCACATCGATCTCGCACTGCGGATGACGCTGCTTCAGGCACTGGAACAGTGTCTGAGCCATCACCATGTCACCGACCCAGCTGGGCCCAACGATCAGAATATTCATAGGCTTCCACAAACGATGCGGGGAGGCATTAGCCTCCCCGCCTCCAAAATATCAATCAGCTTAGCCCCAGTTCGGTCCAGATCCGCATGACATCGCGGCGCTCGACCGCGAACTGATCGCCGGCGATCACCCCCGCCTCTTTCTGCAATGCCTGGCGGTGGGCCGCGGAGCGATAGGCCTTGTAGGCCTCGCGCAGCAGGTTGGCATCCGTGGCGGGAATCAGGCCGGCTTCCTCCAGCCCTTCGAGAATGCGAATATTATCGGTATAGCGGAGTAACGCCGGGTGCGCTTTCGACCAGGCCAATGTCGCGTATTGCACCATAAATTCAATATCGACGATACCACCGGCATCCTGCTTGATATCGAACGGCGCCGTGGCCTCGAAGGCATTGGCCGCCGTCCCCGCCGCGGTGGCCTTGCTCCCCAGGTTGTCACGCATCTTGGCGCGCATCTCGCTGACTTCCTGGCGCAAGGTCGGCAGATCCCGTTCACGCCCCAGCACCGCCGCCCGCACTTTCTCGAACGCCGCGCCCACGTCCTTGCACCCCACCAGCACCCGGGCGCGGATCAGCGCCTGATGCTCCCAGGTCCAGGCCTCGTTCTGCTGGTAACGCTCGAAGGCGCCCAGGGAGCTGACCAGCAGGCCCGAGGCACCGGACGGACGCAAGCGCATGTCCACTTCATAGAGTTGGCCGGAGTTGGTCTGGGTGGTCAGCAGGTGAATGATCCGCTGCCCCAGGCGGGTGAAGAACTGCGCGGTATCGATGGGCTTGGCGCCGTCGGTCTCGGCATTCGGGTCGCCGTCATGGATGAACACCAGGTCCAGGTCCGAACCATGGCCCAGCTCGATCCCGCCGACCTTGCCGTAGCCGACAATAATGAAGCCCGGGTCGCACAGGCTGCCGTCGACCCGCCGTGGCGAACCATGCCGGGCGACGGTCTGGCGCCAGGCCAGGGCCAGCACCTGTTCGAGGATCGCCTCGGCGAGCCAGGTGAGGTAGTCGCTGACTTTCATCAGCGGCAGGCTGCCGGAGATCTCCGAGGCCGCGACCCGCAGGCGATGCGCCAGCTTGAAGTGACGCAAGGCTTCCATCTGCTGTTCGAGATCGTCTTCCGGGATCCGCGTCAGCCGCTCGCGCAACTCCGCGGCCAACTCCGGCGCCAGGGGCGGCTTGAACAGCCGGCCTTCGTTGAGCAACTCGTCGAGCAGCATCGGGAAACGGGTGATCTGCTCGGCAATCCAGGGGCTGGCGGCACACAAGGTCAGCAAGCGGCGCAAGGCCCCGGGGTTTTCCGTGAGCAGCACCAGGTAGGCCGAACGCCGGGCCACGGCCTCCACCAGCGGCAGCACGCGCTCCAGCACCAGGTCCGGATCGGCATGTTCCACCGCCTGGGCCAGCAGGCGCGGGATAAAGGCATCGAGCCGCTCCCGACCGAGGCGCTGCATGGCACGCAACTGCGGGCTGGTACGCAGCACCGTCAGTTGCTTCAGTGCCTTGGCGGCATCCTTGAAACCGCCCTCCTGCAACTGCCGGCAGGCCGCCTCCTCGTCCTGGGACTCTTCCCACAGCGGCAACCATTCGCCGCCGACCACCACTTCGCTCTGCGCACCGTCCTCTTCGTCCGGGTCGGCAATGACCTGGCGGAAATGCCAGTCGACCCGTCCACGCCAGTGCATCAACCGCTCATGAAACGCCGCCCAACTGTCGAAGCCCATCATGAAGGCGATGCGCGCCCGGTCCTTTTCGCCGTCGGGCAGCATCTGGGTCTGGCGGTCGGCAATCGCCTGGATCGCATGCTCGGTGTAGCGCAGGAACTCATAACCGCTACGCAACTCGCCGATCACCGCCGGCGGCAGGTAACCCTGTCCCTCCAGGGTCCCCAGCACCTTCAACAGGGGCCGCTGCTGCAAGCTCAGGTCACGCCCGCCGTGAATCAGCTGGAAGGCCTGGGCAATGAACTCGACCTCGCGAATGCCGCCGGAACCCAGCTTGATGTTCTCGGCCATGCCCTTGCGCCGAACTTCCTGCTGGATCAACTGCTTCATGGTGCGCAGCGCTTCGATGGCCGAGAAGTCCAGGTAACGCCGATAGACGAAGGGCCGTAACATCTCCAGCAGGTGCGCGCCCGCCACCTGGTCGCCGGCCACCACCCGGGCCTTGATCATCGCGTAGCGCTCCCAGTCGCGCCCCTGATCCTGGTAATACTGTTCCAGCGCATTGAAGCTCAGCACCAGGGCACCGGCCGAGCCATAGGGGCGCAAGCGCATGTCGACGCGGAACACGAAGCCGTCGACGGTGATCGGGTCCAGAGCCTTGATCAGCCGCTGGCCCAGGCGGATGAAAAACTCCTGGTTGTCCAGCGGGCGCTTGACCCCGACCGTCTCGCCGCCTTCCGGGTAGGCGAAGATCAGGTCGATATCGGAGGACAGGTTCAACTCCACGGCTCCGAGCTTGCCCATGCCGAGGATGACCATCTGCTGCGCCTGGCCGCTGCGCCGCCCGGTGGGTGTGCCGAACTGCTGGCAATGCCGCGGGTACAACCATTGATAAGCCTGGTCGATGCTGGCGTCGGCCAGGTCCGACAGGTCGCGACAGGTCTGCACCAGGTCCGCCTGGCGGGTCAGGTCGCGCCAGATGATCCGCACCTGCTGGCGCGTGCGCTGGCGCCGCAGGACCCGGCCCAGCTCATCCTCGTTGTCGACCTGCTGCAACGCCGCGGCGATCTGCCCGCACATCTCCCCCGGCGCAAAACCGCGATCCAGGTCGCCGAACCGCACCAGCTCCAGCAACATCAAAGGGTCACGAACCGACTGTTCAATAAAGAAGTCGCTGGCCGCGCCGACCCGGGCGAACTGCGCCCAGCGTTGCTCGGTCCATTGGGCCAGCCCGTGATCATCGTCCAGGGCCGCGACGGCCGCACGAAACGACTGCTCGGCACGAGCGGCGACAGGCAGAAGAATGGCCGGCAAGTCGGCCAACGTTGGAAGGCTCATGGTCTATCCTTGGTGATCGAACAATCAGCGGCAGTCTGTGATCGCGAGAAACACGCTCTGAAAAGGACTGTCGAACAAAAGTTAGAAATAGCTGATAATGGTAATTTTTTGGCAGCCAGCCTCAAAAAAGCGCTTGCCTTGACTCATTCCCAACCAACAATATCGATTACGCTCACAACATAGCAGGAAGTTTTTACTCATCGCCCTGTAGTTTTACTACTCGTCTATACATTCGAAAGGCTGAAATGGCCGACGATTTGTAGTAAAACTACAGAACTCCGGAACAACCTCCGGACATCCAAGAATTTATGTCGTCTGCCCACAAGGCCAGTCGCAAACTCAGGCAACCGATTCTGGAAGCCTTTCCGCCCTGGAGCAAGCCATGCAAGACCTCGATCCCGTCGAAACCCAGGAATGGCTGGACGCCCTGGAATCGGTTCTCGACAAAGAAGGCGAAGACCGTGCTCATTACCTGATGACCCGTATGGGCGAACTCGCGACCCGCAGCGGCTCGCAACTGCCCTACGCCATCACCACGCCGTACCGCAACACGATTCCCGTCACCCACGAAGCACGCATGCCTGGCGACCTGTTCATGGAACGCCGCATTCGCTCGCTGGTGCGCTGGAACGCCATGGCCATGGTAATGCGCACGAACTTGAAAGATTCTGACCTGGGCGGTCACATCTCCAGTTTCGCCTCCAGCGCCACCCTGTATGACATCGGTTTCAACTACTTCTTCCAGGCCCCGACCGACGAACACGGCGGCGACCTGATCTACTTCCAGGGCCACACCTCGCCAGGCGTCTACGCCCGTGCGTTCATGGAAGGTCGCATCAGCGAAGAGCAAATGAACAACTTCCGTCAGGAAGTCGACGGCCAGGGCCTGTCGTCCTACCCGCACCCTTGGCTGATGCCTGACTTCTGGCAGTTCCCGACCGTCTCCATGGGTCTGGGTCCGATCCAGGCGATCTACCAGGCACGCTTCATGAAGTACCTGGAAGCCCGCGGCTTCATTCAGCCAGGCAAGCAGAAAGTCTGGTGCTTCCTGGGCGACGGCGAGTGCGACGAACCGGAATCCCTGGGCGCGATCTCCCTGGCCGGCCGCGAGAAGCTGGACAACCTGATCTTCGTCATCAACTGCAACCTGCAACGTCTCGACGGGCCGGTGCGTGGCAACGGCAAGATCATCCAGGAACTCGAAGGCGTGTTCCGTGGCGCCCAGTGGAACGTCACCAAAGTCATCTGGGGCCGTTTCTGGGACCCACTGCTGGCCAAGGACGTCGACGGCATCCTGCAACGCCGGATGGACGAAGTCATCGACGGCGAGTACCAGAACTACAAGGCCAAAGACGGCGCGTTCGTGCGTGAACACTTCTTCAACTCGCCGGAACTCAAGGCGATGGTTGCCGATCTGTCCGACGACGAGATCTGGAAACTCAACCGTGGCGGCCACGACCCGTACAAGGTCTACGCGGCGTACCACGAAGCGGTCAACCACAAGGAACAACCGACCGTCATCCTGGCCAAGACCATCAAGGGTTATGGCACCGGTGCCGGCGAAGCGAAGAACACCGCGCACAACACCAAGAAGGTGGATGTTGAAAGCCTGAAGCTGTTCCGCGACCGCTTCGACATTCCGGTCAAGGATGACCAGCTGGAAAACCTGCCGTTCTTCAAGCCGGAACCCAACAGCGCCGAAGCCCGCTACCTCAGCGAGCGTCGCGCCGCACTGGGCGGTTTCGTGCCACAGCGCCGCGCACAGAGCTTCAACGTCCCGACTCCGCCACTGGATACCCTCAAGGCGATCCTGGACGGTTCGGGCGACCGTGAAATCTCCACCACCATGGCCTTCGTGCGGATCCTCGCGCAGTTGGTCAAGGACAAGGAAATCGGCCCGCGCATCGTCCCGATCATCCCGGACGAAGCCCGTACCTTCGGTATGGAAGGCATGTTCCGTCAGTTGGGCATCTACTCCTCCGTCGGCCAGCTCTACGAGCCAGTCGATAAAGACCAGGTGATGTTCTACAAGGAAGACAAGAAGGGCCAGATCCTCGAGGAAGGCATCAACGAAGCGGGCGCCATGAGCTCCTTCATCGCGGCCGGTACTTCGTACTCCAGCCACAACCAGCCGATGCTGCCGTTCTACATCTTCTACTCGATGTTCGGCTTCCAGCGCATCGGTGACCTGGCCTGGGCCGCCGGCGACAGCCGCACCCGTGGCTTCCTGATCGGCGGTACCGCCGGCCGCACCACCCTGAATGGCGAAGGTCTGCAACACGAAGACGGTCACAGCCACATCCTGGCCGCCACCATCCCGAACTGCCGCACCTATGATCCGACCTACGGCTACGAGCTGGCGGTGATCATCCAGGACGGCATGAAGAAGATGACCGAAGAGCAACAGGACGTCTTCTACTACATCACCGTGATGAACGAGTCCTACCAGCAGCCCGCCATGCCGGCCGGCGCCGAGGAAGGCATCATCAAGGGCATGTACCTGCTCGAGGAAGACACCCGGGAAGCGGCTCACCACGTGCAACTGATGGGCTCCGGCACCATCCTGCGCGAAGTGCGTGAAGCGGCGAAGATCCTGCGCGAGCAGTTCAACGTCGGCGCCGACGTGTGGAGCGTCACCAGCTTCAACGAACTGCGTCGCGACGGCCTGGCCGTGGAACGCAGCAACCGCCTGCATCCTGGCCAGAAGCCGAAGCGCAGCTACGTCGAAGAATGCCTCGCCGGCCGCCAAGGTCCGGTGATCGCCTCTACCGACTACATGAAGTTGTTTGCCGAACAGATCCGCCAGTGGGTCCCGTCCAAGGAATTCAAAGTCCTGGGCACCGACGGTTTCGGCCGCAGTGACAGCCGCAAGAAGCTGCGTCACTTCTTCGAAGTCGACCGTCATTTCGTGGTGTTGGCAGCCTTGGAAGCCTTGGCTGACCGTGGTGACATCGAACCTAAAGTGGTGGCCGAGGCCATCGCCAAGTTCGGCATCAACCCGGAAAAACGCAACCCACTGGACTGCTGAGGAGACACCCTGTGAGCGAACTCATTCGCGTACCTGACATCGGCAGCGGTGAAGGTGAAGTAATCGAACTGTTTGTGAAGGTCGGCGATCGCATCGAAGCCGACCAGAGCATCCTGACGCTGGAATCGGACAAGGCGAGCATGGAAGTGCCCGCGCCGAAAGCCGGCATCGTCAAGAGCCTGAAAGTGAAGCTGGGCGACCGCCTGAAAGAAGGCGACGAACTGCTGGAACTGGAAGTCGAGGGCGCCGCTGCCGCGGCTCCTGCGGCTGCCCCGGCGCCTGCCGCCCAGGCTGCTGCTCCGGTTGCCGCCGCACCGGCTGCCGCGCCGAGCGCTGCGCCTGCCGCCGCCTCGGTGCAACAAGTGCATGTGCCGGACATCGGTTCGTCGGGCAAGGCCCAGATCATCGAGATCTCGGTCAAGGTCGGCGACAGCATCGAAGCGGATCAATCCCTGATCACCCTCGAGTCCGACAAGGCCAGCATGGAAATCCCGTCGCCGGCCGCCGGCGTCGTGGAAAGCATCAACGTCAAGCTCAACGACGAAGTCGGTACCGGCGACCTGATCCTGGTCCTGAAAGTGGCCGGCGCAGCGCCAGCCGCAGCCGCAGCTCCAGCAACGACCCAGGCCGCCGCCGCGCCTGCTGCCGCTCCGGCGCCAGCCGCTGCACCGGCCGCCGCGGTCGCCGACAGCGTCCAGGACATCCACGTGCCGGACATCGGTTCGTCAGGCAAGGCCAAGATCATCGAAGTCTCGGTCAAGGCCGGTGACACCGTCGAGGTCGATCAGTCGCTGATCACCCTCGAATCCGACAAGGCCAGCATGGAAATCCCATCACCGGCCGCCGGCGTGGTGGAAAGCGTTTCCATCAAGCTGGACGACGAAGTCGGTACCGGTGACCTGATCCTCAAACTGAAGGTCAAGGGCGCTGCCGCCCCAGCCGCGCCTGCACAGGCGGCGGCACCGGCTGCTCCGGCCCAGGCAGCGGCACCTGCCGCGGCACCTGCACCCGCTGCCGCTCCGGCGGCCGCACCGGTCAATTCGAGCGCCAAGGTTCACGCAGGTCCGGCGGTACGCCAACTGGCCCGTGAATTCGGCGTCGAGTTGAGCGCCGTGAGCGCAAGCGGTCCGCACGGTCGCATCCTCAAGGAAGACGTGCAGGCCTACGTCAAGGCCATGATGCAGAAGGCCAAGGAAGCACCGGCCGCTGCTGCTGCCGGCGCAACCGGCGGTGCCGGCATCCCGCCGATCCCGGTGGTGGATTTCAGCCGCTTCGGTGAAATCGAAGAAGTGCCGATGACCCGCCTGATGCAGGCGGGCGCCGCCAACCTGCACCGCAGCTGGCTGAACGTGCCGCACGTGACCCAATTCGACTCGGCGGATATCACCGAGCTGGAAGCGTTCCGCGTGGCCCAGAAAGCCGCGGCCGAGAAGGCCGGCGTCAAGCTGACCATCCTGCCGCTGCTGCTCAAGACCTGCGCCCACCTGCTCAAGGAACTGCCGGACTTCAACAGTTCGCTGGCCCCGAGCGGCAAGGCGATCATTCGCAAGAAGTACGTCAACATCGGCTTCGCCGTCGACACCCCGGATGGCCTGCTGGTACCGGTCATCAAGGACGTCGACCGGAAGAACCTGCTGCAACTCGCTGCCGAAGCGGCTTCCCTGGCGGAAAAGGCCCGGACCAAGAAACTCTCCGCCGACGAGATGCAGGGTGCCTGCTTCACCATCTCCAGCCTCGGGCACATTGGCGGCACCGGCTTCACGCCGATCGTCAACGCGCCGGAAGTGGCGATCCTCGGTGTCTCCAAGGCCACCATCCAGCCGGTCTGGGACGGCAAGGCCTTCCAGCCCAAGCTGATGCTGCCGCTGTCGCTGTCCTACGATCACCGCGTGATCAACGGCGCCGCCGCCGCGCGCTTCACCAAGCGCCTGAGCGACCTGCTGGCGGATATCCGCACCATCCTGCTGTAACCGCGAATCCGGTCTCCTACTTCGAGGAGACCGGATCCGTGCATCGATTTCCGAGCGCCACGCTCGTACCTCAACCCCGCCGCTTGGCGGGGCTTTTTTTGCCCGCGTCCCGGGTAACCCCGCAAACGCCCTGCAAACACCGGGAACACCGCGAAATAGACCGGTGGCCAGGCCCGTTCACTGAAGAAATTCTCCTCTCGGCCGATACATTGAAGGCACAGAGCCACTGTTCTGCTTGTCAGCCTGACCCGCTTAATGCAACCTTGCCCAACACGCCAGAAAAACGGTCTTTACCCAGCGTGACCCGTACTCTTGAAGCGAGCTATCAATGAAAAGCCAACCCGATGTCGCCAATAGATTGGCGGCCGAGGTAGTCACGCAGTTACCGGTGCCCTCGCGGCTCGGCATGCTGCGTTTCGAACGGCTGAATGAAGCAAGCTGGGCACTGCTGTTTCTCGACCCCAATTGCGAGCGCCAGTTCGGCCTCCCGGCCATCGAGCTCTGTGCCCTGGTCGGCTCGCCCTATGCCAGCCTGATGGAGCCCGAAGCCCGTTACCGGCTGCACGACACCATCCAGCAGCAACTGGTCGACAACCCGCATTACCTGATCCGCTACACCCTGCACACCACCCAGGGGCCCCTGAGCCTGCTGGAAGTCGGTGAAGCCTACAAGCAACACAACCGCCACCTGCTACGCGGCTACCTGCTGGTGGTCGAGGGCCTGGTCGGCCAGGAGCCGACCCTGCCGACCGCCGACCTGGAAACCCAGAACAGCCGCCTGCAGATCGCCCTGGAACTGAACCAGCGCGCCCAGCAGGAACAGCTGCTGCACCTGGACCGGGTGCGCGCCCAGCAGGACCTGATCCTGCGCCTGGCGCGCCAGCGCTACAGCGCCGGCAAGTCCCTGCTCGAAGCCGCCGAACTGATCACCCGTTGCGCCTGCGACATCTACGAAATCGACTGTGCGAGCATCTGGAACCTCGAAGGCGATCGCCTGGTCCCGATCTGCGCCTATCACCGTGATCGCCAGCAATACGTACTGCCGGATGTCATCGACGTCAGCGGTTTTCCCAACTATCTGGAAGCCCTGCACACCAGCCGCGCCATTGACGCCCACAACACGATGCACGACCCGCGCACCCGGGAGATGGCCGAAAGCCTGCGCCCCCGGGACACCAACGCCATGCTCGACGCCAGCATCCGCATCGACGGCCAGGTGGTCGGCGTGCTGTGCCTGGAACAGAGCGGCAAGACCCGCGCCTGGCAGTCCGACGAAATCGCCTTTGCCGGTGAACTGGCGGACCAGTTCGCCCAGGTCATCAACAACCACAACCGACGGGCCGCCACCAGCGCCCTGCACCTGTTCCAACGCGCCGTGGAACAGAGCGCCAACGCCTTCCTGCTGGTCAGCAGCGACGGCGTGGTGGAATACGTCAACCCCAGCTTCACCGCCATCACCCAGTACAGCACCGAGGAAGTCCACGGCCAGAAGCTCTCCGAACTGCCGGCCCTGGAGAATCTCAGCGAACTGCTGTTCGATGCCACCTCGAGCCTGGCCAAGAGCAACAGCTGGCAGGGCGAGTTCAAGAGCCGGCGCAAGAACCTGGAGCCCTACTGGGGCCAGCTGTCGATTTCCAAGGTCTATGGCGACAACCGCGAACTGACCCACTACATCGGCATCTACGAAGACATCACCCAGACCAAGCTGGCGCAACAGCGCATCGAGCGCCTGGCCTACACCGACAACCTGACCAACCTGGGCAACCGTCCGGCCTTCATCCGCAACCTCGACGAACGCTTCGCCCGCGACAGCGATTCGCCCATCAGCCTGCTGCTGGTGGACATCGACAACTTCAAGCGGATCAACGACAGCCTCGGCCACCAGACCGGCGACAAACTGCTGATCAGCCTGGCCCGGCGCCTGCGCAACAGCCTGAGCCCCAGCGGCAGCCTGGCACGCTTTGCCAGCAACGAATTCGCGGTACTGCTGGACGACACCGACCTGGAAACCGGGCAACAGGTCGCCAGCCAGCTGCTGATCACCCTCGACAAACCGATGTTCGTCGACAACCAGCTGATCAGCGTCACCGGCTCCGTGGGCCTGGCCAGCGCGCCGCTGCACGGCCGTGACCCGCAGACCCTGATGCGCAACGCCGGCCTGGCCCTGCACAAGGCCAAGGCCAACGGCAAGCACCAGGTCCAGGTCTTCACCGAGGCACTGAACGCCGAGGCCAGCTACAAGCTGTTCGTCGAGAACAACCTGCGCCGCGCCCTGACCCAGAACGAACTGGACGTGTTCTATCAACCCAAGCTCTGCCTGCGCAGCGGCCGCCTGCTGGGCATGGAAGCGCTGTTGCGCTGGAACCATCCGGAACGCGGCATGATCCGCCCGGACCAGTTCATCAGCGTCGCGGAAGAAACCGGCCTGATCATCCCGATCGGCAAGTGGGTCGCCCGCCAGGCCTGCCGCATGAGCAAGCAACTGACCGCGCGTGGGCTGGGCAACCTGCAGGTGGCGATCAACCTGTCGCCCAAGCAGTTCTCCGACCCGGACCTGGTGGCCTCCATCGCCAGCATCCTCAAGGAGGAGCAGCTACCGCCGAGCCTGCTGGAACTGGAACTGACCGAAGGCCTGCTGCTGGAGGCCACCGAAGACACCCACCAGCAACTCGACCAGTTGAAAAAGCTCGGCCTGACCCTGGCCATGGACGACTTCGGCACCGGCTACTCGTCCCTGAGCTACCTGAAGAAATTCCCGATCGACATCATCAAGATCGATCGCAGCTTCATCCACGAAATCCCGGACAACCAGGACGACATGGAAATCACCTCCGCGGTGATCGCCATGGCCCACAACCTGAAGATCAAGGTGGTGGCCGAAGGGATCGAGACCTGTGAACAGCTGACCTTCCTGCGTCGCCACCGCTGCGACGTCGGCCAGGGCTACCTGTTCGACCGCCCCATCCCCGGCCTCGAACTGATCCAGCAGCTCAAACGTTACCCGCGCGGCCCTTTGGCCTGACAGCGCTGTAACACTCGGGCACACTGTTGGTCTATCTTTCTGTATCGCTCATCCCAACCTGACTGAGAGGACTGCGACATGGTCTTGCGCTCGGAAATACTGGTGAACAAAAACGTGCTCCCAACCAAAGAACAAGCTCTACCTGGCCGCGAAACCCCGATGGCGGTCCCGGACAAACACTTCGTCAACGGCAACCCGCTGCTGGGCCCCTTCCCCGGCAACGTGGAATTCGCCATCTTCGGCCTGGGCTGTTTCTGGGGCGCGGAACGGCGCTTCTGGCAGCGCGCGGGCGTGTACAGCACGTCGGTGGGTTACGCCGGCGGCTTCACGCCGAACCCGACCTACGAGGAAGTCTGCTCGGGCCTGACCGGCCACAGCGAAGTGGTGCTGGTGGTGTACGAGCCGGAGATCGTCAGCTACGAAGAGCTGCTGGCACTGTTCTGGGAACTGCACGACCCGACCCAGGGCATGCGCCAGGGCAACGACATCGGCACCCAGTACCGCTCGGTGATCTACGCCACCAAACCGGAGCAGCTGGAAACCGCATTGAAGAGCAAGCAGGTGTTCCAGGCCGAACTGAGCAAGGCCGGCCACGGCGCCATCACCACGGAAATCGACGAAGCGCCGACCTTCTTCTACGCCGAGGCCTACCACCAGCAATACCTGGCGAAGAATCCCGAAGGCTATTGCGGGATTCGCGGCACGGGCGTGACCTGCCCGATCTGATTCACCGCCCCACCCCCACTGTGGGAGCGGTGCTTGCCCGCGAAGAGGCCCGCGAGATCGCTAAAAGCTTCGCGGGCAAGCTCCGCTCCCACAGATCCCGGTGCGTCCGTAACATCGGGAAAGCCTGGCGTCCCGACACGACCTACTCGGCGATCAGCCAGTCCAGCCGCCAGTCACCCTGGGTCTGACCCAGCTTCTGCGCCAGCCACGGCAACAGCTCACGCAACTCCTCCTCCAGCCCCCACGGCGGATTGGCGATCGCCAACCCCGACCCGTTCAGGCTCGCCGGCGTGTCCAGCGGATGCACCAGCAGTTCCACCCGCAGCAACTTCGGCGCACCGGTACCGGCCAGGTCCTGATAGAAACGCTTCAAGGCACGCTGATCCTTGATCGGATACCAGACCGCCGCCACCGTCTGGCGCATGCGGCCGATGGCTTCCTTGAGCGAGGCGGCGCAACGCTGCATTTCATCCAGCTGTTCGAACGGCGGATCGATCAGCATCACCGCCCGCTTCTCCACCACCGGCAACAACGCCCGCGCCACGTGCCAGCCCTCGCCCAGGTGCACCGCCACGCGCCGGTCGCCCTTCATGTTGTCCTTGAGCAGCTTGCCGTCTTCCGGGTGCTTTTCATTGAGCAACACACGGTCCTGTGCACGGCTCAAACGCCGCGCCAGTTCCGGCGAGCCCGGGTAGTAGCGCAATTCGCCATCCGGGTTCATCTCGTGCAGCACCCGCATGTAATCGGCGGTCACGGCGGGCAGATCCTGCTCACCCCACAGCCGGGCAATGCCTTCCAGGTATTCGCCGGTGCGACTGGCCTGGTCGCCCTTGAGGTCATACAGGCCGATGCCGGCGTGGCTGTCGAGGTAGGCGAACGGCTGCTCCTTGCGCGCCATCAGGGCGATCAGGCGGGTCAGGACCAGGTGTTTCAAGACGTCGGCGTGATTGCCGGCGTGAAAGGCGTGACGGTAGTTCATGGCGACTCCTGCGAAGGAGGCGAAGTTTACCTTGTGCCCGGGCGTACGTCAGGTCGCAGCGCACCGCAGGCGTCGGAAGCGTCTGACATATTCCCAGGGCAGTGCAGTGATAAGGTCGTTTTCCCGCTTATCGGAAAGAAGGATCCGAGCCATGACCACCCGCTACGCCAAGATTGTCCTCACCCTGGCCCTCGCGACCTTCGCCTTCATGGTCACCTTCAACAACATCACCGATTACGGTTCCAACTTCGCCTTTGTCCGCCACGTGCTGAGCATGGACACCACCTTCCCGGACAATGCCGCGATGTACCGCGCGATCACCAGCCCCGCCCTCTGGCACGCCGCCTATTGGCTGATCATCTTCGGCGAAGGCCTGACCGCCGTGCTGCTGGCCTATGGTGCGCTGTCGCTGTGGCGAGCGCGCAAGGCCGAGGCCGTCACCTTCGGACGGGCGAAGCAGTGGGTCGTCAGCGGCGCAACCGTGGGCTTCCTGGTCTGGTTCTTCGGTTTCATGGTGGTCGGCGGCGAGTGGTTCCTGATGTGGCAATCGCAGACCTGGAATGGCCAGGAACCGGCCTTCAAGTTCTACATGGCGATCCTCGGCGTGCTGATCTTCGTCAATCAGGCGGACAACGAGCTGGCTTAAACCAGATCACTTGCCGATTGCGCGCCAGTATCGGACACTGGCTCGCCGGTTTGCGGTCCGACCACGGGCACGAAACCCGAGGTCATTGGCGACTCAGACACACGAGACCATTAAGCGACCGCACCTGCCTGGCAGTGCTCATTAATGGAATTTCACTGAGTCGAGACTTTATGAAAGACGCAACGATTGCGCTCCATCACGGTTTCAAGTCGGACCCGACCACCAAGGCCGTGGCCGTGCCCATCTACCAGAACGTCGCCTTCGAATTCGATAACGCCCAGCACGGCGCCGACCTGTTCAACCTGGACGTACCGGGCAATATCTACACCCGGATCATGAACCCCACCAACGACGTGCTGGAACAGCGCCTCGCCGCCCTGGAAGGCGGGATCGCCGGATTGGCGGTGTCCGCCGGCAGCGCGGCCATCCACTACGCGATCCAGGCCCTGACCCGCGCCGGCGACAATATCGTCTCCACGCCGCAGCTCTATGGCGGCACCTACACCCTCTTCGCCCACCTGCTGCCGAGTTTCGGGGTCGAGGTGCGCTTCGCCCGCGACGACTCTGCCGAAGCCATCGCCGAGCTGATCGACGAAAACACCAAGCTGGTCTATTGCGAAAGCATCGGCAATCCGGCGGGCAATATCGTCGATCTCCAGCGCTTTGCCGAAGTGACCCACGCCCGCGGCGTACCGCTGATGGTCGACAACACCGTGGCGACGCCGATCCTGTGCAAGCCGATCCAGTTCGGCGCCGACATCGTCGTGCACTCGGTGACCAAGTACGTCGGTGGCCACGGCAACGCCCTGGGCGGGGTAATTGTCGATGCCGGGACCTTCCCCTGGGCCGACTACCCGGAAAAGTTTCCCGGCCTGAACACCCCGGAAGCCGCCTATCACGGTGTGGTCTATACGGAAAAATTCGGCCCGGCGGCCTTTATCGCCCGCGCCCGGACAGTGCCGCTGCGCAATACCGGCGCGGCACTGGCGCCAATGAACGCCTTCCTGCTGCTGCAAGGCCTGGAAACTCTTGCCTTGCGCATGGAACGGCATACCGACAACGCGATCAAGGTGGCGCAGTTCCTCAAGGCTCACGAGCAAGTCGCCTGGGTCAGTTACGCCGGCCTGCCGGACCACCCGCACCATGAGCTGGCGCTCAAGTACATGAAAGGCAAGCCTTCGGCGATCCTCTCGTTCGGTCTCAAGGGTGGCTATGAAGCCGGGGTGCGCTTCTACGATGCACTGCAGATCTTCAAGCGCCTGGTGAATATCGGCGACGCCAAGTCCCTGGCCTGCCACCCGGCCTCCACCACCCATCGACAAATGAACGCAGCCGAACAGGCCAAGGCCGGCGTGAAACCGGAAATGATTCGCTTGTCAGTCGGTATCGAGGCGATCGAGGACATCCTCGAGGACTTGCAACAAGCGCTACGTGCCTGAACCGGAACGGCCCGCCTCCAGGGAGACGGGCCGATTTCTGATCACCTGGGGGTCAGGGGCTCAGCCCCTCCCGATCAGTGTTCCCGGCGGAACTGTTGCTCCGCCGCGGCGAAACGCTGCAGCATCAGCGCCGAAGGCGCGCCCATCCGGCTGACGACATAGATCGCAAGACTGGCGAACAGGAAGCCCGGGATGATTTCGTACAACCCCAGCAGGTTGAAATGCTTCCAGACGATCACGGTGATCGCGCCCACCAGAATCCCGGCCAAGGCGCCATTGCGGGTCATGTCCTTCCAGATGACCGAGATCAGCACCACCGGGCCGAACGCTGCACCGAAGCCGGCCCAGGCATAGCTCACCAGGCCCAGGACACGGTTTTCCGGATTCGCCGCCAGGGCAATGGCCACCAGCGCCACCAGCAGGACCATGGCGCGACCGACCCAGACCAGCTCCAGCTGGGAAGCCGATTTACGCAGGAAGGTCTTGTAGAAGTCTTCGGTCAGGGCGCTGGAGCACACCAGCAACTGGCAGCTCAGGGTGCTCATCACCGCCGCCAGGATCGCCGACAGCAGCACGCCGGCGATCCACGGGTTGAAGAGGATCTTCGCCAGCTCGATAAACACCCGCTCGTGGTTCTCGCCCACGGGGCCGGCCACATCGGGATGCGCCGAGAAGTAGGCGATACCGAAGAAGCCCACCGCCACGGTACCGCCCAGACACAGGATCATCCAGGTCATGGAAATGCGCCGGGCCTTGGCGATCGACTTGACCGAATCCGCCGCCATGAAGCGCGCCAGGATATGCGGCTGGCCGAAGTAGCCCAGGCCCCAGCCCATCAGCGAAAGGATACCGACGAAGGTGGTGCCCTTGAGCATGTCGAAGTGGGCCGGGTCCTTGGCCTCGATGGCCAGGAAGGTGGTGTCGATGCCGCCGGTGGCCAGCAGCACGATGATCGGCGTCAGGATCAGCGCAAAGATCATCAGCGTGGCCTGCACGGTGTCGGTCCAACTGACCGCCAGGAAACCGCCGATGAAGGTGTAGGCGATGGTCGCCGCCGCACCGGCCCACAGCGCCGTTTCGTAGGACATGCCAAAGGTGCTTTCAAACAGACGCGCCCCGGCGACGATCCCCGACGCGCAGTAGATGGTGAAGAACACCAGGATCACCAGCGCCGCAATGATCCGCAGCAGGCCGCCGTGGTCCTCGAAGCGGCTGGAGAAATAATCCGGCAGGGTCAGCGCATCGCCATTGTGCTCGGTTTGCACCCGCAGGCGCCCGGCGACGAACAGCCAGTTCAGGTAGGCACCGACGATCAGGCCGATGGCAATCCAGCTTTCCGACAGGCCGGACAGGTAGATCGCCCCGGGCAAGCCCATCAGCAACCAACCGCTCATGTCGGAAGCACCGGCCGACAGCGCGGTGACCACGCTGCCGAGGCTGCGGCCGCCGAGAATGTAATCGGAAAGGTTGTTGGTCGAGCGATAAGCCATCAGGCCGATCAGCACCATGGCGGCGATATAGATCACGAACGTGATCAGGGTTGGGTTGCTTACACTCATTGAAAAATCCCTGGCATTGTTTTTATTGAGCGGCAGTCCGACCGCCGCAAAGAATGATGTCTGTCAGACGCTTAAAGGTGACGGGCATTTATGACCGATATTTCCTCAGGAAAAACGTCAGCCGCTACCTACGACATGTAGGAGGTTGCACTCCGGCGTGGGATGCTATTCAACAAGCCGAATAAGGTGCAACCCATTTCACCGGAATAAGTTGCACCTATTGAATTTTGCGTATTTTCCGACGGTTTACCGCCCCTTTTCAGTGCAGGAGATACCCTTGGCACCCGGAAAACCTCGGGCCAAAGGCCATAAACCCAAACGGGAAAATAATTCCTGATCTGCCGCCGTTTTTTCCTGCAAAAAAAGGGTTGCACCCGGTTGCACCTCAATCGAGCCAGCGCTACTCTTTCCGCCAGCTGATGCCACGCGATCGTGGTAACCATGAGGATAAGAAAATGGCTACGACCACCCTTGGGGTCAAACTCGACGACCCGACCCGCGAGCGCCTGAAGGCCGCGGCCCACTCGATTGACCGCACGCCCCACTGGCTGATCAAGCAAGCCATTTTCAACTACCTGGAAAAGCTCGAGAGCGGTGCAACCCTGGGTGAAATCAACGGCGCGCCCCGTAGCGACGCCGAAGACGGCGGCGACGTCCCTAGCGACCACGCCCATCAGTGCTTCCTGGAATTCGCCGAAAGCATCCTGCCGCAATCGGTCCTGCGGGCCGCCATCACCGCCGCCTACCGCCGTCCGGAACCGGAAGTGGTACCCATGCTGCTGGAGCAGGCCCGCCTGCCGGCGCCGATGGCCGAAGCCAGCCACAAGCTGGCCGCGTCGATTGCCGAAAAATTGCGCAACCAGAAGAGCGCCGGCGGCCGTGCCGGCATCGTCCAGGGGCTGCTGCAGGAGTTCTCCCTGTCGTCCCAGGAAGGCGTGGCATTGATGTGCCTGGCCGAAGCCCTGTTGCGCATCCCGGACAAAGGCACCCGTGACGCCCTGATCCGCGACAAGATCAGCACCGGCAACTGGCAACCGCACCTGGGCAACAGCCCGTCGCTGTTCGTCAACGCCGCCACCTGGGGCCTGCTGCTGACCGGCAAGCTGGTTGCCACCCACAACGAAGCCGGCCTGACCTCCTCCCTGAGCCGCATCATCGGCAAGAGCGGCGAGCCGATGATCCGCAAGGGCGTGGACATGGCCATGCGCCTGATGGGCGAGCAGTTCGTCACCGGCGAAACCATCGCCGAAGCCCTGGCCAACGCCAGCAAGTTCGAAGCCAAGGGCTTCCGCTATTCCTACGACATGCTCGGCGAAGCGGCACTGACCGAGCACGACGCACAGAAATACCTGGGCTCCTACGAGCAGGCCATCCATTCGATCGGCAAGGCTTCCCACGGTCGTGGCATCTACGAAGGCCCGGGCATTTCCATCAAGCTGTCGGCGCTGCACCCGCGCTACAGCCGCGCCCAGTACGAACGCGTGATGGACGAGCTGTACCCGCGCCTGCTGGCGCTGACCCTGCTGGCCAAGCAATATGACATCGGCCTGAACATCGACGCCGAAGAGGCCGACCGCCTCGAGCTGTCCCTGGACCTGCTGGAGCGCCTGTGCTTCGAACCGCAGCTGAGCGGCTGGAACGGCATCGGCTTCGTGATCCAGGCCTACCAGAAACGCTGCCCGTATGTGATCGACTACGTGATCGACCTGGCTCGCCGCAGCCGTCATCGCCTGATGATCCGCCTGGTCAAGGGCGCGTACTGGGACAGCGAAATCAAGCGTGCCCAGGTCGAAGGCCTGGAAGGCTATCCGGTCTATACCCGCAAGGTGTACACCGACGTGTCCTATATCGCCTGCGCGCGCAAACTGCTGTCGGTACCGGAAGTCATCTACCCGCAGTTCGCCACCCACAACGCCCACACCCTGTCGGCCATCTACCATATCGCCGGGCAGAACTATTACCCGGGCCAGTACGAATTCCAGTGCCTCCACGGCATGGGTGAACCCCTCTACGAACAGGTGGTCGGCAAGGTTTCCGAAGGCAAGCTGAACCGTCCGTGCCGCGTGTACGCCCCGGTCGGTACCCACGAAACCCTGCTGGCGTACCTGGTCCGCCGCCTGCTGGAAAACGGCGCCAACACCTCGTTCGTCAACCGCATTGCCGACCAGTCCATCTCGATTCAGGAACTGGTGGCCGATCCGGTGGCCAGCATCGAGCAGATGGCGACCCTGGAAGGCGGCTTCGGCCTGCCGCACCCGCGCATTCCCCTGCCGCGCGACCTTTATGGCCGCGACCGGGCCAACTCCGCCGGCATCGACATGGCCAACGAACATCGCCTGGCGTCGCTCTCCTGCGCGCTGCTGGCCAGCGCCCACAACGACTGGAAAGCCGTGCCGCTGCTGGGCTGCGTTGTCAGCAACGAAACGCCGGCGCCGGTGCTCAACCCCTCGGACCATCGCGACCTGGTGGGCTATGTCCAGGAAGCCACGACCGAGGACGCCGACAATGCGGTGCAGTGCGCACTGAACGCCGCGCCGATCTGGCAGGCCACCCCGCCGAGCGAACGCGCGGCGATCCTCGAACGCGCCGCCGACCTGATGGAAGGCGAGATCCAGCCGCTGATGGGCCTGCTGGTCCGCGAGGCCGGCAAGACCTTCGCCAACGCCATCGCCGAAGTGCGTGAAGCCGTGGACTTCCTGCGTTACTACGCGGTGCAGGCGCGCAACGACTTCAGCAACGACGCCCACCGCCCGCTGGGCCCGGTGGTGTGCATCAGCCCGTGGAACTTCCCGCTGGCGATCTTCAGCGGCCAGGTGGCCGCAGCACTGGCCGCCGGCAACCCGGTACTGGCCAAGCCCGCCGAACAGACCCCGCTGATCGCCGCCCAGGCCGTGCGCCTGCTGCTCGAGGCCGGCATCCCCGAAGGCGTGGTGCAACTGCTGCCAGGCCGTGGTGAAACCGTCGGCGCGCGCCTGGTGGGTGACGAACGGGTCAAGGGTGTGATGTTCACCGGCTCCACCGAAGTGGCGCGCCTGCTGCAACGCAATGTCGCCGGTCGCCTGGACACCCAGGGCCGACCGATTCCGCTGATCGCCGAAACCGGCGGGCAGAACGCGATGATCGTCGACTCCTCGGCGCTGACCGAACAGGTGGTGATCGATGTCGTGTCCTCGGCCTTCGACAGCGCCGGCCAACGCTGCTCGGCCCTGCGCGTCCTGTGCCTGCAGGAGGATTCCGCCGACCGCGTGATCGAAATGCTCAAGGGCGCCATGGCCGAAAGTCGCCTGGGCAACCCGGAGCGCCTGTCGGTGGATATCGGCCCGGTGATCGATGCCGAGGCCAAGGCCGGCATCGAGAAACACATCCAGGCGATGCGCGACAAAGGCCGCACGGTGTATCAGATGGCCATCGCCGATGGCGAGGAATGCAAGCGCGGCACCTTCGTCATGCCGACCCTGATCGAACTGGAAAGCCTCGACGAACTGCAACGGGAGATCTTCGGCCCGGTGCTGCACGTGGTGCGCTACAAGCGCAAGGACATCGACCAGTTGATCGCGCAGATCAATGCGTCCGGCTACGGCCTGACCCTCGGCGTGCACACCCGCATCGACGAGACCATTGCCAAGGTGATCGACAATGTCCACGCCGGTAACGTCTATGTGAACCGCAACATCGTCGGCGCCGTGGTCGGCGTGCAACCGTTCGGTGGCGAAGGGTTGTCCGGCACCGGGCCGAAAGCCGGCGGGCCGCTGTACCTGTATCGCCTGCTGTCGACGCGACCGACGGATGCCATCGAACAGGCCTTCGCCCGCGGCGACACCCTGGTCGCACCGGATGGGCGCCTGCGCGAAACGCTGCTCCAGCCGCTCAACGCCCTGCAGGCCTGGGCCGACAGCCAGAAGCTGGCAGACCTCGGCGCGCTGTGCGTGACCTTCGCCGCGCAGTCGCAAAGCGGTATTACCCGTGTACTCAACGGTCCGACGGGCGAGCGCAACAGCTACGCCATCCTGCCGCGCGAGCATGTGCTGTGCCTGGCGGAAATCGAAGGCGACCTGTTGACGCAACTGGCGGCGGTATTGGCCGTGGGCGGCTCGGCGGTCTGGCCGGAAGGCGAAGCGGCCAAGGCGCTCTACGCACGCTTGCCGAAAGAGGTGCAGGCGCGCATCCGCCGCGTGGCCGACTGGAGCAAGGACGAGGTGGTGTTCGATGCGGTGCTGCACCACGGTCATTCCGACCAGTTGCGCGACGTTTGCCAGCAGGTCGCCCAGCGTAACGGCGCCATTGTCGGCGTGCATGGCCTGTCCCAGGGTGAAACCGGCATTGCGCTGGAGCGCCTGGTGATCGAGCGGGCGTTGAGCGTCAACACCGCAGCGGCAGGCGGTAACGCCAGCCTGATGACGATCGGTTAAGCAATTTGTAGGAGCGAGCTTGCTCGCGATGGTAGTCCAGACACCGCGGAGTATCAGATACCCCGCGTTATCGTTGACGTCCATCGCGAGCAAGCTCGCTCCTACAAACATTAGAACCAGCCCAGGCAACACACCTCTCTGAATTCTGCCCCTCCATCACCCATATCAATCTTGCTAGGCACCACTTATTCAGCCGCCTAGACTCGGCCCACTCCCCAACAGGTAGGCCGCCATGTCCGAGATGCTGCTCAGTTCCCGCAATCTGGCTTTCGAGCTGTACGAAGTCCTCGATGCCGAGGGCCTGACCCAGCGCGAGCGATTCGCCGAGCATTCCCGGGAAACCTTCGATGCAGCTATCGGTACCGCCCGCACCCTCGCCGAAAAGTTCTTTGCCCCGCACAACCGCAAGAACGATGAAAACGAACCGCGCTACGAAAACGGCGAGGCCATCCTGATCCCGGAAGTCAAGCCGGCCGTCGACGCCTTCCTGGAGGCCGGCTTTCTCAATGCCGCGCGCAGCTTCGAGGCGGGCGGCATGCAGTTGCCGACCCTGCTGTCCCAGGCCTGCTTCGCCCACTTCCAGTCGGCCAACGCCGCCTCGACGTCCTACCCGTTCCTGACCATGGGCGCGGCGAACCTGATCGAGAGTTTCGGCAGCGACGAGCAAAAGCACCGCTTCCTGCAACCGATGATCGACGGGCGCTTCTTCGGCACCATGGCCCTGACCGAGCCCCACGCCGGCTCTTCGCTGTCCGATATCCGTACCCGCGCGGAACCTGCCGCCGACGGCAGCTACCGACTCAAGGGCAACAAGATCTTCATCTCCGGCGGCGACCATCCGCTGTCGGAAAACATCGTGCACATGGTCCTGGCCAAGCTGCCGGACGCCCCGCCCGGGGTGAAGGGCATTTCGCTGTTTATCGTGCCCAAGTTCCTGGTCAACGACGACGGCAGCCTCGGCCCGCGCAACGATGTGCTGCTGGCCGGGCTGTTCCACAAGATGGGCTGGCGCGGCACCACCTCCACCGCGCTGAACTTCGGCGATAACGGCAACTGTGTCGGCTATCTGGTGGGCAAGCCGCACCATGGCCTGAGCTACATGTTCCAGATGATGAACGAAGCACGGATCGGCGTCGGCATGGGTGCGGTGATGCTCGGCTATGCCGGCTACCTGTATTCCCTGGAGTATGCCCGGGAACGCCCGCAGGGCCGCCTGCCCGACAGCAAGGACCCGACCACCGCGCCGGTTTCGATTGTCCAGCACGCCGACGTCAAGCGCATGCTGCTGACCCAGAAAGCCTACGTCGAAGGCGCCTTCGACCTCGGCCTGTACGCCGCGCGCCTGTTCGATGACACCAGCACATTGGCGTCCGAGGAGGAACGCCGGCAGGCCCATGAACTGCTCGACCTGCTGACCCCCATCGTCAAATCCTGGCCGTCGGAGTTCTGCCTGAAAGCCAACGAGCTGGCGATCCAGATCCTCGGCGGCCACGGCTACACCCGCGAATACCCGGTGGAGCAGTACTACCGCGACAACCGGCTGAACCCGATTCACGAAGGCACCCACGGCATTCAGTCCCTCGACCTGCTGGGGCGCAAACTGGCGCAGAACGGCGGGGCCGGGCTGAAGCAGTTGATTCGATTGATCGCCGACACGGCGCAACGGGCCGCCGCGCACACCTCGCTGGATGCCTTGCGCCAGCCGCTGGAGGCGCTGGTGGCGCGCCTGCAGAGCGTGACCCTGGGCCTGCTGACCGACCTGGCCCAGGGCAAGGTCAACAGCAGCCTCGCCAACTCGGCGCTGTACCTCAAGGCCTTCGGGCATACGGTCATCGGCTGGCGCTGGCTGGAACAGGCGGTCCGGGCCGAAGAAGGGCTGGCCAGGGGCAATCCGGCGGACCTGCCCTTCTACAAGGGCAAGCTGCAGGCCGCGCGCTACTTCCTCACCTGGGAAGTACCGGGCTGCCATCATGAACTGGCGATTCTGGAAAGCCGTGACGACACCTGCCTGGCCATGCAGGACGAGTGGTTCTGACCCCTGACTACACGACCTGTGGCGAGCGGGCAAGCCCGCTCGCCACAACCCGATAACGCTCATCGCTCGACTCAACCCCAAAGCTTTTGACAGCGGCACATTTCAACAGGTTAGAATCGCTGGCACGCAGACTGCATGGATCAGTCCGCGCCCAGCCTTTCTAGCTTTCCTGGAGTACTGCCTTTGAATGCGACGACCATCAACAGCCTGTTCTTGATCGGCGCGTTGCTGGTAGGCGCAAGCATCCTGGTGAGCTCGCTGTCTTCGCGCCTCGGCATCCCGATCCTGGTGATCATCCTGGCCGTAGGCATGACCGCCGGTGTCGACGGCGGCGGCATCATCTTCGACAACTACCCCGCCGCCTACCTGGTGGGCAACCTCGCCCTCGCCGTGATCCTGCTCGACGGCGGCCTGCGCACGCGGGTCGCAAGTTTCCGCGTGGCGCTCTGGCCGGCGCTGTCGCTGGCCACCGTCGGGGTGCTGATCACCACCGGCCTGACCGGCATGGCCGCCGCCTGGCTGTTCAACCTGAACCTCATCCAGGGCCTGCTGATCGGCGCCATCGTCGGCTCGACAGACGCCGCGGCGGTGTTCTCATTGCTGGGCGGCAAGGGCCTGAACGAACGGGTAACCGCCAGCCTGGAAATCGAGTCCGGCAGTAACGATCCGATGGCGGTATTCCTCACTGTGACCCTGATCGACATGCTCGCCAGCGGCGAGACCGGCCTGCACTGGAGCCTGCTCGGCCACCTGATTCGCGAGTTCGGCATCGGCGCCATCATCGGCCTGGCCGGCGGCGGGCTGATGCTGCAACTGGTCAACCGCATCAATCTGGCCAACGGCCTGTATCCGATCCTGGTGATCAGCGGCGGCCTGGTGGTCTTCGCCCTGGCCAACGCCCTGCACAGCAGCGGCTTCCTCGCCGTGTACCTGTGCGGCCTGGTGATCGGCAACCGCCCGGTGCGCAGCCGCCACGGCATCCTGCACATGCTCGACGGCATGGCCTGGCTGGCGCAGATCGGCATGTTCCTGGTGCTGGGCCTGCTGGTCACGCCCCATGACCTGCTGCCCATCGCCCTGCCAGCCCTGGGCCTGGCCCTGTGGATGATCCTGTTCGCCCGCCCGCTGTCGGTGCTGTTCGGCCTGTTGCCGTTCCGGGCCTTCCATGGCCGGGAGAAGGCCTTCATTTCCTGGGTTGGCCTGCGCGGCGCGGTCCCGATCATTCTCGCGGTGTTCCCGCTGATGGCCGGCCTGCCCCATGCGCAGCTGTACTTCAACCTGGCGTTCTTTATCGTGCTGGTCTCGCTGCTGGTGCAGGGGACCAGCCTGCCGTGGGTGGCCAAGCTGCTGAAAGTCACGGTCCCGCCGGAACCCGCGCCCATCTCCCGCTCCGCCCTGGAAGTGCATGTCACCAGCGAATGGGAGCTGTTCATCTATCGCCTGGGGGCTGAAAAATGGTGCATCGGCGCCGCCCTGCGCGAGCTGAAAATGCCCGAGGGCACCCGCATCGCCGCGCTGTTCCGCGGCCAGCAACTGCTCCATCCGTCGGGTAGTACCACCCTGGAAGTCGATGACCTGCTCTGTGTGATCGGTCACGAACACAACCTGCCGGCCCTCGGCAAGCTCTTCAGCCAGGCGCCGCAGCGCGGGCTGGACCTGCGCTTCTTCGGCGACTTCGTGCTCGAAGGCGACGCCCAGCTGGGCGCGGTCTCGGCACTCTATGGCCTGAAACTCGAAGGCGTGGACCCGAATACCCCCCTGGGCAGCTTCATCGCCCACAAGGTCGGGGGCGCGCCGATCGTCGGCGACCAGGTGGAGTGGAACAACACACTTTGGACCGTTGCCGTCATGGACGGGAACAAGATCGCCAAAGTCGGCGTCAGATTCCCCGAAGGAAGTCGCCCGGGTCCGGGTCTCTTCCTCTAAACTGCCCACTTTCTTTACGCTGCTTGACCGGTACCTATGTCTTTCTTGCGCACTTTTCTTGTCACGGCCTTGTTGGGCCTGAGTCTTTCCGTCGGCGCCCTGCAAGCGGCCGAACCGCCCACCCGTGAATCGGTCCAGCAAAGCCTGGACAAGATCGCCGAGCGCAAGCTGCCCGACGCCGATCAGAAAGCCCTGCAACTCGTGCTGCAGCAGACGCTGACCTGGCTGTCGAGCCAGGACGACTACGAAAAGCGCCTGACCGCGACCAAGCAGCAAGTCGCCGACGCGCCGCGCCAGACCGTCGAAAACCAGCGCGAACTGGCGCGCCTGAAGGTCACCAAAGTGGTACCGGTGGCCCAGCGCTATGCCAACCAGTCGGTCCCGCAGCTCGAACAATCGCTCACCGAGCGCACCGCCCAACAGGGCGACCTGCAAAAAGCCCTGGCCGATGCCAACACCCTGATCATCACCGCCCAGACCCGCCCCGAGCGCGCACAGTCGGAAATCAGCAACAGCCAGACCCGCATCCAGCAGATCAACGGCATCCTCAAGCTGGGCAAGGACAACGGCAAGACCCTCAACGCCGACCAGCGCAACCAGTTGAATGCCGAGCAGGCCTCGATCAACGCGCTGATCCTGCTGCGCCGCCAGGAACTGGCCGGCAACAGCCAGTTGCAGGACCTGGGCAACAGCCAGCACGACCTGCTGATGGAAAAGACCGCGCGCCTGGAGCAGGAAATCCAGGACATGCAGTCGCTGATCAACCAGAAGCGCCTGGCCCAGTCCCAGCAGACCGTCACCCAGCAATCCATCGAAGCGCAGAAGGCCGGTGACAGCAGCGTGCTGGCCACCGAAAGCGCCACCAACCTCAAGCTCTCCGACTACCTGCTCAAGAGCACCGACCGCCTCAACGAGCTGACCCAGCAGAACCTGCAGACCAAACAGCAGCTCGACAGCGTGACCCAGAGCGACCAGGCCCTGGACGAACAGATCAGCGTGCTCAAGGGCAGCCTGCTGCTGTCGAAGATCCTCTACAAGCAGAAACAGGCGCTGCCGCGCCTGCAAGTGGACAAGGACCTGGCCGACGAGATCGCCGATATCCGCCTCTACCAGTTCGAGGTCAACCAGCAGCGGGAGCTGATCAGCAGCCCGGCCACCTACGTGGACAGCCTGCTGGCGAACCAGCCGCCGGATCAGGTCAATGCGCAACTGCGCAAGACCCTGCTGGACCTGGTGGTGACCCGCAGCGACCTGCTGGAGCGCCTGAACCGCGAACTGAGTGCCCTGCTCAACGAATCCATCACCCTGCAACTGAACCAGAAGCAACTGCTCAGCACTGCCCAGAGCCTGCGCGCGACGCTGGACGAGCAGATGTTCTGGATCCCGAGCAACAAGCCGCTGGACCCGGAATGGATCTCCAGCGTCCCGGCACGCCTGCAAAAACAGGTGACCACCCTGCCCTGGGCCTCCAGCTTCAGTGAGCTGACCGACGGCCTGGTACAGCGCCCGCTGCTGTTCCTGCCCTTGCTGCTGTTGATCGGCGCCCTGCTGTGGCGGCGCAAGTCGCTGTATGCGCGCCTGAGCAAGGTGCACAAGGACATCGGCCACTTCAAACGCGACAGCCAGTGGCACACACCGCTGGCGCTCCTGGTCAACATCGCGCTGGCGATGCCGATCGCCCTGGCACTGGCCCTGTGCGGCTATGCCCTGCAGATCGACGCCCGTGGCCAGAACGCCAGCCTCGGCGCCGCGCTGCTGCAGATATCCCTGGCCTGGCTGGTGTTCTACACCGCCTACCGGATTCTCGCGCCGGGCGGTGTGGCCGAACTGCATTTCCGCTGGGAAAAACCCCAGGTCGAATTTCTCCGGGGCTGGATTCGCCGACTCGGCATCGTGGTCCTGGCGCTGGTGGCCATCGTCTCCGTGGCCGAGCTGCAACCGGCCTCGCTGGCCGACGACGTGCTGGGTATCGCCGTGGTCCTGGCCTGCTACAGCCTGATGGCCTGGCTGCTCAGTCGCCTGCTGCTGGGCACCCCGAACCACGGCAGCGCCTCGCTGTTCCGCAAACTGATCGGCGTGCTCTTCACCGCCATGCCCATCGCGCTGTTCATCGCCGTGTGCTTCGGCTACTACTACACCGCGCTGAAACTCAGTGACCGGCTGATCGAGACCTTGTACCTGCTGATGCTGTGGCTGGTGATCGAGGCGACCTTCGCGCGCGGCCTGGCGGTGGCGGCCCGGCGCCTGGCCTACCAGCGCGCCCTGAGCAAACGCCAGGCGGCCAAGGAGGCCGGCGACGGCGAGCCGGTGATCGAAGAGCCGACCCTGGACATCGAACAGGTCAACGAACAATCCATGCGCCTGATCCGCCTGGCCCTGCTCGGCGGCTTCGTCGCGGCGCTGTACTGGGTCTGGTCGGACCTGATCAGCGTGTTCTCCTACCTGGACAACATCACCCTCTACGAATACACCAGCGGCACCGGCGCGACCATGAGCATGGTGCCGATCAGCATCGGCAACGTCATCGGCGCCCTGGCGATCATCGGTATCACCTTCGCCCTGGCGCGCAACCTGCCGGGTCTCCTCGAAGTACTGGTGCTGTCCAAGCTCGAACTGGCCCAGGGCAGCGCCTACGCCACCACCACCTTGCTGTCCTACATCATCTCCGGCATCGGCTTCGTCTCCACCCTCTCGACCCTGGGCGTGAGCTGGGACAAGTTGCAATGGCTGGTGGCGGCGCTGTCGGTGGGCCTGGGTTTCGGCATGCAGGAAATCTTCGCCAACTTCATCTCCGGCATCATGATCCTGTTCGAGCGTCCGGTGCGGATCGGCGACACCATCACCATCGGCACCCTGTCGGGCACGGTCAGCAAGATCCGCATCCGCGCCACCACCATCACCGACTTCGACCGCAAGGACATCATCGTCCCGAACAAGACCTTCATCACCGGACAGTTGATCAACTGGTCGCTGACCGACACCGTCACCCGCGTGACCCTCAAGCTCGGCGTGGACTACGGCTCGGACCTGGACCGGGTCAAGGAGCTGCTGCTCAAGGCCGCCCAGGACAACCCGCGGGTGCTCAAGGACCCCGAACCCCACGTGTTCTTCCTGAACTTCGGCGAAAGCAGCCTGGACCACGAACTGCGCATGCACGTGCGTGACCTGGGCGACCGCAACCCGGTGATCGACGAGGTCAACCGCTTCATCAACCGCGAGTTCAAGAAAGAGCACATCCACATCTCGTTCCGGCAGATGGAGGTCTACCTCAAGAACCTGAACGGCCAGGAATACAAACTGGTGCCGGCGGAAGGCGAAATGCCCGCGCCAGGGCCGACTACAGCGGCCAAGCCGGAGCGACTGCCGCCGCCGGACAAGCTCGACTGAGACCTGAAAAAACGCGGCGCTCATGTGGTTTGCATGACGCCGCTGGCGCCCGCCGGCTAATCCCAGCAGAATACTTGGACATTCCCCTGGAGCCGGCCGTTGAAAGCCCTCGACGAACTGACCTTCGATAACCGCTTCGCCCGCCTGGGCGACGGGTTCTCCACCCATATCCTGCCCGAACCCCTCGATAATCCGCGGCTGGTGGCGGTGAGTCCGGCGGCCATGGCCCTGCTCGACCTGGACCCGGCCATTGCCGAGGAGCCGGTGTTCGCCGAGCTGTTCGGCGGCCACAAGCTCTGGGCCAAAGCCGAACCCCGGGCGATGGTCTATTCGGGGCATCAGTTCGGTTTCTACAACCCGCGCCTGGGCGACGGTCGCGGACTGTTGCTGGGCGAGGTCTACAACGACGCGGGCGAGCATTGGGACCTGCACCTCAAGGGCGCCGGGCAAACGCCTTATTCGCGCATGGGCGACGGACGGGCGGTGCTGCGCTCGTCGATCCGCGAGTTCCTCGCCTCCGAAGCCCTGCAGGCGCTGGGCATTCCCAGCAGTCGCGCGCTGTGCGTGATCGGCTCCGACACGCCGGTCTGGCGCGAGAAACAGGAGCGCGGCGCCATGCTCCTGCGCATGGCGCCCAGCCATGTGCGTTTCGGTCATTTCGAGTACTTCTACTACACCCGGCAACCGGAGCAGCAGAAGCAGCTCGGCGAGCATGTGCTGGCGATGCATTTCCCCGAATGCCTGGAACAGCCGGAGCCTTACCTGGCGATGTTCCGCGAGATCGTCGAGCGCAATGCCGAACTGATCGCCAAGTGGCAGGCCTACGGTTTCTGCCACGGCGTGATGAACACCGACAACATGTCGATCCTGGGCATCACCTTCGACTTCGGTCCGTTCGCCTTTCTCGATGATTTCGATGCGAACTTCATCTGCAACCACTCCGACGACCAGGGCCGCTACTCGTTCAGCAACCAGGTGCCCATCGGCCAGTGGAACCTCAGCGCGCTGGCCCAGGCCCTGACGCCATTCATCAGCGTCGAGGCCCTGCGTGAAGCGCTGGGCCTGTTCCTGCCGCTGTTCCAGGCCCACTACCTGGACCTGATGCGCCGCCGCCTCGGCCTGACCTGCGCCGAAGACGACGACCAGAAACTGGTGGAAAGCCTGCTGCAACTGATGCAGGTCGGTGGCGTCGACTACACCTTGTTCTTTCGACGCCTGGGAGATGAGTCAGCCGCCCAGGCCACGGCGCGCCTGCGCGATGACTTCATCGATATCAAGGGGTTCGACGCCTGGGCCGAGCGCTACCAGGCCCGGGTCGCCCGCGAACCGGATCAGGACCAGGCCCGGCGCAAGGCGCGGATGCACGCGGTCAACCCGCTGTACATCCTGCGCAACTACCTGGCGCAGAACGCCATCGAGGCGGCGGAAGGTGGCGACTACGAGGAAGTTCGGCGACTCCATGCCGTATTGAGCAAGCCGTTCGAAGAGCAACCAGGTATGGAGCGATACGCCGAACGACCACCGGAGTGGGGCAAGCATCTGGAGATCAGTTGCTCTTCGTGAGCAGGCTCAGATGTATCGCAATTTGCTATAGCGCCAATCCGACTGACGGTGCGTTCTCCCTGACTAGATTCCCGGGTCGAACGCCGACGGTTGAAAATGTGAGGGTATGCAACAAGGCTTGATAAAACCCGCACCCAGCTCCAGATAAGGGGGTATTGGCCACTTCCCTGGAGCCCCCTTATGTCCGAACCACTACTGATCCCCTGCCCCCATTGCAACGGCCTCAACCGCATCCCCGCCGAGCGCCTGGGCGACCAGCCGAAATGCGGGCGCTGCAAGGCCGCGGTCCTGCTGGATAAACCGTTCGAATTGAAACAGGGCGACTACGCCAGCCAGATCAAGGGCGACCTGCCGTTGCTGGTGGACGTGTGGGCGGACTGGTGCGGACCGTGCAAATCCTTCGCGCCGGTGTTCGAACAGGCGGCGGCGCAGTTGGCCGGCAAGTGCCGCCTGGCCAAGCTCGACAGCGAGGCCAATCCGCAGCTGTCGGCACAGCTGGGGATTCGCTCGATCCCCAGCCTGATCCTGTTCAGAAACGGCCAGGAAGTGGCGCGCCAGAGCGGCGCCTTCCCGCTACCGCAGTTGCTGGCCTGGCTGCGCAGCCAAGGTCTCTGAGGCCCGCGCAAAGGCGGGTCAGGCGTTGTGCTCCAGCAGCGCGTGCAGCTCGACGAACTGCTGGGTCAGCTTGTGCCGCGGATCGAAGTGGATCAGCGGTTGGTTCGCCTCATGGGACTCGCGCATCTTCACCGAACTGGCGAGGTACACCGGTAATACCGGCAAGCCCTCGGCGATCAGGCCGTCGAGCATCTGCTGCGGCAGACTCGCCCGCGCCTGGAACTGGTTGACCACGATCCCTTCCACTTGCAGGTCTTCGTTGTGGTCTTCCTTCAACTCTTCGATCTCGGCCAGCAGGCCATACAACGCCTGCCGGGAGAAACTGTCGCAATCGAAGGGAATCAATACACGATCGGCTGCAATCAACGCAGAAACCGCATAAAAATTCAGCGCCGGCGGCGTATCCAGGTAAATCCGGTCGTAATCCTCCGACAAATCGTCCAGCAATTTGCGCAGCTTGTTGATCTTGTGCTTGGCCTCAAGCTTGGGCTGCAGGTCCGCCAGTTCGGCCGTGGCGGTGATCACGTGCAGGTTGTCGAAGGGCGTCTCGTAGATATCCACCTGGTTTTTCTTCGAGAACGGCCCGGACGACAGGATCTGCTTGAAGAAGTCGGCGATACCCATGGGAATCTCCTCGCCGGTCAGCCCGGTGAGGTATTGCGTGGAGTTGGCCTGGGCATCGAGATCCACCAGCAGGGTCCGATAGCCCTCGCTGGCGCTGACAGCCGCCAAGTTGCAGGCAATGCTCGACTTGCCGACCCCGCCTTTCTGATTGAACACCACACGCCGCATGACAAGACCTCCGTGTATCAATGAATGACCGAGTGTAGAGGGCTTGACCGCTGCCGCGCCACCTTGCTGGGACGAGTACTACGCCGCCCATCGCAATAACCTCACTCAGGCCGAGCACTTTCCCAGCAAAATACGAAATCGCTGACAGACGTATCAAAAAAAATACGAATAATAGCCAGCTGACATCAGTCCGCTCGCATTTCGTCAATTTAATCGAGCAAAATGTAACCAAAAATTTGCTACAGGCCTTGCGCACCGGGATAATGCGCGCCACTCGGCCGTAGCGCCACACCAGGGTTGGTAGGGGTTCAGGGATCAACCATGGCGTTCAAGGAAGCCCGCAGGGGCGGGAAGACATTCAGTGATCAACTTCAACATCGCCCAATGGCGCGCCTGGGCTCCGGGCCTGGAAAGTGTGGACGACTGGCAGGCCTGGAGCCGCCAGCCCGGCATCCCCACGCCCAGCGATGCGGCACCGGACGTGTCCTTCCTGCCGGCCATGCAGCGCCGCCGTCTCAGCCGCCTGGCGCGCATGGCGTTCAGCGTCGGCTGGCCACTGGCCGAGGGACACGCACAACTGCCGCTGGTGTTCATCTCCCGGCACGGCGAAACCCCACGTACCTTCGAAATCCTCTGCGACCTGGCCGCCGACCAGCCGTTGTCACCCACCCAGTTCAGCCTCTCGGTGCACAACGCAGTGATTGGCCTGTGGTCGATCCTGCGTGGCTCGACCTGCGAAATGACCGCCTTGGCCGCCAACGGCGACGGCCTGGAGCATGGCATCCTCGAAGCCGCCGCGCTGCTCGATGAAGGGGCGCCCGCGGTCTTGCTGGTGATCGCCGAAGAGCAACCGCCCGAGGCCTACCACCGCTGGATCGACGACGTGCCGTTCCCCTATGCCCTCGGCCTGCTACTGACGCCAGGCGACGAGTGGCAACTGTCCCTCGAAAGCGGCCAGGACGAGCCCAACCCGACCCAGTGGCCCCATGCCCTCGATCTATTGCGTACCCTGTTGGGCCAACACCCCACTTGCCGACACGTATGGAAAAACCGGGTATGGAACTGGCAACGCCGACCATGAGCAAGCGCCGCGACGCCTATTACTGGCGCTTGCTGGCCACCGCCCTGAGCTTCGCCCTCTTCGGGTTGAGCGGCCTGTGCCTGCGCCTGGTGATCCTGCCCTTGCTCAGCTGCCTGCCGGGCGATGCCGAACGTCAGCGCCTGCGCGCACGACAAACGATCAGCCGGCTTTCCTGGCTGTTCATCCGCTTCATGGCCCGCACCGGCGTACTGACCTATGAAGTCATCGGTGCGGAGAAACTCGGACGCCCTGGCCAGATGATCATCGCCAACCACCCGTCGCTGATCGACGTGGTGTTCCTGATCGGCCTGGTGCGCCATACCAACTGCGTGGTCAAGCAGAGCCTCTGGCAAAACCCCTTTACCCGCGGGCCCGTGCGCGCCGCCGAATACATCAGCAACAACGGCAGCATCGACATGCTCGACGCCGCCGCCGGCGCCCTGCAAGACGGCCAGACCCTGATCGTCTTCCCCGAAGGCACCCGGACCACGCCGGGCGCGGCACCGGCCTTTCATCGCGGCGCCGCCGCGATTGCCCTGCGCGGTGCGAGAATCATCACACCGGTGGTGATCAAGGTCAGTCCTACCACCCTGACCAAGGCCGAACCCTGGTATCGCATACCCCGACGCCGCGTGCACTTCAGTTTCCATGTCGGCGCCGATATAGACCCACAAAGCTTTGCCGCGCTGGGCCCCACGCCCCGGGCCTCGCGCAAACTGAACGATTATCTGCACCATTACTTTATTAAGGAGCTCGCCTCAGATGAGCGATCCAACCCCCGCCCTGCTGCTTGAGATCAAGGAACTGATCATCGAGGCCCTGGGCCTGGAAGACATCAGCGCGCAAGACATCGGCAACGAGCAAACCCTGTTCTTCGGCGAAGGCCTGGGCCTGGACTCGGTGGACGCCCTCGAACTCGGCCTGGCGATCCAGAAACGCTACGGTATCAAGATCGATGCGGACGCCAAGGACACCCGCGACCATTTCTCCAACGTGGCCAGCCTTGCGGCTTTCGTCACGGCAAAACAGGCAGAGTGAGGCCGTACCATG
This sequence comes from Pseudomonas batumici, assembly GCF_000820515.1. Lineage (GTDB taxonomy): Bacteria > Pseudomonadota > Gammaproteobacteria > Pseudomonadales > Pseudomonadaceae > Aquipseudomonas > Aquipseudomonas batumici. Next base: position 17,101 of record NZ_JXDG01000005.1, on the reverse strand, counting down.
CAAACCCGTGAGGATATCTTCAGCACCCTGCGCGATGCCCTGGTCGAACTCTTCGAACTGGAACCCGCGCGCGTCAACCTGGACAGCAACCTGTACCAGGACCTGGAAATCGACAGCATCGATGCCGTGGACCTGATCGACCACATCAAGCGTCAGACCGGCAAGAAAATCGCCGCCGAGGAATTCAAGTCGGTGCGTACCGTCAACGATGTGGTCGAGGCGGTCTTTCGCCTGGTGCAACCGGCCGCATGAAACGCCTGATCGGCCTGGGTCTGCTGCTGGCGGGCCTGCTGTACCCCTTTGCAGTGTATTTCGGCATGGAGCACTTCGCCCCCTGGCAGTTCGGGCTGTTGCTCGGCGGCCTGTGGCTGGCCCGTGCCCTGACCGGCGAACGGCGGCCCGGCAGCCTGTGGATGGCCCTGTTCGCCATCGCGTTCTGCGGCCTGCTGGCGCTGTTGAACAGCCCGTTGCTGCTGCGCTGGTACCCGGTGCTGATCAGCGCCTTCATGCTCGGCCTGTTTGGCCTGAGCCTGAAATTCGGCCCGCCGGTGGTCGAGCGGTTGGCCCGCCTTAGGGAACCGCAACTGCCGGACGCGGCGATCAACTATACGAGGCAGGTGACCCGGATCTGGAGCCTGTTCTTTCTCTGTAACGGCCTGATCGCCGCCGCCCTGACCGTCTGGGCGCCGCTGAGTTGGTGGATGTTGTACACCGGCCTGATCTCCTACGGACTGATGGGCTTGCTGTTTGCCATTGAGTGGCTGGTACGACAACGGGTAAGAGGCCACGCATGAACTGGATAAACCTTGAGCAACTGTTGCTCAAGTCGCACGGACCGCGTGCGGTCACCTTCGATCCGCCGCTGGATCACAGCGAGCTGTCGCAACGGGCCCTGGGCCTGGCGGCCGGCTTGCGCGCGCGCGGAGTAAAACATATCGCCGTGTACCTGGAAGATGCCGGGGAGCTGGCGATTGCCCTGCTCGGCGCCTGGCGCGCCGGCGTTCGGGTGCTGTTGCCCGCGGACCTGCAAGAGCAGACCCGCCAACGCTGGGCGGCGGACGTCGACCTGTGGCTGACCGACAGCGCCGCTCTCGAAGCGCTCTACGCCGAGCCCCTGGACCGCGCCGAACTCGACCTGGATACCTGCCGCCTGAGCCTGTGCACTTCCGGCTCCAGCGGCGAGCCCAAGCGCATCGACAAAAGCCTGCGCCAGCTGGCCAATGAAGTCCTGGCCCTGGAGCAGCTCTGGGGCGCCGACCTCGACCAGGCCTGCCTCATCGGCAGCGTCGCCACCCAGCATATCTACGGTTTGCTGTTCCGCGTGCTCTGGCCGCTGTGCGCCGGCCGTACCTTTGTGCGCAAGCAACTGGCCTTCCCCGAAGACCTCCAGTGCGCCAGCCGTGAACACCCGCAGTTCGCCTGGGTCGCCAGCCCGGCCCTGCTCAAGCGCATGGGCGACAACCTCGACTGGCCGGCCTTGAGTCAGGTGCGTCGGGTGTTTTCCTCCGGCGGCGCACTCCCGCCCGAGGCCGCGTCCAGCCTGCAGCAACGCTTGCGGCAATGGCCGACGGAAATCTTCGGCAGCTCGGAAACCGGCGGCATTGCCTGGCGCCAGGGCGATTCGCTGTGGCAGCCGTTCGCCGATGTGCAGTTGACCCAGGACAGCGACGGCGCCTTGCGCGTGGCCTCGCCCTACCTGCCCGCCGGCCATGTCGAGCACACCGCCGACGCGGCGCGCTTCGAGGCCGACGGCCGTTTCGAACTGCTGGGGCGGCTGGACCGCATCGTCAAGCTGGAAGAAAAACGCATTTCGCTGCCGATGCTGGAAAAGGCCCTGGTGGAACATGCCTGGGTCGCCGAGGCGCGCCTGGCCGTGGTCCAGGAAAACCGCGCTTACCTGGGGGCCTTGCTGGTGCTCAGCGAGGATGGCCTGCATGCCTTGCGCAATCAGGGCCGACGCGCGTTGACCGACGGCCTGCGCCAGCACCTGCTGCGACACTGCGAAGTCCTGGCCCTGCCACGCCGCTGGCGCCTGCTGCGCCAGTTGCCGCTCAATGCCCAGGGGAAATTGCCCCAGGCGGAAGTCGAAGCCTTGCTCCGCGCCCCGCGCCCCAAAGGACCCGAGGTGCTGGCCCGGCAGGCAGACGACGATGAATGGCTGTTGCAACTGGCAGTGCCGCCGGACCTGGCCTATTTCAGCGGGCATTTCCCGGTGACACCGGTATTGCCCGGGGTGGTGCAGGTGGATTGGGCGCTGGACCTGGGCCGGCAATTGCTCGACCTGCCGGCGAAATTCGCCGGCATGGAAGTGCTGAAGTTCCAGCAACTGGTACGCCCGGGCGACCGGCTCGAACTGAGCCTGCGCTTCGACCGCGAACGCAGCAAACTCCACTTCGCCTTCCGCAATGCGACGGCCGCCTGCTCCAGCGGACGCATCGTGCTGGAGGCCCCCCATGCATAAGCCTTGCGCCATTGTCCCGGTCTACAACCATGAAGCCGCCGTCCCCGCGGTGGTCGAAGCCCTGTTGCAGGCCGGCCTGCCCTGCGTGCTGGTGGACGATGGCAGCAGTCCGGCTTGCGCGGCGGTGCTGGAACGACTCGCCGAACAGCAACAGGTCTCCCTGGTGAAACTACCCTTCAACCAGGGCAAGGGCGCCGCACTCATGACAGGGCTGCGGGAGGCCGCGCGCCTGGGCTTCAGCCACGCCCTGCAGGTGGACGCCGACGGCCAGCACGACCTGCACGACGTCGCGATCTTCCTCGAAGCCTCGCGCAACCATCCCGAAGCGCTGATCTGTGGCTACCCGCAATACGACGAGAGCGTCCCCAAGGTCCGGCTCTATGCCCGCTACCTGACCCACGTCTGGGTCTGGATCAACAGCTTGTCGCTGCAGATCCGCGACTCCATGTGCGGCTTCCGGCTCTACCCGCTGCCACCGGTGCTGGCGCTGATCGACTCGGCGAAGCTGGGCAAGCGCATGGACTTCGACTCGGAAATCCTCGTGCGCCTGGCCTGGCGCAACCAGTCCATGCGCTGGCTGCCGGTCAAGGTGCATTATCCCCAGGACGGTCTCTCGCACTTTCGCCTGTTCCACGACAACGTGCTGATTTCCAACATGCATACCCGGATGTTCTTCGGCATGCTGGTGCGCCTGCCGAGCATCCTCTGGCGACGGTGGCGGACATGATCGACCAGCCAAAACACTGGGCCGACCACCAGGAACGCGGCAGCTTCTGGCTGATGAAACTGACCGCCTTCGGTGTCAAGGTCCTCGGCCGCAAACTGCTCAGCCCGCTGCTGCACGGCATCGTCCTGTACTTTTTTCTGTTCGGCCGCGGTGCCCGGCACAGTGCCTGGCAATACCAGCAGCGGCTGGCCGACTGGAGTGGTCAAAGCGGCCTGCGACCGACCTGGATGAAGGTCTTCAGGCAGTTCATGGCCTTTGCCGACTCGCTGCTGGACAAGCTCGACGTGTGGAACGGCAAGCTGCGCCTCGAACAGCTCGAGATCATCGATCCGGCCCTGCTGCGCGATCAATTGCGTGGCGCACGCGGACAGATGCTGGTGGGCGCGCACCTGGGCAACCTGGAAGTCTGCCGCGCCCTCGCCGAACTGGGCGAAAAGGTCACCATGAACGTGCTGGTGCACACCAAGCACGCCGAACGCTTCAACCGGTTGTTGGGCGAGGCCGGGGCGACCAACCTGCGGCTGATCCAGGTCAGCGAACTGGACCCGGCGACCATGCTGCAACTGAGCCAGCGTCTGGACCGTGGCGAGTGGCTGGCGATTGCCGGCGACCGCGTGCCGCTGCATGGCGGACGCCACGTGCGGGTGAATTTCCTCGGCCATCCCGCCGCGTTCCCGCAAGGCCCGTGGCTGATGGCCGGCTTGCTGAAATGCCCGGTCAACCTGTTGTTCTGCGTGAAACTGCAGGGCCGCTACCGTATCACCCTCGAACCCTTCACCGAGGCGGTGCAGTGGAAACGCAGCGACCGCGAACAGGTCGTCGCCCACTGGGCCGCCCGCTACGCCGAGCGCCTGGGCCACTACTGCCTGCTGGCACCGCTCCAATGGTTCAATTTCTACCCTTTCTGGAAATCCGATGACAACGCATCCGCTTGAGCCGGTCACCTTCGGCGAACTCCCGCTGCGCATCGAAGACGTGCTGGCCCTGGCCAACCGTCAGGTGCCCACGCAACTGCAAGGCGACCCGGCGTTCCGCCAGCGCATTGCCAAGGGCGCGCAGTTCCTTGACTCCCTGCTGGACAAGGAAGGCGTGATCTACGGCGTCACCACCGGCTACGGCGACTCCTGCGTGGTGGCGGTGCCGCTGCACCATGTCGAGGCCCTGCCCCGTCACCTCTACACCTTCCACGGCTGCGGCCTGGGCCAGCTGCTCGACCCGCAGGCCACCCGTGCCGTGCTGGCGGCGCGCTTGCAGTCGCTGTGCCAGGGCGTGTCCGGCGTGCGCGTGGAACTGCTGGAGCGCCTGCAGGCGTTCCTCGACCAGGACATCCTGCCGCTGATCCCCGAAGAGGGCTCGGTCGGCGCCAGCGGCGACCTGACGCCACTGTCCTACGTGGCCGCGACCCTGTCCGGCGAGCGCGAAGTGCTGTTTCGCGGCGAACGCCGCCAGGCCTGCGACGTGCACCGCGAGCTCGGCTGGGAGCCGCTGGTGCTGCGGCCCAAGGAAGCCCTGGCGCTGATGAACGGTACCGCGGTGATGACCGGCCTGGCCTGCCTGGCCTTTGCCCGCGCCGACTACCTGCTGCAACTGGCGACCCGCATCACCGCCCTCAACGTGGTGGCGCTGCAGGGCAACCCGGAGCATTTCGACGAGCGCCTGTTTGCCGCCAAGCCGCACCCGGGGCAGATGCAAGTCGCCGCCTGGCTGCGCCAGGACCTGGCCATCGACGCGCCGACCGCGCCGCTGCACCGCTTGCAGGATCGCTACTCGCTACGCTGCGCGCCGCATGTCCTCGGCGTGCTGGCCGACAGCCTGGGCTGGTTGCGCTCGTTCATCGAGACCGAACTCAACAGCGCCAACGACAACCCGATCATCGATGCCGACGCCGAGCGCGTGCTCCACGGCGGGCACTTCTACGGCGGGCATATCGCCTTCGCCATGGACGGCCTCAAGACCCTGGTGGCCAACGTCGCCGACCTGCTCGATCGCCAGCTCGCCCTGCTGGTGGACGTGCGCTACAACCACGGCCTGCCGAGCAACCTCTCCGGGGCCAGCGCCGAGCGCGCGATGCTCAACCATGGCTTCAAGGCCGTGCAGATCGGTGCCAGTGCCTGGACCGCCGAAGCCCTGAAAAACACCATGCCGGCCAGCGTGTTCTCGCGCTCCACCGAATGCCACAACCAGGACAAGGTGAGCATGGGCACCATTGCCGCCCGCGACGCGATCCGGGTGCTGGAGCTGACCGAACAGGTCGCCGCCGCCACCTTGCTAGCCGCCAACCAGGGCGTTTGGCTGCGCAGCCAGGCCAGCGATGCGCGCCCCTTGCCACCGGCCCTGGCGGCCATGCATGAAGCCCTGGCAAAGGACTTTGCCCCGGTGATCGAAGACCGCGCCCTCGAAGGCGAATTGCGCCTGTGCCTGCAACGTATCGCCGAGCAACACTGGAGGCTGCATGCGTAGCCGTGGCGTGCTGCATGTCGATACCGAGATCCTGGTGCCGTTCTTCGACGTCGACACCATGCATGTGGTCTGGCACGGCCATTACGTGAAGTACTTGGAAGTCGCCCGCTGCGCGCTGCTGGACCATATCGGCCACAACTACACGCAGATGCGCGAATCCGGCTACGCGTGGCCGGTGATCGACCTGCAACTGCGTTATGTGCGCGGGGCGGTGTTCGGCCAGAAGATCAATGTGCGGGCCAACCTGGTGGAGTGGGAGAACCGCCTGAAGGTCAACTACCTGATCACCGACCTGGCCAGCGGCGAACGCCTGACCCGCGCCAGCACCGTGCAAGTGGCGGTGGATATGCAGAGCCGGGAAATGCAACTGGCCTCGCCCAAAGTCTTCGTCGCCGCCGTCGAGAAGGTGCTGGCATGAGCCGCCTGATCCAGATCGTTCTACTGCTCTGCCTGGCACTGCCCGCCCACGCGTCGGCCTTCGACCTGCAACAGCTGAGCGAGCAGCTGGCCAAGCCTTCGGTGATCCACGGCGGCTTCATCCAGGAAAAGCACCTGCGCGCCCTGCCGCAGCCGCTGACCAGCAAGGGCACCTTCGTCCTCGCCAAGGACCACGGCCTGCTCTGGCTGCTCAAGACACCGTTGCAGCAGGACTACCGGATCAACGCCAAGGGCATCGCCCGGCGCGACCCGAGCGGCTGGCAAATGGTCCCGAACAAAAGTGCCGGCGCCGAGCAGAACCGCCTGTTCATCGCCGTGCTGCAAGGCGACAGCAGCGGCCTGCAGCGGGATTTCGAACTGCAACTGCAAGGCGACGCCAAGCAATGGCAACTGACCCTGATACCACGCTCGGCGCTGCTCAAGCAGATCTTCACCCGAATCAATATCGACGGTGGCGAATTGGTGCAGCGCATCGAACTGCTGGAAACCCAGGGCGACAGTACGGTCCTGCGCATGCAGGACAGCAACGCCAACCGGCCCCTGAGCGACGCGGAGCAGCATGACTTTGCCGAGTGAACGCCTGCTGCCGCGCCTGTTCCTGATCCTGCTGCTGGCAGTGCTGGCGCTCGCCGGTTGGCAATGGCGCCATGGCGCGCCGCTGTCGGCGGACCTCATGGAACTGGTGCCGGGCTCGACGCCCAACGCCCTGGAGCTCAAGGCCGAACAGCGCATGCAGGAACCGTTGAACCGGGAAATGCTGGTGCTGGTGGGCCAGGCCGACCGGCAGAAAGCCATTGCCCTGGCCCAACGCCTGGGTGAGCGCTGGCAGGCCAGCGGACTGTTCGAAACGGTGCAGTGGAGCTTGCAGACCGACCTGCCGGCCTTGCGTGAACAACTGCTGGCCAGCCGGCTGGCGATGCTCGCCCGCGCCGACCGGCAACAGTTGATCGAACACCCCGCGGCGTTCATCCAGCAGCGGGTCCAGGCCCTGTTCGATCCCTTCGCCGGGATCAGCCTGGTGCCGAGCCAGGACGACTGGCTCGGCCTGACCGGACGCATCCAGGACAGCCGACCGAAACCCGGCGCGGTGCAATTCGACATCGGCAGCGGCGCATTGATCGCCGAGGCCGACGGTAAAAGCTGGGTGCTGTTGCGCGCCCGGACCCGGGGCAACGCCTTCGACATGAAGCTGCCGGTGCAGGTCGCCGAACTGCTCAAGCACAGCCGCGAAGAGGCCGGGCAAGACGACGCGCAACTGCTCGCCGCCAGCGGCCTGCTGTATGCCGCCAGCGGCCAGCAACAGGCGACTCGGGAAATCACCTGGGTCGGCGGCGGCGCCACCTTCGGCATCCTCTTGCTGCTGTTGCTGGCCTTCCGCCGTTGGCGGGTGTTACTGGCCTTCGTTCCGGTGCTGGTGGGCATGCTGTTCGGCACGGTGGCCTGCGTGGCGCTGTTCGGTCATCTGCACGTGATGACCCTGGTACTGGGGGCCAGCCTGATCGGTGTGGCCGTGGACTATCCGCTGCATTACCTGTCCAAGAGCTGGAGCCTGAAACCCTGGCACAGCTGGCCGGCCCTGCGCATCACCCTGCCCGGGCTGAGCCTGAGCCTGGCCACCAGTTGCATCGGCTACCTGGCCCTGGCCTGGACCCCGTTTCCAGCCCTGACCCAGATCGCCGTGTTCTCCGCCGCGGGCCTGCTCGGTGCCTACCTGACCGCCGTGTGCCTGCTGCCGGCGTTGCTCAAGGGCAGCGACCTGCGTCCGGCGCAGTGGCCGCTGCGGGTCTGCGAAGTCTTGCTGAGGGTCCGTGAAGCCCTGCTGCGCAAGGTCGGCAACCGCCTGCTGTTGACGCTGCTGGCGCTGTTCTGTGCCGGCGGCCTGTGGCAACTGACCAGCAAGAACGATATCCGCCAATGGGTCGCCGCACCGCCGCAACTGCAGGCCGAGGCCCAGGCGGTCGCGCGGATCACCGGCTACCAGCCCACCAGCCAGTTCTTCCTGGTACAGGCTGCCGACCAACAGCAGTTGCTGGAGCGCCAGACGGCCCTCGGCGAACGGCTCGATCAACTGGTGAGCCAGGGCAAGCTCCAGGGCTATCAGTCGCTGGACCAGGTGGTCAGCCTGCCCCGGGAACAGCAGCAGCTACAGGACTCGCTCAAGCAACTGCCAGGGTTCTGGCAACCCCTGCTCGACCTCGGCGTCCCGGCCAGTGCCTTGCAAAGCGAACTGGCCCAGCTGCAAGCCTTGCCGATCCAGGATATCGACAGCGCCCTCAAAGGCCCGCTGTCCGAACCCTGGCGCCTGCTCTGGCTGGGGCCGCAGGCCGACGGCGTGGCGGGCATGGTCAGCCTGCGCGGGCTGAACAACGCCGACCTGCTGCGGGCGCAAGCCGAGGGGCTGCCGGGCGTACGCCTGGTGGATCGGCTGGGCGAACTGAACCGGGTCTTCGCCGCCACCCAGGTCAGCGCCGCCGAACTGAAACTGGCCTCCTGCGTGCTGATCGTGCTGTTGCTGATCCTGCCGTTCGGCTTCGGCGGTGCCCTGCGGATCGTCGCCCTGCCGCTGCTGGCGGCCCTGTGCAGCCTGGCCAGCCTCGGCTGGCTCGGCCAGCCGCTAACGCTGTTCAGCCTGTTCGGCCTGCTGCTGGTGACCGCCATCAGCGTCGACTATGCGATCCTGATGCGCGAGCAAGTCGGCGGCGCCGCCGTCAGCCTGCTGGGCACCTTGCTGGCGGCCCTGACCACCTGGCTGTCGTTCGGCCTGCTGGCGATTTCCAGCACGCCGGCGGTGAGCAACTTCGGCCTGGCGGTCAGCCTGGGGCTGGCCTTCAGCTTCCTGCTCGCTCCCTGGGCCGCACGTCGGGCCGACAACACCACGACGCCGGGGCAGCCGTCGCGGGAGGATCACCCGGTCACGACCGCCGGCCAGGATGATCCCCAGCCCATCCCTTTGAAGACCGTCGACCCCGCAAGGAGCCCGTGTGCCAATGATTGAAATGGAACGTCGCGAAGTCGTGGTGATCGGTGCCGGCCCTTCCGGCGCCATCGCCGCCGCCTTGCTCAAGCGCAATGGCCACGACGTGCTGATCGTCGAGCGCCAGCACTTCCCGCGCTTTTCCATCGGTGAAAGCCTGCTGTCGCACTGCCTGGACTTCGTCGAAGAGGCCGGCATGCTCGAGGCCGTCAACGCCGCCGGTTTCCAGCTGAAGAACGGGGCGGCCTTCGCCTGGGGCGAACACTACAGCGCCTTCGATTTCGGCAAGACCTTCAGCAACGGCAAGCCGACCACTTTCCAGGTCCAGCGTGCCGATTTCGACAAGCTGCTGGCGGATCAGGCGGCCCTGCAGGGCGTGGAAATCCGCTATGGCGAAGAGATCATCAGCGTTGATTTCGAGCGCCCGCAACCGCAGCTCCAGGCCCGTCGCGAAGACGGCAGCGAGTATCTGATCGAAGCACGCTTCGTCCTCGATGCCAGCGGCTACGGCCGGGTACTGCCGCGCCTGCTCGACCTGGAAGCACCGTCGAATTTCCCGCTGCGCCAGGCGGTGTTCACCCACGTCGAAGACCGGATCGAACACCCCGGTTTCGATCGGGAAAAGATCCTGATCACCACCCACCCGCAAAAGCGCGATATCTGGTTCTGGACCATCCCGTTCAGCAACGGGCGCTGCTCCATCGGCGTGGTGGCCGCCGCCGAACACTTTGCCGGCCGCACCGAGGACCTGGATGCCTGCCTCAAGGGCTTCGTCGCCGAGACCCCGAGCCTGCAGGCCGTGATGGAAAACGCCGTGTGGGACACCCCGGCGCGGAGCATCGGCGGCTACTCGGCCAACGTGAAGACCCTGCACGGACCGGGCTTCGCCCTGCTGGGCAACGCCGCGGAGTTCCTCGATCCGGTATTCTCCTCCGGCGTGACCATCGCCATGCGTTCGGCGAGCATGGCCGCCGGCCTGTTGCACCGCCAACTGCAAGGCGAAAGCGTCGACTGGCAGCGCCAGTTCGCCGAACCGCTCAAGCGCGGTGTCGATACCTTCCGTTGCTACGTCGAAGGCTGGTACGCCGGGACCTTCCAGGATGTGATCTTCCATCCTGGCAGTTCCCCGGCAATCCGCGCGATGATCAGTGCGATCCTCGCCGGCTATGCCTGGGACGAGCGTAACCCCTTTGTCAGTGAACCCCGGCGCCGTCTGCGGATGCTGTCTGAAATCTGCGCGAGCACCCCGAGATGAGCAATACCTACCTGAGCGACACCTACGTCGAGGAAACCCGTTTCGGTTTCTGGTTCCTGCGCAGCCACACCTGGCAGCACCACGTGCTGCGGGTGGCGATCAACGATCTGCGCGGCCTGTTCAGCGAAGCCCCGCCGGCCAACCCGGTGCTGCTCGACGTCGGTTGCGGCCAGGGCAAGTCCTTCCAGTATCTGCAACAGGTCTTCGCCCCGGCGCGACTGATCGGCCTCGACGCCGATCCCCACAGCCTGAAACTCAGCGGCGAAGAAGCACAGCGCCGTGGCCTGGAAGTCGAACTGATCGGCAGTGACTGCGCGAGCCTCGAGGTGCCTTCGCAAAGCGTCGATATCCTGTTCTGCCACCAGACCTTCCATCACCTGGTGCAGCAGGACCGCGCCCTGGCCGAGTTCTATCGGGTGCTCAAGCCAGGCGGCTACCTGCTGTTCGCCGAGTCCACCGAAGCCTATATCGACACCTGGGTGATTCGCTGGCTGTTCCGCCACCCGATGCATGTGCAGAAAAGCGCGGCACAGTACCTGGAGATGATCCGCGACCAGGGTTTCGAATTCACCCCGCGGAACGTCTCCTACCCGTACCTGTGGTGGAGCCGGGCCAAGGACTTCGGGCTGCTGGAACGCCTGCGCCTGAAGAACCCGCCGCCGGTGGGCCAGCGTGAGGAAACCCTGGTCAACCTGGTCGCCCGCAAACCGCTCGGCGGGCTTGCCGAATGATCCGTGCCCTGTTGCTGGCTTGCCTCCTGCTGCTGAGCGCCTGCGCCAGCCGGGCACCGCTGCCCGTGCAGGCGCCGACCCTGGCCCTGCCGCTGCAATTGCACATCGAGCGCGAACAGGCCGGGCAGCGCCAGGACTGGCTGCTGGTGATCCAGCGCGAGGCGAACGGCCTGCGCTGGTCGCTGATGGACCCGCTGGGCATTCCCCTGGCCCGCCAGCGCCTGCTGGACGGTGATTGGCAGGCCGATGGCCTGTTGCCGCCCAATCCGCAAGCACGCGAGCTGTTCGCTGCGTTACTCTTTGCCCTGACGCCGCCGGGCGAGTTGCCCGCCAGCTACCCGACTGCCCGCCAGCAGCCGCAGCAGCGTGCCCTGGGCGACCGCTGGCAGGTCAGCTATCGCCGGGCGCTGGAGTTCACCCTGAGCCTGCCGGACAGCCTGCAGTACCGGATCAGTCCGTTGAGCGAGACCGCCCCATGACCGCCTACCTGAACGCCCTCGGCGTGATCTGCGCCCTGGGCCGCGACAAGCAGAGCGTGGCGCGCAAGCTGTTTGCCGGCGACTGCTCGGGCATGCGCCCGGAAAGCGGCTGGGTACTGGAACGCAGCCTGCCGGTCGCCGCCGTGCGCGGCAAACTGCCGGCGATTCCCGCTGAACTGGGCGCCCATGCCAGCCGCAACAATCAACTGCTGATGCAGGCCACGCGGCAAATCGCCGAGCCGATCCAGCGTGCCATCGACACCTATGGCCGCGAACGCATCGGCATCGTCCTGGGCACCAGCACCTCGGGCATCGACGAAGCCAGTCGTGGTATCGCCAGCTACCTGCGCGACCAGCACTTCCCCGAGGGTTATGACTACCAGCAGCAGGAGCTGAGCGACCCGGCGAACTTCCTCGCCGACTGGTTGCAACTGCGCGGCCCGGCCTACGTGATCTCCACCGCCTGCACCTCCAGTGCCCGGGCCCTGATGAGTGCCCGGCGCCTGCTCGACCAGGGCCTGTGCGACGCGGTGCTGTGCGGCGGCGTCGACAGCCTTTGCGCGCTGACGCTCAGGGGCTTCAGCGCACTGGAAGCGGTGTCGGCGCAGCGCTGCAACCCGTTTTCGGTGAACCGCAGCGGCATCAATATCGGCGAAGCGGCGGTGCTGTTCCTGATGACCCGGCAGGCCGACGACGGCCCTGCCATTGCGCTGCTCGGTGCCGGCGCCAGTAGCGACGCCCACCATATTTCCGCCCCCGACCCGACGGGCCGGGGCGCCGTGCAAGCCATGGACAAGGCCCTGAAGCAGGCTGGCCTGCAACCGGAGCACATCGGCTACCTGAACCTGCACGGCACCGCGACCCAGCACAACGACGCCATGGAGAGCCTGGCCGTGTCCAGCCTGTTCCCGGCAGGCCTGCCATGCTCCTCGACCAAGCCCATGACCGGCCACACCCTGGGTGCCGCCGGCGCGCTGGAAGCGGCGTTCTGCTGGTTGAGCCTGAGTGCCGACAACCCGTCCGGCCTCCTGCCGCCGCACATCTGGGACGGCCAGGCCGATCCCGCGCTGGCGCCCCTGAACTGGGTCAGGCCGGGCGACCGCCTCGCCCCCCAACCACTGCGCCGCCTGATGAGCAACTCCTTTGCCTTCGGCGGCAACAACGTCAGCCTGATTATCGGAGACGCCCCATGATCGATTGGCCGCTCGCCGAACTGCTGCCCCATGCCGGGGACATGATCCTGATCGACCAGGTCCTGTCCTTCGATGAAGAACAGATCCACACTCGCCTCACCGTGCGCCCGGACGGCCTGTTCAACCGCGAGGACGGCAGCCTGCCGGCCTGGGTCGGTATCGAACTGATGGCCCAGAGCGTTGCCGCCTATGCCGGTTGCCACGCCCGTGACGAAGGCCGGCCGGTGGAGCTGGGTTTCCTGCTCGGCACGCGCAAGTTCGACTGCAACGTGGAACGCTTTCCCGCCGGCAGCGAACTGACCATCCATGCCCTGCGCACGCTGGAAGACGACAACGGCATGGGCGTGTTCGAATGCCACCTGACCGGTCCCGACATCCATGCCACCGCGCGCCTGAACGTGTTCCGTCCGCCCCAGGCCGCCGCTTATCTATCCGAATCACAGGAGTCCTCATGACTGAATCCATCCTGGTCACCGGCTCCAGCCGCGGTATCGGCCGTGCAATCGCCCTGCGCCTGGCCCGGGCCGGTTTTGACCTGGTGCTGCATTGCCGCAGCGGTCGCGCCGATGCCGAGGCCGTGCAGGCCGAAGTCCAGGCACTGGGCCGCCAGGCCCGGGTGCTGCAATTCGATGTGTCCGACCGTGAAGCCTGTCGCAGCCGCCTTGAGGCCGACGTCGAAGCCCATGGGGCCTACTACGGCGTGGTGCTGAACGCCGGACTGACCCGTGACGGCGCGTTTCCGGCCCTCTCCGAAGACGACTGGGACCAGGTCCTGCGCACCAACCTCGACGGTTTCTACAACGTCCTGCACCCGGTGATGATGCCGATGATCCGCCGGCGCGCTCCCGGGCGCATCGTCTGCATCACCTCGGTATCCGGGCTGATCGGCAACCGCGGGCAGGTCAACTACAGCGCCTCGAAGGCCGGCCTGATCGGCGCCGCCAAGGCCCTGGCCATCGAGCTGGGCAAACGCAAGATCACCGTCAACTGCGTCGCCCCGGGCCTGATCGACACCGTCATGCTCGATGAAAACGTGCCGGTGGAAGAACTGCTGAAAATGATCCCGGCGCAACGCATGGGCACCCCGGAAGAAGTCGCCGGCGCGGTGAACTTCCTGATGTCTGCGGAGGCGGCCTACATCACCCGGCAAGTGCTGGCGGTCAACGGAGGCCTGTGCTGATGAAGCGTGTCGTCGTCACCGGCATGGCCGGCATCACCGCCCTGGGCAGCGACTGGACCCGCATCGAGGCCAACTTCCGGGCCAACCGCAGTGGCATCCGCTACATGCCCGAGTGGGAGCGCTTCAGCGAGCTGAACACCCGCCTGGCCGGACCTATCGATGACCATGCGGTGCCGTCGCACTGGACCCGCAAGCAACTGCGCAGCATGGGGCGGGTCTCGCGCTTCGCCGTCGGCGCGGCGGAAATGGCCCTGGCCGACGCCGGCCTGCTGGGCAACCCCATTATCCGCGACGGGCGCATGGGCGTGGCCTGCGGCTCGTCCACCGGCAGCACCGACGAGATCAGGGCCTTCGGCATGATGCTGATCCACTCCGTGGCCGAAGGTCTCAACGCCAACTCCTACGTGCGCATGATGCCGCACACCACGGCGGCGAATATCAGCATCTTCTTTGGCCTGACCGGGCGCCTGATCCCCACCTCCAGCGCCTGCACCAGCGGCAGCCAGGGCATCGGCTATGCCTACGAGGCGATCAAGTTCGGGCGCCTGCCGCTGATGCTGGCCGGCGGTGCCGAGGAGCTGTGTCCCACCGAGGCCATGGTGTTCGATGCGCTCTACGCCACCAGCCTGAAAAACGATGCGCCGCAGAGCAGCCCGCGGCCCTACGACAGCGGCCGTGATGGCCTGGTGATCGGTGAAGGCGCAGGCATGCTGGTGCTCGAGGAGCTGGAGCATGCCCTGGCCCGTGGTGCGCATATCCATGCGGAAATCGTCGGTTTCGGCAGTAACGCCGACGGCCAGCACGTCACCCGGCCGGAGCAGGGCACCATGCGCCGGGCCATGGAACTGGCCCTGGAAGATGCCGGCCTGACGCCGGACGCCATCGGCTACGTGAACGGTCATGGCACCGCCACCGAACAGGGTGATATCGCCGAAACCCTGGCCACCAACAGTCTGTTCGGCAGCCGCATGCCCATCAGTTCGCAGAAGAGCTTCTTCGGCCACACCCTGGGTGCCTGCGGCGCACTGGAATCCTGGTTCAGCATCGAGATGATGAACCGTGACAGCTACGTCCATACCCTGAACCTCGACCAGATCGACCCGCACTGCGGCGAGCTGGATTACCTGCGCGGCGAGTTCCGGCAGATGAGCCACGAGTATGTGATGAACAACAACTTTGCCTTTGGCGGCGTGAACACCTCGCTGGTGTTCCGGCGCTGGCGCTGATTTCTTGAAACCCTCTGGAGAAAACGGAATGTCTTCCCTGCTTCGTGCTGCACTTGTCGCCCTGACCCTGTTGATGGCGGCGGGCTGTACCAGCAAACCCATCGTCACCCCGACCCGCACCCTCGCGCCGCAAGTACAAGCCAGCCAGGAGGAGGTGAAACAGGCGATTATCACTGCCCTGGCCAAGCGTGAATGGAGCGTGCAGCGCGTCAACCCGGCCCAGGTCCAGGCCGAGATCACCGTGCGTGAGAAACTCCACGTCGAGATCGACATCAACTACAGCGCCAATGGCTACAACATCACCTACCGCGACAGCAGCGGCATGGATTACCGGGACGGCAAGATCCATCGGAACTACATCCGCTGGGTAACCTTTCTGGACCAGGACATCCTGGCCGAGCTGCGCGCCCATCATGAGCAACCCACGGCGCGTGCCATTGGGGTTGGTGAGGCGCAGCCGATTTCCCAGTGACAGTGTTGAAGGGTGATCTGGCGAAGCTTCAGTAAGCTGAAATCCGCCAGTTGATCTGAACGCGATCCCTGTGGGAGCTGGCTTGCCGGCGATTGCGATGTGACATTCACCATCGCTATCGTTGGCGATCCACGGGTCTACGTGTTCGGTTGCATTCTGTGGCGCTCTTGAGGATGCCATCGCCAGCAAGCCGGCTCCCACAATTTTCGCGTCGTTCAGTAGACTGGTGTTCGACGCTGGATTGCTATGGTGGCTGTGCGTGGGAGACCTTCGGGTCTGCCGAGTCCTATATCCTCGGTCTTGCACACCTGCGCACAGCTGCCACCATTGCCCTCACTGTAAGCACGAGCTTGCGATCGGCACGAAGCGCTCCCGCTTTTTATCTGAAATTGGCAGACGATTCCCTTTCCCTTGCGGGACATTTCCTAGAAAATCCCAACGCCTTGCGGGTTGCTCATCGCGCCGCTAGCCTGGGACTTGTCGCTACCAAATCAGCGGCCGAGTCTGCAAGCTCGATAAATGTCAGGCTATCTTTATTAGTCTGGAGCTTAATTATGAGCAAAGTTACCCCCGGTAAGCCCGTTCAGGATTCCAACGTCTTCCCCTCTGTCGACCGACTCAAGGACCAAGCCGCCATCCAGCGTGCCCTTGATCACTATCTGCCCAGCCCAACGCCTCCATCGCCGGAGACTATTCGTCTGCCCAACGCCAAACCCGCTCGAAGCCTGGAAGAATCCCTGGTTCACGTCTCCGAGCTGCTGACCTGCGCGGCGGCCACCGCCTACGAGTCCGGCGATGGTCTCAGCGGTTCCAAACGGGCGCTGGCGTTCTCGGCCATGCATCTGGTGGAAATGGCGAAAGCCGAGCTGGATCAGTCCTTGGATAACCTGCCGCTGCACTAGACGTTGCCCCCTTGTGGCGAGCGGGCTTGCCCGCGCTCGGCTGCGTAGCAGTCGCAAAACCAGGCACTGCGTTCTACCTGATGCATCGCAATTACAGGTTTTAGGGCCGCTTCGCGCCCCAGCGCGGGCAAGCCCGCTCGCCACAAGACCGTGTCCGCTTCAAATTCCTTTAAAGGAAGCGCTAATTTATTCAAAAAACCAAGTATTGCCGTCTGATAATTCAAGATCTGCGATGTATTTCAGGGGCGCAAACCGAATAAATCCAGCGCTTCCTTAAGTACGAACACCTAAAAATCAGCGATCTTCCTAGAAAAAATACTTGTAGCCATTGTCTTGCAGAACAGAGAGCCTTTTCACTCAAAACCCCAATACATATCTCACGAAAACTTCTCCAGAAATAAACGACAGTAAACACTTCCAACGGGGTGACTATCACACGGAGACTTAATAATGGCGGACGAGAGATATGTAGCCGGACAAGCTTTTGAAATCAAGCCCTTGTATATCATTGCGGGAAGACCACAGAGCTTCGGTTCTGGCACCGGGGGAGGTTACGCTGGAAATGGCAATGGTTGGGGCTTCCAGGAGGGGCCGCGACGAGGG
>NZ_JXDG01000049.1 GCF_000820515.1 Pseudomonas batumici | reverse complement strand
ACCCATTTGCTGACTGAAGAAGGCATCGCCTACCTGTACAAGGCGCGATCCCTGGAAGAACGCCAGGCCATGATCGCTGCGGTGGCGGGTGTCACGGCCATCGGTTTGCGGCATAACCCCAGGGACACGCTGCGGATGCGTCGCGAAGGCTTGATCGCCTTGCCTGAAGACCTGGGTATCCGGCGCACCGACGCCAGCCGCGAACTGCTGGCGGCCAAGAGTGTGGCCGACCTGGTGGAATGGTCGGGTGGCCTCTACAACCCGCCCGCCAAATTCAGGAGCTGGTAAATGCACGCCTTCAATCTGCAAGCCCAACCCCTGTCCCTGGCCGAGCGCCTGGCGGACTTCGCGGTGGAAGCGCTGATCGACGAAGCCGACCTGTCGCCCAAGCCGGCCTTGGTGGACCGACGCGGTAACGGTGCGCACACCGATCTGCATCTGGGCCTGATGCATGCCTCGGCGTTGTCGCTTTGGCCGATGTTCAAGGAGATGGCCGAAGCGGCGCAAGGCATGGATAACGTCGGCGACATGACGGAAAACACCGGCCACTGTAGGAGCGAGCTTGCTCGCGATGGTGGTCCAGGCGCCGCGGGGTATCAGGTTCCCCGCGTTATCGTTGACGCCCATCGCGAGCAAGCTCGCTCCTACAGGGAGTTGCGTGAAGCGCTGGGCCGCATTGGTCGCGAAGGCGAGCAGGTGATGCTGCAGACCACCTGCGGCGTGAATACCCATCGCGGGGCTATCTGGGCCTTGGGGCTATTGGTGGCGGCCGCCGCGCTGGACCCTCGCTCCGTGACCGCCAATGCCCTGACCCTGCGCGCCGCGCGCCTGGCCTTGCTGGAAGACCGTTACGCGCCCAACAGCACCAGCCACGGCAGCCAGGTCGCGCAACGCTACGGTGCTCGCGGTGCCCGTGAAGAGGCACAGCTGGGCTTCCCGGCGGTGACCCGCCTCGGCCTGCCGCAACTCCAGCGCAGCCGGCTCGCCGGTCACGGCGAACAGAACGCCCGGCTGGATGCCTTGCTCGCGATAATGACCACGCTGGCCGACACCTGCGTGCTCTACCGCGCCGGCGTGCCCGGTCTGCAGGCCATGCAACAGGGCGCCCGCGCCGTGCTGGAGGCGGGCGGCAGCGCTAGCCTGGCCGGACGGCGCTGCCTGCATGAATTGGATCAACAGCTTTTGGCGATGAACGCTTCACCGGGGGGCGCGGCGGATCTGCTCGCCGCCTGCCTGCTGATCGACCGCCTCGAACAGGAAGCCTTGTGATGGAAAAATTGTCCTTTGAATTCCCCGCCGGGCAACCGCCCAAAGGCCGGGCACTGGTGGGCTGCGTCGGCTCGGGTGACCTGGAAGTGTTGCTGGAACCCGGCCATCCCGGCACGTTGTCGATCCAGGTGACGACCTCGGTGAACGGCAGCTCCGCCCGCTGGCAACACTTGTTCGAGCGGCTGTTCGACGGCCAGTTGCCGCCTGCGCTGAGCATCGCCATCCATGATTTCGGTGCCACCCCCGGTGTGGTCCGCTTGCGCCTGGAGCAAGGTTTCGAGGAGATCGGCCATGACTGACAGCGAGCGTTTGTTGCACAAGCACAGCTTCGTCGAACTCGGTGCTCGGCAGCGGGCACGGGCCTTGCTCGATCGCGGCAGTTTTCGCGAGTTGCTCGACCCGTTCGCCCGGGTCATGTCGCCTTGGCTCGAACGCCAGGGCGTGGTGCCCCAGGCCGACGATGGCGTGGTGATTGCCAAGGGCAGCATCGACGGCCTGCCGGTGGTGATCGCCGCCATCGAAGGCGCGTTCCAGGGCGGCAGTCTCGGTGAAGTGGGCGGCGCGAAAATCGCCGGCGCCTTGGAGTTGGCTGCTGAAGACAACCGCAACGGCATTCCGACCCGCGCCGTGTTGCTGCTGGAAACCGGCGGCGTGCGTTTGCAGGAGGCCAACCTGGGGTTGGCGGCCATCGCCGATATCCACGCGGCGATTGTCGATCTGCGCCGTTATCAGCCGGTGATCGGCGTGGTGGCGGGTAGCGTCGGCTGTTTTGGCGGCATGTCCATCGCGGCGGCGCTGTGCAGCTATCTGGTGGTGACCCAGGAGGCCCGCCTGGGTCTCAACGGCCCGCAGGTGATCGAGCAGGAGGCCGGGCTGGACGAGTACGACTCCCGTGACCGGCCGTTTATCTGGAGCCTGACCGGTGGCGAGCAGCGTTTCGCCAGCGGCCTGGTGGATCGTTATGTGGCCGATGACGTGGTGTTGATCCGGCAACAGATTGCCGAGTTGCTGGAGGCCGGTTTGCCCGATGTGCAACGCAGCCGGCAGGCGGACTGGTACCTGCGACGGCTGGCCGAGCTGGATGCCGAACCTCAAATCGATCCGGCCACGGTACGCCGTCTTTTCCAAGGAGATCGCCCATGAGCGCTTATTCCCTGCGCGGTTTGCACTGGTTCCAGGCGCTGGCCTCAGGCGCTGACGAAGTGTCCGGCCTGCCGCCTTCATTGAAAGTGGCGGATGGCCAACTCGCTGGCCAGCCGGTGCGCTTTCTGGCGGTGGTGGCCGATCCGGCCAATCGTTTTGTCCGTGCCCGCAACGGCGAGGTCGGGCTGCTGGAAGGCTGGGGCCTGGCCAAGGCCGTGGACGAGGTGATCGAGGCCGACAGCGGACGGACGGACAAGCGCGCCCTGGTCGCCATTGTCGATGTGCCGAGCCAGGCTTACGGCCGTCGCGAGGAAGCCCTGGGGATTCACCAGGCCCTGGCCGGTGCGGCGGACAGTTATGCCCGGGCCCGCCTGGCGGGGCATGCGGTGATCGCGCTGCTGGTGGGCAAGGCCATGTCCGGGGCATTTCTGGCCCACGGTTACCAGGCCAATCGGCTGATCGCCTTGCGCGATCCCGGGGTGATGGTCCATGCCATGGGCAAGGCCTCGGCAGCGCGGGTGACCTTGCGCAGCGTCGAAGAGCTGGAGGCCCTGGCCGCCAGCGTGCCGCCGATGGCCTATGACATCGACAGTTACGCCAGTCTCGGCCTGCTCTGGGAAACCCTGACGGTGGAGCAGATCGAGCAGCCGACCGCGAGTGATCTGGCTAGGGTCATCGACCGCTTGCTCCCGGCCATTAGCGACATTGAAGCCACCGGGGCTGATTTGAGCTCCCGTCTGGGCGCGACCAAACGTGCGGCATCGAGCAAGGTTCGCCAACTGTTGCGTGAGCAATGGTGAACGGGTTTCTGGCCCATGACCTGGCCTTTGACGGTGTTCGCCTGGACACGTTGCAAGCGTTGTTGCGTGAGGAGGGAAACCGTCGACCCTAGACACCGCTCAGGCTACGAAGGACAAAAAACAATAACTTCGACGATGCACTTTGAGGACAACAACAATGATTATTTACGGTGTGGCACTGCTGGCGATCTGTACGCTGGCAGGGGTGTTTGTGGGTGACATGCTCGGCGTGTTATTGGGCGTCAAGTCCAACGTCGGCGGGGTCGGTATCGCGATGATCCTGCTTATTCTCGTGAAGTTGTGGACGCACAAGCGCGGCGGCATGACCAAGGAATGCGAGCTGGGCGTCGGCTTCTGGGGCGCCATGTACATTCCGGTGGTGGTGGCCATGGCCGCGCAACAGAACGTCGTCGCCGCCTTGCACGGCGGCCCGGTGGCCGTGCTGGCCGCCATCGGTTCGGTAGTGACCTGTGGTTGCACCATTGCTTTTATCAGCCGGATCCACAAAGGCGAGCCCTTGCCGGATGAGCCTGAGGACATAACCTCGGATGCCGCCTCGATCGGGAGACACTGATATGTGGAATCTCATGGAAGCGGGTCTGAAACATAACGATCTGGTCACAGCGTTCGCATTCGTCGGCGTGATCATGTGGATCTCCGTAGTGCTATCAAAACGCCTGACGTTCGGACGGATTCATGGCTCGGCGATTGCCATCGTCATCGGCTTGGTGCTGGCCTGGGTCGGCGGCACGATCACCGGTGGGCAGAAAGGCCTGGCGGACATCGCGGTGTTTTCCGGCATCGGCCTGATGGGCGGCGCCATGCTGCGGGACTTTGCGATCGTCGCCACGGCCTTCGAAGTGCAGGCCACCGAAGCGCGCAAGGCCGGGTTTATCGGGGCGCTCGCGCTGCTGCTGGGTACCGTGCTGCCGTTTATCGTCGGGGCGTGCATCGCCTGGGCATTCGGCTATCGCGATGCAGTGAGCATAACCACCATTGGCGCCGGTACGGTGACCTACATCGTCGGTCCGGTCACCGGCGCGGCGATTGGCGCCAGCTCCGATGTGGTCGCGCTGTCGATTGCCACGGGGTTGATCAAGGCCATCCTGGTGATGGTCTGCACTCCGATGGCCGCACGCTGGATGGGGCTTGATAACCCGCGCTCGGCGATGGTCTTCGGTGGGTTGGCCGGCACCGTCAGCGGTGTGACTGCGGGCCTCGCGGCGACGGATCGGCGGTTGGTACCGTATGGCGCGCTGACGGCGACGTTTCATACCGGGTTGGGCTGCCTGCTGGGGCCGTCGTTGCTGTACTTCATCGTTCGCGGGATTGTCGGCTAGGGCTTTGATTATTTGTTGAATGGGCTGCCGTCTTCGCGAGCAAGCCCGCTCCCACTTGGAATTCGTTCTCCTGTGGGAGCGGGCTTGCTCGCGAAGGGGGCGCCTCGGTTTCAGGCATGCCGATGGGCATACATCCGACACTCCGCCAACAACGCCAGCAGATTCGGGTCTCGCTCCTTGGCCTTCAGAAACACCACCCCAATGTGCTGCTGCAACCGATAGCGTTCCTGCAACGGAATCAGCTTCACCCGGTTCTCGTATACCGCGGCAACCCGCCCTGGCAGCAGCGCATAACCGACCCCGGAGCTGACCATGCTCAACAGGGTGAAGATGTCGTTGACCTGCATCGCCACCTTCGGCTCGAACCCCGCCTGCTTGAAGAACCGAATGCTGTCCTGGTGCGTTGCGAAGCCCTGGGTCAGGGTAATGAAGGTCTCGTTACGCACCTCGGCAAGGTCGACTTCGGTCCGTTGGGCAAACGGTGAGTCGGCCGGCGTGGCGAGGAAGATATCGTCGGTAAACAGCTGAATCTGCTCGCAGTCCGGGTCGTTGACGCTGCCGTCCAGGGACACCAGGATCGCGTCGACTTCCATGTTCTTGAGCTTGTACAGCAAGTCGATGTTCGAGCCGAGGATCAGGTCGATGTTTAGTTCGCTGCGGCGAATCTTCAGGCCCATGATTAGCTGCGGCACGGTCTTGACTGTCAGCGAATACAGCGAGCCGAGCTTGAAACGCTGGGCCGAGAAGCCGGCGGCTTCGCGGGTCAAACGTACGGTCTCGAGCACATCCTGAATCAGCTTCTGCGCTCGCTCTTCAAGCACATGGGCGCTTTCCAGTGGCGTCAGGTTGCGTCCTTCATGCTTGAACAGCGGGCAGCGCAATGCGCTTTCCAGCGAGTGAATGGCCCGGTGCACGCTGACATTGCTGCTCTGCAGTTCGGCCGCCGCACGGGCCAGGTTGCCGGTGCGCATGAAGGCCAGAAACACCTCAAGCTTTTTCAGGGTCAGTTCTTCGTCGATCAACATGGCGCAGACTCTTTTTCAGTCCGTTGATTATGCCCAAGCGGTGTTGTGTTGTGTTGCCCGATGTGCGAATGCGTTCGCCAGAGGCGGTAGCTGTACAGTCGGCTTCAATACCGCCGCATAATTCGTTCGTCTCTATCTCCGACTTCCTTTGTGACCGAGACCGACAGTGACGGACACGTATTACTTCACCCCGACCGCCAGCTCGTGGATGAACGGGTTGAGTGCTTCTTTCGCGACACCGCTTCAGCTCGATAACGTCGGGCCACGCTGAGGCAGCAAATCAATCTGATCTGCTGGCACCAGCGTCCGAAGGGTCTTGTTCCGGGTTTAAGGCATGAAAATCTCAGCTCCCAAGAGTTGGCGGTTAGTTTTCTCGGGATTTCTTACAGAGCCTAAGGCACTGCTGTCGACGCGACAATCATTCATACGCCCAGTTCGACCAAGAACAAGGGAGGCAAACGTGCCCCCGAAATACATCAGACCAAGAAAGGAGCGACCAATACTTTTTTTCGAATGAAATCGCACATTGACGTCGATACCGAATCCGACTTGATCCATAACCTGGTGGACGCGGCGGCGAATG
Source organism: Pseudomonas batumici (assembly GCF_000820515.1). Lineage (GTDB taxonomy): Bacteria > Pseudomonadota > Gammaproteobacteria > Pseudomonadales > Pseudomonadaceae > Aquipseudomonas > Aquipseudomonas batumici. The sequence continues at coordinate 26,132 of NZ_JXDG01000049.1, read as the reverse complement.
TGGCGGACGTGACTCAGTCGATCAGTTGCCGCACGACGAGGAAATTCACGTGTGTGGTGATGTCGGTTGCACCGATGTCGACAAGCGTTCTGAACATCAGGGTCCCAAGATGATCTGGTCGATTGCAGTCTGGCCCAACAGCTATAAGAACACGCGGAAATAGTTTGATGGGCCGTCTGAGACCAAAATCTAATATGCGAAAGTTCAAGTCAGTGGCAAGGTTGAGCATCCGTTTCGAGTGATCAAGCCTCAGCTTGGTAGTACCTGAAAACCAACAACAAAATGCCCTGAGAGAGATTGAATGAATAAGCTGTTCGGCAATATTAGCGTCAGCCTCAAACTGGGCCTGGGATTCGGCCTGGTTCTGGTCCTTACTATCGTCCTGGCCCTGATCAGTTGGACCAGCCTGGACAGCCTGATCTTCCGCAGCAACCGAACTGGCGAGGTCACCCAGTTAAACGCGTTGCTGACCAACGTACGCGTGAGCCGCCTGCAATACATGCTGAGCAATGGTGATGAAACCGCTGCACAGAATATGCAGGTCAATCTGGATGCGTTCATCATCCAGCAGCAAAAACTGATTGGTCATATGCAAAATCCGAAAAGCCTTAAGCTGGCCAAAGAACAAGCGGCTATCATCAGCAACTACCAGCAATCGCTGAATAAAATGCGCGACGCGTATCGCTCCCGCGGCAGTGCACGCCAAGTCTTCGGCGACAGCGGCGAAGCGGCCTTCAAGCTGATCGAGGCGGTCCGCCGTAGCGTGCTGCAAATGCCCCCAGGCGATGTGGAGCGTTTCGAACGCTTCCAGGCCATCACCCAAACCAAGGAACAGTTCCTGCTGAGCCGTTTCGAAGTTCGCGGTTACATCGCCGAGAGCACCCCAGATACCGAAAAAAAGGCCTTCAACCAGCTCAATGAAACCATCGATGGCCTGAAACAGCTTGGTGAACATTTCAGCTCGCCCCAACCGGATGCACTGCGCCAGCTGGAAACTGCCCTGGGCAACTACCGCACAGCCTTGCAGGCCTACAAAACAGCTATCAACGTCGTTACCCTGATGAGCAAGGAATTGGCCGACCAAGGGAGCGAGGTATGGGCCCTTAGCGACGCGCTTTACCAGATTCAACTCGATAGCCGCGACAGCGAAGTCGCCCATACTCGTACCCTGCAGTTGGGCAGTACCCTGTTGACCCTGCTGCTGGGTATTTTGGCTGCTTTCATCATCAGCCGCCAGATCACCCGTCCGATCCGCGACACCCTGGCAGTGGTCGAGCGCATTGCTGGCGGTGACCTCACCCAGAACCTGGTGGTGACCCGCCGTGACGAACTGGGGGTGTTGCAACAAGGCATCCAGCGCATGGGCACGACCCTGCGCGACCTGATCAGCGGTATCCGCGACGGCGTCACCCAGATAGCCAGCGCCGCCGAGGAACTGTCGGCCGTCACCGAACAGACCAGCACCGGGGTCAACAGCCAGAAAATCGAAACCGACCAGGTCGCCACGGCGATGCACGAAATGACCGCCACTGTTCAGGAAGTCGCGCGCAATGCCGAACAGGCGTCCCAGGCCGCCGCCGCGGCGGACGGTGAGGCCCGCGAAGGCGACAAGGTGGTCGGCGAGGCCATTGCCCAGATCGAACGCCTGGCCACCGAAGTGGTGCGTTCGACCGAAGCCATGACTGTGCTGCAGCAGGAAAGCGACAAGATCGGCACTGTCATGGACGTAATCAAGGCCGTGGCTGAGCAGACCAACCTGCTGGCCCTCAACGCGGCCATCGAAGCCGCCCGGGCCGGTGAAGCGGGTCGTGGTTTTGCGGTGGTGGCCGACGAAGTCCGCGGCCTGGCCCAGCGTACGCAGAAGTCCACCGAGGAAATCGAAGGCCTGGTGGCCGGTCTGCAGAACGGCACCCAACAAGTGGCCACGGTGATGAACAACAGCCGCGCCCTGACCGACAGCAGCGTGGCGCTGACGCGCAAGGCTGGTGTGTCACTGGGAAACATCACCCGGACGGTGTCCAACATCCAGTCGATGAACCAGCAGATCGCCGCGGCCGCCGAGCAGCAAAGTGCCGTGGCTGAAGAGATCAGCCGCAGCATCATCAATGTGCGCGACGCTTGCGAGCAAACCGCTGCTGCCAGCGACGAAACCGCTGCATCGAGTGTCGAATTGGCGCGGCTGGGCAACCAATTGCAGATGATGGTCAGCCATTTCAAAGTCTGACGAAGCGAGATCGCTCCCGGGCTTTGAGTGGGAGCGATCATCTAATTAAGTTAAGCAACAGTGATGGAATGGTAGGCATGATCTATTGCCGAATACTTGGCTCGGGAGCCTGCACCTAGCGAAACGATTAGATCCGTTTGGAATTGTTTTCCCAAATCCGGGGATTTAGAGCCTACCTCTAAGCGTCCGGCAAAGGCGTCTGTTTGGCCCCACGAAGCCCAGACATATTTGATCTGGCCCTGAGATGTTGTGAGCTATCTGAGAAAGCATCTCTTCAAGGCTGCCTGGGACGACGCTCTGGTTTACATGGCTTTGACTGGGGACGTCCGTGGTGCGCAACTGGAGCAGGCGCTGCGTGAATACCGGGTATACACATCCGCAGTTCATGATGAGCGATATGCAGTTGGCCCAGGCTTTCGCTGAGGCATTGCTCGCCACCGCCCGTCAGGTTACAGCCTGGAACCCCATTCCAAGGCATGCCTCTGAATAGACAGGCCACAGTGTGCTTGCTACCTTATTCAAAGGTAATACCTATGAATATCGGAGAGGCCAGCATGGCAACGTCGATCAAAATCGATGAGGACTTGAAACACCGTATCCAGCAGTTGGCGGGTGCCCGGCAACGTTCGGCTCACTGGATCATGCGTGAAGCCCTCTCTCAGTATGTGGAACGTGAAGAGGCCCGGGAAAGCTTCAAGCAAGAGGCACTCGCTTCATGGAAGGCCTACCAGGAAACGGGTCAGCATCTGACCGGGGCCGAGACCCGTGACTGGCTGAAAACCTGGGGGACTGAGGAAGAGTCGGAGCTTCCCAAGTGCCACGACTGATTGTCACCGCAGGTGCTGGTGAAGGGCTGGAGCGTTGCCGACGCTTCCTGTCGGAGAAAGACCCGCAGGTGGCGCGCAGGGCGGCTCAAACCATTGAACAGCAGTTGACTCGCCTGGAAACCGATCCCCAGATTGGTCGACCCTTTGCTGAATTACCTGAGTTGCGAGAGTTGGTCATTGCCTTTGGTGACGCGGGCTATGTCGCGCTTTACCGTTTTGTTCCCGCGGAAGAAGTCGTGTATGTATTGGCGTTCCGGCATCAGCGAAAGGCTGGCTACTGACAGGCCACCACCCTGAGCTGAAGGGGACTTGCCAGCCCCAATCCCGCCGTTCATAGTCTTGTCTATCAGCGAGGTTGTCGCACGATAAAGGCGTTCAGAATCAATGGATTGCAGTGGGGCTCGGCATGTCGTTTCCCGCTCCAAATACACAAAAACGCCACTCAATCGAGTGGCGTTTTTGTTTGTGCGTTTTTTGTGTTTGACGTTGAGATAGGCGACGACGACAGGGCTGGGCGAACCGCTCTCATTGCTGCTGATCGGCGGGTATTCGCTGTTGTTGCTGTGTAGCAACGCTGCAACCATCGTGATGATGTAGGAAGCCTTTCCTCGCCATCATCGGGCGACTTCCATTTCGCTGATCTCCAGTCTGGGAACCCTGATTTTTGGCGGCTTTTGCCCCTTTATCGTGAGCTGGATGATCGGGGCGACCGGTAATCCGATGGCGCCGGCCTGGTATCTGCTGGCGGCCATGTGTATCAGCCTGTTCGCACTGATCCTGTTTCCAGACAGCCTTGAGCGATTACGCTCGATCAGGCTTGCGAACTATTGCGCAGAAGCCGTAACGCAATAGCGTCAAGCTCCAGGCCCAGGGCCATCCGCTGGCAAAAAGCTCTAAGGTAATGACTAAAGATTATTTTTTTAATTTCTAAATGGAATATATCGTCAACCCCCAGGAACGGTGATTTTCTCTTGAGGGTTTCACGATGCGGCGTCTTACGACTTTGGCAATGGCTATGGCAGTCAGCGGTTCGGTATGGGCAGTGACTGCACCGGATACGCTGGTGGTGGCGCGTTCGATTGACGATATCGTCAGTCTCGATCCCGCCGAGAGTTTCGAAATTACCGCGACCAACACCTTGGTCAATGTCTATCAGCGTTTGATTGAACCTGACCGCCATGAGCCGTCCAGGCTGGTTCCGGCATTGGCTACGGGGTGGCAGGCCGGTAGTGACGACAAAAGCCTGACTTTCGAGCTGCGCGCCGGGGCCAGTTTTACCTCGGGGGACCCGGTACGTCCCGAGGACGTGATCTACTCGTTGCAGCGCGTCGTCAAGCTGAACAAAACACCGGCGTTCATCCTCGGTGAGCTGGGCTGGACGGCGGACAATATCGACGGTTTCCTGACCAGGGTGGATGAACATCACGTCCGAATTGCCTGGCCGGCAGCGGTGGGCAGTGCCTTCGCCTTGAATATCCTGTCGGCCACGCCCGTCGGTTTCATTGTCGATGCCGTGGAAGTCGAAAAACATACCCAGGGCGGCGACTTGGGCAATGGCTGGTTGAAAAATCACTCGGCCGGTACCGGGGCCTACGCGTTGCGCAGCTATACCCCGCATGAGGCCTTGGTGCTGCAGGCCAACCCGCATGCCGTCACCGCACCGAAACTGAAGACCGTGGTGATCAAGAACGTGACTGACCCGGCGGCTCGCCGGCTGCTGGTGGTGCAGGGCGACGCGGACCTCGCGTTTGATTTGGGCGCCGATCAGTTCAGTGCGCTGGAGCAGCAAAAGGGCCTGAAGGTCCAGCGTTTCCCCTCGTCGATGATCTATTACCTGGGCATCAACAGCGGCAACACGCAGGTGCCCGCCTTGAAGAATCCGGCCTTCTGGGAGGCCGCCCGCTGGCTGGTGGATTACCAGAGCATTTCCAAGGATCTGCTCAAGGGCCAGTACAGCGTGCACCAGGCATTTCTGCCCACGGGACTGGCCGGCTCACTGAGCGATACGCCGTTCAAGCTGGATGTGGACAAAGCCAGGTCCATCCTGAAGAAAGCCGGTATTGCCGAAGGAACGCGGGTCGAGCTGAGCGTGTTCAACCAACCGCCTTACACCGATATCGCCCAGGCACTGCAGGCCAGTTTCGCCAAGGCCGGTATCGACATTGCGGTACGTCCGCTGGTGGAAAGCGAACTGTGGGCGAAAATGCGCAGCCGTGACTATCAACTGATCTTTACCTATTGGGGCACCGACTACCTGGACCCTAACTCCAATGCCAGCACCTTCACTTACAACGTCGCCAATGGACCGAAAACCCTGGCCTGGCGCACCCAGTGGGACATCCCGCAACTGAGCGAAGAGACCCGCGCCGCAGCGGCTGAACGTGATCCGCGCAAACGCAGTGCCTTGTATGGTGACTTGCAACAGGCGGTGCAAAAGAACTCGCCGTTCGTGGTGGCTTTGCAAGGGCAGAACCAGGTTGCGGTGCGCGATGGGGTCCAGGGTGTGCTGCAAAACATCGCCGTCTCGCTGCCGTATTTCGATCTGGTGAGCAAGGTCAAGTGAGGAGGGGAGTCTCACGCCGAGTGCAAGTCGCAGGCACGGGATTGTTGACCTTGTTGGTCACGCTGATCGGCCTGCTGTTTTTCACCTTTATGTTGACCACGCTGTCGCCGGTCGATCCGGCGTTACGCATTGCCGGGGATCGGGCCAGCGAGTCGTCGCTGGCTCAGGTGCGCACCGGACTTGGACTCGACCAGCCCTGGCCGCTGCGTTTCGGCCATTACGTCAATGGCTTGGCGCAGGGTGACCTGGGTATTTCCAATACCTCCAGCCAGCCGGTGCTTGCAGATCTGCAGCGTGCGTTGCCAGCCACTCTGGAGCTCGCCACCCTGGCGATTTTGCTGGGGGCCGGTCTGGGCCTGTCTTTGGGCCTGTTCGCGGCCTGGCGACCAGGTGGCTGGGGCGATGCCTGTGTGCGGTTGTTCTCGCTGATCGGCTATTCGGTACCGGTGTTCTGGCTCGGCCTGCTGATGTTGTTGCTGTTCTACGCGAAATTGCAGTGGGCGAGCGGCCCTGGTCGCCTGGACGATGCGTTGCTGTACAGCATCGAGTTGCCCAGCGGCTGGATGCTGTGGGACACCTGGCGCTCCGGTGAGGGAGGGGCTTTGGCCAATGCCTTTGCACACCTGGTCTTGCCGGTGCTGGTACTGGCGTTTTATTCCATGGCCGGGATCTGCCGACTCACCCGTTCCGCCTTGCTCGGCGAAATGGGCAAGGAGTATGTGGTCACCGCGCTGGCCAAAGGTGCCGGTCGCGGTCGCGTGTTGTTGCGGCATGTCTTGCCGAATGTCGCGGGCACCCTGGTGGTGGTGGTCGCCCTGGCCTATGCCAGTTTGCTGGAAGGCTCGATCCTCACCGAAACCGTTTTTGCCTGGCCGGGCATCGGCCGCTATCTGACCACGGCTTTGTTCGCGGGCGATGTGCCGGCGATTCTCGGCAGCACGTTGCTGATCGGCCTTTGCTTCGTGGTGGTCAATGGTGTCACCGATGTGCTCGCCGGCATGATCGACCCGCGTACCCGGGAGTTGCTATGAGTCTTTCCGTGACTTTCGGCCGTGTGTCTGCGCGACGATTGTGGCATCGCTCGCCGGCATTGACGCTGGGCGTATCCCTGATCGTATTGCTGGTGTTGGTGGCGGTGTTCGCGCCTTGGTTGAGCCCTTTCGATCCGAACCTGCAGGACATTCCCCAGCGGCTGTTGCCACCGTCGGCCAGTCATTGGCTGGGCACCGACGGTTTTGGTCGCGATCTGTTCACACGGCTGCTCTATGGGGCGCGTCCGACCTTGCTGCTGGTGTTGCTGGTGTTGCTGCTGACCTTGCCCATTGGGGTGTTGGTCGGTGTCACTGCCAGCTTCTACGGCGGTTGGCCCGAGCGTGTCCTGATGCGCATGACCGATGTGGTCATGGCGTTCCCGCAATTGGTGTTGGCACTGGCGTTTGTCGCCATCCTCGGCCCTGGCCTGCTCAATGGTGCGCTGGCGCTTTCGCTCACCGCCTGGCCAGCATATGCCCGCCAGGCGCGGGCCGAGACCCGTGTCCTGCGTGACAGCGACTATCTCGCCGCTGCTCATCTGCAAGGTATACGCGGCGCGCGTCTGTTACTCGGTCACGTGTTGCCGCTGTGCCTGCCGTCGGTGATTGTGCGGGTGGCGTTGAATCTGGGCGGCATCATCCTGGCGGCTGCCGGGCTCGGTTTCCTCGGGCTTGGCGTGCAGCCGCCAGCGGCCGAATGGGGCTCGATGGTCGCTGATGGCAGCCGTGTCATCTTCGATCAATGGTGGGTCGCCGCGGCACCAGGTATTGCCATTCTGCTGGCGAGCCTGTCCTTCAATCTGCTGGGTGACGGCCTGCGCGATGTTCTGGATCCCCGCCATGGCACTTGATGATTCCCTGCTTGATGTACGCGGCCTGCGGGTGCGGTTTGCGGGACGAGACGGTGAGCCGGTTGAGGTGGTCAAGGGGATCGACTTCACAGTCGGCACCGAAAAGGTTGCCTTGGTCGGTGAGTCCGGCTCGGGCAAGTCATTGACCGCGCGGGCGCTGCTGGGTCTTGTTCCGCGTCCCGGTCAGGTCACTGCCGAGCATCTGCGCCTGGGGGGCAGCGAGTTGCTGGGGTTGAGTGCCAGGCAGTGGCAGGCCTTGCGCGGTACGCGGCTGTCGCTGGTGCTGCAAGATCCTAAATACTCCCTCAATCCGGTGCTCAAGGTTGGTACCCAGGTCGAGGAGGTGCTGGTGTTGCACACGCGACTGACTCGTCGCGAGCGCCGTGAGAAGGTATTGGACATGCTCGACGCAGTAGGCTTGCCGAATCCGACGGCCCTCTATGACAGCTACCCCCATGAACTGTCCGGTGGCATGGGCCAGCGGGTCATGCTGGCGGCGATGCTGATCAACGATCCTCGCCTGTTGATCGCTGACGAACCCACCTCGGCGCTGGACAGCGACCTGCGGCACCAGATGCTTGAGCTGATCATGGGGTTGGTGGAGCAGCGGGGCATGGGGCTGCTACTGATCAGCCATGACCTGCCCCTGGTCGCGAAATATTGCGATCGGGTGCTGGTGATGCACCACGGGCAGATTGTCGATCAATGCCGGGCTGCGGAACTGGCGGCTGCCAGCCACCCCTACACGCGCACCTTGTGGAATTGCCGGCCCTCGGCACTGAGTTATGGGCACTCGTTGCCGACCCTGAACCGACGCTTGCTTGAGGAGTGGTCATGAGCCTGGTGGACATCAGCACGTTGACCGTGAGTTTCAAGCGCGGTTTGGGTCATTTCACCGCACTACAGATAGAAGCGTTGCAGATCGAGCCCGGCGAATGCTTTGGTTTGATCGGCGGCTCCGGTTCCGGCAAGTCGACCCTGTTGCGGGTGCTCGCCGGACTGCACCGCGATTGGCAGGGCGGGATACGGTTGCTCGGCAGGTCCCTTAACGCTCAACGAGTTTTCACTGGCAGCTTGCGGCGAGATGTCCAGATGGTGTTCCAGGACCCTTACGCCTCGTTGCATCCCCTGCACCGGATCCGGCGTAGCTTGCGCGAGCCGCGGCAGATCAACGGGCTGCCTTTCGATGAGGCCAGCCTGGCGGCGTCATTGGCGCAAGTAGGGCTGCCTGGCGAGGTTCTGGAGCGTTACCCGCATCAATTGTCCGGCGGTCAGCGCCAACGTGTCGCCATTGTCCGCGCATTGCAATTGCAGCCCAAGCTGCTGTTGCTCGACGAGCCAACCTCGGCGCTGGATATGACCGTCCAGGCGGAAATACTCAATCTTCTCCAGGCGCTGCGCCGCGATACCGGCATGAGCATGATTCTGGTCAGCCACGATATCAACACCGTTGCACACCTCTGCGACAGGGCTTTGCTGATCAAGCAAGGATGTATTGAACAACGCCTTGATCGTGCCGCATTGATTGAGCGGGCACGTACTTCAGCTTAGGCGCGGAACCTTGATGGCCGACCACAAGGGAGTCGATCAAAACCTCGGAACAGGCCGCTCCACGACGCTCCAATATGACGACGTGTCGATAAGACTCAGGACGCGACCCTGCTCTTTGTCCAGGTTCAGGGCGCCTCGGATCAAGTCACCGGCCAGCCAACTCGGTGTGTTAGCCGCCAGCACTCTACCTTCGGCATTGAGTAGCAGTGCCTCGTTGCTGACTCGCATAAGACTGCGCACAAGCAAGGGCTCCAAGGAGTGCAGAGAAATATCGGCCGCGGCTACGCCAATAAAGCGATCCTCAAAAAAAATAGGGACCGAAAAGGCAACGATGTACTGCTCCGTGCCGTACAAGTCCACGAAAGGACCGTCTATGGAGGGCCGCCGAGTTTGCTGGGGACGGGTGTACCAGGGCATGTGCAGGTAATCGTAAAAACGATCGCTGTGACTGTTGAGGTTCAGCATCAGAGGCTGGATCTCTTCCTTCTGGGTTCGGCACCACCACTCCAGATGCATCTCGCGATCTTCCAGCTCACCAGGTGCGAAGACAACGCCTGCACCATGAAACTTGACGCTCTCCGAGTTCAGGATTTGCCGGATTATCGGCCGCAATGACTTGAGGTCGCCTTGGCCGGGGCGCTTCGTTTTACAACGCGAATGTTCCCAAATGCTCAACACTTGGGCGCTCACGTCGTTGAGCCCCTTGAATACGTTACGGATGGAAGCGTTGATCAACGTGGCGCATTGGGACAACTCGTTTGCTGGCATTTCGTTAGCCATGGCTCTACCTCATGACTCAGAGAGGACAATGCGGTGTCTGCAGCCGACGGAGTACGCGACGCCTCGCTGCATAACGAGCGGGTAGCTTGGCAAGTTTCGTTCCATTCATGAGTCGCCTTCTGCCATTTGTTGTAGTCGTAGGGTGCTCAGGCGGCGAACGCCTCGTGTGACATGGGCTTCTGCCAGTGCGCCGGCCAGATTGGCATCGTTCGCCACGATGGCTTCCAGGATAGCCCTGTGTTCCCTTTCGATGGCTAGTGGATCCGGTTGGCCGGCAAATGGCAGCCATAACAATTCCCCGAGCTCTGCCTGCAAGCGTGCTTCGCTGTGAGTCAGGCGCACAGACTGCGCTGCCACGGCTATTTCGATATGGAACCTGGCGTCGGCGCGCCGGCGTTCTCGTCGCTCTTGAGCCTTGGCCAGGGCGTCGATAAAGCTGCCCAGCTTTGCATGTTGCTCAGGTCCGGCGCGTTGAGCCGCCAATCGGGCGGCCGCGCCTGAAATGGCCGCGTGTTCATCGGCGAGGTCGCGCAGTTCAAGCGTGCTGATTTCACGCAGTTGATTGAACAGGGACTGATCCGAGGTTTGCGGCGCAGCGCAGATGAAGCTCCCGCCGTTACGTCCGCGCCGGGTTTCGATCACCCCGCGTGTGCGCAAGACCGCGAGTGAATCTCGCAGAGTGACCGTGGCAACGCCGAGTTGGGTGGCCAAGGCACTTTCATTGGGTAGCTGCTCACCTTCCGCGAACAGGCCCAGGTCGATCATTTCTATCAGACGACGGGTAACAGACTCCGTTTTCCCTTCCTGGTTAAGGTGTATGAGGCTCGAAGTAGGGCTCATGGCTGATTCATTCATGGGCGGCGCCGTTTACGTCTGTGGCAAGAGTCCGATGTAGCGTCAAACGCGTACGGTCGTATGCATTTTTTAAAATTCTATTCCATATTTCATACTGGTTTTTGTGCATATCGCTTAGAAATTCTAGAGTTTTTTTGCATAAAAAGTCAAAAAACCTGCTTTTTCGTCGCTTTCCCGGGGGGTTCTCACAGCTTAAAAGATATGGTTCCATATGTATTAGCGATTCAAGATCGCCCCATCCGAACCTAGGAGCACTTTTAACCATGAGTCAGTTGACCCGATCAGAGTGGGAGGCGAGAGCCAAGACGCTGAACATCGAAGGGCGAGCCTTTATCAATGGCGAATATGTGCCGGCCCGTTCAGGTGCCACCTTCGAGTGCATAAGTCCTATCGACGGGCGTCTGCTTGGCCTGGTCGCGAGTTGCGGTCCCGCGGATGCCGATTTTGCGGTAGCCAGCGCCCGCTCGGCGTTCGAGTCCGGTGTTTGGTCACGCCAAGCGCCTGCAAGACGCAAAGCCGTGATGGTGCATTTTTCCGAGTTGTTGCAGGCCCATGCCGAAGAACTGGCGCTGCTGGAAACCTTGGACATGGGCAAGCCGATTTCCGATGCGCTGTCTGTCGATCTCCCGGGGACCATTGACAGTATTCGCTGGTGCGGTGAGGCGATCGACAAGGTCTACGATGAAGTGGCGGCGACGCCGGAGGATCAGCTCGGGCTGGTTACCCGAGAGCCGGTAGGGGTGGTCGCTACCATCGTGCCGTGGAATTTCCCACTGATGATGGCGTCCTGGAAGTTGGGGCCGGCGCTGGCAACCGGTAACTCGGTGATCCTCAAACCCTCGGAGCGCTCTCCACTGACGGCTATCCGTATCGCCCAGCTCGCTTTGGACGCCGGTCTGCCAGCGGGTGTCCTCAATGTTCTGCCGGGCTATGGCAACACCGTGGGCAAGGCCTTGGCCTTGCACGCTGACGTTGATGCCTTGGCATTTACCGGTTCTACCCAAGTGGCCAAGCAATTGCTGGTTTATGCGGGGGAGTCGAATATGAAGCGGGTCTGGCTCGAGGCCGGCGGCAAGAGTCCCAACATCGTGTTTGCCGATGCTCCCGATCTGCAGGTGGCGGCCGAAGCGGCCGCGACTGCCATCGCCTTCAACCAGGGCGAGGTGTGCACCGCCGGTTCACGTTTGCTGGTGCAGGCGTCCATCAAGGAGCGTTTTGTACCGATGGTTGTCGAGGCCATGAAGGGGTGGAAGCCAGGCCATCCGCTCGACCCTGATACCAACGTCGGAGCATTGGTGGACGACCGTCATCTGCAAGGCGTGTTGCAGTACATCCAGGAGGGGCAGAGACAAGGTGCGCAGTTACTGCTGGGGGGGCACGCGACAGGCGTGGAAACCGGCGGCAGCTATGTCGAGCCAACCCTGTTCGACAACGTCAGCAACTCGATGAGTATCGCTCGGGAAGAGATCTTCGGTCCCGTATTGTCAGTGATCGAATTCGACGAAGCCGAGGACGCGGTACGCATCGCCAATGACACTCCTTACGGGTTGGCGGCAGCCGTCTGGACGGCTGACCTGTCTCGAGCCCACAAGATGGCCCGCGCACTTCGTGCCGGGAGTGTTTGGGTCAACCTCTACGATGGCGGCGACATGATGGCGCCATTCGGTGGTTATAAGCAGTCCGGCAATGGTCGCGACAAATCTTTGCATGCGTTCGATAAGTACACCGAGATCAAGGCTACCTGGATACAACTCTGAGGCCGCCCTCGTTAACCGCGCCACGGGCGGGATGCACCGTCCGATCAACGCTCACTAGAATAAATTCCTTTTTGAAGGATGTCTGAATGAACAGCTCAATAAGTGCCACGGTGGCTGTGGACCAGGATGCGGAGCAACTTCGTGCTCTTGGGTACACCTCGAATTTCGAACGCAGTATGAGCCTGTGGCAGAACTTTGCCCTTGGGTTCACCTACCTGTCCCCGGTGGTCGGGGTCTACACCTTGTTCGGCCTGTGCTTGGCCGCTGGTGGGCCGCCGATGTTCTGGTCCTACCTGTTGGTGGGATTCGGCCAGATGCTGGTGTGTCTGATCTTTTGCGAGGTGGTATCCCAGTACCCGATTTCCGGTGGCGTCTATCCATGGGCCCGTCGCTTGGTTGGCAAGAAATGGGCTTGGATGGTGGGGTGGATCTATGCCATCTCGCTATGCGTTACGATTGCTGCCGTCGCCTTGGGTGCTGGTCCCTACATTGCCAGCCTGCTGGGTTTCGAGTCTTCGCCGGTGACTAATACCTGGGTTGCTATGGTGCTGACAGCCATCGCAACGGTCTTGAATCTCAGTGGCACCAAGCTGTTGGCTCGGGTGGCGATGTTTGGTTTTCTTTGTGAACTGGTTGGGGCTTTGTTGATCGGTGGCTACCTGTTGATCTTCGAGCGCCACCAGCCCCTGAGTGTCTTGTTCGACACCTTTGACATCTCCATCGACGGGGCTTACTGGCCAGCCTTCCTCACCGCCTCGCTGGCGGGGATGTTCCTCTACTACGGCTTTGAAGCCTGTGGCGATGTTGCCGAGGAAACTCCGAATCCCAGCCGGCAGGTACCCAAGGCCATGCGGATGACCATTTGGATCGGCGGCGCTGCCTCGATCTTTGCAGCCCTGGCACTTATCCTTGCCGTGCCTGACATGGTCGCGGTTATTTCCGGGAAGGATAAGGACCCCATGTCCACCATCTTCGGCGCAGCGTTCGGCCCAGTTGGCTCCAGGGTCGTCATGGCGGTGATTACGGTCTCGTTCGTTTCCTGCGTGCTGAGCTTGCAGGCCTCTGCCAGTCGCTTGCTCTATGCCTATGCGCGAGACGAAATGCTTATGGGCAGCAATGTACTGAAAAAACTCTCGCCGACGACGCATGTTCCAACCGCGGCCCTGGTGGTCTGTGGCGTGCTGCCGGCAATCATCGTATGTGTCGGCTTCTATCTTCAGAATGCCATTGCCCTGGTGGTGAGCTTTGCTGCCATCGGTATCTACCTGGCCTTCCAGATGATCGTCGGTGGGGCTCTGTATGCTCGTCTGCGTGGCTGGAGGCCCAAGGGGCAGTTCAACATGGGACGTTGGGGATGGATAGTGAACATCGCTGCGCTCTGCTACGGCTTGTTCGCCATCGTCAACATGTCCTGGCCGCGCACGCCGGACGCTCCCTGGTACGTGAACTACGGCATCGTTCTTGTCGGTGCCATTGTTATTCTCGTCGGTATCGTCTACATGACCCTGTTTCGTCCCTACGAAAAGGGCCGTGCTCCAGCTTCGGATGCTTGGAGAAACCGCTAGGCGACTGCCATGCCTGCCGCCTGGCGCGGCAGGTAAGCCCATTCATCTAAGCGATGACGTTTCGAATTTCAATTGTGCAAATGTTAGATCTCTGGTGCTGACTGATGTATTTCGGTAACGGACATCGTGAACGTCAGCTTGGACTTCCCGCCGTTGGAGTAGGCGTGTGGCAGATCTGTTCTTGCCACTGCGGAGCAGCCTGCGTTAATGGTCAGTTCTGTCTCGCCCACTTTGAATTGAAGGGTTCCTTTCTCTACATGGAACAATTCAAAAGTGCCCTGCGGGTGTCCTGACGAGGCAAATGACTCCCCTGGAAACATTTCCCAGCGCCATAGCTCAATCATATTCGGGCCGGTTGTCCCGGCAAGCAGTCGTGCCGAACCGCCCAGGCTCCCGGTCCAGAGGGTAGGGATATCCTGGCTGTCGATCAGGTGGGCGGAAGGGCTGTCCGCCACATTCACGACATCCGCCACCGAAAGACCTAGCGCCGCGGCGATTTTGCACAGGATGCCGATGCTGGGGTTGGCGGTGCATTTCTCTATTTCAACGACCATACCCTTGCTGACACCCGCGCGACGGGAAAGCTCGTCCAGGGTGATTTTCTGCTTTTTTCGCTCATATTTGAGCTTGCGGGCTACCGCTTCACTGACAGCCTGAGCATCAGCGCCCGGGTAGGTCGATATATTGACTTTTTTGGTCATTGGTCGCTAGCATGTGATGAAATTTAGGGTTAAAGGGGATTCTCTGATGCTGTCCGTACTGCCGTCAATCGACCAAGATGTTGCCAATCTGGCCCCTGAGTTCAGAGCGTTGAGCATTGTGGTCGAAGCTGCACCGATCGCCAATCCGGACATCGCCAGGGAAGCTTTGGATCGAGCCTGTCAGTCAGTCGCGGCAGGAGGTGCCAGTTGGGCGGACGCTCACTTGGCTGCGTGGGCGGATCTCTTTCGAAAATTTGGTGCCAAACCGCAGCGTACTCCTTGCTCGGCTGAAGCGCTGCGCAAACGGGTTCTGCGTGACGGTAGCCTGCCGAGCATCGACCCGGTGGTGGATCTCTACAATGCAATCAGCATTGAGTATGCGGTCCCTGTCGGCGGTGAGAATATCGAAGCTTATGTGGGGTCGCCGCGCCTCGCCGTCGCTGACGGAACCGAACTGTTTGACACCATGAAAGAAGGTGCCCCAGCCCACGAGTATCCTGACTCGGGTGAGGTTGTCTGGCGAGACGACAAAGGGGTGACGTGCCGCCGTTGGAATTGGCGCCAAGGCGTCAGAACACGGCTGAGTGCCGATGCAAAGCACATGTGGTTCATTCTGGAAAGTCTGCCGGCCATGCCACTTGAGGCGTTGACGGAAGCCGGCGACAAGCTGATTGAAGGCTTGCAACTGATGATGCCGGGTGCCCAGATCGAGAGCGCACTCATTGGTTCGGATGTGACGATTTAATTGCAGAGTCACACATTGGAGGCATAACCCATGTTTACCGGCCTTAGCGCATTTCCTTTGACGCCCATGAGTGAGCTGGGTGTAGACGAAGGTGCATTTACTCGTCTTGTGGAACAATTGGTGGCTGCGAAAGTGGATTCCATTGGTGCGCTCGGATCCACCGGCAGTTACGCGTATCTTTCTCGTGCTGAGCGCTCCCGGGTCGCGCAACTGGCTGTAGAGGTTGCCGGGAATATCCCCGTCATGGTCAGTATCGGGGCCCTGCGCACGCGGGATGTCCTGTTACTGGCAGAGGATGCGCAAAAGGTCGGAGTCAAGGCATTGTTGCTGCCACCGGTTTCCTATCAGAAGCTATCGGCAGAAGAGGTTTTCTCGTTGTACGAAACGGTCACGGCCAATATCTCCATCCCGCTGTGCGTCTACGATAATCCTGGTACCGCACATTTCGAATTCACTGACGAACTCCACGGGCGTATCGCCCATTTGCCGAACGTACGCTCCATCAAGATCCCTGGCGTTCCTGAAGCGCCAGATCAGGCAAAATCACGAGTCGATCGTCTTCGAGCGCTGATTCCGGAGCACGTGACTATCGGAGTCAGTGGTGATGCACTTGCCGCAACGGGTTTGAATGCGGGCTGCGAAGCCTGGTACTCGGTCATGGGTGGCTTGTTCCCCAAGAGCGCACTGGCGATTACCCAGGCGGCGCTGTCAGGCAATGCCCAGGAGGCGACACGTCTATCAGATCGTCTAAAGCCTCTGTGGGCGCTCTTCAGGCAATTGGGGGGGGGCTTGCGTGTTGTGGCAACTGCCGCGGAGATTCGTGGGTTTTGCACCTCCCCGAGCCTGCCTTTGCCGCTCAAGGTGGTCAGTGGAGAAGGGCGTCAGCGAATTGCTTCAGTGATAGACGAGCTGGAGCTGAGTTAAGTCGGCTGTGGCGAATGCGCAGGATTGGCCGAGGTGCGCCAAGTGGAACATGGCGCACCCCATCACGGCAGAGCCTTAGCGTTTCAAAAACGTAGTGAAATGGTCTTTATGATCCTTAAGCACCTCATGAGGCAAGATTGTCGCGACGCTGCCTCGATGCTGTAGCCCATGTGAAAGTACATGGGCAAGAATTTCCTCTTTGCTCATGTCTCCAGGCTTCCCATCGGTGAAAGTAAACACCACGCGCTCGGCCAACTGCGGGCCAGTGATTGTACGGGTGTACTCGACAAACCACTGATTCGCCCTCGCAAAATTCTCTTCAAGTCGATGCAGATCTTGTCTTTTTTCGGTCACTACCGAGTCAAATTCCTCGGGTTCTCCTTGCAGCCGGGCAATGAATAGCTGGTCAACAATGTTGATATGAGCCAGCCAATAAAGTGCCTTCTCCATTTCCGTTGGAACATTCTCTGCTGCGGGAGCTTTCAAATACTTGAAAAGCTCCTTCTCGGACCATGACTTGTACTTGTAAAGCTGGTGAAGAATATTCGAGGCACTCATAACAGACTCCTGGTTTACCCAAAATTTTTTCTGTCCTGCGCACGCCTGACGATAGAGCAGGTAGGTCCCTCCTTTGATCGTCGTGGGGAGGGAGCTTAGGCACAGATGGCTGGAGGCGCGACTGGACAGGTGGAATAGTCACTATATTGACTTTTTTAGTCAATGGATGATAGCTTGAATGGGCGGCGGTAGGAGCTTTCAAGGCCGATGTGCAAACCCATCTAGCCTGGCACGGACGGTGTGCGAGACACCGATCAATATTGCGCTTGCTGATGAGAACAACCTCGTTCAGTCCTCCAGAAAGTCCCGGCATTGCCCGGGAAGGGACCGCAGTAGCAGTGAATTTCAGTAGGGCACCGTCTCGGGTACAGATGGCAGTGCTCAGAGATGGCGAGAGGGTGTCTCAAATCATGAAGTACGTCAGCACACGGACGCCTGGTAAAGAGTTCGAATTCAGTGAGGTCCTGATGGGTGCTTATGCCCCGGATGGAGGGCTTTTTGTGCCACATAAGGTGCCTCGCTTCAAAAAAGAGGACCTTCTGAAGCTTGAGTGGCTGCCATTTAATGAGCTGGCACGTCATGTAATCGAGCCTTTCATGGGCAATTACATACCTCAAGATGAGCTGTCTCGAATGCTTGAGGAAACATTTGAACGGTTCAAAAGTAAAGCGGTTGCTCCACTTTACCAAACGGCCAGCAACGAGTGGGTTTTAGAGCTGTTCCATGGCCCGGCGGGCGTTTATCAAGACTTCGGTCTCCAATTGATGTCGCGCCTGGTTGAGTACACGTTGACAAAGTCCGGTAAGCGCGCGCTGGTCATCGGTTGCACCGGCGGAGATACAGGGGCCGCGGCTATAAAAGCCTTCAATGGCATGGATGGCGTAACAGTGATTGTTCTGCATCCTTCCAAAGGAACCACGGAGGAGCATCGACGTCGTTTATTGAGCACGGCAGAAGGGAATATCGTTAATATTTCTGTCGAGGGTGATTATTCGGATTGTCATCGGCTCTGCGAAAAGATCCTGCGAGGAAGAAATGAAACCGGCCAGCAACTGATATCTTTTAACTCCATAAATTGGGTTCGGGTGCTTGCGCATCTTGCCTTCTATTTCTATTCGGCTCTTCAGTTGGGCGCACCCAAAAGAGAAATTGCCTTCAGCGTGCCCACAGGAAATTTTGGTGCTCTTTATTCAGGTTATATGGCGAGAGAGATGGGGCTGCCCATTAGGCAATTAATTGTCGCCACGAACGCCAACGCAGGGTTGCATAAATTTTTACAGTCCAATTTTTATAGTCGGACAGAGATCTGCAGTACCAAGACGCCCAGCATGAACGTGTCGTTGGCCTCAAATTTTGAGCGGCTGCAATGGAGCATCCTCAATCGCTGCGGTGACAAAGTGGCGCGGAATATGGAGCTGCTGGAGGGTGACGGTCAGATTCAATTGGAGAGGGATGAGTGGCTGGAGGCACGCAAGCTATTTGATTCGCTGGCGGTCGAGGATGCAGAAACGTTTCGTAGTATTCATGAAGTATTTGTCCAAAATGGCTACTTGATTAGCCCTAACACGGCGATTGGATTGCGAGCGGCCCGTGTCAGCAGGCGTAGTTTGCTGATCCCTATGATATGCCTGGCAACTACACATCCGGCAACAGCCGCCTCAGTTCTTGCAGAAGCGGATGTGCCCTGTCCGATCAAGGGTGCAAGTGCTCAACCCTTATCTAACGACCTATGTATTTCAATTCCCAATGATGTCGGCATCCTTATGGAAGTCATCAAGGATATATCCAAAGACACGATGTCTCGCTCGCGATAGACCTGGAGTCAGAGATGAAGCGCGTTTTAGATAAGGTCGATGAAAAAATTCTGGAAGAGTTGACGCGTAATGCGCGGCTTGCTCATAACGACATTGCCGTGAAGGTTAATTTATCTCGAAATGCCGTTAGGCTCAGGATAGAGCGGTTGGAGCGGGATGGGTACATAAAAGGCTATACCATTGTAAAAGGTGCGCCGAGCTCCGAGGTAGGGCCCATTAATGCCCTGATCTTTGTGTATCGAAAAGACCGGATGCGTGGTGCGGATGTGGTGCGTTCAATTGTGGCAATGCCTGAAATTATCTCGTGTAATGTCATGAGTGGCGACCTTGATATCGTATTGACCGTCGAAGCCAGCAGCTCGGATCGTATTCATCGGGTCTGGAATGATATCTCGGCGTTGCCAGGAGTACTTAATACGGTCACATCTTTTGTGTTGTCGTGTACCAAATAACGCGTTAGAAAAGCAAAACGCCTCCCGCGCGAGCATTTTGCTCGTAATAATGATCTGTTTGCCATATTCGGATGAGCACAGCAGCAGCTTAATATTTCGGTACCGAGAACATAACAATGAGGCCCTTGTCGTGACTGAATATAAAATTGCTCTGCTTGGCTTTGGTGGCGTAAACCGTGCTTTAGCTCAACTCATTGCGGATAAGAACGAGCGTTGGGCTTATGAGTTGGGCTTCACGCTCAAAATTGTGGGGGTCAGTGATCTTTACCTGGGTTCCATTATCAACAAGAACGGGTTGAATGCCAAAGAACTGGCTGCCGTACCGGCGACCCAAGGCGCCTTTCGCACTCTGCCAACAGGGAGTGCTGAACCTGCCAATGAGACCGTGATCCGCTTCTCGGACGCTGATCTTGTCGCTGAAGCGACCTTCACCAATCCTGTGGACGGTGAGCCTGCCACCACCTTCTGTCGCTGGGCCCTGGAAAAAGGCATCAGTGTCGTCACAACCAACAAGGGACCGGTGGCGCTGCACGCCGAAAGTCTGAAAAAGCTGGCCGAAAGAACTGGGGCACATTTCGAATTCGAAGGCTCAGTGATGAGCGGTACCCCAGTCATCCGCCTGGCCCAGGAGCTACTCGCGGGCGCGGAAATTACCGAGTTCAAAGGGATTTTGAACGGTACATCGAATTTCGTACTGTCCAGCATGGAAACGGGGCTCGATTTCGCGGATGCCGTCGCCAAAGCCCAGGAACTGGGTTACGCAGAAGCTGACCCAACGGCAGACGTGGAAGGGCATGATGTTCGTCTCAAAGTCGTGATTCTGGCCAACGAGTTCCTCGGGGCCAAGCTGACCCCGAGTGATGTTTCGTGCAAAGGCATTTCGCAAATCACGGCCGACGATATCGCCGAGGCCACGAAATCGAAGGCTCGCTGGAAACTGATTGGCAGTGCTAAAAAGCTGCAGGATGGCTCCATTTCTGCCTCGGTGAGTCCTCAACTATTACCCCAGGACGATGCGCTGGCAGGTGTAAGTGGCGCCACTAATGCAATCACGTTCAGTACCAATATTCTTGGCCCTGTAACGGTTTCGGGGGCGGGCGCCGGTCGATATGAAACGGCTTTTGCGTTGCTCTCCGATATCGTCAGCATTCATAAGAAAAAAATCAAGACAGGTAAATGATCATGAATAGCTTGAGTCTTTCGCTTGCTGCTGATTATAAAGCCATAACAGTCCTGAGCCCTTATGACGGTTCGACGGTCGGAGAGGTGACCGATGTCCCGGCTTCATCGGCCACTATGATCATTGAGACCGCGAAGCTAGGCGCGCAAATGGCCAGGGGATTACCGAGGCATGAACGTGCTCGGATCCTGGAAAAAACGGCGGCCCTGGTTGAGAGTGATAAAGATGCGTTCGCCAGTCTGATCGTTGCAGAGTCTGGAAAGACGCTTAAGCAAGCCAGGAAAGAGGTTTTGCGCTGCGTCAACACGTTGAAACTGTCTGCCGAAGAAGCCAAACGCAATGCCGGCGAAGTCATCCCATTCGACGCTTATGTCGGATCCGAGTCCCGCCAAGGTTGGTTCACCCGTGAGCCACTGGGGGTGATTGTTGCGATTACGCCGTACAACGACCCTCTCAACCTGGTAGCCCACAAGTTGGGGCCTGCCATCGCTGGCGGCAATGCTGTTGTTCTCAAGCCCTCCGAGCTCGCGCCCTTATCAGCTATCAAGCTGGTCGGTTGCCTCAATGCCGCGGGCCTGCCTACCGAGGTTGTTTCCATCGCCACTGGTGGGTCGGCCTTGGGCAAGGCGCTTGTCGCCCATCGTGCAGTGCGCATGGTTTCCTTCACGGGCGGTTTTGTGACCGGTGAGCAGATTTCCCGCAACGCCGGCCTCAAGAAATTGGTCATGGATCTCGGTGGCAATGCCCCCGTCATCGTGATGGCTGACTGCGACCTGAACGAAACGGTTGAATCTTGTGTGTCAGGGGCATTCTGGGCGGCTGGCCAGAACTGCATCGGTACTCAACGAATTCTGATTGAAGCAACGATCTATGAAGCCTTCAAAAGGCTTTTTGTTGAGAAGACAAGTGCTTTAGTCGTAGGGGACCCGGCTGACGAACGAACGGATGTTGGCCCAATGATCACTGAAGTGTCAGCAAAACGCAGCGAAGAGGTGGTCAATGAGGCTATTGATAAAGGGGCAAACTTGTTGATTGGCAACGTACGCCAAGGCTCGTTGTATTCACCCACAGTCCTGGAGAATGTAAGCCAGAACTGTAAGGTGTGGTACGAAGAGGTATTCAGTCCGGTCGTTATTCTTCAGTCTGTGGATTCGCTTGATGAAGCGCTGATACTGGCCAATGGCCCGGAATACAGTTTGCATGCTGGTATTTTTACCAGCAATTTAAAGGTTGCCATGAAAGCTGCCAAGCAACTTGAAGCAGGCGGCGTGATGATTAATGACTCATCCGACTATCGTTTTGATGCGATGCCGTTTGGCGGCTTCAAATACGGAAGCATGGGCCGCGAAGGCGTACGTTTTGCGTATGAGGATATGACGCAGCCAAAGGTTATTTGTTTGAACGGTGCTACTTGATAGTTAACAGGGATAGAGAGTTGTCCAGAGGATGAGTTCTGATCCTCGATAAGGCCCTTCTGTCTGGAAGGGTCTGGTCTATTTCCATGGGCAACTTCAGAGTCAATAACATAAAAACACAGTAACTGAAGAGGATTTAGCTATGCGTCCCGACAAAAAAAATCTAGCAACGCTATCGGTGGCTACCCTGGCTGTTCATGGCGGTAATATCATTGACGCCACAACGGGGGCGGTTCGCACTCCGTTGGTGATGGCCAACTCTTATCTGCTTCCAGACGATCCATCAACGATGGACTGGTCCAGCCCAGACGGCCTTGTATACACGCGAAATCAGGGCCATAACCAGGTGTGTCTGGAGAAAAAGCTTGCAGCGCTTGAAGGCGGTGAAGCGGCGGTTGCGTTTGCTACTGGGGTAGCGGCACTCCATTCGATATTTTTCACCTTTTTGAAAAGCGGTGGTCATATTCTTGTCAGCGATGTCACCTATGAGGCTGTCTGGCGTCTCTTTGCTGAGCTTCTTCCAGAGCGTTATGGCATTGAGGCCTCATTTGTCGATATGGGTGACTTGGAGGCGGTCCGGCAAGCTATCCGGCCTAACACCAAACTGATCCATACCGAGACCATTGCCAACCCGACGACAAAAGTGGCTGATGTTGCCGCGATCGTTGAAATCGCTCATGCGCATGGGGCACTGGCTTCCATTGATGCAACCTTTACCCCCCCTCCATTTTTCCAGGCCATCAAGCATGGCGCAGACCTGGTCGTCCACTCGTTGACCAAATATATCAACGGTCATGGGGACTCCATGGGTGGGGTGGTTATCGGTTCTACCGAACTGATCACTAAAATCAAGCACGAGGCTCTTGTTGATCTCGGTGCGATCATCTCTCCATTCAACGCCTGGATGATCATGCGTGGCTCTGTCACGTTGCCTCTGCGATTGAAGCAGCATTTGAGCTCAGCCGAAAAACTGGCTGCATTTCTTGCGTCCGATGAACGTATTGCCTACGTCTACTACCCCGGTCTGCCGTCTCACCCACAGTATGAGTTAGCCCGCCGGCAATTCGCGGGCCGCGGCTATGGAGCGATGATGGCTTTTGCTGTCAAAGGCGATCCAGACACTCAGAATCGGTTTGTTTCGAATCTGCGGATCATCACGTCCGCTGTATCCCTGGGGCACGATGAATCCTTGATCGTGCATGTGGGGGCAGAAGGTCGAGGCGGCTTTGACAAGTATCCTGAAGAGTTCCGTACCTACGGTCACCTTCGGTTTTCGGTTGGGCTCGAGGATCCAGAGGACTTGATCAAAGATATTTCCATCGCCCTGGATGAGACATTCAACTGATTTGAATGCTCTTGCTGAGGGTCCGGGTTGCGCTGGACTTTTTCATTGGAGGCCCCTACATGGCTTGGGTGTGCTTGATTTTTGCGGGATTACTTGAGGTTGTTTGGGCTTTTTCGATGAAACAATCTGAAGGCATGACGAAGCTAGGACCCACAATTGTTACTTTGGTGATGGTAATAGCCAGCTTTGCTCTTCTGTCGTTTTCGATGAAAAGCCTGCCGCTTGGCACGGCCTATACGATCTGGACGGGCATTGGTGCAGTCGGTGCGTTTGCCGTCGGTATCATGCTGTTAGGCGAGCCCGCGAGCCTGATGCGTGTTGTCGCTGCCATTTTAATTATCAGCGGGCTTGTGATGATGAAGCTGGCTTCAGTTTAAGGTTCTTCGTGGTTGATTGAATGAATCAGCTAGATAAAAATTTGTCGCGAGAGTAACTTGTCAAAGGTATGAGTGAGGGCAGCCTTATGCATGTATGGCATAAGGTTGTTCAAAAAACTTTGAATGATTTAAAAGCTTGCGGCGCTTAAGCAATATCCGTTGCTGGTGAAACATTGGTTTCTCGGTTCCTTACTCCTGCCCCTGGGGCGCGCGATCTCGTTACCCTTCCTGATTATTGATCTGAGGCTTGCTGATGATCAGCGCATGACACTATCGGATGATATCAGTAGGAGATCTTGATCTACTAATAAATGGCATTAAAAAATAATTTCCAGTCAAGCAAAATGCTCTCTGTGGAGAGCGTTTTGCTCGCAACATTGATCGGTTTGCCATATTTGGGGCAGCCCTGCATTGGAGTAGTATTTCAGTACCCAAGCATGAACGTGAGGCGCTTGTTGTGACTACGTGAAAATAGTCCTAAATCGTCGGCGCTGAAAACTAAAGCAGTGCCTGGCGACCGTCCTTGAATGGGTATATGGCTAATAAAAATGTGGCCGTCGTGTCACGGGCTAAAAAAATGCCAAAAAAATACTGCGGTCAAAGCTGTTAAATCGTTAACTGCCCTTAAATCAAACTACAATATCTAGGGATGCTCATATGATTTCGCTTCGAAAAGTTTCTGTGTTCGTACTGTTCCCGCTGTGCGTGAATATCGCGGTAGCCAAGGAATACAAAGAACTGCGATTTGGCGTTGATGCTTCTTACGCACCATTCGAGTCCAAAGCCGCCGACGGTAGCCTTACTGGGTTTGATATCGACCTGGGCAACGCAATCTGCGCTGAACTGAAGGTCAAGTGCACATGGGTCGAGAGCGATTTCGACGGCACGATTCCAGGCCTGAAGGCCAACAAGTTCGACGGTGTGCTCTCCTCTATGACGGTGACCCCTGCACGCGAAAAGGTCATCGATTTCTCGACTGAGTTGTTCTCCGGGCCAACCTCTTACGTATTCAAGAAAGGTTCTGGCCTGAGCGAGGAGGTCACTTCGCTCAAGGGCAAGAGCGTAGGTTACTTGCAAGGAAGTATCCAGGAAGCCTATGCCAAAGCCGTTCTGGACAAGGCCGGCGTGAAAACCCAGGCCTATCAGAACCAGGATCAGGTGTATTACGACCTGACTTCCGGTCGTCTCGACGCAGCGATCCAGGACATGCTGCAGGCCAAACTGGGTTTTTTGAACTTGCCACAAGGCGCTGATTACGAAGTCAGCCAGCCAGTCGACAGCGATTTGCTGCCAGCCAAAACAGCTATTGGTATCACCAAGGGCAACAAGGACCTCAGGGCCTTTTTGGATAAAGGTATCCAGGCGTTACACGATGACGGCACCTACGATTCGATCCAGAAAAAATACTTCGGCGATCTGAATCTCTACAGCGGCAAATGACGCCCTGGCGCCTGCCTGAAGGGTGGGCGCTTTTTTATCGCTATAGGTCCCTGAATCATGTTCGAAATACTGTTACAGACACTCGGGCTCTCCATGTATAGCTTGAAGGGCTTCGGTCCTCTGTTGCTGGAGGGCACCTGGATGACCGTCAAGTTATCGATACTGTCGCTGCTGTTGAGTGTCCTGCTCGGCCTGATCGGCGCCAGTGCCAAGTTCTCCAGTGTCAAACTGCTGCGGCTCCCGGCCCAGCTCTACACCACGATGATTCGCGGGGTGCCAGACCTGGTGCTGATGCTGCTGATCTTCTACAGCCTGCAAACCGGGTTGACCGTCATCACCGTGGCACTGGACTGGGAATACATCGAGATCGATCCGTTCGCTGCCGGGATCATCACCTTGGGCTTTATCTACGGAGCCTATTTCACCGAGACCTTTCGTGGGGCGATGCTCGCTGTGCCACGTGGACAGCTGGAGGCGGCCACTGCCTATGGCTTGAGTCGCGTCCAGCGTTTTCGTTTCGTGGTCTTCCCTCAGATGATGCGTTTTGCTCTGCCGGGCATTGGTAATAACTGGATGGTGATCCTCAAGGCCACTGCGCTGGTGTCGATTATCGGCCTGGCGGACTTGGTAAAGGCCGC
This sequence comes from Pseudomonas batumici, assembly GCF_000820515.1. Classification (GTDB taxonomy): domain Bacteria; phylum Pseudomonadota; class Gammaproteobacteria; order Pseudomonadales; family Pseudomonadaceae; genus Aquipseudomonas; species Aquipseudomonas batumici. The sequence goes on along the minus strand of NZ_JXDG01000049.1, from coordinate 539 downwards.
TCAGGACGCCGGTAAAAGTACCTACCAGTTGTTCTATTTTCTGGTGCTGGCCGCGGGTATCTATCTGCTGATCACCAGCGCATCAAACTATGTCCTGCGCTGGCTCGAACGGCATTACGCAACCGGTTCTCGGGAGGCTGTACGATGATTGAACTCCTGCACAATTACTGGAAGCCTTTCCTGTATAGCGATGGCTACCACATCACCGGCCTGGCCATGACCCTGTGGTTGCTCAGCGCCTCGATCTTCATCGGTTTTCTGGTGTCGGTGCCGCTGTCCATTGCCCGGGTTTCATCCAAGTGTTATTTGCGCTGGCCGGTGCAGTTTTACACCTACCTGTTTCGCGGTACGCCGCTCTATATCCAGTTGCTGATCTGTTACACCGGGATCTACAGCCTGGCCGCGGTCCGCGCGCAACCGGTGCTCGATGTGTTCTTCCGCGATGCGATGAACTGCACCATCCTCGCCTTTGCCCTGAACACCTGCGCCTACACCACGGAGATTTTCGCCGGGGCGATTCGCAGCATGAACCACGGCGA
>NZ_JXDG01000048.1 GCF_000820515.1 Pseudomonas batumici | reverse complement strand
CGCACCTTGAATTTTGCGCCACCTCCGTGAGGTGGGGAGGCCGGCCAGATGATTCTCAGATTTATTTTTAGGGCCGCTGACAGCTAACGCTTATTTTGTTAGTAAGGTTGAGGGTGCCATTCAGCGATTTGGGAGGGGCGGGCCTACCGGCTGTGTCTGAAAATAAATCTGTCCCATTTTTGTACGGATTAAGGTGGTCGAATGGAACCAGGCACCGAATGGGACATATTTCCCCAAGAAGGGAAATGACACAAAAGCCTTTGAGGGAAATGTTCCTCAGTCGGTTCTTGATAGTTTAGGGTTGAATTGATGAAAATTTATCAGGGTAGTATTTCTAAAGAGTCGTTGAATCTGTTTGTTTCGGATATTGGTTCCGGAGAGTTTTTTTCATATGTAGGGCACTTGGTTTCATTGGAGCAAGCAATTTCTGTTCTAGGTTTGCTTTCTCCTGATTTTATTGAATTTGATGGCCACGTTTTCTGGCAGCCTAACGCTCAGCAATACGAACCTCAAAAAAATTATTTGAAGGGACTGGTTGAGACTGAAGCTGGTGTGTTGGAACAAAGTGCATCGCGTAGAGACGTTGAACGATACAGAAATGTTTTTTCAATAAATCAGTTCTTTTCAAAGTGGGAAGATGCGCCGAACCGACCCGTATTTAAGGTTGGCCTGTCGGAAGAAGATTATCGTCTTTGTCATTTGTTTGCCGAGCAGATCACTAGATATTGGAAGCGCGCGTTATCAGACTGCTTTCCAGAGAAGGTGTTTCAGTTTGAAATTGCTGATGATCTTCTCGATGAATATGGGGTTTGTCTGACATTCTGGCAGCTGTAGTTGTAACCTCCGAGCCAAAGGGGTTACAGAAAGGGCGCTGTCCAGAACGTGTCACAGAACTGTGGCTCGTGCAAAGCACGTCCAGTCCCAGCGGGCTCACTTGGCAGACGACCCGGTTACAACCCACTCAGGCGGTGACGGCCGGACGCCACTCGGATTTCATGGTTTGCGCCCAGTCCCTTTTTGGTTGGCTGGCCATCACCTGACTCGCCCTTCAGGCGAAACAGCCGACGACCTATAAATGGCGGAAGGCCGCATGGAGATGCCGCAATGGCTTGGCATCGAAGTTCCACCGGGGTCAGTGTGTTATGAGGGGGCCCCAGGCCCAGCTCGGTTGGTCTTTGAAATGTTTCGCTTCAAATGCTGGCTTGAGTGCTTCGGGTGCTCCGCTATCCTTGAGTTGTCGCTGCCCATTCAGCGACCGGGCCTGAGAATCCGTGAAACAATAGGCGCACAGGCGCCACCATCCATTAGACTGCTGGCGCTATTTTTGTGTCCGCACGTCTGTGTCATGGCGGCTGTGCGCGGGAGGCCTCGCGGTCTGCCGGGTTCCTATTGTCCCGGTTTCTCAGCCTGCGCACAGCTGCCACCCTTCGCCTGAGAACGAATGTGGCAACTCCCTACATTAGGAGTCATGCATATGGTCGTTTTTACGGAGTCATGTTTTCAGTTTTCAAACCTCAGCATCCAAGCCATCGCTGGAGGTGCTCAATGAGTAACCTACCTTCAAGCAAGACCCTGGGTGTTATCACTTTTTCCACGTGCGGCTCCCAAGGCCGTGAGCTTTTTCGCGTTAATCCCGGTGTCCCCATTCTGGAGGCTATGGAACACGCCTCCCTCCTGCTGTATTGCGCCAAAGCACTTTCCTTGGATGCCGCACTGGAGGCGGATGGCGAGCGCTACGCCTGGGCATCGCATTATCTGGGGGAAATGGGTAAGGCGGTGATTGATGATTTGACGCAGGGGATGCTGCGTGGGGAGTCGGTATAGAGCGAAAAGGGGACGTGCTATGCGCCCTACGAAGCGGGGAGCCTGACTCCCCGCCTAGCGCTCTACACAACCCCCCCCCCTCACGTCCACCAATAGCGCACCAGATGAAAGAAAATTGGTGCGGCAAAGCACACCGAGTCCAACCGCTCGAGCATGCCACCGTGGCCTTCGATCTTATGGCCCCAGTCCTTGACCCCGCGTCGCGCTTGATCGCCGACATGACGATGCCATCGGCAAACCCCAGCAGGTTGATCAGCAACGCGATCAGCCCTGCTTGCCAGGGCTTGAACGGGGTAATCCAGAACAGCCTACTGGAAAAGGGGATACCCATTTTGGGTACGAGGGTTTTATACGCTTTTGAGCATCAAGCTAAAGTTTATGGAGAAAATCAGTGCGGCTGAGAAACAGATAAATACAACCCCGCCAATTCTATTGACGATCAAAAAACCTCTGCCAAGAGAAACTTTTTGTCGTGCTGAGGTGGCGATATAGGCATAGGTGAAGTGAATCAAGAGCACCAGTATGCAAAATGTGGATGCCAACAATGTGAATTGAGGAGCGAAGGGTTGGTCTGCCTTTATGAATTGCGGAAAAAGAGCCATGAAAAAAACGATTGGTTTGGGGTTGAGCATCGAAATTAAAAACCCCTGCCTGAACCGGGCTGTTACACTGGGGGTGTATTCAGAGTGCGTTATTTCATTGAGATTGCTTTGGAATTTTGGCTTGGACCGCAGCAACTTTAAACCCAGGTAGATCAGATAAGCCGCCCCCATTAGTTTGACGGCGCTCATCATCCAGGCAGAGCTGGAAATAATCGCCCCGACACTGCTTGCCGCAATGATAGAGATCCCCCCCATGCCGAGGGCCACCCCAAGGATTCCGGGCAAAGCGTTCTTCAGTCCATAGGTGAGCGAGTTTGTCAATGTCAGTAACACCCCAGGACCCGGGCTGGCGATCGTCAGGCATGATATCGTCACGTAAAAAATATATTCTTCCACTGTCTATCTCCACGTAAAAAAAGAAGGGCGTAAGCCCTTCTTATTAGTCAGCTTGCTTTCGAAATTTTCAGCGAGCGGTACGCTTGGCCTTCAAAGTACGGGCTGTCAACAAGCCGTTCGCCTTGTTCCTTTGCCACTTCCAAGTGAAAGCGCGTCGGACCAGAGTATTTGAAATGCTCGCGGGGAATTTCAAGGTCATGAGCGCGACGATAGTCATAGGTACTGGTCTCGCAGAAGAAGCGCATGACAAACGCTGCGCGCGAGTCTACGGGGCCATCCTCCAGCATGATGCTTCGGTGAATCACGTTCTTGTCGAAAATGAGCGCGTCGCCCACCTCGAATTCGTCCTCGACGGCAAAGTGGTCCAGTATCTTTTTGATCGCCGGGTCATTCAAAGGACCATCACGAAGGTGCACGAATTCATCAATGGTGGTCTCCTCGCCCCGCTCAATACGTTCCGACAGGAGTCGGAAGATTGCAGGGTCGACGTGTTCATACATGAACGCACCTGATACGGCGTCTTTAGGGACATACGCCATACCGCCTCGTTGCCCTTTGGGATCGATATTGACCAAGGGTGCCCAGATGGTGCAGCCATAGTCTTGCGCCTGATGATAGCCGAAACTTTGCGTACCGATATGCCAGGGGAAACCCTTGTTTTTCTTTTTTTCAAGCTCGAAGGAAAGAGCCTGGGCAAAAAACATGGTTTTACCCGTCAACCTGTTCATGACCTGTTTGAAGTGGTCATCTTGAATAAGGCTGGCAATCATCGGGTCGCCATCATACATATCAAATGCCAAACGGCTAAAGCCGCTCTGGTATTTGTCAGTAGGCGTAGAGATACGCTCGCCAATGGTTGATGTCAAATAACCGGTTATGTCTCTGTTGTAAAAATTTTTTAGAAAAAGGAAGCCCTGTTTGCGAAACTTCGTCACCTGATCTTCGGTTACTTGAAACTTTTCATTGATCATTACAGCTCCATATTTTGTTGGTTGATGCGTTTTGGCGGTGTGAGATATTTCCGTATGCTATTGAGCCTGACTCATTTTTCCATAGCCCAGGCATGGCGCGCAGCAAAGTGCCGCTATGGATGCGGGATATGAAAAATTAAGTAGGGGGGGTATTGCCGGAGTTCTAGGGCGTTTGAATAGCGGCAATTAGCATATGAGATGTCATTCCTTTCACTGGCACAGCTCCCTTAGTGAGAAGATCCTCTTCTCACTAAGGGAAAGTCTAATATGCTAGAAATACTTTGTAAACATTTTGTTGGGTGTGCAGTTCGCCAGAGGCATCGCAAATGCCAAGTGCGTGGTCTACGTTTGTGTCGACGAATCTGGCCTGGTAAAGCTGGGTTTTGAGGGCGTTATTCCGGCACTTCCGAAAAGATGACACCCCTCACGTCCACCAGTACCGCACCAGATGGAAAAAGATCGGCGCGGCGAAGCACACCGAGTCCAGCCGGTCGAGCATGCCGCCGTGACCTTCGATCATATGGCCCCAGTCCTTGACCCCGCGGTCGCGCTTGATCGCCGACATGACGATGCCACCGGCAAACCCCAGCAGGTTGATCAACAGCGCGATCAGCACCGCTTGCCAGGGTTTGAACGGGGTAATCCAGAACAAAGCACCACCGATCAGTGAGGCCAAGGCAATACCGCCGACAAAGCCTTCGACGGTTTTCGACGGCGACAGGTTGGGCGCGATCTTGCGTTTGCCGAACAGCTTGCCGCAGACGTACTGGAGCACGTCGGACAACTGCACCACGATCACCAGGTAAGCGATCAGCAGCAGGTTGCGGCCCTCGTAGCCGGCAATGTCCAGGGTCAGCAGCGCCGGCACGAACGACACGCAGTACACCGCAATCGTCAGCCCCCACTGGACCTTCGAGGCGCGTTCCAGGAAGTGCGTGCTGTCACCGCCGAGCGAAGCGAGGATCGGCAGCAGCAGGAACACGTAGACCGGAATGAAGATCGAGAACAGTCCGTACCAGTCGCTATAGATCAGCAGGTACTGCAGCGGCAGCGCCAGGTAGAACGCCGCCACCAGCGCCGGGTAGTCGCTGCGTCGGGTCGGCGTCAGGGTCAGGAACTCGCGCAGGGCGTAGAAGGACACCGCATAGAACAGCAGGATCACCGCCCCGGTACCGAGCCAGAAGGCGACACCGATCACCAGCACCATCACCCACCAGGCATTGATCCGCGCATTGAGGTTGTCGATGACCGCGTTCGGGGTACCCCGGGTGCGCCATTTGAGAACGAAGCCGATCAGCGAAGCCAGGACCAGGATCATGCCGATCCCGGCGAACAACATCAGGGTCTGCCTATCCATTTCAGTGTTGCTCCGGTGCCAGGGCCAGCAGCGCATCGCGGCTGCGTTGCAGGAAGTATTCTTTGCTTTCGTCTTCTTCGAGTCGCAGCGGTGTGCCGAAACTGGTGGTGCACAGCAGGGGCAGGGGCAATACACGGCCCTTGGGCATTACCCGGTTGAGGTTGGCGATCCACACCGGAATCAGCTGCGCCTGTGGATAGGCCCGGGCCAGGTGGAAGATCCCGCTCTTGAACGGCAGCAGGCCGTCCTCCTGGTTGCGTGTGCCTTCGGGAAAAATGATCAGCGAGTGGCCTTGTTCCAGCGCATCGAGCATCGGTTGCAGCGGATTGTCTCCGGGCTCCTTGCGTTCGCGGTCGATCAGCACGCCGTTGAAGACCCGCCTGATGATGTAGCGGCGCAGGGCGCTTTTATTCCAGTAGTCGGCGCCGGCGACCGGCCGTGTGAGTGTGCGCAGGGCCGGTGGCAACGAGGCCCAGAGCAGCACGAAATCGCCGTGGCTGCTGTGGTTGGCGAAGTAGATGCGTTGCACCGGATCGGGCCCGCAGCCGATCCACAGGCTGCGGGCACCGGTGATCAGGCGGGCGCCGGAGGTGATGAGGGTGGCAACCACGGGTTCGAGCATGACGATTCCTTATCCGGCGAAGGGCAGCCAGGGGCTGGCCAGGATGACGAGCAGTGGCAGGGAAATTTGTACGATCACCAGCAACGCCTGACGTTTGAGCAGGCCCAGCGCGCCACGGCTGCGCTCGGCCCAGGGGCGGGTGGCGGATTGCCGCGGTTGCAGGCCAAGGTCTTGCAGGGCCTGGTCCAGCGCCTCGGTACGGTCGCTGAGGTTGCCGGGGTCCTGTGCCATCAACTGGAACAGATCGGCGTCGAAAGCGACTCGAAAGGCCCAGTATTTTTGCAGCAGGCCCGATAGCACCAACCATGCGCTGATCACCAGGCACCACAGGCTGATCATGCTGAAGAGCAGGGGCGCCAGGCCCAGCAGAACGCCCAGTACGCTCAGCCCCATGGATAACTGGTCCAGCGAACGGCCGCGCCGCAGCAGGCTGGCGACCACATGCAGTTGCAGGTCAGCGGGCATCGGCGCTCCTCAGGCGAGCGGACGTCTCTCCGGGCATGAGCTGGATCATGGCTTCCAGCGCCTGGCGATGCTGCGGATGCAAGACCACCCCGGGACGGGCGGCGCGAATCAGCGCCATGGCCTCATCGATCGCTGTCGCGCGACCACTGTGCAGCAACCAGGCGGCGATCGCCGTGGCACTGCGCGAATAGCCCAGGGCGCAGCAGACCAGCAGCGGTCCGTGCGGGCGCAGTTCCTCGATGCTCAGGGCGGCTTGTCGGCATTGCTCCGCTGACGGTGCGATCAGGTCCAGCACGGGGATGCCGCAATAGGCCCGGCCCTGAGGGGCCAGCGGCAGTTCGGCACACAGGTCGACGATGGCCGCGAACGGGCTGGCCTGAAGTTCGCGTCGGCTTGGCAGTCGCCCCAGCCACAGGTTATCCATGACCTGGTCGGGCTGAGGATGAGACTTTGTCCAGAGTCGCGAATTGATCCAGGCGCCTGCCCGGTAAGGCGCAAATAGCCAGCGTGCAGCGGGGCTCAAACTGCCGTCGCCGCGTTTCTGGAAGCCCTGGGCGCCGAACACTGCGTAATTGAGCGCCACCAGCAACAGCGCCAGCGCCGGCCAGAGCAGCCACAACGCGACACCGGCGAAGCCGAAACCCGCGATGGCCAACAGCGCGGCCCCCAGTCCATAGCGAGCGGCCAGGGCAAGGCGTTTGTCATCGCGTGCCAGGCGCGCCACGGCCAACGGGTTGGCACGGTCATCCGGCCACAGCCATACGCACAACCAGCCGGCCAGGGCGCCCGTGGGGACGTCGATAAAGTGGTGTTGATAGGTGGTCAGCACCGACACACCGATCAGCGCGAACCAGCCGTGCACCAGCCAGCGCCCGGCGCCGGCGAAATGCCGGCGGTACATGACCCACAGAATCACCAGCAACGCGATATGCAGCGAAGGCGCCTGGTTGAAGGGTTTGTCGAAGCCCGCCAGCACCGCGAACAGCCAGCCGAACACGCCGTCCAGCGGTGGTCGGGGAAAGGTGAAGGTCAGCGGCCAGAGCAGGAAGCAGGAGACGGCGATGAACTGGGCCGTCAGCAGGCGCAAGGCGTGTCGATCGAGCTCGCGCTTGTTCCTGGGCAGCAGCAGCGACAAACCGTAAAGCAGGTCGATGGACCAATAGGGCACGATGGTCCAGGCCCAGAACGGCATGTGGCTTTCCCAGCCGAACACGTAGCTGCCGACGTCGCTGCGTCGGGCGGTGTACCAGGTGGCAAAGCCGTAGCTGGCGAAGAACAACGGCGCCAGCAGGATCAGCCACAGCACGGCCCGTTTCAGCAGGCCGGCTTCGCGAGCAGGGGTGATCATCATTGCACGCGTTGCGCCAGGGATACGCTGAAGATCCCCCATTCATCGACCCGTTGGCTGATCTTGCGAAACCCGGCCGCTTCCACCAACTGGTCCATTTCCGCCTGGCTGCGCCGGCGCATGACCCAGGCCTGGCCTTGGCGGTGGCTGGTCAGGGCGCGGGCGATCAGTTCCAGCTGGGGGTGCCAGGGTTGTCCGGTGTAGACCAGATAACCCCCCGGCTCGCAGGCCTCGGCCAACCCGGCGAGGGAATCGCCGACCATGCCGTTGTCGGCGAACAGTTCGTACAGGCCCGACACCACTGCCAGGCTCGGCTTGGGCTCCAGCGCGGCCAGGTCGGCGCGGTCAAAGGCATCGCCCTTGACGAACCGGGCGATATCTCCCAGGCCTTTTTCGACGATCAGCGCGCTGCCGTCACGCACGTTGATATCGCTGTAGTCGCGCAGCAGGATCGACTCGGGCAGCGGTGTCACCCCTTGCAGGGCTTCAAGGATATAGCGCCCGTGGCCGGCGGCGATGTCGACGATCCGGACTTCGCGGCCCTGCTCGCGCAGCCGGGTCATGGCCAGGCGTAGCAGCTCCTCGACATGCAGTTTGCGTTGGCGGATGCCGCGCCAGCCGATGGAGTTCAGGTAGTTCCGGTCGATCATCCGGCCCAGCGCGGTGTGGCCGGTGGGGGTGTTGCGGTAGACGTAGTCCAGGGTGCTGCCGGAGTCGAAACCGGTGTCGAAGCCGAGCTTGACCCCGGCCGACAGTTGGCTGCCCAGGCCCATGCTGGCGCGGGTCAGGCGCCAGTAGAGATCGCGCGGCGAGTTGCGCGGCAGGGGCGCTGCCAGTGCCTCGGATTCGGCGCAGGTCTCGCCGAGGCGATCCGCATCGAGCAGGGCGGGTCGGTTGACCGGCGAGAGGAAGTTCTGTTCGATGAACCGCTTGGCGCGGCCCAGGGCCAGATGCCGGTCGCGCTCGCCGAGGGTGTCGTGGAAGAAACCGGGCAAAACGTGTCGTTCTTTTTTCAGGCTGCCCAGGCGCTGGAAAAATTGTTCCTGGGGTTTGCGATGGACCACGAAGTCCGCGCCGGAAATCAGCAGCTGGGTCGGCACCTGGATCGCATTGGCATCGGCGACCACGCGGTCGGCGGCCTCGTAGAGTCCGAGCAGGACGTTCACCGAAATGGCCTTGGTGATCAGCGGATCGCTGTCATAGGAGGCAATGCGTTGCGGGTCGTGACTGAGGAATTTGGCCTTGACGTAGCTGTTGACGAAAAAGTTGCCGCGAAAGCGTCGCATCAGGGCCAGGCCCGGGCGGGCGAAAGGCACGTAGAGCTTGACCTTGAAGGCCGGGGAGGCCAGCACCAGGGCGCGGATCCTGGGGGCGTAATCGTGAACCCAGGTGGCGACGATCACCGCGCCGACGCTCTGGGCGATCACCGCGATATTTTCCTCGGCGATATCGAATGTGGCGCCGAGGTGATCGCAGAAGGTTTGCACATCGCGCACGCTGGTGGCGAAGTTCGGGCTGTCGCCGCGCGCGCCCGGCGACTGGCCGTGGCCACGGGCGTCCCAGGCGAAGAAATCAAAGGCGGGCAGGTCGAGTTCATCCACCAGGTGGGCAATCCGCCCGGAATGTTCATGCCCCCGGTGGAACAGCAGGATGGCCTTGCGTGGCTCGCCGGCGACAGGCGCGGTGGCCGGCCAATGGCGATAAAACAGTTCGACGCCATCATGGGTGCTGAAGGTCTGGGTTTGCTCGTCGCGCATTGCAATGTCCTTTTGCCGGATCTTGGCGAGTGGGGGGCGTGAAGCCAATCTCTGTGGGAGCGGTTTTGAGATTCAGGTTATTCGGCCGGTTGTTCCGCAGTGGTCCCGGCTTCCTTCAAACCTTGTCGTACCCGGTTGACCAGCGTGACCAGCAGCAGCGCCGCCATCAGCGCGAACAACCCATTTATCCATTGGGCGTTGATCAGGCCGAAGGCAACTGCGGTGGCGATAACGCCCAGGGCGAAGGCGCGATCGCTCTTGCCCATGGGACCGTCGTAGCGCCGCGAGGCACCGATCATCGGCCCCAGTACACCGGCGTATTCGCTGAACAGCGCCAGCAGGGTGACCAGCAGCACCGTCAGCAGGCTGACCTCGGGCAACAGGGCAAACGGCAGGATCAGCGCGCTGTCGGCGACGATGTCGCAGAGTTCGTTCAAGTAGGCGCCGAGCTTCGATTGCTGGCCGAACTCCCGGGCGAGCATGCCGTCGATGGCGTTCAGGGCCATGCGCAGGATCATCCACAGCGGGATGATCAGGAACACCCAGGCGTGCCCGGCGAAGGTCGCGACCACGGCGCCCACCAGCAAGGAAATCACGGCGGCGCTCAGGGTGACCTGGTTGGCGCTGGTGCCATTGTCGAAGAGGCGCTGGACCACAGGCCGCAGCAGGTTCTGAAAGCGAGGCTTGAGCTGGTAGATCGAAGGCATGGCGGCGACGGTCCTTGTCCGAGGGCGGTGAGCGGGGCCTGGGGCTCCTGCGAGCAGGAGAGACCGCTTATTGGCAAACGGATGGATTATTGCCAGAAATGACAGGGCCTGACATCAGGTTCCGGATAAAAATGTGTGCGGTCAGGCATATTCAAGAAACAAACCGATCAGCCAGGATGCCGGAAATGCATGAAAGGGTTGCGAGGCCGGTTGTCGAGATCGTCGCTCCGTAGCCCTGGCTTACAAGCCCTGTTTGGTAAGGCTTGCCTTGAGTGCTTCGGTTATCAGGGAAATCAGAATCGGGCTTGAGCTTGACTGCATGTATTTCCCGATTTTGGATTGTCGCTCCATCACTGTGCCTGCGTATTTTGATGCTCGACCTTCAGACGCGAGTGATGACAGTTCTTTTGGAGAAAAAGACTTCTCGTAAGCGGTAGCAAGGTTCTCGTCCCATCTAGGCTGGTACTGCGGGAGTAGCGCATTGATCTCGTTCGACAACGCGGTATTGGCGTCGGCAGCCCCCAGCTTTGCAACGAGCATTCCATAGGTTTGCGTCTGCTTGGCGGCCGACAGTGCAATGGCCGCGAGATCATCGCCAGCATGCGATTGGGCAACGAAACTGCGAGCTGCTTCATGAGGCGTTTGAGCAGAGGCTGCATTCGATAGCGCGAGGAGCAATGCGAAGGCGAGGGTGGCACAAAAGGGTTTCGTCATTATCTGGCTACCTGAAGGGTTGCGAATGAGTGCTTCGTCATTTCCTGGACGCTCTCTACAACCAAGCCATCACACCGCCATGCCGTGAGCAGGTACCACGCCGGTGTTGGCTAAAGCTGTAAGTCTTGTCGCGGCACTTGGCCGTGGCGCCCTCCGGCACTCGATCTGACTGGGTGTGGGCGGGACGGTGTACGGTTTTTCCGTCCTTATTCGTATACGAGCCGTGCTCGATCAGTTGCGCTTCGTCGGGGGTGACTACCTGACGATCGGTATCGGACCTTGCGAAAGCGGGCTGGAAAATCAAACAGGCGGCAAGCGCCACGTAGGCGGGTTTCATTGGCTGACCGATCCTTGGTGTACAGGGGGGAGATCCATACGGGTGTGATTACCGTACGTTCCTTTCGATCAGGATGGTAGCAATTTGGAATCGGTCTTGGTATTTCGTCGATGCAGCGTCTGTCCTGCTGCGTACAGCGAGCCTCGGACCGCTGAAACCACAGTATTCCCGCCGGGAATGTGCGCATGAAAATCGCGCATTTCATTTATGCCGTCGAATCTCGTAGCGTGTCCTCTCCCACCTATGGATATGGAGATGTGTCGTGAGTGATTCCCGCCTGAAACTGTACGTTGACGCTCAATTCACCAGCCCTTATGCGATGTCGGATTTTGTGGTGCTGCGGGAAAAGGGCATCGACTTCGAAGTGATTCCGCTGGACCTCGACACATTGGAAAACCAGGCCGATGGCTATGCCAGCCTGTCGCTGACCCAGCGGGTGCCTACCCTCGTGCATGGCGACTTCGCCTTGTCCGAGTCGTCGGCGATTGCCGAGTACCTGGAAGAAACCTTCCCGCAGGTGCCGGTTTATCCGCAAGACCGTCAACAGCGCGCGAAGGCCCGGCAGATCCAGGCCTGGCTGCGCAGTGACCTGATGCCTATCCGGCAGGAACGCTCCACCCTGGTGGTGTTCTATGGCATCCAGTCGGGCCCCTTGTCGCCAGTGGCCGAGGCGGCGACGCGCAAGCTGTTCGCGGCCGCACAAGCGCTCCTGGCGGATGGCCGCGAGAACCTGTTCGATCAATGGTCGATTGCCGATGTCGACCTGGCGCTGATGCTCAACCGCCTGGTACTCAACGGTGACGCCGTACCAGCTGTGCTGGTGGAATACGCGCAGCGCCAATGGCAGCGAGCTTCCGTGCAGGAGTGGGTCAGGTTTCAACGTCCTGCGCTGTAGTGGGCGACATTGCGCAGAGCCAGCAGGAATCGGTGCTTATCGTTTCCTGACGACAAACGCTATGGCCAGGGCGCTGACAACCGGCACCAGTGCCGTGGCGAAGGTCGCCCGCAGGCCGCTGGCGACAGCCTCGGGAGACGCGTTGGCGATGTCGGCGGCCTTTGAGGCGAACGTGAACACCGCACCCAGCGCCGAAGCCCCGGTAATCAGCCCGAGATTGCGCGACAGATTGAGCAGGCCGGAGACGACGCCTCGTTGCTGCGTCCCGACCTCGCTCATGACAGTGGTGTTGTTGGATGCCTGGAACAGGGCGTAGCCGAAGGTGACAACGATCAGCGGGCTGATGTAGCCGCCCAGTCCAAGTGTTTGCGGCAACAGCGACAACGCCAGGCAACCGATCGCCATGGCCATCAACCCGACAGCGGTCATGCGCTGTGCGCCAAAGCGGTCCGCCAGCCGGCCGGCGGGCACCCCGGTCAGCGCCGAGACACAGGGGCCGACCGAGAGGGCCAGCCCGACCCCTGCCGCGTCCAACCCGAGCCCTCGGGCCAGGTAGAACGGACCCACCACCAGCGTCGCCATCATCACTGTCGAGACGAGGGCACTCATGGCCAGGCTCCCGCTCAACCTGAGGTCGCGCAACATCGCCAGGCGAATGAGTGGCGAGGCAACCTTCGTCTCGGTGAGCACGAACAGGCCAAGGCCGAGGACTGCCGCGGCCAGCAGGCCGATATTGGGCGGGCCGAAGTGGCCGCGTCCCAAGGTCATGGCCAATGCATAAGCCGCCAACGTCAGCGCCAGCAGCAGTGTGCCCAAGGGGTCGAAACCGCTTCGTTCGGGCCGTGTCCCCTGACGATCCTCGGGCAGATGGCGGTAGCTGAGTGCAAACGTCAGCACGCCCAGCGGCACGCTGATGAGGAAGAGCGCGCGCCAGCCGGGCCCGGCGAGCAGGAAACCACCCAGCGACGGGCCCAAGGCGGTGCCGATGGCAGACAGGGTGCCCAGCAAGCCCATGGCACTGCCGGTCCTGGCCTTCGGCACCGTCTCGCCGACAAACGCCAGGGTCAGGGCCATCATGATCGCCGCGCCGAGGCCTTGCAGTGCCCGGGCAGCGATCAGCAGGCCCAGCGTGGGGGCGAAACCGCACAGCGTCGAGGCCAGGGTGAAGAGGACGATGCCGGCCAATAGCAGGCGGCGGCGACCAGTGAGATCGCCAAGCCGGCCAACGCTGACGATCAGGGTGGTGATCGTCAGGAGGTAGGCGAGGACGATCCATTGCACCTCCTGGAAGGAGGCGTCGAACACCTGTGCCAAGGTGGGCAGGCCGACATTGGCAATGCTGGTGCCCAGGGACGACAGCAGCATGGACAGCGACAAGCCGGCCAGTGCCCAGCGCGCCGAAGGTGGGTGTGGTGCATTGTCCATCGCGAGCGCATCTTGTCCTGCAATGATCGGTTTCATCCTGACTCTCTTTCGGCCGCTCCCAACGTGGAGCTGTCAGAAATCTACGCCGACGCCTAACATGGCGGAAGGCGCAGCATTTGCACTGTACTCGTGCGTTTGACGCGCTATCCGATCAAGCCATGCCACGGAGTGGTCCATGTCCACACCCGATCTCAATCTGCTGGTCACCCTGGATGTGCTGCTGGCCGAAGGCAGTGTGGCGCGCGCGGCCCGACGCTTGCACCTCAGCCCCTCGGCAATGAGTCGAGCACTGGCGCGCTTGCGGGAAACCACCGGCGACCCACTGCTGGTCAGGGCCGGGCGCGGTCTGGTGCCGACACCCCGGGCGCTGGAATTGCGCGAGCGGGTCGCTCGGTTGGTGCAGGACGCCGAAACCGTGTTGCGACCTGCCGGGCACTTGGACCTCAAGCAACTGGTTCGTACCTTCACGTTGCGTACCCGCGACGGTTTCGTGGAGAACTTCGGTCCTGCGCTGCTTGCCCGGATCGCGGAAGAGGCGCCCGGTGTGCGCCTGCGTTTCCTGCAGAAGCCGGACAAGGACAGCGCGCCACTGCGCGATGGCAGTGTCGATCTGGAAACCGGTGTGGTGGGTAGTAGCCAGGGGCCGGAGCTGCTGACCCAGGCGCTGTTTCGCGATCGTTTTATTGGCGTGGTGCGCCGGGAGCATCCGCTGAGTCAGGGGGAGATCACCCCGGCCCGCTATGCGGCCGGCCAGCATATCGGCGTTGCGCGGCGGGAGCTCGACAAGGGAGCCGTCGATGAGGCGCTGGAGCGGCTTGGGCTGTCGCGGGAAGTGGCCACGTTCGTCGCCGGATTTTCGACCGCGCTGTCACTGGCCCGGTCCACCGATTTGATTGCCACAGTGCCCGAACGCCACACCGGCAACCTGCGTACCCGCATGCACAGCTTTGAACTTCCGTTCTTGCTGCCGACGTTCACGGTGGCCATGCTCTGGCATCCGAGGCTGGATGCCGATCCCGCGCATCGCTGGTTGCGCGGGTGCCTTCGGCAAGTGTGTGCGCAGCTGGAGTGAATCAATTCAAGCTGGTTTTGATCAGCATGTCATAAGCCAGCTTGAGCACGGGAACGCTGATACAGACGAGCAGGATGCCGAGCTGCCAGCGCAGGATCTTGTTCTGTGAGTCCATTTCTGCAATGGATATCTGGAATTTTGCACCCTGTTCTGTAATGGCGGATCGCAGTTCTACACCTTGCTCCTTGATGGACGCTCGCAGTTCTGCTCCCTGTTCTTGAATCATCGTGCGAAGTTCGGTACTCACGGAGCGAAGTTCGTTACTCAAGGAGCGAATCTCCACACTCTGATCCTTGATCATGCCACGCAGCTCCGAGCTCAACTCCGTGATCGTGCCACGCAGTTCCGAGCCCAACTCCGTGATCGTGCCACGTAGTTCCGAGCCCAACTCCGTGATCGACGCCTGCAAGTGTGTCTCGGTTCGGAGCAGATCAGACTTTGTCGCGAATTTTTCCATATCCGACTCCCAGGCATTTACAACCGCCTTGGCCTTGTTCGGGGGCACGCTGATGGTCGTCAGTGCGTCGTATAAGTTCATCGATAGCTTCATCGTATCTCCTGCAAGGGACAAGTGACCAGAAGGCACCGCCTGACGACGGGCTCCCGTCAAAAGCGAGGACTGGGCAGGGGCTGTCGAGGACAGCGGTCCGGATTCAGATAATCGACGCAAAGCTATTGAGTGGAAAGTCGGACATTTCCTATGGAGTGGCAGGACCAGGCCTGGCTTTTTGAACGCCAATCAACGTGGCTGCCAGGGAGGCAGCCAGCCGCCGATCCGCGATTAAGCTTAGTCGTCGTGCAGCATGCTGGTGCCGTACTCACGGAAGCTGCTGCCCAGGTTCGAACCGCCAAAACTCTGGGTGACGGGTTTGCTGTCGTAGTGTTGATTGCAGCTTTCCGTATAGCAGGCACTGTTGGTGCTCATCGTGCTCGTACCGGAGCAGGCGCTCAACAGCAGGGCGCTCAGTGCCTGCGCGACTTTGACGAGGTTCGGCTTCATGGTTCGGTTTCCCCAGGCTGGATGCAATGTACGGATAAGGCCTTTGCCATCTTACGCCGCTTGAGCGCGCGGCTGGATGAAACATTTCGCCGGTGGGACAAAAGGCTGGCCAGGGGAGTTTTCTTCAATACCGCTGCCTGCACGCATGGGTACCTTCAGCCCGACATCCATTCATGCGGAAGGTAGACGATGAGCGTTCTTGTTTCCATGGCGGCCTTTGCGCTGGCCTCTTCCATCACGCCCGGCCCGGTCAATATCGTGGCCCTGAGTTCCGGTGCGCAGTTCGGCTGGCGCGCCAGTCTGCGACACGTGACCGGCGCAACCCTGGGCTTCACTCTGTTGCTGGTACTGATCGGCCTCGGGTTGAATGAACTGCTGTTGTTCGTGCCGAGCCTGACCCGGGGGATCCAGTTGGCCGGCGTGGCGTTCCTGTTGTACATGGCCTGGAAGCTGGCCGCCGACGATGGCTCCCTCAATACCCGCCAACCCGGCAAGCAACCGACAATGACGCTCGGCGCAGTGATGCAGTGGCTCAACCCCAAGGCCTGGCTGGCCTGCGTGGCGGGGATGGGGGCGTTTGTGGCCAATGGCGAGGCGCGGCTGGTGTGGCAGTTTGCGGCGGTGTATTTCGTGATCTGCTACGGCTCGATTGCCTGCTGGGCGTTTGCCGGGACCTTTTTGCGTCACTATCTGGACAACCCCAGGGGCATGCGTCTGTTCAACCGGCTGATGGCATTGTTGCTGGCGCTCAGTGCGATCTACCTGTTGCTGCCTTGAGGCGGATCAGCCGCGATACTGTCCCGGTGTCGCGGCCAGGTGTTGCTTGAAGGCTCGTTGGAAATGCGCCTGGTCGGCGAAACCGGCCTCCAGCGCGACGTCGGCGATCAGGCCGCCACGGCGCAGGCGATTGCGGGCGTACTGGATGCGTCGGTTGACGAGGAAGGCGTGGGGCGTCATGCCGTAATGCTGCTTGAAGGCACGGGTCAGGTAGGACGCCGACAACTGCGCGGCCTGGCAGATGTCCTCCAGCTTCAGGGCTTCGGTGCAGTGTTTGTGAATATAGGCCGCGGCCCGTTCGAGCTTTTGATTGATCTCCCGAGCCGGCCGTGGCGCCGGGTTCAAGCGGTGTTGCAACAGGGTGAAGAACTCGACGAGGGCGCACTGTTTTTCCAGGAGCGCGAGGTCGTCGTCCACCAGGATCTCGTACAGGCTGTTCAAGCCTTCGTAGAGTGTCGGATCGGTGGTGAGGGGGGTGGAAAAGGCCCGAAAATCCAGATCCTGGCTGAACCCCAGTTCATGTTGCAGTGACGTCAGCCAGGGCGTTTCGACATAGAACATGCGATAGGCCCAGGGCTGGTCGTCGATGGGGTTGCAGGCATGCACCTCGCCCGGATTCATGAGCACCACGGTGCCGGCGGCGACCCGCCATTGATTCTGCTCGTTGATATAGGTGCTTTGGCCGTGGGTGATCGCCCCGATAGAGAAATGTTCGTGGGAATGCCGGGAATAGCAGACCTTGCGGCCGTCCTGGATCGAGCGGGCTTCGATGAAGGGCAGGCGTTCGTCCCGCCAGAAGTAGGGGGCCTTGTCATCGGGAGCGGCTGGGGAGGCTTTGCTCATTTTGCGGGTCCGGTGCGGGATGTTGGGGGCAGTGACTGACCTGTAGGAGCGTAGCTGGGTCCTACAACAGAAGCCGAAGCGGTTCCGGTCTTTCCTGGGTTTGCCAAGCCTGGGCATGAGTCGCCTCGGTTGCGGTCAGCCAAAGGTCGGCATGAGGCTGCAAGGGTTCGGACGGCCACTCCAGTATCTCTTTCAAGGCGATCTTCACACGAGTACCCGGGTCGGAGCCATCCCTCAGGTCCCAATCCGCTTCGAACTGGCGCAAGTGCAGGGCGTCGGCGCCAAAATCGATGAAATGTGGTCGGTTGCCCAGCCAGCCGGGGGCCGTGCGCAAGGTGCGTGCCTCGATGTCCAGCAGCAGGAGCTTCCAGGCGCGGCGAGTGTAACTGTCGGCGAAGTCGCGGTGGTCGAGGTACAGCCGGGTCAACGCCAGGTAGCGTCCCTTCGGCGACCAGGCCATGGATGGCGCCAGATCCGACAGGGCGCAGCCGGAGGCGGTCAGCAGGTGCCCGCCGAGGCGGGCGATATGGCCTCGGCCCAGATCGTCGCCGTATTCTGTGGTGCTGCCGAACAGCCAGGCGGCATCCTGGCCGGTTGGGGAGGGCTGAATAAACTCGCCTTCGGCGGTGGCGATCTGTGGCTGATGAACCTGCCGCCAGGTGGGCAAGTCTTGCAGTCTGTCCGCAGCGACTTGCAACCTGCGCAGTTCGTAGTAGAGACGCGAGTCTTCGCGGTATCGGCAGAACTCGGCGGCTTGGGACGCTTCAGGGGCGGCTTCGGTAAAACGTTGCAACGGCGTGCTGGCGACGTCCCGGGGAAGGCGTCCGACAATTACCGCTACGCTCAGCGTCGCGGCGCGGAAATCCACCAGCCCGGCTACCCGCATCGGCGGGCTGTCGATCAACCGACGTTGCCGGGGATCGGCGACCACCACACGGTCGGGTATCGCAGGATGCGGGGAGAACGGCACCAGCGCCAGGTAGCGGGAACAGTCGCTGACCCGATGGTCCAGGCGCCAGAGGCCGGGCAGGGTCCAGTCGCCGATCCGGCACTGATAGCCGACGGACTCGTCCTGATCGACCTGTTCCTGGCTGAAACAGGCCCGTAGGCCATCCAGCAGCGGCTCCGACTCGATGGTCACGCTCGCCTCGCTCCCGTCGCTGTCCAGCGGCAGGACCAGGCGGGTGCGAGGCTGCTTCCATTCGGCATTCTGCTCGCGGCCCAGAGGGTCGTGGCCGACCAGGATTTGCGAGTCGCTGTGGATACCCTGTAACTGGTAACCGAATCGCCCGTTGTCGGGTTGCGACAGGGGCAGGTAGCTCTCCAGCCAGACCTGTTGCTCGTCCAGCGCCAGCGGATCGCTCCAGTATCCGCCGAGGCCGCGGTCATCGCTGGTCCAGGGACTGCGCAGTGCCCGCCAGCCGCGATCCTGCTGCCAGAGCCAGAGTGGTCGGTGCGGTTCTGACGGTTCGAGCGGGCGGGCGATACACACCAGGCTGCGGCTGTCGGCGCTCCAGACGATCGCTGTCTGGGCGGTGATCAACAAGGGGGCGGGGACACCGTCCAGGCTGAGCCGGTAATCGGGATGGTTGATCGGTGTGGTCGGCTGGTCCAGTTCCCGCAGGCTGACGGGCAGGGTCAACTGGCCCTCCAGCAGATGCCGGCCATCGGGGGAGCGATATTCGATCTGTTGCCGGGCCAAGGCCTGTTGCCAGTTCCCGGGCTCCAGCCAGAGATCGCTGACCGGCAGCAGGTCGATAGCTTCGGCGTCTTTCAACAGGTCCTCGAGGGAATGCTGGTGGGCGCCGTTGTCCACCAGCGGGCTGTAACGCCCGCCCAGGCCTTGCTCGTTGAAGGTGTCCAGTTCCCAGAACTGGTCGGCACGGCAGCGATAGAGGCGGCGCAAGGGACGATCGAGAATCACCAGGCCCCAGTTGCCGCGCGACGGAATGGGGGCGGCGAAGTAGCGGGCGTCGCTGGAAAAGCGTGCCGAGGCCCCCAGCCCTTCGAGCAGGATGCCGTCGGGAAACAGGTAGTCGCACATCACCGGGCCGCCCATGGCAATTTCGCCCTGGTTGAACACCCGGATCGGCTCGCCTTCGGGCGTCAGCGTCGGTTCCTGGCCGCCCCAGGCGCTGGCACCGTTGCCCGAGGTCGGGTTTTCCGTGGTGGGCGTCACCAGGCCCAGGCGTCTTTCCCAGAGGCTCACGCAGGCAAGCCCGGGGTGAATCGCCAGGAAGGCGGCCGCGATACTCCAGTATTCGGGCAGTGCCCGCCCGAGGCTGAAGCCCAGGCCGAAGACCGCCGAGATCATCAGCCGGGCAAAGGCTCGTCCGCCCTTGGGCCAACCGAGCTTCACGCAGGCCCACATCCCTGCGGCGCAGGCGAAAACCACGGCCAGGGCGAGGGCGGGGGGAAGGATCGTTACGAAGAAAATCGGCACCAGCAGAACCAGGAGCAGCCACAGCAGCTCGAGCAGCAGGCGGCCGATGTTCTTGTTCTCGCGGGTAGGGTTGCGTGCGGCGCTCACGGATGACGTCCTGTACGGCGGAGGCGGAGCGCGATTATGCAGGTTTGGGTGCGCGGCGGCACCTGCGGGCTTATGGCGGCGGGTTTGACTCCGCTTGCGGCGGATCGAGTAAGGCCGTCGAGGTCACATCACTGCCAGCGAGGCAGGCCGGAGGGCCCAGTTCGGCCATGTGATAGACCCGCACGAACAGGCACTCAAGCACAACAGCACGTGGCCCGAAGAGTCGGGCCACGGTATCAGGGCTTACTTTGCCGCTTCGGCGCGGCTCTTGAGGTTCTTGTCAGCCTTGTAGCGCAGGGCCACATCCGGCACTTCGCCGCTCTTGCCGGTTTCTATCCAGTTGCGGATCCGGCTGGCATCGGCGAAATGGGTGTACTTGCCGAAGGCATCGAGAATCACCAGGGCCACCGGACGGCCGCCCATGCTGGTCACGAGCACCAGGCAATGACCGGCCTGGTTGGTGAAGCCGGTTTTGGTGATCTTGATGTCCCAGTTGGCTTTATTGACCAGGTGATCGGTGTTGTGAAAGCCCAGGGTGTAGTTGGGCTTGCGGAACGCCACGGTCTTTTCCTTGGTAGTGCTCAGCTCGCTCAGCATTGGATAGTGACGTGCGGCCATCAGCAGCTTGCTGAGGTCGCGGGCGGTGGAGACGTTGTGGATCGACAGGCCAGTGGGTTCCACATAGTGGGTGTGGAGCATGCCCAGGGACCTGGCCTTGGCGTTCATCGCCGCGATAAAGGCTGCATAACCGCCCGGGTAATGGTGGGCGAGGCTGGCCGCCGCACGGTTTTCCGACGACATCAGGGCGATCAGCATCATTTCCCTGCGCGACAGCTCGCTGTTGAGCTTGACCCGGGAGAACACCCCTTTCATTTCCGGGGTATCGGCGATGTTCACCGAGATGTACTGGTCCATCGGCAGCTTGGCGTCCAGTACCACCATGGCGGTCATCAGCTTGGTCACCGAGGCGATCGGCACGACCACGTCCGGGTTGCTGGAGTAGAGGGGCTGGTTGGTCTGCAGATCGATGACCAGGGCGCTACCGGAAGCGATTCGCAGGTGGTGGGGGTCACGGGAGGTGGAGCCCGTTTCGCGGGCTTCTACGTTGGGGGTGATAACGGCGCCTGCCAAGACAAAAACCAGGCCGAAAATGGAATGACGAATGTTCACGCGGGTGGACTCGCAAAAATATGATGGGTAAGCCGTTGGCAACGGGTCGTTCTGAAAAAAATCGTTACATTTTATGAATATAGTTCAGAAACTTGCCACACCTCTGTAGATCCTGGGCTTAACTGACACAAAATTTACGCTTGTATCGTCGTACCCATTCTCTCTTCGAGCTTTCCGATCTCCGTCCAATCCGTGGTTGAGTTCAGCCAGCGCGCATAGGCTGACAAAAGGACCTGAACACTGTGCCCTAGCTGGCCGGCAATGAAGGTTGGGGTGGTGCTGGCCATGAGACATATTTTAGCTCAGGTAGGGCGGCGGTTGTATGGATGGCAGCCCTTATTTTCAGGGCTGCAGCGCCTGATTGTGTATCCGGCTTGACATGTTGTGGTGCCAACCTTGTGCACCGATTAGCATCGGGGCAATCCAATGACTCAGGAGTCCGGCAATGCCGAAGAGTTTGATCAGCAGGGATTACCTGCCTATGGTGGCCTGGGCGGGGATGGTGGCGGTCCTGTTGCTGGGATTTGCATTTTTTCCGAAATCGGCGGACTGGTATGGCTGGGTCCAGGCGGTGGGCTTGATTGTTGGCCTGATGATGGCCATCAGTGTGCCGGCGATCCAGCGCAAGCAGGAGTTCCAGGAACAGCGTAAGCAACGCCGTGAACACGACGTGGGCTATGCGCGGCGGCTGCACTATTTCGGCATCGAGCTGCTGGATCTGCTGGGACGCATCAGTGCCAATCTGGCTCACTTGCGGGCCACGGATCGACATCGCTGCCAGCGCAACCTCGAGGATTTCCTGCACCGTCTGTTCGAGTCGCACAAGCATGACCTGAACGACGATCGGATCGTCATCAATCACGAACTGCGCCAGGTGACCCAGGCGCTGATCGATGAGCTGGAAAGTGGGCGCAGCGACCGCGTGGTGATGATCGAGCTGGAAAAGCGCCTGCAGAAGCTCACCCATCGTGCCCAGGTCAATGCCGCACTGGCCGAGCGCGGCTGATGCGCGCGAGCCCATAAAAAAGCCCGCAACGAGTGCGGGCAAAGGGGTGTGCGGAGCAACGCACGTTTCGGGAATCTTGGCGCGGTCAGGCGCTCAGGGCATGCAGGTCCAGGCTTTGCGACGAAGCCTTGGCCGCCGGCAGTGAGGTGAACGGTCCGCTGACGGGGACACCGTCTCGGACCAGGTACCAGCAGGCGAGCAGACCCAGCTCTCTGAGCGAGGCGGGAACGGCGCTGCCGATAACGGACATGATTTGAACCTTGGCCATGAGGACCTCCATCGATCTATGGAGCTACCTTATAGGCCCGACCGTGTTCGAGGAAAATCATCGCGCTCGATAGTGGACATCGACGAGATCGACAGGCGGTAAAGAGGGGGACGTCAGTCGACGACCTGATCCAGCATCTTCAGCACTTCCTGCTCATTGAGCAGCCCCTTGCGGACCAGGTTTTCGGCCAGCAACGAGAGAAATTTGGCCGTGCGGTGGCCTTCGAGCTGCTTGAGTTCGGTGAGGGCGCTGTAGACCTTGCTCGAGGTGCAGAGTCCAGCGGTGCGATGTGGGTGCTGTGTAGGCATGGCGCGTCCTTGTTCTTATCATTTAGCCTGATCTTGCTGATCAGGTATGGCATAAATATGACAGTCGTATTAACGCCCGTCCTGGGCGACGACAGGTTACATCATGCCTTTTATCGAGGGTGGGCGGGTGTCTTGCCTGCGACCTTTGAGGGTGTAATTCAGACATCGCAAAAAAAAGCCCCACTCTTGCGAGCAGGGCCTGGGTATTGCGACTGTCGATTACCAGCGTGGGCCGTCGTGCCAATGATGCCGGTGTTCGTAGTACACCGGACGGCCATAGTAACCACCCTGGACGTAGACGGGAGCCGGCTGGACATAGACCGGTGCGGGTTGGACATAGACCGGAGGCGGCTGTTGCACGTAGACCGGAGCCGGTTGTACATACACCGGCTGCTCGACGTAAGCCGGGCGAGAGACCATCGAACCGACGATGGCTCCACCGATCACGCCACCCAACAAGGCAGGGCCAACCCAACCACCACCGCCGTGGGCAGAGGCCTGACCTGCGACAGCGAGTGCACCAACGAGCAAGGCTATCTTGGGAATTGTGCGAATCATGATTATTCCTCGGGTTCCAACCCCAGCGCTTGTTGTCTGCAATAGACTCAAGGACTGTCGCGGGGATACTTCTATGACAACGACTTTTCGAAAAATTGCGAAGCCGTTGAGTAAATTTTGTGTAAGGCTCGTGGCGCGGCTTCTTTACAGGTGTCCGAGGCAGGTGCCAGAGCCTTTCAGCGAGTGGCTATGATCGACGAAAGTTGGGTAAATGCCTAATCCCATTTGTCCGAAAACACCCATCAGGAGATGAAACATGCAGATGAACCCCAACAAAGACACCCAATTGTGCATGTCGTTGTCGGGGCGCCCCGGGAATTTCGGCTTGCGTTTCCACAATCACCTTTATGAACAACTAGGGCTGAACTTTTACTACAAGGCGTTCAGCAGCCAGGACCTGCCCGGTGCGGTCGCTGGGATCCGGGCCCTGGGCATTCGTGGCTGCGGGGTGTCGATGCCGTTCAAGGAAGCGTGCATCGCCCTGGTGGATGAGTTGGATGCGTCCGCCGCGGCGATCCAGTCCATCAATACCATCGTCAACACCGCCGGCTATCTGAAGGCCTACAACACCGACTACATCGCCATTGCGCAGCTGCTCGACAGCCATGCGGTGCCCAAGGACATCACCTTTGCGCTGCAGGGCAGCGGTGGCATGGCCAAGGCCGTGGCGTCGGCCCTGCGCGACGGTGGTTACCGCAATGGCGTGATAGTGGCCCGCAACGAAGTGGCGGGCCGGGCGCTGGCACAGAATTGCGGCTATGAATGGCAGGCGCAATTGGGGGCGTTGCGCCCACGGATGCTGGTCAATGTCACGCCGATCGGCATGAGCGGTGGTCCTGAGGCGGATCAATTGGCGTTCGAGGCCGCGGCGGTGGACGCCGCCGAGACGCTGTTCGACGTGGTCGCGGTGCCCTCGGAAACCCCGCTGATTCTGCGGGGCAGGGCCCAGGGCAAGCATGTGATCACCGGGCTCGAGGTCATTGCCATCCAGGCGCTGGAACAGTTCGTGCTGTACACCGGCGTGCGGCCTGGCGAGGAGCAGTTCCAGAAAGCCGTGGCGTTTGCGCGCAGTTGAAGACCTGCGGGCGGGTTACTCCAACCGCGCCAGACGCTCTTCAAGCGCCGTGATCCGCGCTTCCAGTTCTTCGATGCGCTCCACGGACACGGCGCCGGTCGCACTGCGTTCCGGTCCTTGCTGACGGGCCGCGAGGATCGCCTCGATATCCGCCGGGTCGCCCAGGGCGTGGGTGTAGCGGTCTTCCCGCTGCCCGGACTGGCGTGGAATCAGCAGGGCCAGGCCGCGGGCAATCAGGCGCTCCAGCTGGTGCACGACCTGCTCGCTGTCTTCGAAATCATGCATCCGGCTGCTGCGGGTTAACAGTTCGTTGACCGTTTGCGGACCCCGCAGGAACAGCAGGCCGATCAACACGACCTGGGCCGGCACCAGTTCCAGCGTCTTGTCGACCCGATGTTCCCAGCGGTCGGCGCGGCTGCCCATCACCAGGCGAGTGAAACCGCGGCCTTCCAGGGCCCGCAGGCTCTGGCCGACCTGGCCCTGGCTGAGGTTGGTCACGGGCTCGCGGCTGGTTTTCTGGTTGCAGGCCAGGACCAGGGCATTGAGGGTCAGGGGATAGGTTTCCGGGCTGGTGGCCTGTTTTTCGATCAGGGAGCCCAGGATGCGGATTTCCGTGCTGTTCAACTGGGGTTGATCGACGGAAGTCTCTTGCTCGCTGCCCATTGTGCGTTTCCCTTTGCATAGAAAGGTCACCAGCGTAGGGCCTTCACCCGTAAAAAGACAAGCCGCGATGAGCTTCACCCTGGCTATAATCGTCCGGCTTCACTCCTGCCATTTTCACTGCGAGATCCTCATGACCATTTCCCTGTACGCAGCTTCCATTCCGGTTTTCAAACAAATGCTCAATGCCTTGAGCGACGTTCTGAACAAGGCCGAAGCCCACGCGGCGGCGAAGAACATCGATCCGAGCGTTTTCGTACAAGCCCGCCTGGCCCCTGACATGTTCCCGCTGAACCGTCAGGTGCAGATCGCGGTCGATTTCGCCAAGGGCGTTTCCTCGCGTCTGGCCAAGATCGAAGTGCCGTCCTACCCGGACACCGAAACCACTTTCGCCGAATTGCAGGCGTTGATCAGCAAGGTGCTGGCTCACCTCGACAGCATCACTGCGGCACAGATCGACGGCAATGAAGGCATCGAGATCGTGACCCGTCCGGGCACCCCGAAAGAGAAGCGCTTCAGTGGCCAGGCCTACCTGCTGACCTACGGCCTGCCGCAGTTCTTCTTCCACGTGACCACTGCCTACGCGATCCTGCGCCACAACGGCGTGGAAATCGGCAAGCGTGACTACATGGGCGCGTTCTGATTTCGTTGCCGGTTCACCTCTGACTTGCTGGTAATTTTGTGGCGAGCGGGCTTGTCGGAACGCCGCACCGCCGCGCTCAGCTGCGAAGCAGTCGCAAAACCGGTCACCTCGGTCTGTCTGATAGGCCGCACTCGCCGGTTTTAGGGCCGCTTCGCGCCCCAGCGCGGCGGTGCGGCGTTCCGACAAGCCCGCTCGCCACACACCTTCTGTTACAGTGATCGCTTCCCCTCTGTTTGCACCTCTTATTCAGCGGGCCTTCGGGCTATCGCTGGCGTTGTCGTTTCTGGAGTGATTCATGTTGTTGCCCATCCTGCTGTTGTCAGCCGCCGGATTCACCGTGCTGACGACGGAGTTCGTCATTGTCGGCCTGCTGCCGTCGATTGCCCGTGACCTTGACGTCAGCATTCCCCAGGCGGGCTTGCTGGTGACTTTGTTCGCCTTTACCGTCGCCGCGTTCGGACCCTTCCTGACCGCGTACTTTTCGCGTTTCGAACGCCGGCGCCTGTTCATCACCATCCTGGTGATGTTCGGCCTGGCCAACACCCTGGCGGCGCTGGCACCGAATATCGGCGTCATGGCCATCGCCCGCCTGCTGCCGGCGCTGGGGCTCCCGGTCTTCTGGGCCCTGGCCAGTGAAACGGCGGTGGACATCGTCGGCCCCGACTACGCCGGGCGTGCGATCGAGAAGATCGGTTTCGGCATCGTCTGTGCGACGGTGTTCGGAATTCCCGTCGGCACCTTGATCTCCGACGCCTGGGGCTGGCGCAGCGCCTTTGCGATCCTGGCGGGGGTGGCCATGATCAAGGCCCTGCTGCTCTGGTGCTACCTGCCGGCCACGCGCCTGCACCTGGAGCAAGTGTCCTTGCGTTCGCAGTTCGGCATCCTGCGTCGTCCGCTGATGATCGGCCATGTGCTGTTGTCGATCCTGGTGTTCTGCGGCATGTTCACGGCCTACACCTACCTGGCCGATATCCTCGAGCGCCTGGCCGGTTTCAACGGTACGGTGGTCGGCTGGTGCCTGATGGGCTTCGGTGCGGTGGGGCTGATCGGCAACTCCCTGGGCGGGCGCATGGTCGATCGCCATCCGCTGATCGCTTCGATGGTGTTCTGCGCCTTCATGATCGGTGGCATGG
Organism: Pseudomonas batumici; assembly: GCF_000820515.1. Taxonomy (GTDB): domain Bacteria; phylum Pseudomonadota; class Gammaproteobacteria; order Pseudomonadales; family Pseudomonadaceae; genus Aquipseudomonas; species Aquipseudomonas batumici. Next base: position 45,740 of record NZ_JXDG01000048.1, on the reverse strand, counting down.
TGGCCCTGGTGCCGAGCATTCACTCTATCCTTGGCCTGGCGGCCGCCCTGGGCGTCTGGGGCGTGACCCAGGCGGCCCTGTTCCTGGTCAGCCATGTGCGCCTGATGAAGGCCGCGCCCCATGCGCCGGCCTTCGCGGCGTCGCTGAACATTGCCGGTGGCAACCTGGGGATTGGCCTGGGGGCAATGGTCGGCGGTCGGGTGATCGACAACCTGGGCCTGGGCAGCCTCGGTTTTGCCGCCGCCGGCTTTATCCTGCTGTCGATCCTGCTGGCGCTGGCGCTGATGGGTGCCAAATCCCGTACGGTCTACGCTTAGTCTTCCAGTGTCGTGAAGAGCTCGCGTCGAGCCCCCTCGGTGATGGCGACAATGCCGGGGTGCTTGACCTTGCGTTCCACCGAGATCGCGTAGAACGACTCGCTCACCGCCTCTGTCTGGCCGATCAGTTCGACGCCGTACTGCCGGCACACTTCCTCGGCGATCACGCTCGGTGCGATGAAGATCCCGCTGCCGGATTGGCCGAACGCCTGCATCAGGGCGCTGTCGTCGAACTCACCGACTATCCTCGGATGCAGTTGCTGTTCGGCGAACCAACGCAGGAGGCGGCTGCGAACCACGCTTTCCTGCCCGGGAATCAGCAGCGGTGCGCCGTGCAGGCAGCGCGGAAAATCATCGGCATGCCGCGCTGCCAATGAGGCCGTGGCAAAAAAGCTGATCCCGCATTCCCCCAGTTTCCGGCTGTAGCCCTTGATGTCCAAGTGGCTGGGCATGGGGCTGTCGGAAATCACCAGGTCCAGGCGCTGGATCGCCAGGTCGGCGAGCAGGCGTTCGAGCTTGTCTTCGCGGCAGGTGATACGGATCGGCTCATCCAGCTCCATGGTCGGCGCGATCAGGCGGTAGACGATGGATTTGGGCACCACATCCGCAACCCCGACCCGCAGCAGCCGCTGCTGTTCGTTCGGCTGGGTCCGCAGCATTGCTTCCAGTTCGTTGCCCAGTTGGAACATCTGTTCGGCGTAGGGCAGGACCCGGCGCCCGGCCTCGGTCAGTTCCAACTGCCGCCCGACCTTGCGAAACAACTCCACGTCAAAGGTCTGTTCCAGCAGGCTGATCTGGCCACTGATGGTCTGCGGTGTCAGGTTCAACTGCTCGCAGGCCCTGGCAATGCTGCCGGTTCTGGCCACGACCCAGAAATAGTGAAGCTGGCGATAGTTGAGCATGGATGACATCAGTTCGTTAAAACCGAAGTATAGCGCTTAAAAATACGAATTTTACTGAAGTGTCTGCTTCCCTAGAATGCGTTGCTATCGGTGGGCCAGCACGTGGCCGCCTCACCCCGGAATCAGGACTGAAGCATGGAATACCTGTTGCAACTCGCCGTCAGCCCCACCGCCTGGATTGCCCTGGCGACGCTGATCATCATGGAAATCGTGCTGGGCATCGACAACCTGATCTTCATTTCGATCCTGACCAACAAGCTGCCGGCGCAGTTTCGCACCAAGGCCCGGCGCATCGGTATCGGCATGGCCCTGATCCTGCGCCTGGGCCTGTTGAGCACCATCGCCTATATCGTCCAGCTCACCGCGCCGGTGATCGAGCTGTTCGGCCAGGCGTTCTCCTGGAAGGACATGATCCTGATTGCCGGCGGCCTGTTCCTGGTGTGGAAGGCCACCACCGAGATTCACCACAGCATGGACCCCGAGGCCAAGGAGGCCGAAGACAGCAGCGCCAGCGTATCCCTCGGTTTTGCGGCGGCGATCGGCCAGATCCTGATGCTCGACATGGTCTTTTCCATCGACAGCATCATCACGGCCGTGGGCATGACCGAGCATCTGCCGATCATGGTGGTGGCGGTGGTGGTGGCGGTCCTGGTGATGTTGCTGGCGTCCGAGCCGTTGGCGAAGTTCATCCACGACAACCCGACGGTGGTGATGCTGGCCCTGGGCTTCCTGATCATGATCGGCATGACGCTGATTGCCGAAGGTTTCGGTGCCCATGTGCCCAAGGGCTATGTCTACGCGGCCATGGCCTTCTCCGCGGTGATCGAAGGCTTGAACATGCTGGCCCGACGTGCCCGGCACAAGCGTCAGCTGGCAGAAGCCTGATACTGGCCGCATGCTGAAAAGGCCGCCTGGGTTCAGGCGGCCTTTTTCGTGGCGTTTTCGTGAAAGTCCGTCAGTGGGCGATGGCGGTACGGGCCTGGGACTTTTCGCTGGATTTGGGCTGCGCAGGCAGGGCAGGGGTGTGATGCCGACGGGAGACTCTCAGGACTCCCCATAACATGGCCGCCGCGACGGTTACCCAGCCGAGCACCAACAGTACAATGATCGCTACAAGGCTCATCAGTGCCTCCTTCGCCCGTTCGGGCTCACTCACTTCGTCCGTCTTCCTGCCAATCCAGTCTAGACGTTGCAGTGTTTCAGTCCATTGACCAAAGGTCGTGGGGATGCAGTCATTTCGCTCTATCGCGCCAGGCAATCTGCAACGAAAGGCTATACCCTTGGTCACCTGCGACCTATGATCAGGGGCCCTGCCAGGTGTTGAGCGGCCTGGCGATTGACCAAGAGAGTGAAGATGTTCAAGGGATCAACAGGTTTGCAAAGGGTACCGGGGCGGCGCTTGTGGCTGGTGGGCGCATTGTTGCTGGGATTGGGCGGTTGTGCCGGCGGTGTTGCGCCGGACGTCCAGCGTCTGCCGGAGCGGGTTGAACTCAATGCCGTGCCGTTCTTCCGTGGCGAAGCCTATCAAGGCGGTACCATGGCCCTGGCCAGCATGTTGTCGCAGCAGGGCGTCAGCGTGACGCCGGGGTTGCTGGAGAAACCGCTGAAATTGCCCGGCGCCGAGGACGGTCTTGAGCGAAACATGCAGGTCCTGGCGCGTGAGTACGGCATGGTGGTGTACCCGCTGGACCCTGACTTGTCGGCGTTGCTGGCCCAGGTCGCGGCCGGGTATCCGGTGCTGGTGCGGTTCAACGAGGGCCGGGTGTGGTCGACCCCGCGCTATGCGGTGCTGGTCGGTTACAACCGGAACAAACAGACCGTCCTGCTGCGCTCGGGCATGAATCGCCGGATGCTGATCACGTTCTCGGCCTTTGCTTCGGCCTGGAAGGATGCCGGCAGTTGGGCGGTGCTGGTCCAGGCGCCGACGCAATTGCCGGTCCAGGTTGATCGGCAGCGCTGGTTGAAAGCCGCCAACGACCTGGCCCAGGCCGGTCAGGAGCAGGCGGCGGCCCAGGCCACGAAGGCATTGGTCGGGCATTGATGGCAAGGTCTGCAACAGGCCGGGGTGTTCAAACCCCCAGCTTGTCCCGCAGCGTGTAATACCAGGCGCCCAGGGCGCTAAATGGCGTGCGCAGCAACTGGCCGCCGGGGAAGGGGTAGTGCGGCAGGTCGGCAAAGGCGTCGAAACGCTCGGCCTGGCCGCGCAGGGCCTCGGCCAGCACCTTGCCCGCCAGGTGGGTGTAGGTCACACCGTGACCGCTGCAGCCCTGGGAGTAGTAGATGTTGTCCCCCAGGCGGCCGACCTGCGGCAGGCGCGACAGCGTCAGCAGGAAGTTGCCGGTCCAGGCGTAGTCGATCTTCACATCCTTGAGCTGCGGGAAGGCCTTGAGCATTTTCGGCCGGATGATCGCCTCGATATTGGCCGGGTCCCGTGCGCCATATACCACGCCGCCGCCGAAGATCAGGCGTTTGTCGCCGGAAAGGCGGTAGTAGTCCAGCAGGTAGTTGCAGTCCTCGACGCAGTAGTCCTGGGGCAACAGCGACTTCGCCAGCGCATCGCCCAGGGGCTCGGTGGTGATCACCTGGGTGCCGCAGGGCATCGACTTGGCGGACAGTTCCGGCACCAGGTTGCCCAGGTAGGCGTTGCCGGCGACGATGATGAACTTGGCCCTGACCTTGCCCTGGGGCGTATGCACCACGGGGTTGGCGCCGCGTTCGATGCGCACCGCCGGAGACTGCTCGTAGATCGTCCCGCCCAGCGACTCGACCGCGGCCGCTTCGCCCAGTGCCAGGTTCAACGGATGAATATGGCCACCGCTCATGTCGAGCATGCCGCCCACGTACTGGTCGCAGCCGACCACCTCCCGAATGCGCCGCTCGTCCAGCAGTTCGAGCTGGGTGTGGCCGAAGCGCTCCCAGAGCCGCTTCTGGGATTCGAGATGACCCATCTGTTTCTTGGTAATGGCGGCGAATACACCACCGTCCTTCAGGTCGCACTGGATGTTGTACTGGGCGACTCGCTCGCGAATGATCCGACTGCCTTCGAAGGCCATCTGCCCGAGCAACTGGGCCTGCTTGGGGGCAACGCTGCGTTCGATGACATCGATATCGCGGCTGTAGCTGTTGACGATCTGCCCGCCATTGCGGCCCGACGCGCCGAAACCGACCTTGGCGGCCTCCAGCACCGTGACCCGGAACCCGTTCTCCAGCAGGAACAGTGCGCTGGACAGCCCGGTATAGCCGGCACCGATCACGCACACATCGGTCGCGACGTCATCCTGCAGGGCAGGGCGTTCCGGTACCGGATTCGCCGAAGCGGCGTAATAGGACTGGGGGTAGGGAGTGTTCGCCATCCTGCAACCTCTGTTTTATATTTTTTACGATTGGCCTGATCCTACCTTAGATGAAATACCCCCGCCAGCCACCCTGGGAAAAAGCCGGCGTCTGCAGAACTCAGTAAAAAATTTGCATATTCAAAGAGTTAGCAAAATAAAGGGGTTGACACTCGCGAGAAAATCCGCAAAATACCGCCCCACAGCAGGCACGTAGCTCAGTTGGTTAGAGCACCACCTTGACATGGTGGGGGTCGTTGGTTCGAGTCCAATCGCGCCTACCAGATAAAATCCGCTCTGCTGGGCGGTCAGAAAGGGTCAACCGAAAGGTTGGCCCTTTTTTGTTTTCGGGTGCTCACTAAAAAATACGCATATTCATAGGCTTAGCGGAAAGAAAAGGGGTTGACACACCTTCGAAATTCCGTAGAATGCCGCCTCACAGCAGGCACGTAGCTCAGTTGGTTAGAGCACCACCTTGACATGGTGGGGGTCGTTGGTTCGAGTCCAATCGCGCCTACCAAACAAAATCCGCTCTGCTGGGCGGTCAGAAAGGGTCAACCGAGAGGTTGACCCTTTTTTGCATCTTGGGTTCAGCAAGTGTTCTCGGCTCATCAGATCCGTACTGGCTGGACTGTCATCTGCGGCGGCTTGACGGCCGATCCGCAGCGCTCTTGAAATACCGCCACATTCAGTTGGTTGACCTTCCTCCCTCTTTAGTCTCTGTTTCAGCCCTGGCCGATATGCGTGGACTCCCGGACAATGCGCTCATGAGTGCAGAGTTTCCAAGCGCCCGCCATTGAGCGGGCTTTTCTTTCCAGGGCGTTTCGGTTGTAGCGGGGATATCAATGGTACGGATACTGGCAATTTCCGGGAGCCTTCGGGCAGCCTCTTCAAACAGCTCGCTACTGCGCGCCGCCGAGAGACTCAGCCCTGAAGGGGTGTCGATCCAGCATTATCTGGACGTGGGGCAACTGCCGCATTTCGACCCGGACCTGGCTGACAATCCTCCGGCGATCGTTGTGGCGTTGCGCGAGCGGATCGGTCGGGTGGATGGCATCCTGATTTCGTGCCCTGAGTATGCGCGCGGCATTCCGGGATCGTTCAAGAACGCGCTGGATTGGCTCGTTGCCAGTCACGAGTTTCCCGGCAAGCCGGTGGCGCTGTTCAATGCATCGCCACGGGCGAGTCATGCGCAGGCGGCGCTCAGGTTGGTGCTGGATACGATGTCGGCGAATCTAGTCGAGTCGGCATCGATCACTGTGAATTTGCTGGCTAAAGAGATGGGGGAGGCGGAGATTGCCGTGGACCCGCAGATTCGCCGACAAATCGTTTCAGCCCTGGAAGCCTTCAAGGGTTGGATCGATGAGAAAAGTCGGGTCCCGGAGAAGCAGCCGGTCGACGTCTGATGGCTCGCGATGAGCCTGAGGGCGTCATCCTTGACGCCCATCGCGAGTAGGCCTGCTCCTGCAGTCAGTCGGACTTGCGGTCCTGCCGGGCATCGATGAAGGGCAGGGAGCCGCTTGGCAGCACTGTTGTCGGTAGCACGCCGTTCCAACGCTCCGCCTTGGTCAACTCCACCAGGTTCTGGTTGCTCGCCAGTGCCTGGGCCCGAGCCTTGATCGCCTCGGCTTCGGCCCGACCGCGCAGTTCGGTGGCCTGGGCATCGGCCTTGGCCTGTGCCAGTTGCGCATCGGCTTCGGCTTGTGCCTGGGTCACGCGGATCTGTGCCTGGACCTGTTCGGTCGCCAGTTGCTGTTCGCGGGTCTTGACCTGGACTTCGGCGGCCATGCGGGCCTCGATGGCTTTCTCATAGGCGTCGCTGAAGTCGATGTTCTCGACCTGCACGCTGTCGATAATCACCGGCCCGGTGATCGCCGCCTTGATCGCCATGGAAATGTCACTGACCAGCTGGACGCGGTTCTGCACGGCGGCCACGGCGTTGAACTGGCCGAAGACGTTCTCGACCTGGGTCGGTACCTGACGACTGATCAGGCGGTCGCGGATGCCCTCGATATCCTTGAACTGGGTGTACACCTTGGCGACATCGGAGGGCGCGACGTGCCAGGAGACCGAGACCTTGAGCTGCGCCGATTGCTGGTCCTTGCTGTAGGCCTGGAGGTTCTCGTACGCCGATACCTGGCTCTGGGTGCTGATCAGCTTCACCGTTTCAATAAACGGCGTCTTGAACGACAGTCCCGGGTCCACCACGCCGACGAGCGCGCCGTTTCTCAGGAGCACGCCGCGCTCGGTTTCATCCACGGTGTACCAACTGCCAAAAAACACGATGAGCAGGATCAGTGCGGCTGCACCCCCCACCGCGCTGCCGATCATATTACGGGTCATATTTCGTTCCTTTGATGAACGGGCAAGCCATCCCTGGACGCGCTGCCGGCGTGTTCAGGGACTGCTCCCCGTTAACATGGCCAATGGTTTTGCAGGCGGCCTCGCTGACCGCAATGGTCCCGGACACCTGTCGGGCCGCCCTTGTCGGCGGCTCGACATGATAACCATTTGACCGGTCTCATTCTGAGAAACCACTCTCAGACCAGAGCGCAAACCGTCGTCGGCGGGCTATCCCGTCTGGGCCACCGTGACCTGACAGTCATTTTTTTCGGTGATATTGAAAAGCCATATTGACCCATTGTCGGACAATCTGTAGATTGCGCGGCCTGTGTCAAGGAGCGACAAAAATGGCTAATGGAATAGTCCAGCCTACCTGTTTGTGTCTGTTCGAAAAATTCGCTACCGATTCTCATTCTCGTCAAACGACTGTTCTGACGCAGGATGCGGCTGTCTCGATCAACCACTGCGAATTACTCGAGCGCGTTGCGCAAGTGCGCAGCGTGCTGCGTCAACGTGCCCTCCAGCGTGGGCAGGTGGTTGCCATTGCCTTGGCGTCCGGCTTTGACGTGCTGTCGATGACACTGGCGGCCTGGGCCGAAGGCCTGGCCATTTCCCTGTTGCCCCATGAACTGGGCACGTCTTCCGGCAAGCCCGATGACGGTCGTTTGAACGGCATGCTCGAGTTGATCGAGCCGGCCCTGATTCTCGGCAGTGAGCCTGTCCGGCAACAGTTGTCCCAGGAGTGGGCAAGCCGGGTCCTGACCGATGTCGCGCTGGGCGAAGCGCTGGGCAACGTGCAAGCACTGCATGAGCCGGCGCGTTGTGTCCCCGCCGACCAGGCCATTCTGCAGTTCACTTCAGGCAGCACCGGACTGCCCAAGGCCGTGTGCATCAGCCAGGCAATGCTCAGTGCCAATTGCCAGGCGATTGCCGAACGGGTCGCGGTCAGCCCGAGCGACCGGATGGTCAGCTGGCTGCCGTTGCACCACGATATGGGGCTGTCGGCGATCACCCTGGCCTGGTGGTGCGGCATCGATCTGGTCCTGATGCCGACGCGTGAATTCTCCCGGCAACCGCTCGCCTGGCTGCAGGCGCTATCGCGCTATAAAGGCACCTTGTCGCCGGCGCCGACATCGGCCTTTGCCCTGCTCAATCGTCTGGCGGGGCGGGTGCGTGACGGTGAGCTGGATCTGTCCGCCTGGCGTTACGCTTGGGTGGGGGCCGAGCCGGTGTTCCATGACCATCTGCGCCAGTTCGAAAGCGCATTCGCCTGCCATGGCCTGCAGTCCGGGGTGTTGCAACCGGCCTATGGCATGGCCGAAGCCGTGGTGGCGGTTTCCCTCAATCCGCCGGGGCAGTCGCTGCGCGTACGTTGGCTGGATACCCGCGCCTTGCATGCCCTCGGCGAAGTCATCGAGCTGGGCGAAGGGGCTCCCGGTTCCGCCGCGTACCTGGGTAACGGCAAGGTGGTCGATGGGGTCGAGTTGCGCATCGCCGATGAGCACGGGCTCGCGCTGGGCGAGGGTAGCCTGGGTCATATCGAAATTCGCGGAAGCTCGGTGATCAGCCAGTACCTGAAGGTCGAGCCGGTACGCCGCCAGGGCAGCGACTGGTACAGCACCGGCGACCTGGGCTTCCTGCTCGACGACGAAATCTATATCACCGGGCGCACCAAGGACCTCATCACGCGGGCCGGCGTGAACGTCAGCCCGCAGATCATCGAATGGGCCCTGGAAAGCTCGCTCGGGCTGGCCGCGGGTTCGGTCGCCGCCTTTTCCTGCATCGACGGCCGCCTGGCCAGGGAAAGCGTGGTGGTGGTCATGGCGAGCAACGCGCTGGCCGGACGCGAACTGGACGATCTGCGTCGCGAGGTGGCCCGTACGGCGGTCCGGCATGCGGGTGTCCAGGTCGATGACCTGGTGCTGATCCGGCGCGCGGATTTCCCCAGGACCACCAGCGGCAAGATTCAACGCCAGGCCCTCTGTCGACGCTACCTCGGCGGCGAATTGAGCAGCGTCGCCGCGACCCAGACCTCTCTTTCCGTTTAACCCACCCAGCTGCACGGATTGCATGCGTGCAAGGAGCACTTGTGTTCGACGTTATTTGCCAGACGATTCGTAGTCTTTCGCTGCAAGGCATTTTGCCGGCCCACTTGAGCAGTTTGCCCTTGCAACCCGGTGACGCCTTGCTCGATCTGGGCCTGGACTCCCTCAGCCAACTGACCTTGCTCTCCGAGCTGCGCGGGCGCCTGGAGATGAGCATTCCGGCCGAGCCCATCGACGGCCTGACCACCTTGGGCGAGTTGGCGGAACTGCTCGACGAGGCGAACGTATTCGACCTGTCTCCAGCCATCTGAGGGGCGTCGAACATGTCCAGTATTCCCAATAAAGCGCCTGGCTGGTTCATCAGTGCCAGGGCCGACACCTTGGCCATCCTGATCGGTGGACCGCTGATTTCCGTGGCCTTGTTGCTGGCGATCCTGCACGGTCCGGCCTTTCTGATCGGTGCCTTGCTGTTCGCCCTGTTCCTGGATGTGCCCCATGTACTGCACACCCACGTGCGGCTGCTCGCCGAACCGCTGGAATACCAGCGACACAAGGTGCGCTTCTGGGCCAGCCTGGGGCTGATCGGTGCCCTGTGTTTCGGGTTGTATGCGTTCGGTGCCTTTGCCTGGCTGGTGGCGATCTGGGTGTACTGGCAACCGTATCACGTGTGTAAGCAACACTTCGGCGTGGCCGCGCTGTATGCGCGCAAGTCCGGCTACCGGCATTCGACCACGCCGATCCGTACGATGGTGCTGGCCGGTTTCGCCGCGCCCCTGTTGTACCGGATCAGCCATGGCGGCTTTCATTTCGGTGACTACCAGCTCTTCGGGCAGGCGTTGCCCTTTGCCAATATCACCATCCCCACGCCACCGATCGGGCCGATCTGGGCCGTCCTGGCCTATGCCGTGTTCGCCATCGTGACCCTGCGCTTCATCGTCATGCAATGGCGTGAGGGCCTGCGCGGCGAGGCCTTGCCCAGGTTCGTGCAGGTGATGCTGGCGGTCTCGCTGGGGCTGTACAACGCGGCCTACCTGCTGGTGGGCGATCTTTACGCGCTGATCCTGATCGGTACCAGTATCCATGCCTTGCAATACCACCTGGTTTGCGCCTCGACCGTGCAGGCCGGTTTGCGCAGGACCAGCGACCAGCCGGTGCCGGCGGGTCTGCTGGGCACCGGCCATCGCTGGGTCAGGCAGATGGGCGAGCGGCCCTGGATCTGGTTCGCCAGCCTCGGGATGGCCAGCCTGTTGGTCCTGAGCCTGGAAATGCCTTCGGTCGGCTTGCTGCCCTTGATCGTCGTTCTCCACCACTTCTATCTGGACGGTGTGATTTGGAAACGTCCTTGAAGCGCGAACCGGCAGCGAGCGGGCAGGGCGAGCGTGGCTTTATCGAGTCCCTGCGCCCGTTGGTCGACGACCTGCGCGCTCATCAGCCCTGGCGCTACTGGTTGGACTTCGGCGTGAACATCGCGGCTTTCTGGGCGGCATTGTCCGTGCTGGAGATTGCCGGCCCGTGGCTGCAGGCCGGGTGCTACCTGGTGGCGGTCTTCACCCTGTATCGCTGCGCGATGTTCATCCATGAGCTCAGCCATATGCCCAGGCGCGCGGTGCGCGGATTCAACCTGGCGTGGAACCTGACCTGCGGCATCCCCTTGTTGCTGCCGTCGTTCCTCTACCTCAGCCATATGGATCATCACACGCTGGCCCGCTACGGCACCCGCCAGGACCCGGAATACCTGCCGTTCGAACGGCGCTTCGCCAGCAGCATGGTGACCTTGACGCTGGGCACGCTGTTGACCCCGTTGTTGCTGTGGGTGCGCTTCGCCCTGGTCGGTCCGTTGTCCTGGTGCCTGCCGGCGTTGCGGCGGCTGGTGGTCGAGCGCTACAGCGCCGTGACCTTGCATGCCGCCTACCGCAACAACCCGGCGCGGCTGTCCGCCCGCCAGGCTTACAACCGTCTGCTCGAAGGCCTGACCAGCCTGTATGCCTGGGCCCTGGTGGTCACCGCTGGCAGTGCGCTGTTGCCCTGGAACCGGATCGGCTGGTTCCTCGCGGTGATCTACGGCGTGCTGTTCATCAATATGTTCCGTACCTGGCTGGCTCACCGCTACGCCTCGCCCGGTCATCCTGTTTCGCTGCAATGGCAATTGAGCGACTCCACCACCCATGCCCGCCAGGGCGGCTGGATCGAGTTGTTCGAACCCCTGGCCCAGCGTTATCACGCGATGCACCACCTGTTCCCGGCGTTGCCCTATCACGCGCTCAAGACCGCCCATGAGCGGGTCATGGCGGCAGACGGTGTGGCCGCCGAGCTGTACCGGCAGACCGCCTCGGCGCACCCGGCGCCGACTTCCATTTCCTTCCCGACAGAGAATCCTTCATGAGCCGCTGGCAAGCCATCAGCCCCTTCGAACAGCATGTCAATCCGGCCATCGGCGAACTGATCCGCCGGGTCGGGCTCGACAAGACCTTTGTCCGCGGTGAGGGCTGCTATCTGTATGACGCGCCAGGGCGGGCCTATCTGGATTTCCTCGGTGCCTATGGGGCGTTGCCTTTCGGCCACAGTCCGGACGCGTTGCTGGCGGAGCTGGCGAGCTTCCAGCACAGCCGCGAGCCGATCTTCGTCCAGCCCTCATGCCTGGCGGCCAGCGGCCTGTTGGCCCAGCGCCTGCTGGAACTGGCGCCGGGCAAGTACCGCAGCGTGACCTTCCAGAACAGCGGGGCGGAGACGGTCGAGGCGGCGTTGAAAGCCTGCCTGGTGAAGACCGGGCGCAAGCGCATCCTGTCGACCCATCACAGCTTCCACGGCAAGACCCTGGGCGCGTTGTCCGCCACCGGCTCGGATAAATACCAGGAAGGCTTCCAGGCGCCGCTGCCGGGTTTCGACTTTGTCGACTACGGCGACATCCAGGCCATCGAGGCGCAATTGCAGCGCTATCCGGGCGCCTATGCCGCGATCATCGTCGAGCCGATCCAGGGCGAGGGCGGCATCAACCTGCCGCCGGCCGACTACCTCCAGGCCGTTCGCGCGGCGTGTGACCGCCACGGCACGCTGTTGATCATCGACGAGGTGCAGACCGGGCTCGGGCGTACCGGCAAGCTCTTCGCCAGCGAAGGGGTGCAGGCCGACTGCCTGCTGCTGGCCAAGGCCCTGGGTGGCGGGGTCATGCCGATCGGTGCCTGCCTGTTGGCCGAAAGCGCCTATAGCGAAGACTTCCAGAACAAACACTCCTCGACCTTCGGCGGCAACACCCTGGCCTGCCGTATCGGCCTGAAGGTGCTGGACCTGTTGCGCGACCAGCCCGAGTTGCTGGACAACGTCCGGGACAACGGCACCTATCTGCTGGAGCAACTGCAGGGACTGGCGCAGCGCTACCCGAGCTTCATCCGCGAGGTGCGGGGCGCCGGTTATCTGATCGGCATCGAGTTCACCCTCGACCGCAGCCATTACCCGCAGTTTCACGGCGGCTTCACCGGCATCATGGGCGAACAGGAAAGCCTGGTCCCGGTACTGGCCAGCTACCTGCTGAATGTCGAAGGCGTGCGGGTGGCGCCGACGCTCAATGGCGCCAGCGTCATGCGCGTGGAGCCGCCGCTGATTGCCGGACGCGCCGAGTGCGAACACTTCCTGCAAGCCCTGGCGCGGACCCTGCAGTTGGTGGCCGAAGGTCGCACCGGCAGCTTGCTCGCGCACCTGCTGGAGGCCGATGCCGGTTCCCCGGGACCCGGCGACCTGCCGTTGCACGCGGCGCGCTTCGACGAGCCGGTCGCCGACGATCATTTCGCCTTCATCCTCCATCCGCTGGAACTGGAAAACTACGCCGAGTTCGATGAAAGCCTCAGTCATTACTCGCGCCATTCCCTGCAACTGCTTGAGGAGCGCCTCAACCCGCTGCTCGATCCGTTTTTCGTTTCCACGGTCGAACTGACTTCGCCGGCCACCGGCCGCAAGGTCAGCGGCGACCTGATCATGGTGCCGCGTTCGGCGGCGCAGATGGCGGCGATGCCGGTGGAAGAGTCCTGTGCCCTGATCGGCCAGGCCATCGACATGGCCAAGCGGCGCGGTGCCAAGCTGGTGGGCCTGGGCGGGCATACCTCGATCGTCACCGGCGGCGGCCTGCGTCTGCTGGACAAGGGCATCCCCCTGACCACGGGCAACACCTACACCTTGCTCACGGCGGTCGAGGCCGCCTGTCGTGCGGTGCACCTGACCGGGCGGCGCATGCAGGACATGCGGGTCGCGGTCATCGGCGCCACCGGCAGTATCGGTTCGGCCATTGCCCGGCTGATCGCCGGCCAGGCCGGTCAGTTGACCCTGGTCGGCAACCCCAAGAGTGCTCGCTTCAATACGCCACGCTTCGCCTCGGTGATCACCCAACTGGTGGCCTATGGCGCGCAGAGCGTTGCGGCGCAAGGCAGTGTTCTGGCGAGGATTGCCCGGCGCTTGGAAGGGCAGGAAGCCGCCGAGCTGGGGCGCGCGCTGCTGGACGAAAACGGCGACCGGATACCGCTCAAGTGGAGCAACGATGTCCAGCAGTCGCTGGCCGATGCCGACCTGGTCTTGATCGCGACCAACAGCGCCGAGCGTTTCATCAGCGCCGACGATATCGCCGTCGGCACCATCCTTTGCGACATCTCGCGGCCGGCCAATGTCAGCCAGGACATCGCGGCCCGCCGCCCCGATGTGCTGGTGCTCGACGGTGGCATCGTCGAGATGCCGGGCGACGCGCGATTGGGTTCGCGCTACGGGATCCCCGACGACCTGGCCTACGCCTGCATGGCCGAGACCATGATGCTCGCCCTCGAGGGCGAATGGCGTCATGCCAGCCTGGGGCTGGACCTGAGCAATGACGACCTCGAGCTGATCGAAGGCCTGGCGGGGCGCCACGGTTTCAAGCTGGCGGGCTTGCGCAGTTTCGACAAGGCCCTGGATCCACAAGCCTGGCAACGTTACGCCGAACGTTTCCAGCCGGTCGCCGAACCCATTTGAAGAGAGAGCACGCCACATGCCCGTATTGGAAAAGACCACGTTGATCAAGGGGCGCAGTTGCGCCGAAGTGTTCGACTTCTGCCTGGAAGGGGCCAACTTCCCGAAGATCTTCCCGGAGCCTGTCACGCCGCTGGGCAAGATCGACATCGCCGACCTGCGGATTGAGCAGGGGCGCGAGTTCCGCTTCCGGCACTGGATGTTCGGTTTCATTCCGGCCAACTGGACCGTGCGCATCCGCGAGGTCAAGGACAGCCAGCACTTCATCGACGAGATGGTCAAGGGGCCGCTCAGTGCGTTTCGCCATGAGCACCTGGTCAAGGCTGCCGAAGGCGGCACGCTCTACACCGACCGGGTCACCTACCGGGCCATCGGCGGCGCACTGCTGGAGCGGCTGTTCGTCAATGCCTACATGAACCGCATCTTCGAGGCGCGCCATCGCAACATGCAACAGTTGTTGGACGTCGTCGCATGATCAGCATTCAAGCCGTCGACAGCCCCAAGCGCCTGAAGCAGTTCATCGAATTGCCGTTTCGGTTGTATGCCGATGACCCGTTGTGGATTGCGCCGCTGCGCAGTGACATGAAACGCCTGCTTTCGCCACGGCACAACCCGTTTTTCCGCGAGGCCGAGATCGAGCATTTCCTCGCGGTGGATGCGCAGGGCCAGGTGCAGGGTCGGATCAGCGTGAGTATCCATGCCGCCTACAACGAGCGTTTTGGCGATGAGCATGTGTTCTTCGGTTTCTTCGAGGTCGCGCCGGATCCCGCGGTTGCCCGCGCCTTGTTCGAGGCCGTGGGCAACTGGGCCAGGGCACGCGGCAAGTCCCGCCTGCTGGGGCCCTACAGCTACACCTCGACCCAGGACGCGGCGCTGCTGCTGGAGAATATCGACGGACGTGCGCCGACGCTGCTGCAAACCTACAACCCGCTCTGGTACGCCGACACCCTCAAGCAACTGGGTTTCGAGCTGGCCTTTACCTTCAGCACCTATGGCGTGACCGCCGAGCAGTACCGGGTACGGCGCAAGGCCAGTCGCAGCGACCGGGTGATGCCGGGCAGCCAGTTCAGCGTGCGCACCGCCACCCGCGCCGATTTGCGCGACAACCTCGATGAAGTCCGTTGCCTGTTCAACAGTGCATTCGCGGAGAACTACGAGGTGGCGCCGATTTCCGCAGCGAGCTTCAAGTTCCAGATCGACAGCGTCAAGACCTTCATCGACCTGGAGGGCATCAAGCTGATCGAGCTCGAGGGGCGGGCCGTGGCGTTTTTCCTGATCCTGCCGGACCTCAACCAGATCCTCGACAAGCTCAAGGGCAGCCTGGGGCTGTTCGACCTGTTCAAGCTGGGCCGCTACAAACGCAGCGTCGATGGCGCGGTGATCGCGCTGATCGGTGCCGATCCCACCGTGCAGGGCAGTGGCCTGGGGCGCTTGATCGGCGACGAGATCGGTCGTTATGCCGAACCGCGCTTCGGCCGCCTGGACACCATGTGGATCGATGACCGCAACCCTTCCAGCTATGTGCTGGCACGCAACCTGGGCATGCGCCGGACCAAACGCTATGGCGTGTTCGGGCTCGATCTCGTTGAAACATCGCTCTGAAACGGAGTTGCAAACCGGATGGACACACCCCTGATTTCCCTCGCGGGCCTGAAGAAGTATTACCCCAGCGGCGATGGTCGCAGCCTGGTGCTCAACCATATCGACCTGGATATCGCGCGGGCCAGCATGACCGTGATCCGCGGCATCTCGGGTTCGGGCAAGACCACGCTGCTCAACATCCTCGGCGGCCTGGACCGGGGCGACGAGGGGCGGGTCCGGGTCGGCGACGCACTGCTCGACTCGATGGACTTTGCCGCGTTGACGCGCTTTCGCGCCGAGCGGGTCGGGTTCATTTTCCAGTTCCACAACCTGATCCCGACGCTGACGGTCAAGGAAAACGTGTTGACCGGATTGGAGCCGATCCGCACGGTCACCGCCCAGGACCATCGTCGGGCCGAAGAGTACCTGCACAAGGTCGGGCTGCTGGAGCACGCCGAGAAGTTTCCCGCCAAGCTCTCCGGCGGACAGCAGCAGCGCGTGGCGATTGCCCGTGCGCTGATCAAGGAACCGCAACTGATCCTCGCCGACGAGCCGACCGGCAGCCTGGATGAGGACACCGGGATGCGGGTGTTCGAGTTGCTGCGCCAGATGCAGGAAGAGAAACAGGTGACCGTGGTGATCGTCACCCACAACCCGGCGTTGGGGCAGCATGCCGACCAGGTCTACGAAATGCGTTCCGGTCACCTGCACAGGGCCGCCCAATGAATATGCTGGTCCGGCATGTACTGCGTTCGATCCTGGTCATTCGTTACCGGCTGCTGACCATCGCCTTGATCTGCGCTTCGACCTTCGGCGTGCTGGTGGGCGCCTACTCGGCGATCGACAGCCTGTTCAATACCGTGGAAGACATCCAGTCGTCGGCCTCGATGGCCGGGCTTGAAGTGATCTTCGCCCCGGACGAGCAGATCAACCTGCCGACGTTCGATGACATCCCCGGGGTGAGCGCCACCTACCCGCGGCTGTTGATGCCCGGGCTGGTGCCGCTGGGCGGCGAGCAGCCGGTGGCGGCGCTGATGATCAGTTCGCCGGCGCAGGATTTCTCCACGGTCAACCGGCTCAAGGTGCTCGCCGGCCGCTTGCCCGATGCGCAGGACGCCGCCGGCGTGGTGCTGGAGCGCAACTGCGCCGCGTTCCATGGCAAGCGGGTAGGGGACCGGTTCAATTTCGTTTCCGGCCATGCCGATTACCCGGTCGAGGTCGTCGGCATCGTCGAAAGCCCGGAGTACCTGGTGGCGCCGTTGAATCCCAGCGTCTATGTGCCGAGCAACGGTTCGTTGTGCGTGGTGTTCGCCGACCAGGCGCTGATGCGTCAACAGTTGGGCTTCGCCGCGGTGAACAGCCTGCTGTTCGGCCTGTCCGCGGATGCCGACCTGGGCCGGATCAAGCAGGCCGTGACCGAGCGGGCCCAGACCCGCCTGGCGGTCGATTATGTGCTGCCGCGCCAGGAGCAGTTCAGCCAGAAATTCCTCGAACTGGACCTCAACACCTTCAAGGTATTCCTGCCCACGGTGGTGCTGATCTTCGCCCTGTCGTCGACCCTGGTGGTGTTCTTCCTGATGTACCAGTGGGCCAAGGAAGAGCGGCCGCTGATCGCCATGTTCCTCACCCTCGGCTATACCCGTCGACAGGTCGCCTGTGCCTACAGCCTGCCGGCGTTGATGCTGATCGCGGCGGCGCTGCTGCTCGGTTGCGGCTTCGCCCTGTTCGACATGTACGCGTTCGGCCTGAACTACGCGCGGGCCATCGGCATGCCGGAGCCGCGCCTGGTGTTCCAGCTGCCTTATCTGTGGCGCGCCGGCCTGGTGCTGTGCGGCACCGTGGCCCTGGGCATGTACCTGCCCATGCGTTCGATCCTGGGCATCACGCCGATGGACGCCCTGCGCGATGTCGGTGCCGGCCAGGAGCAGCCCCTGGCCCAACGCATGGTCGCCTGCCTGCGGCATATCGGCGGCCCGTTCTGGTTCCGTTATTCCTTGCGCAACCTGCTGCGTAGCTGGCGCATCAGCCTGGTGACCGTGCTCGCCATGGCGGCGAGCATCGCGATCACCATCGCCTTCTACATTTCCCTGACCTCCATGGAGCGCACCGCGATCAACAACGTCGAGCGCGACAACTGGAGCCGCGTGGTCGACCTGGACGTGCCCTGGTGGGATGAGGATATCTCCCGTCTGCAGGCGCTGGCGCCGGGCAGTCGCTGGTCAACCTTCGTCAAGGGCGGCGCCCAGGTCAGTGGCCGCGGGCGGTTGGACAATGCCAGCCTGCTGGGGATAGCGCCGGCCGACGGCGTGCGCCATGTCAACCTGATGCAAGGTCGCATGCTGCTGGACGGTGATCGCGATGCCGTGGTGATCGAGCGGCGCATCGCGATTGCCCAGGGTGTCGGTCCCGGTGACCGGCTGACCCTCAAGGTCCGTGGCAACGACTATCAGGCGAGGGTCGTCGGGGTGTTCTCCGGGGCCTTGCCGGGCGAGGTGATCACCAGCAAGGACTACGCCCGGCGCATGCTGGCGCTGGATGAACAGTTCACCGGGGCCTATCTGGTCGACACCGGTGCGGCGGGCCTGGAAGACGCGCGGATCTATGCCGTGCCGGGTGTGGTGCGGGTGACCTCCAAGCAGGACATCGTCGCCGCCATCCTGGAAATCAGCTCGCATATCTGGGTGATCATCCATATCTCGGCGCTGATGAGCATCGCGATCGCCTTGCTGTTCGCCGTGACCAGCATGAACTTCAGCATTGTCGGTCGACGCGGCGAATACGGGGTGCTGCGCATCCTCGGCTTCAGCGACCGCAACGTGTCGCTGATCATGCTCTGCGAAACCTTCAGCATCGCCGTGGTGGCCGGACTGGTGGCCATTCCCCTGGGCTACGGCCTGGGCGCGGTGCTCAACCATCGCCTGACCGATGTCTGGTTCAAGATCAACACTGACCCGGCCTCGAGCGATTTCCTGCGGGTGATCCTGCCCGCCCTGTTGATCATTCCCTTCGCGGCGATGCCCGCCATTCGCCATGTGTTGCGCATCCCCGCGGTCGACACCCTCAAACTCAGGAATTTTGGATGACTCGCCGATTGCTTGCCGTTTTACCCGTGTTGCTGACCTGTTCCTGGCCGGCGCTGGCCGACGATGCCCTGTCGATCATGCAGGACTCCGACCGGCGCATGAAGGCCCAGGATGAACAGATCGACTACCGCATGGAGCTGTTCGAGGCCGACCACCTGACGTTCACCCGCCAGCTCACGCGGCTGGACAAGCGCATGAGCGACCGCACCGGCACGCTGGTGCGCTTCACGGCGCCGGCGGCGGTGAAGAACGTTGCGCTGCTGATCGAGGACAGCGGTGCGGCGACCAACGATATCTGGTCCTACACCCCCTCGACCAAGAACCTGCGGCGCCTGGCCGGTTCGCAGAAACAGAACTGGTTCATGGGCACCGACTTCACCTATGAGGATTTCGAGGACTACAAGCTGGCCAGCTACCAGTTCGCCAGCCTGGGCAAGCCCGAACCCTGCCTGAGCTGGCCGGCCTGTCGCCGGATCGAGGCCCGCGCGCAGACCGAAGAGGCGCGCATCTCGGGTTATTCGCGCAAGGTCTACTACCTGGAGGAGAGCAGCCGCTACCCGGTGCAGATCGACTACTTCGACGCCCAGGGCACGCTGGTCAAGCAGCTCAAGACCGATGGCCTGCAGGTGGTGGGCGGCTTCAGCCGACCGACCGCCCAGACCATGTTCAACCTGGCTGCGAACAAGAGCACGCGGATGATCGTCGAGAAGGTCAGCATCAATCCCGGCATCGCCGAGGCCAATTTCACCCAGCGTGCCCTGCGCACCGAACATTGATCCGAGTACCCATCATGTCGACTCAATCCCTGGAAACCGTGGTGCTGGAACTGCTGGCCACGACCCTTGAACTGGACATCACCGAGCTGGACATCCAGCTCAGTGTCGACGAACTGGGGCTCGACTCGCTGGACGTGCTGAAGCTGACGTACGCCATCGAGAAACGCTTCCAGGTCAATCTGTCCAGCTACAGCCACACCGACATCAGTTCGGTGGCCCGCCTGATCGAGATACTCGCCGAGCAACTGGCGAGCCTGCGAGTCGCTTCATGAATGAGGTCGTGATCACCGGCGTCGGCTGTGTGTCGCCCTTCGGTATCGGTCGGCAAGCCTTGTGGGATGGTCTGGCCCGCTCGCACTGTGCGATTGCCCGGGTGCCGTGGCTGCCGGGACAGTGCAATGCCGGCGCGCTGCCCGAACAGGCGCTGGAGGGCTGCTTCAGCGCCAACGAGTTGCTGATGTTCGACCGCTCGACCCAGTTCGCCCTGCTGGCGGGGCGCGAGGCGCTGGACATGGCGGCGCTGGACATGGAGGCGGTCGACCGCCATCGGTGCGCGGTGTACATGGGCACGGCGGTGGGCGGCAGCGACTCGCTGCACAGTGCCTACCTGGATCTTTATCAGGCCGGCAGCCAGACCCTGGCCCCCTGGACCGTGCCCCGGGTCATGGCGAATGCCGCGGCCAGTCACCTGAGCCTGCGTTACGGTTTCAAGGGCCCGGCGATGACGTTGAGCACCGCCTGTGCCTCGTCGACCCAGGCGGTCGGCGAGGCCTATCGGCTGCTGCGCCAGGGCGATGCCGACATCGTTCTGGCCGGTGGCACCGATGCCTGTCTCAATCCGCTGGTGTGGAAAGCCTGGGAGGCGTTGCGGGCCATGGCGCCGGACACCTGCCGACCGTTTTCCGCCGGCCGCCGCGGCATGGTGCTGGGCGAGGGCGGGGGTGTCCTGGTCATGGAAACCCTGGCCCATGCCAGGGCACGCGGTGCGCGGGTGTTGGCCCGCGTGCTGGGCTACGGCGTCAACAGCGATGCCGGGGACCTGATCAAGCCGTCGGTGGAAGGTCCCGCGCTGGCGATGCGCAAGGCGATGGCCGACAGCCGGCTGGCGCCCGAAAGCTTCACCTACATCAATGCCCATGGCACCGGCACCTTGCTCAATGACCGCTGTGAAACGGCAGCGATCCGCCAGGTATTTGCCGATCATGCGGATCGCTTGCAGGTGTCCTCGGTCAAGTCGGCCATCGGCCACCTGATGGGTGCTGCCGGTGTGGTGGAGTTGATCGGCGGGCTGATGGCGACCTTGCAGGACCGGATCCCGCCGACCCTCAATTACCAGGCGGCGGATGCCGAATGCGATCTGGACTACGTCACCGAAGGCGCTCGCCCGGCCCGGGTCGAGGCCTGGTTGAAGAACTCCTTCGCCTTCGGCGGGCTCAATGTCTCCCTGGCCTTGGGGCGAGCCGGGGAGGGTGAGCAATGATCCTGGTGACGGGGGCCAGCGGCTGCCTGGGCAGCCATATCGTGCGGGCCTTGCTGGCGCGCGGGGAGGCGGTCGCCGTGCTGGTCCTGGCAAACGACCCGGCGTCGGCCCTGGTGTCGGTGAGTGACCGGGTGTCCTGGCGCGTGGCGGATCTGCTCGATCCGGCCAGCCTCGAACGGGCACTGGACGGTGTCGACCTGATCTATCACGCCGCCGGCCTGGCGCTGCCTTATGAAAGCGCCCGGGCGCGGATGTTCGCGGTCAATGTGCAAGGCACGGTCAACCTGCTGCACGCCGCGCGTCGCGCCGGCGTGCGGCGGGTGCTGCATGTGTCGTCTATTGCCGCCGTGGGCTATCCGGCCGGCGAGGCGGATGAACACATGGCCTACAACGGCGCGGCCTTCAGGTTGGCCTACATGCACAGCAAGCGCGCGGCCGAGGAACGGGTCCGGCAGTTTTGCGCGGAGGGAATGGACATCGTGATCGCCTGCCCGTCGGCCGTCATCGCACCGAATTGCGATGTGCGGCATGGCTGGGGCAAGGTCATGCTGGACCTGCATCAGCGTCGCCTGCCGTTCATCCCGCCCGGCGGGATCGCCGTGATCGGTGCCGAGGACCTGGTGCAAGGGCTGCTGGCAATCATGGACAAGGGCCGGCGCGGCGAGCGCTACATCCTCAGCAGCCTGAACGTCAGCTATCGCGAATTGTTCACCGGCATGGGCCGCGCGCTGGGGGTGTCCGAGCCGCGTTGGCAACCGCGGGGTTCGACCCTCAAATGGATCGTGGCGCTGTTGCGGCCGCTGGATCTGCTGACCTCGCTGATCCCCTTGCGACTCTCGGCGGATGTGGTCCGCCTGCTGGGGATGAACGTCTACTACCGCACCCACAAGGCCCGCCAGCAGGTGGGCTTCGCGCCCCGGCAGACGCTGGAGCAACTGGTCGGCGAGACGGCCCGTTGGCTGTTGGCCCGACAGGAGATCGAGCAATGAATGCATGGACGGCATTTGCCCAGGCGGCACGTCCCGACACCCCGGCCGTCACCGAGCTGAACCAATGGTTGCAGGACTGGGCCGGGCGTCTGGATTTCCGCCTGATGGACGCGCGCCGCTGCCTGCCGCCGCACCTGGTGCTGGCCCTGGGCAATCGCGGGGTGCTGGGCATGCAGGTCGCCGAGGCCCAGGGCGGCCTGCTGGGCTTTTCGACGTTCGAGCTGTTGCGGGTGCAGCGCCAACTGGGGGCCATCGACCTGACCCTGGCGTTTTTCGTCGGGCTCAACAACGGCCTGGGCATTCGTCCGATCCAGCGCTTCGGCTCAGCCGCCGCGAAGGCGCGCTACCTGCCCCAACTGGCCACCGGGCGGATGCTGGCCGCCTTTGCCCTGACCGAGCAGGGGGCCGGTTCCAACCCGCTGAACCTGGCGGCGACGGCACGGCGCGAGGGCGATCATTGGCGTCTGGACGGGCGCAAGTCCTGGTGTGGCTCTGCCGCCTGGGCCGGGGTGATCTCGGTGTTTGCGCGGCATCTGGACGAGCAGGGGCGCGAGTGCGGTTTTATCGGTTTCTGCCTGGATGCCGACCAGCCGGGGCTGGGCCAGGGCAGCGAGGCGCTGACCCTCGGTCTCAAGGGCATGGTCCAGAACCAGGTGCATTTCGACGCCGTCGAGGTCGGCGCGGAGCAGGTGCTGGGCAGCCAGTTCGCCGGGATGGCGGTGGCCAGCGACACCATGGTCTTCGGTCGCCTGGGCATTGCTGCCACCTGCATCGGCGCCCTGTGGCGCTGTGTGCAACTGATGACCCGCTACAGCACGCGCCGCTCCCTGGGCACCCATCGACTCTGGGATCACGAGCACACCCAGGCGCAGATCGGCGGGGCTATCTGCGCGGCAACCGCCCTCGGCGGTTGGGTCGATGACCTGGCCACGGGCCTGGACCAGGGACAGCCCGCGCCACCGGCCGAGGTGCTGGCGGCGGTCAAGTGGCTGGCCAGCGAGCTGCTGGGCGAAGTCAGCGACAGCGCCTTGCAGATGCTCGGCGCCCGCGGCTACTGCGATAACAACCCCATCGGCCAGCTCTGGCGCGATGCGCGCATCACCCGTCTGTTCGAGGGCCCGTCGCAGACCCTGGCGGCCTTTATCGGGCAGCGCGTGCTGGAGCAGCCGGCGGTGATCAAGGCGTACCTGGCGTTCATGCCCCACGGCCAGTTGGCTATCCAGCGACTGGACGCCTGGCTGTCCAGCGAGCGGTTGCAGCCACGGGACAATGATCGCTTGTCCGAGCAGGTGCTCCAGTTGGGGCAGTGTGTCGTCTGGCTGATGCTCTCGGCCCAGGCGCTGGAAGAGCATTGTCGTCCCTGGGTGGCGTCGCGCCTGGAGAGGGCTGCGCGCGACTGGGAGCATCTGGCTTCGCCGCGTTTCGCCCTGGCCGGGCTCGGTGAATGGGTCGATGCCCGGATCGGCGCTTTCGACCGACAGCGTGCCGACGAGGAGGTCGCGCTCGATGAGCTGCTGGTGTGTGGGGATGATGCATGATCAATAGAACCTTGGGCCTGGGGGCGCTGTTGTTGTTCAGCATCGACAGCCAGGCCAGTGCACTTGATGCCGTGGATTTCAATGGCCGGCTGGAGACCCGCCAGGCCGTGACCCGCGAGGGCGAGTGGGGGCTCGACGAATATTCCGCGTTGCTGGGCGGTGCCTGGCAAGGGGAGTCGGGCTGGCGGCTGAAGGCGCAGGTCAGGGCGCTGCAGGAGAACAAGCTCGACGGTGATTACCACGAGATCGAACCGCGCGAGCTGTTCGCCGAATACCAGGGCGAACGCTGCACCTCGACCCTCGGTGTGCAACAGGTGGTGTGGGGCAGCGCCGACCGCTTGCGGGTACTGGATGTCATTCATCCTTTCGACCGGCGCGAAGGTTTCTTCGGTGACTATGTCCAGCAGCGCCGCCCTCTGGCGATGCTCAACAGCGAGTGCTCGGTGTTCGAGGACCAGTCGTTGCAGATGTTGCTGATCCCGCAGACCCGCAAGGACCTGCTGCCATCCAGCGACGGGCGTTTTGCCGAGCCCCGGGTCGGCGATCTGCTCACCGGCATCCCCCGAAGCGAGGCATCGGACCCGGACTGGCGCAAGCCGGCGGACTGGACCCCGGCACTGCGCTGGAGCGGCAATGCCGCGGGCGTCGACTATTCCCTCAACGCCTGGCATGGCTGGCAAACCGAAGACACCCTGACCCCGGAACTCACGCGCAGCGGCCTGAGCTATCGCGAGCAGTTGCAGCGCCGTACCTTGTTCGGCGGCTCCTTTGCCGTGCCTGTCGGTCCGGTGGTGGTCAAGGGCGAGGCGGCGCTGACCCCGGATGACTATCGCTACTACCGGGCACCGACGGGGATCGTCGATGTGAAGAAGAGCCGGCAGCGGCAATTGTTGCTGGGCGTCGATTACCTGACCGGAGACTGGTTCTTCGGCGTGCAGTACTACAACCAGTGGAAGGACGCTGTCGACCAGGCCCTTGACCAGGGTCGCTCGGAAATCGTCAGTCTGGCGATACGCCGGGAAATGCTGCAAGGACGGCTCTACCTGACGGCATACGTCGCCCAGGACCTGAGGCAATCCGCGCAGTATGCCGCCCTGGAAATGCGCTATGACCTCGATGCCCACTGGCAACTGCGCACCGGGCTGGATGTGTTTGCAGGCGATCGGAGCAGCTTCGGTTTCTTCGAGGATCAGACCCGCTGGGTCAATGCCGTGCGTTACTCGTTCTGACTTTCAGGCGGTCGGGAATCAGCACGTCGGAGGTGGAACCTCTGCGGGTGAAGCGAGTCATAGCTATGTGCCATCTCGGCACTTCACAAGGATGACAAGTGATGCGCGCTCGTTTCAAACCCTCTTTCACGATTCCCGCTACCGGCTTGCTTGTACTTCTGCTCGGCGGTTCAGCGCTTGCGGCTCAGGCCGCGGTGAATGTCGAAGACCTGGATGCCGGGCGCTTCGATCGTCTCGCCGCAACCCATGGCGATACGAGCTCCGGGTACTCACTGCGCAACACCGATTTCACGGTTGATGATTTTCAGAAGATGAAGGAACTGCAGAAGCGCAATGCCGACGAACTGGAGAACCTGAAGAAGATCATCAATGACCAGGCTCGTGTCATCGAGGAGTTCAAACGCAATAGCAGCTCGAGTTCCAACTCGAACAACAGCGATCTTTCCGGCCTCAAGCGCAGCGTGAGCGATCAGGATCGCAGTATCGACAAGCTCAGTCGCGAAGTGGACGATCTCAAGCGCAGCTCGGGTTCAAGCTCCAGTTCGAATTCCAGCGAGCTGTCCAGCCTCAAGCGCGATGTCAGTGATCTGAAGCACGATCTGGAGAGCCTGAAACGTAGCGTCGATGACCTGGGCAGAAAGGTGAAGTAACGACAGCCTTCATGCTGCTCATTTAAGTCCAGGTACCTGCCTTGAGCCTTCCCACGCACCCGCGTGGGAACGCTCAATCCGTCAGGAGGCGGCCGACTTCGGTGGGCGTCGGGTTCTGCCCGGCTTGCCGGCCGAAGCCTTGCGCTTCTTCTTCCAGGGCGCCGCGCCTTGTCCCGCCATCCCGGCCGGCAGGGCGATCTGCAATTTCAACTCGACACAGCGTCCCACCTGCTTGCTCATCCAGGCGGCCTGCTTGGCGACAAACTCTTCCAGGCTCATCTCGCCGCTTTGCACCATGTCCAGGGCCTGTTCCCAGATCGCCGTGGTGCCGGGGTCGGCAATCGCCCGCGGTACCGCATCGATCAGGCTGAAGGCCGCCGGGGTCGCTGACAGGCTTTTGCCGTGCTTGACCAGGTAATGTCGATCCAGCAAGCCCTGGATGATGCCGGCGCGGGTGGCTTCGGTGCCGATGCCGGTGGTGTCCTTGAGTTTCTGCTTGAGGCGCGGGTCCTCCACATAGCGGGCGACGTTTTTCATCGCCTTGATCAGGTCGCCTTCGGTAAAGGGCTTTGGCGGCTGGGTCCAGAGGTCCTTGAGCTCGACTCGGCTCAGCGCGCACTCGGTGCCTTCGCGCAGTGCCGGCAAGGCCTGTGGCTCGGGGGCTTCACGTCCCTTGGCCGGTGCCAGGGCTTCAGGCAAGGCACGTTTCCAGCCGGGTTCGATGACCTGCTTGCCCACGGCCCGCAGCGCCTGTGCCGCGCAGTCGAAATCGGCCTGGGTGCGGTCGTATTCGTGAGGGGGCAGGAACTGCGCCAGGTAACGGGCGCGAATCAGGCTGTAGACGGCGCGCGGCTTGCCCTGCAAACGGTCGAGGCTGGCGCCGCTGCCCGTCGGGATAATCCCGTGGTGGGCCGTGACCTTGGCATCGTTCCAGGCTCGCGAACGGCGCGACGGATCGAGATAGGGCGCCAGCTTGCCCAGGCTCGGATCAGCCCGCTCCAGCGCCGCCAGTACCCGGCCGGCATCGCCGTGCTGACTCAGGGGCAGAAAGCCGCAATCACTGCGCGGGTAGGTGATGACCTTGTGGGTTTCGTACAGCGCCTGGGCAATATCCAGTGTCTCCTGGGCGCCCAGCCCGAGCCTTTTCGAACACACTTCCTGCAGGGTGCCGAGGTCGAAGGGCAGGGGTGCGGGCTCGCGAATCCGCTCGGTCTTGAGCTTCACCACCGTGGCGCCGGACGCCGCGCCCATGGCGCTCGCGGCCTGTTGGGCGAGGGCCTGGTTGAGGCAGCGGTCCTGGTCATCGCAGGTGTCCTGCGGGGCGCGCCACTGGGCGACAAAGGGCTGGCCGTCGTGCAGCAGGTGCACGTCGATCGCCCAGTAAGCCACCGGCACGAAGTCGGCGATGCTGCGGTCGCGGTCCACCACCAGGCGCAGGGTCGGGGTTTGCACGCGCCCCACCGGCAGCACGCCCTGGTAGCCGGACTGGCGGCCGAGCAGGGTGAACAGGCGACTCATGTTCATGCCGATCAGCCAGTCGGCCCGCGAGCGTCCCAGGGCCGAATGATAGAGCGAAAAGGTTTCGCCGCCGGGCTTGAGCACCGCCAGCGCCTTGCGGATCGAGGCGTCGTCCAGTGCCGACAGCCAGAGCCGCTGGATCGGCCCGCGATAGCGACAGTGCTCGACCAGTTCGCGGGCGATCATTTCCCCTTCGCGGTCGGCGTCGGTGGCGATCACCAGTTCCCGGGCTTCGCCCAGCAGGCGCTTGACCGCCTTGTACTGGCTGGCGGTCTTGGGCTTGACCTGCATCTTCCATTTTTCCGGAACGATGGGCAGGTCGGCCAGCACCCAGCGTTTGTAGCGGGCGTCGTAGGCATCCGGCGGGGCGGTTTCCAGCAGGTGGCCGATGCACCAGGTGACAGTGGCATTCGGGCCCACCCAGCAGCCGTCGCCACGGCGCGTGGCACCGAGCACCGCGGCAATGTCTTTGGCCTGGGAAGGCTTCTCACAGAGGAACAACCGCATAACCACCTTGTTTCATCAGCGCCTGGCAAGGGCTACAGGATGCTCAGTGTTGGCGCGCCGGGCAACCTTTATCTGTATGAATATACAGCTAGAGGTTGCGATTTGGCAGGGGGCGCCTCGGCTTGTTCAGCAGGTACTCGGGAAATCATGGATAAAAGCGATCAATGAAGTTGAAAATAAATCGCTAATGCTCAGGTTGTTTGCACTCTAGATTAGGGCCACAACACTAATAAAAAGGCCTTCTCATGTCTCGTCACGAGTCGTTGCACGTGGCTGCCCCCGGTCGTTACCGCTGGGTGGTGGCCGGCTTGATTTTCCTCACTTACACCCTGGCGGCCGCCGACCGCGCCAACCTCGGGGTGGCGCTGCCGTTCATTCGTCAGGAATTTGCCATGAGCAATGCCCAAGCCGGTGGGCTGATCAGCCTGTTCCTGCTGGCCTATGCCATCGCCCAGTTGCCGTCGGGGTTCGCCGCGAGTCGTTTTGGCGTGCGCAACATCCTGCCGGGGGCGATGATCCTGACGTCGCTGTTTACCGGCCTGGTCGGCACCGCCGGTTCGATCCTGGCACTCAAGCTCTATCGCATCGGCCTGGGATTTGCCGAGGGCCCGCTGCCGGTGGGCATGACCTCGACCATCAACCAATGGTTTCCGGCCAGGGAAAAGGGCACGGCCACGGGGATCTTCCTGTCGGCGGTGAAGTTCGGGCCGGTGATCGTGCCGCCGCTGTGTGCGCTGATCATCGCCGCCTGGGGCTGGCGCGAGATCTTTTACTGCTTTGCGGTGCCGGGCCTGCTGCTCTCGGTGGTCTGGTATTACCTGGTCGCCAACCATCCTGCCCAGAGCCGCTTCGTCAAACCGGCTGAACTGGATTACATCGTCAACGACTCCAAGGTGCTTGTCGACGGCAAGGTCGTGGGGGGGCGACCGATCCAGCCGTGGATGAAAAAACTCGATGTGTTGATCCGTTTCCGCGAGGAGGCGACGCTGGAAACCACCGCCCAGGTATTCAAGTCCTGGAATATCTGGGGCTGTGCGCTGGGCTACTGCTTCCAGCTGGGTATTTCCAGTGTGTTGCTGGCGTGGATTCCCACCTACCTGATGACGGTCAAACACTACTCCCTGATGAACATGGGGCTGGTCTCGGCTGCACCCTGGGTCGGCGCGGTGATCGGCAACCTCCTGGGCGGGGTCTTCTCCGACCGGTTCATGGGCAAGCGGCGCAAGCCTGGCATGATGCTGTCGGCGCTGGCGACTTCGTTGATGATGTATCTGTTGATCAACTCGCCTGCCGATCCCTTGACCTATGGCGCCTTGCTGCTGATGACCGGCGTGGTGCTCAGCCTCGGTTTTTCTTCCTACATGGTTTATCCCATGGGGCTGGCAAGCAAGAAAGCCTTTCCCGTCTCCAGCGCGGTGGTCAACATGGGCGGCCAGTTGGGCGGGGCGGCCACACCGTTCCTGACCGGTCTATTTCTGGATACCCATGGTTGGGACTATGTCTTTGCTTTCATGGCCATCAGTTCGTTGCTGAGTTTCGTGGTCTTGCTGAGTATTTCCGAACCTGTGGCCAGGACCTAGGGCTTCTCCGTCGAAGTGCTTTACCGAAGTCGATGGGATGGGTAAATAATGGCGCGCTTTTTTTCATCTGAGGCGACGCCATGATTACCTTCAAACAGCTGGAAGCCATCTACTGGATCGTCGAACTGGGCAGTTTCGAAGCGGCCTCGATGAAACTGAACATGTCCCAGTCGGCGATTTCCAAGCGTGTCCAGGAGTTGGAGGACGCCTTCGACGTGCCGATTTTCGACCGCTCGAAACGCAGCGCGCGGTTGACGGAAAAAGGCACCGAACTGTTCGAGCATGCGGCCGAAATGCTCCGCCAGCGCGACTATCTGCTGGAGCGCATCAGTTCCCGGGAGGTGCTGGTCAGGCGCTTTCGCCTGGGGGTGACCGAACTGACGGCCCTGACCTGGTTGCCCGCCCTGGTGGAGCAGATTCGCGAAGCCTACCCCAAGGTGGTGCTGGAGCCTTCGGTCGAGCTGAGTTCCGAGCTGTTCAAGAAGCTGGAGAACGATCAGCTCGACCTGATCATCGTGCCCGATGTCTTCGACGACGCACGCTTTGTCGCCACACCGCTCAAGACCGTGGAAAACGCCTGGATGTGCGCGCCGGACCTGTATCGCGAATCCGCGCCGATGGACCTTCAGGCCTTGTCGGCCTATACCGTGCTGACCCAAGGGGGTAGTTCGGGCACAGGCCTGGTCTACGAGCGCTGGCTGGCCCAGCACGATGTCCGCCTCAATCGCACCTTGATCAGTAATTACCTGGTGGCCCAGATCGGCCTGACCATTTCCGGCGTGGGCATCAGCTACCTGCCTCGGCAATGCCTCGCGCCCTTGATCGCCGAGGGCCGATTGCGGGTGATCGAGACCCGTCCGGGACTGCCGCAGATCCGCTATGCCGCCGTGCATCGGGCCGATCGCTTGCAGGGCCTGAGCGTGGAAGTGGCGCGCCTGGCACATCAGTGCTGTGATTTTGGACGTCTTCTGCTGCAGGCGTAAGCCGACTCGCCTTTTCTATTTTTTATGAATAAAAGCGATGTTTTTCAATAGAAAAATATCGCTAAAAGTATTGGCTGGCCTTTCTTAAGATCGATCCAGGCCCACACGGGTTTCTTCGTTCAAGGAGGTCATCATGTCTTTCCCCGGTTCGCGCATTCTCACCTCGCCAGCCCTGGCGTCCGCTTCGCTGGTCGAGGCCTTTCGCAACGTCGTCACCCCGCATATCAGTGACAACCTCGGCCGGCATATCGGCGCCCGCGGCCTGACCCGCTACAACCGTAGCGGCAAGCTGGTCGGCACGGCGCTGACGGTCAAGACCCGTCCCGGCGACAACCTTTACATCTACAAGGCCCTGACCCTGCTGGAGCCCGGCCATGTGCTGGTCATCGATGCCCAGGGCGACAGTAACAACGCGGTGATCGGTGAACTGATCAAGCTCTATGCCCAGCAGCGCGGCTGTGTCGGTTTTATCGTCGACGGTGCCATCCGCGATGTCGCCAGCTTCGAGGACACGCCGTGCTACGCCCGCAGCGTGGTGCATTGCGGGCCCTACAAAAGCGGTCCGGGGGAAATCAACGTGCCGGTGTCCATTGGCGGGATGATCGTCAATCCGGGCGACCTGATCGTCGGTGACGAGGACGGTCTCGTGGCGTTTTCCCAGGCGGATGCCGAACAGGTGCTGGTCAAGGCGCGCCAGCACGAGGCCCACGAAGAACAGGTCAAGGCCGAGATCGCCAGCGGCGCGATCGACCAGTCGTGGCTGGACAAGGTGCTGGAAAAAGCCGGCCTGGCGAACTGAGGAGAAGACCCATGAGTCAATCATTACTGTCGCACCGCGTCCTTGCCATCGAGCCGTCACCGAGTATCGCCGCCAACGCCCTGGTCACGCAGTTGCGTGGTGAGGGCCGGGACATCGTCAACTTCACCATCGGCGAACCGGACCTGGACACGCCACGGCATATTCTCGAAGCCGCGCAACAGGCGATGTTCAGTGGCGAAACCCATTACACCGGTACCCCGGGAACGCCGGCGTTGCTCAAGGCCATCGTGCAGAAGCTGGCCCGCGATAATGGCCTGAGTTACCGCGACGACGAGGTGATCGCCGGTTGTGGCGGCAAGCACATCATCTACCATGCGTTGGCAGCTACCCTGAACCCGGGCGACGAGGTCATCGTCCACACGCCGTACTGGGTGTCCTACCCGGATATCGCCCGGCTCAACGAGGCGACCCCGGTGATCATTCCCGGTGACGAATCCAACGGCTTCAAGCTGCTGCCCCAGGCGCTCGAACAGGCGATTACACCACGGACCAAATGGGTGATTCTCAACACCCCCAACAACCCCAGCGGGGCGGTGTACAGCGAAGCCGAATTGCAGGCGCTGGCCGATGTGCTGCGCCAGCATCCGCAGGTGTTGATCATGTCCGACGAGATCTACGAACACTTCGTCTATGGCTCTGCCCGGCATGTGTCCTTCGTGGCGGCGGCCGCCGACTTGCAAGCGCGCACCCTGATCGTCAACGGCGCTTCCAAAGGCTATGCCATGACCGGTTGGCGCCTGGGCTTCGCCGCCGGCCCGCGGTGGTTGATCGCGGCCATGGGCAAGTTGCTGTCACAGACCACCACCTGCCCCAGTTCGGTCAGCCAGGCGGCCGCCGTCGCGGCGTTTGCCGGCGACCAGGCGCCCATCGCGCAGATGCGCGAACTCTATGTCGAGCGGCGCCGGCGGATGCTCGAACTGCTGGCCGACATCCCTGGGATCGGTTGCACACCGCCCGACGGAGCGTTCTATGTGTTCGCCAACGTTTCAGGCCTGATAGGCAAGGTCACGCCGGACGCTCAACGCCTGGAGAGTGACGGGGATGTGGTGGCGTATTTCCTGCGCGAGGGCGGGGTCGCCACGGTGGCGGGCAGCGCCTATGGCCTGTCGCCGTATGTGCGGCTGTCGTTCGCCAGCGCCATGGAGGTGATCGAGGAAGGTTGCCGACGGCTTCGACGCGCCTGCCAGGCGTTGCGCTGATTGACCACAGAGTCGACGGCGTCGCCGCGTTGAAGCGGCTTACAACAACAAACACTGCCCGAAACAGTCCTGGTTTTTTTCAGAGGCATTCCATGCAAAAGCCACGTATTCCCCTCGTCCTGCAAATCCTCATCGGCCTCGCCGCCGGCATCCTGGTGGGGGCGCTGTTGCACCGGTTTCCGGAGTCGCGTCCCTGGTTGATCGACAATGTGCTGCAACCGGCGGGCGATATCTTCATCCGGCTGATGAAAATGATCGTCGTGCCTATCGTGTTCGCCTGCATGGTGGTGGGCATCGCCGGCAACGGCGACGGCAAGTCCCTTGGCCGCATCGGCGTGCGGACCCTGCTGTATTTCTTCACCATCACCACCACCGCGATCATCGTCGGGCTGGTGCTGGGCAACCTCTTGCAGCCGGGCGCCGGAACCGACCTGGCCAGCCTGAAGGCGGTGGCGGTCAACGTGGCACCGGCCAGTGCGACGGGACATGGATTGGGGCAGATCCTGCTCAATATCATTCCGGACAACGTGATCGATGCCATGGCCAAGGGCAGCCTGCTGCCGGTGTTGTTCTTTGCGGTGATGTTCGGCCTGGGTGTCTCTGGGCTCGGCGAAGAACGCAAGCGGCCCTTGCTCGACGCCTTGCGCGGGGTCTCGGAAGGGATGTTTCGCGTGACCTCGATGATCATGGCCTATTCGCCCATCGGCGTGTTCGGGATGATTGCGGTGACGGTGGCGAACTTCGGTTTCAGCTCGTTGTTGCCGCTGATCAAGCTGATCCTGGTGAGCTACATCTCGATCATCGTCTTCGCGCTGGTGGTCCTGGGCAGTGTGGCGCGGCTGGCCGGGGTGCCGTTCTTCGGGCTGATCCGGCACATCAAGGACGAGTTGATCCTGGCGTTTTCCAGCGCCAGTTCCGCCGCGGTGATGCCGCAACTGATGGCCAAGCTGGAGAGCTTCGGCGCACCGCGTTCACTGGTGAGTTTCGTGGTGCCGGTGGGGTATTCGTTCAACCTGGACGGCGCCTCGCTGTTCCTCGGCATCGGCACCTTGTTTGTCGCCCAGCTCTACGGGATCGACCTGAGCATCGGCGAACAGGCGCTGCTGGTGGTGACCATGGTGCTGACCTCCAAGGGCGCGGCGGGCGTGCCCGGGTTCATGTTCGTGATTCTCTCGGCGACCCTGGCCAGCGCCGGCCTGCCCCTGGAGGGCATTGCCTTTATTGCGGGCGTCTACCGCCTCATGGATATGCCGACCACCGCCTTGAATGTGTTGGGCAACGCCCTGGCGCCACTGGTCATTGCGCGTTGGGAGCAGCGCACGCTGGCGGCTAGGGCCGCTGCGGCGAAGCCGTTTGCGCCGCCACGGTGACGACGGGCACGGGTAGACAACAAGGTGATTCAGGATTGTCCCTTAAATAGAATCAATTATTCTCAATTTTAGGTAATTGTTCCTTTTTTCTTCGTGGCCTAAAGTTCATTCCAAGCCGGCAGCACAGACCTCCAAACGGAGCCCGCGCCGAGCTTCAAGATGAACCAAACCTTCGACAGCCAAAAGGAACTCGCCATGTCTATCCGTGAACTGCTCAACCCAACCAACTCCACCCTGATCCTGATCGACCACCAGCCGCAGATGTCCTTCGGTGTGCAATCGATCGATCGCCAGACCTTGAAGAACAACACTGTGGGCCTGGCCAAGGCGGCGAAGATCTTCAACGTACCGACGATCTACACCTCGGTGGAAACCAAGAGCTTCAGCGGCTACATCTGGCCTGAGTTGCTGGCCGTGAACCCGGGCGCACAGCCGATCGAGCGCACCTCGATGAACTCCTGGGAAGACAAGAAGTTCGTCGAGGCGGTGAAGGCCACCGGTCGCAAGAAGCTGATCATGGCTGCACTGTGGACCGAGGTGTGCCTGAACTTCCCGGCCCTGGAAGCCCTGGCCGAAGGTTTCGAGGTGTACATCGTCACCGACGCTTCCGGCGGTACCACCCAGGAAGCCCACGACATGTCGGTGCAACGGATGATTCAGGCCGGCGCCGTACCGGTGACCTGGCAGCAGGTGCTGCTGGAGTTCCAGCGTGACTGGGCGCACAAGGAAACCTACGACGCGGTGATGGATCTGGTCCGCGAGCACAGCGGCGCCTACGGCATGGGTGTGGACTACGCCTACACCATGGTCCACAACGCGCCAGCGCGTCAGGTCAAGTAATGACGTGAGTCGGGCGCGCCAGCCGCGCCCGACGCCTCATTGCCTCGAGCCTTCACCGGGAGAGCTGAGATGATCGCCACCCCCTTGTTGTCCTCGCGTACTTCGGCTGACTGGGCACTGCTCTGGTTGCGCCTGAGCGGATCGGCCCTGCTGTTGCGGGTCCATGGCCTGCCCAAGCTGCTGGACTTCCAGCACCAGCTGAGCTTGATCGAAGACCCGTTCGGCCTGGGGGCACACCTGACCCTGAGCCTGGCTATTTTCGCCGAAGTGTTGTGTCCGTTGCTGATCATCCTCGGCCTGCTGACGCGCCTGGCCACGCTGCCGGTGCTGTTCCTGCTGCTGGTTTCGCTGGTGTGGGTACACCCTGAGTGGAGCCTGGCCGAAGGGCAGTTCGCCTGGTTGCTGGTGATTGTCTTCGCCACCTTGCTGATCGGCGGCTCAGGGGCCTTCTCTTTGGATCGGTGTTTGGCACCGTTCACTCGCCTGGGGAGTCAACGCCCATGAATATCGAATTGCTGGATGGCGTGGTGACCCTGCTGGTCCGTCATCGGATCAAGAAGGGCCAGGACCAGGCCTATGAAGTCTGGCTGCGCCGTACCATCGCCATGGCTCGCAGTTATCCGGGGCACCTGGGCATCGACGTGGTGCGTGGGCACAGCCACGGCCAAACGCTGTTTACCAGCGTGCTGCGTTTCGCCTCTACCGAGCAACTGCAACACTGGCTGGACTCCGACGACCGCCGTGGATTGGTGGAAGAGGCCCAGCCCATGCTGGCCGACGGTGACCAGACCGAGGTCAACGCCGAGCGCGAGTTCTGGTTCACCCCGGCCGAAGTGGGTTCGCCCGGTCCGGTACCGCGCTGGAAACAGGCCTGCGTGACCTTCCTGGTGATCCTGCCACTGAGTTTCCTGGTGCCGATGCTGTGGCGTCCGCTGTTCGCCCGGTTGCCCTGGCTGGGCGGCTACGTGCAAGCCAATGTGCTGATCACCCTGAGCATCGTGTTGCTGGTGGTCTATGTGTTCATGCCCCGTGTCACCCGTCTGTTCAGCCGCTGGCTGCAACCGGCCAACCACTGATTTCGCTGACCGTTACATTCCGTCAAGCAAGGAGAACTGATATGAGCAATGTGATCGCTGACCTGATTCTGCACAACGGCCGCCTGCACACGGTCGACCGCGCCCAACCCAAGGCTACGGCGGTGGCGATCAAGGACGGTCGCTTCATCGCCGTGGGCAACGACGCCGAGGCCATGGCCCTGCGCGGCAGCGCAACGAAGGTGATCGACCTCAAGGGCCGTACCGTCATCCCCGGCCTCAACGACTCGCACCTGCACCTGATTCGTGGCGGCCTGAACTACAACCTGGAACTGCGCTGGGAAGGCGTGCCTTCGCTGGTGGATGCGTTGCGCATGCTCAAGGACCAGGCCGAGCGCACCCCGGCGCCGCAATGGGTGCGGGTGGTGGGGGGCTGGAACGAATTCCAGTTCGCCGAAAAACGCATGCCGACCCTGGAAGAACTGAACAAGGCGGCGCCGGACACCCCGGTGTTCGTCCTCCACCTGTATGACCGCGCCTTGCTCAACCGTGCGGCGCTGCGGGTAGTGGGTTACAACCGCGACACGCCAAATCCGCCGGGTGGCGAGATCGTCCGTGATGCCCGGGGCGAGCCGACTGGCATGCTGATTGCCCGGCCCAACGCGATGATTCTCTACTCGACCCTGTCCAAGGGGCCGAAGCTGCCGCTGGAGTATCAGGTCAACTCGACTCGCCAGTTCATGCGTGAACTCAACCGCCTGGGCGTCACCAGCGCCATCGATGCCGGCGGTGGTTTCCAGAACTATCCGGACGACTATGAAGTCATCAACGAGCTGGCGGCCAAGCAGCAACTGACGGTACGGATCGCCTACAACCTGTTTACCCAGAAGCCCAAGGAAGAGCTGGCGGATTTCAAGAACTGGACCAGCAAGGTCACCTATGGCCAGGGCGACGACTTCCTGCGGCACAACGGGGCAGGGGAGATGCTGGTGTTTTCGGCGGCGGATTTCGAGGACTTCCTCGAACCCCGTCCGGACCTGCCGCAGACCATGGAGCAGGAACTGGAGCCGGTGGTCCGGCATCTGGTGGAGCAGCGCTGGCCGTTCCGCCTGCACGCCACCTATGACGAATCCATTTCGCGGATGCTGGATGTCTTCGAGAAGGTCAATCGGGATATTCCGTTCAATGGCCTGCCATGGTTCTTCGATCACTGCGAAACCATCACGCCGAAAAATATCGAGCGGGTGCGGGCGCTGGGCGGCGGTATCGCCATTCAGGACCGCATGGCGTTCCAGGGCGAATACTTCGTCGAGCGTTACGGCGCCAAGGCCGCCGAGGCCACGCCACCGATCAAGCGCATGCTCGCCGAGGGCGTGCCGGTGGGCGCGGGCACCGATGCCACGCGGGTCTCGAGCTACAACCCCTGGACTTCGTTGTACTGGATGGTCAGCGGTCGTACCGTGGGCGGGCTTGAGCTCTATCCCGAGGGCCTGTCGCGGGAAACCGCGTTGGAGCTGTACACCCATGGCAGTGCCTGGTTTTCCTCGGAGCAGGGCAAGAAAGGCCAGATCAAGGTCGGGCAACTGGCTGACCTGGTGGCGCTGTCGGCGGACTATTTCAGTGTCGAGGCCGAGGCGATCAAGTGGATCGAGTCGGTGTTGACGGTGGTCGACGGCAAGGTGGTGCACGCGGCGGGTGACTTCGACAAGCTGGCGCCGCCCACGCTGCCGGTGACCCCCGACTGGTCGCCGGTGGTCAAGGTACCTGGGCACTGGCGGCCGAACTCGCCGTTGCAGGCCCAGGTGCACCAGTGCAGCGGTCCTTGCGGGGTGCATGCCCACGGTCATGAACGGGCACGGATGTCGAATGTGCCGGTCAGTGACTTCCAGGGTTTCTGGGGTGCCTTCGGCTGTTCGTGTTTCGCGTTCTGAGTCCAGGGGAAGTGTCCGTATCGCCGAAGGTATTCCGGCGATACGGCGACCTTAAACGGTTCGATCGTCAGCTCTCCGGCGATCAGCACACCACCGGAAATCTCCATCGGCTGGAGTGTCACCGCACCGTAGACCACCAGTTTGCCTTTCGGGCTCAGTACTTGTAGTAGATGGCCGGCGTAAGCCCCGCCCAATACGTCGAGGCCCAGGCGCACGTTCAGTCCCTGCAGGCGCTGCTTGGCCAGTGCAATGTCTTCGCCCTCTACGATCACATGGTCGCAACCACGGGTCTCCGCGCCTTCAGGGCGGCGGATCAGCCCCACCGCCTTCAAGTCCCTTTTTCTTCGCCAGCACAAACAGCCACTGCGATAAGCCTGAAGTTGCCGAGTTGAGGGCAATCGCATCGCCCGGCTTGAGGTCCACATATTCGCTGAGCAGCAGAGAGGCGGCCGGGCTGACCCAGGGGGGGGTATGCCCACTTCAAGTCCAAGGAAGCCTTGGCCACGCAAGCGCATCGTTACCTGCAACAGGGCAGCCGGGATCGATTCATGGAGGCCAGGCGGGTGTCGGGGGATGACTTGAAGGCCTATGTCGATATCTACGTATCCGAGGCCAATCGCGACGGTTCGACAGGTTGCCCGATGGCGGCCTACGCGGGAGAAATCTGCCGCCAGGGACGGGAAATACAGGATCTCTTCACAGAAGGGCTGGAGGGGATGATCAATGCCCTGGAGGCGACATTACCCGGGTCGTTGACTGCGGACGAAGCCCGGCGCAAGGCGATTACACTGGCGGTCACGATGGTGGGGGCCGTAACGCTGGCGCGTGCCAGCCGCCATTCACCGGCGTTGTCCGACGAGATTCTCTCTTCGGTCAGGCAGGAACTGCTGGGCGAAGGCTCCTGATTGTGCGTGTTGACGGACGCTGGAGCCTTCACGTCGGGTTGCCGATCAACCGTGCTGGCAAGCATTGCCCAGGCGGATGAAGTTCATTTCGTGGCGCACGCCCTGGTTGTCGACGTAGACCACATGCCCTTGCACCGGGCCACAGTCGGACGCGGCGGCGCTGTCGGCGCGCACGGCCTTGGCGAGGTCGAGGTCTTCGGAATAGTCATAGGGTTCGGCGCTGGTGCTGGCAGTCGCCCCCTGGACGGGGTGCGTGGCCGGTGCGTTGCCTTGGGCGGTCGCGACCAGGCTGAACAGCGACAACAGGATAAACAGAAGATATTTCATGGCGGTCTCCGGGAAGACATCCCCTCACCGTGAAAGTGGTGAGGCAGTGGGTGTCATCTTACGAAGCCCTTCGGCACTGGCGGAACGGATCCTTGCCAATAGCGAATATCAGCGTGATCGATACTGGGGGGGGAATACGGATCTTGCAGCAGGGCTTGCCCCTGTGGAGGCCTGGGAAACGCCACGAAACCTTGTAGGAGCCAGCTTGCTGGCGATGAGGCCGGTAAGTCCTGCTGGACTATCCGGCCTATCGGTGGAACACCGCCCGCAGCAAGCCGGCGCCTACAAGCTGACCTTACTTGCCGCCCAGTGCGCCACCGGCTGCGCCGCCGAGGCCGGCACCGATGGCCGCGCCGGTCTTGCCGCCCAACTGGTTACCCAGCAGCGAACCGCCGGCTGCGCCGAGGCCACCGCCAATGGCGGCCTTGGTTTTCTTGCCTTTCTTGGCGGCTACCGCGCCACCGGCTGCGCCACCCAGGCCTGCGCCGACCGCTGCGCCGGTGCTGCCGCCCATCTTCTGACCCAGGACGTTGCCCAGGGCGCCGCCCAGACCACCGCCGACCGCGGCCTGTGTGCCGCCTGCGGCCATGGCGCCTTGGGCAAACAGGGCGCTCAGGGCCAGGACGGTAAGTGCTTTACGCATGTTGCAAACCTCGAAGGAAAATGGAGCGGCAATTGTCGCCGTCCCGGGTTGGCGAAGCAAATACTGTTGTCGGTGATATCAAGCTATCCGACGGATTGTTTCTGGAATAAGAAACGGCTGTTTGTGCCCCATTATGGTTCACGCCAAACCATGAAAAACATGTGGTTATTGAAGGACTTATGTCAATAAGCCATTGAAAAAAATCTTGTTACATATTGTCGCAGTGGGGTAATATGCGCCCCGCGTTCACCTACCACGGTTTATGCATTTTTGAGCCCCAAGCGTCCATCAGCCGCTTGGGCTTTTTTTTGCCTTTCAGAAGCTGGGGCGGATTATTTCTGCGGATGCTCCAGCAAGAATTTTCCCAGCGCCTCGAACGCCGGCAAGGTCACCGGATCGTTCGCCGAATTGCTCGCCACTGGGTGAGAGGCATAACGCACGATCACCATCTCGGCCTTGGGGTCGATATAGATCCGTTGGCCATGGACGCCCCGGGCCATATAGGCGCCGTGGTCATTATGGGTGACCCACCACATATCGCGATAGCTCCAGCCTTTGAGCAGTGAGTAGCCGGCCTTGGCGAATGCCGCCTTGTCGGCACCACGACGAATATCCTCGACCACGCTCGCGGGCACGACCTGCCGGCCGTTGACGCGGCCGTCGTTGCGCAGCATTTCGCCGAAGCGTGCCAGGTCCCGCAGGCCGGTGTTCAAGCCACCGCCGGCAAAGGGGGTGCCAATCGAGTCGACGGTGAAATAGGCATCCTGTTCGGCTCCCAGGCGGCTCCAGATCCGCTCCGACAGCACCTGCGCAACGTTATGCCCGGTGGCCCGGGCGATCACCCAGCCGAGCACGTCGGTGTTGACGGTCTTGTAGGCGAAGGCACTGCCATGCTCGCCTTCGGGTTGCACGCTCTGGAGGAATTCGTAGTAGGTGCGCGGGCCCTGGTAGTCGGCGGGCTTGGGCAGCGGGTTGCCGGCCTGGGCGTGGGCCCAGACGGCGGCGTTCGGGTCGCCGTAGTCCTCGCTGTAGTCCAGTGCCGTGGTCATGTCCAGCACCTGGCGCACGCTGGCATTGCCGAAGGCCGACTTCGCCAGTTCCGGCACATAGTCCTTGACCGGCCTGTTCACATCGATCAGCCCTTCGGCCACCAGCGTCGCGCCCAGGGTGCCGATCACCGACTTGGTCACCGACATCGCGGCGTGTTGCCCTTGGGGCTTGAGCGAGCCGAAGTAGCGCTCGTACACCACCTTGCCACGGTGCAGCACCAGGATGCCATCGGTGTAGGTCGCCGCCAGGGACTGCTCCCAGCTCATCGGCGTTTTTGTGTCGAGGGGAGTGAAGCGCAGGCGGTCGATATCGCTGCGCAAGGCGGCTGGCAGTGCAACGGGGCTCTCCAGGCCTCGGGACACATTGGTGGTGGGCATCAGTTGGCGAAAGTGCGAGACGCTCCAGCGCAGGGCGGGGAAGCGGAAATAGCTGCCGTCCTCGAAGCGCAGGATGCGGTCGGCCGGGGGCGGGGCGCCGATCATCCAGCCGAGTTTCGCCGGATCGCTGGCGTCGGCATCCGGGAAGACCGGGGCTGTTTCGGCGAAGGCCGTGGCGCCGATCAGTGCGGCGAACAGCAGGCACAGACCCGGCTGGGCCCGTCTGAAATACGTCTTGAGCATATGAGCCATCCTTGAATCACTGGACTGAGCTTGGACAGCCGGTCGGGTTTGCGCAACCCGATGCAGCGTCGCAGGCGACTGGAGGGGAGGGTCGCCAGGCGAAGGGGACAACTGCGCCGGGCAACGGGTGAGCTTTCGCGCAGTAGTGATTCGTATTGAGCGGCCACAATGTTAAAGTCGCTTCTTTTTTTCGGCAGGGAACGGTCATGCGGATGTTAATCGGGACGTTGGCGGTAGTGGCGTTGGCAGGCTGCATGGGCCCCGGCATGAACCAGGCCCGCACCACCGGGCCGACCAAGAGCTTCACGTCGAGCAAGGCCGGGGATGCCGTTGCCGAGTGCATCCAGTTTTCCTGGCAGGACGAGGCGGTGTTCGGTGTGGATGCGGCGGCCTATCTGCAGCCCGGCTACAAGGGCGGTACGACCGTTTATACCCGGAGTTCGGAGTTCTTTGCCGATGTGCGCCATGAAGGCTCGGGCACCGTGGTCGACTACTACGCGACCAACAGCAAGCCGATTGGCGCAAGAAGGCTGGCGGCGGTAGCGACCTGTCTGTAACCACCGTATCTTGAAGACAGCAAAACCCCTGTAGGAGCCGGCTTGCTGGCGATGGACGTCAACGATAACGCGGGGTACCTGAAACCACGCGGCGCTCTTGAGCTCATCGTCGGAACGCCGCCCGCAGCAAGCTGGCTCCTACAGGGGCGGTTTGACCAGCGCGCCCTTGACCGCTCCCAGCGCGATGTTGTGCATCAACGCCCGATAAGTCGCCGAGTCCAGTCCGGCCTCCTCGGTCCAGGCCGGCAGGTTGTTCAGCAGGCAGAGGAAGGTGCGCACGGTGGTCAGGGCCAGGGTGTCGTCGGTCGACAACCCCAGCGGCGTCAGCAACTTGATCAGATGACTTTCATAGCGCCGGCGCAACACCAGGATCGCCGCCTGATGCGGCGCTTCCAGGCAGTGGAACTCGTGCTCGGCGACGCGGAAGAAATCCCCCTTGTCGCGATGCAGGTCCAGGTGCGCGGCGATCAACTCGTTCAGGCGCTTCTCCGCCGAGCGCGCGCTACGCACCGGCTGCGTGACGATCCCCAGCAACTCCAGGTGCAGGCTCTCGATCAGCTCGAAGAGCAAGGCCTGCTTGCTCTCGATATGGTTGTAGAGCGAGCCCGCCTGGATGCCCAGGTGCCCGGCCAGCTCACGCAAGCCCACCTGGGCGAACCCGCGCCGGGCAAACAGCGCCACGGCCTTTTCGCGGGTTTCCAGATGACGCGAGGTCCTGGCCTGAAGCTCGGCTTCAGGCACGACGGCGGCGAGGGCACTCCGGGGCATGGCGATCAGCGCTCGTAGGTATAGAAGCCGCGACCGCTTTTACGGCCCAGATAGCCGGCGGCAACCATTTCCTTGAGCAACTGCGCCGGGCGGTACTTGGGTTCGTCGAAGCCCGAGTGCAGGCTCTCCATGATCGCCAGCAGGGTGTCCAGGCCGATCAGGTCCGCCAGGGCCAGCGGGCCGATCGGCTGGTTGCAGCCCAACTGCATGCCGGCGTCGATATCCTCGGCGCTGGCCAGGTCTTCCTGGAGCACGAAGATGGCTTCGTTGATCATCGGGCAGAGGATGCGGTTGACCACGAAACCCGGGCGGTTGCGGGCGGTGACCGCGGTCTTGCCGATCTGCCCGGCCAGGGCCATGGCCTGTGCGTGGGTGGCGTCGCTGGTCTGCAGGCCACGGATGACTTCCAGCAGGCCCATCATCGGTACCGGGTTGAAGAAGTGCAGGCCGATAAAGCGTTCCGGCTTGCCGATGGCGGCTGCCAGCTCGGTGATCGACAGCGACGAGGTGTTGGTGGCGATAATGCATTCGGCACTGGCCACTTCGGCCACCTGCTTGAGAATGCGCTTCTTCAGTTCGAGGTTTTCCGTCGCCGCCTCGATCACCAGCTCGGCCTGGGCCAGCACCGCATAGTCGGTGCTCAGGCTGATGCGCCCGAGAGCGGCCTGCTTATCCTCGGCTGAAATCACCGCTTTGCGCACTTGCCGGTCGAGGTTGCCGGTCAGGGTCGCCAGGCCTTTGTCCAGGGCCTGCT
Organism: Pseudomonas batumici; assembly: GCF_000820515.1. Classification (GTDB taxonomy): domain Bacteria; phylum Pseudomonadota; class Gammaproteobacteria; order Pseudomonadales; family Pseudomonadaceae; genus Aquipseudomonas; species Aquipseudomonas batumici. The sequence goes on along the minus strand of NZ_JXDG01000048.1, from coordinate 3,083 downwards.
GCGACACGTCGATCAGCGACACTTCAAGGCCGGCCACCGCGCAGACCTGGGCAATGCCATTGCCCATGATGCCGGCGCCGATCACGGCGATACGTTGAATACTCATGCTTTGTTGTCCTTAAACTCGTTCGAAGATGACGGCGATGCCTTGCCCGCCGCCGATGCACATGGTGGCCAGGCCGTAGCGGCCGCCGGTGCGGTGCAGTTCGTGAATCAGTTTGGTGGCGATGATCGCGCCGGTGGCGCCCACCGGATGGCCGAGGGCAATGCCGGAGCCGTTGGGGTTGACCTTGGCCGGGTCGAAGTCCAGTTCCTGGCTGACGGCGCAGGCCTGGGCGGCAAAGGCGACGTTGGCTTCGATCACGTCCAGGTCGGCCACCGTCAGGCCGGCGCGCTTGAGGGCCAGGCGCGTGGCGGGGATCGGGCCCAGGCCCATCAGTTCCGGTTCGAGCCCGGCGTGGGCGTAGGCCACCAGGCGGGCCAGGGGTTTCAGGCCGTCGCTCTGGAGTGCGGCGCCGGTGGCCAGCAGCAGGGCGGCGGCGCCGTCATTCAGGCCCGAGGCATTGCCGGCGGTGACGGTGCCATCCTTCTTGAAGGCGGTTTTCATCTGCGCCAGCTGTTCCAGCGAGGTTGCCCGCGGGTGCTCGTCGACGCTGAACAGTTGCGTGCCCTTGCGGTCGCGCACCTCCACCGGGACGATCTGCGAAGTGAAACGGCCTTCTTCGATGGCGCGGCGGGCGCGCAGTTGTTCTTCCAGGGCCAGGGCGTCCTGCATCTCCCGGGTGATGCCATTGCGCTCGGCAATGTTTTCGGCGGTGATGCCCATGTGGATGCCGTGGAACGGGTCATGGAGAATGCCCAGCATGTAGTCGATGGCCTGGACATTGCCCATGCGCGCGCCCCAGCGGGCCGAGGGCAGCAGGTAGGGGCCACGGCTCATGGATTCGGCGCCGGCACCGATGGCGATGTCGGCGTCGCCCAGCAACAGGGTCTGCGCCGCCGAGACGATCGCCTGCAGGCCCGAACCGCAGAGACGGTTGACGTTGTAGGCCGGGGTTTCCTTGGGAATGCCGGCGTTGATGGCGGCGACCCGGGACAGGTAGGCGTCCTGGGTGTCGGTGGGGATCACGTTGCCCATCACCACATGGCCGACCCGCGCCGGGTCCAGGTCGCTGCGTTGCAGGGCGGCCTTGACCGCGGTGGTGGCCAGTTCACTCAAGGGAACGTCTTTCAGCGAGCCGCCGAAGGTGCCGATGGCGGTACGGGCGGCGCTGACGATATACACTTCGGGCTTTGACATGGGGGCAGTCCTGATTATTGTGCGGATCAGCTTGCATGATCCTTGTAGGGGCGCAGGTGATGTATCCAATGATGTAAGTCTAGGACTTGCCCATCCACTCGGCCTATGCCGAAACTGCTCAGTAAACCTGTGATTTTTTGCCATACGCAGCTTGGGATTCATGAAAGAAAAACATTCGGTGTCGTCCTACTTCATCAAGGCCCTGCTGGCGCGCTTTCTCGACCGCCCGGAGCGCATTGCCGAGCTGTTGCAGGCCTCGGGCTTTGCCGAGCGCTCGCTGGACGAACTGGGCGAGCGGGTTGCCCCCCGGCTGTTGGCGCAACTCTGGCTGACGGTGATTCGTGAACTGGGCGACGAGTTTTTCGGCTTCGACTCCCATGGCATGCCCATCGGCAGCTTCGCCCTGATCTGCCGGGGACTGATCCAGGCACCGACCGTGGGTAAGGCGCTGGGCCTGTCGCTGGAGTATTTCGCGCTGTTCCTGCGCGATATCCAGGCCCAGGTGCAGGTCCGTGGCAAGCGGGTGGTCGTAGTGATGCGTACCGTTACGCCGGACCCTTACCTGCAAGCGGTGATCACCGAAACCTTCCTGATCCTGATCGTCGGTTTGATGTGCTGGCTGGCCGGGCGGCGCATTCCCATCAGCCGCGCCCGTTTCGCCCATGCCCGCCCGCCCCATGGCGACGAGCATCTGTTGTGGGGTGCCTACGTGGAGTTCGATGCGGCGGTGACCGAGATCGAGTTCGAGCGCGAATATCTGCGCTTGCCGGTGTTGCAGGATCGCAAGTCGCTCTACACCTTCTTGCGGGATGCGCCGCAGTCGGTGTTTATCCGTTTTCGCAATCGCGAGGGTTTCAGCGCCCGGGTCCACCAGCGCTTGCGCGCCTGTGGCTATGACCATTGGCCGACCCTAGAGCAGCTGGCGGTGGAGTTCGATATCCATTTGGCCAGCCTGCGCCGGGCGTTGCAGCGCGAGGGCTTTTCCTATCAGGAAATCAAGGACGAGGTGCGCCGGGCGATCGCCTTCGAGCGTTTGCGCACCACGACCATGAGTATTGCCGCGATTGCCCAGGAAGTCGGCTTTCGCGAGCCCAGTGCCTTCCACCGCGCTTTCAAGCAGTGGACGGGGGAGAGCCCCGGGAGTTTTCGTTTGCGCGGGTCGCAAGGATAAGCACGGCGCGGACGGATTCAGCTATAACCTTTGTTTCATTCATCGCTGTCCATCAACCCGAGGAGCCGTTCATGTCGTCCCAGCATCTGATTGAATACGAAGACGCCAATCCGGAAGTTCGCGCGGTCTACGACGACATCATGCACACCCGCCAGGTCGAGCAGGTCAACAACTTCTGGAAGTGCCTGGCCGGGCACCCGCCGACCTTGCGTCGCACCTGGGAGAGCCTCAAGGAGATCATGGCCCCCGGTGCGCTGGACTCGCTGACCAAGGAACTGATCTACGTCGCTGTCAGTGTCACCAACAACTGTCCGTATTGCATTGCCTCCCACACCGCCGCCGCGCGCAAGGCGGGAATGACCGACGAGATGTTCGGCGAGTTGCAGGCGGTGGTCGGCATGGCCAACGAAACCAATCGCCTGGCCAACGGTTATCGGGTGCCGCTGGACGAGGCGTTCAAACTGGATTGATCAGGAACGTGTGGCTCGCCTGTGAGGCTCAGGCGTCCTTGCGGGCGCCATCGCTGCGGTGCGGCGTCCCGACAAGGGGGGCTGGGTTCGGCAATATTTTGCGGTGAAACACCGTACCGTGGGAGCCGGCTTGCTGGCGATG
>NZ_JXDG01000047.1 GCF_000820515.1 Pseudomonas batumici | reverse complement strand
AATGGCGTAGCGCAATGGAAATACCGCCGCCAGCAGCGGGCAGGTGCCGGGTTTGAAGGTGTATTTAGTCATGAGCTGATGGCCTCGAACAGGCCTTGGGAGTCAAGGCGAGTGAGCCTGAACAAGAGGGCGATGATGGGCGCTGAAGTGAACATCCGTAGTCCTTTACTCAGTCAGTAAAGGTCGGATTCTGCGTGTCCTAAATGGTGGGTTGAATAGGTCTGATCAAAAACAGAAAAACCTTACAGCGCCTGGTTAAAAAGGCTGACTCGATGGCTGAATGTCTTGTCGCAGAGGGTGAAAATGCCATTGCTGGCTATGTCAGTGGCACGTATTTCAGGGTGTAAAAGCGGCAGCTATTCGGCGAGTTGCTGGACTATAGTTCGGCGGTCATCGACGAATCGGTGACCGGTCTTAGCCGATCGAAATACATGCTATTGGATGCACAAGCGCCTCCAGTACAATGCGGGCGCTTTTTGTCGCTTTGCGTTTTGCTATGGCGGCTGTGCGCGGGACACCTTCGGGTGTGCCGGGTTGTCCCAAAGTATGTCCCGGTCGGCTAACCCGCGTGCAGCTGCCACCCTCACTTGTTTAGCCGCAAAAGGGTGGTCGCTATTCAGCCTACATACTTTGGATTTGAATCATGACCAATTTCCGCCCGCTGCAAAGCAACCTCACCCAAGTCCCCGTGCTCTACCTCAAGCTCGATGTCCCGGTGCGTGACCTCTACGAATTTGCCATACAGCGCCTCAAGGCGGCTCGTGATCTGAGTCACAGCCTGACCTGCATGAGTATCGGCAACACCTGTGATCGCGATCTCCAGCACTTCGCCGCAGCGGGTTATCTGCTGTTGCAGGATGGCTGCGATGCGTTGGATGCGATGCAGGGGCGGTTCACGGATCGGCAATCAAGCGCCTTGCAGGCCTGATTGAACAAAACACGTGGCTCTGAAAACACCACGTGACCTGTAGGAGCCGGCTTGCTGCGGGCGGCGTTCCGACGATGAGGCTCGTGAGACTTGCATCGCCTGATCGGTCGCTATCGCCGGCAAGCCGGCTCCTACAAGGTCATGCCGCGTTCGCAGGCGTGTGTCAGACCAACGGAGCGATATTCAGCCGGGTCGAACACGCCAGCAACGAGCGCCGCTGCGTCGCCGCATACAGTTGCAATTCATCGATGGTTTCCCGCCCCAGCGCCCGGTGGAACTGCTCCCGGTTGGAGTTGCCGGCGTAATGCGCCTGCGCGTCATCCCCCAGGTTCGACTGGAAGATCCCCGCTGCGCTCACCGGCAGGAAGTCCTCGTACACCAGCGGCTCGAAACTCACCTGGCCGGCGTCGATCAAGGCTTCGAGCTCGCGCAGCGGCAGTTCGCTGCTGCGCGCCGCGATGCCTTTCTCGGTGGGGAAGTAGCGGAAGTACGCCAGGCCCTGCTTGCGCATCTCGCTGTAGCTGTCGGGGAAGGCCTTGAAGGTGTTCGCCATGATCGCGTCATAGCGCGCGGCATTGGCCTCGCTGGGAAAGTCACCGAGCTCATCCCGTGCGGCGTTCAGCAAGCGGTCGTACAACGCGCGACCCTTGGGCGTCAGCGCCGCGCCGCGTTGTTCGATTTCGCCGAAACGGGCCGAGTGGCTGCCGGTTTCAGTGGCGCCCTGGCCGATGAAGGTGATGGCTTCCTCCAGCGCCTTGAAGCTGGTCTGGCGCAACAGGATCGGGCACTCGCGCCGGGGCGGGCCTTCGATCACCGCCTTGGGGGTGATGCCCTTGCCCGGCATGGCCGCCTGTACGGCGTCGATGTCCAGGGTGCGCGGGGTCAGGTGGTTGATGTGCGGCCCCTTGAACGCCACCACGTCGGCGATCAGGCGGTGCTGGGCATTGAGCTTCTTGTACTCTTCCAGCGACACCGTGGCGCTGTTGTGCCAGCGGAAGGTTTCCAGCGCCTGCTGGACGAATTCGGCGGCATCGGCGGAATCGAGGCCGCCATTCATTTCGGCCTTTTCGATCAGCTCGATGGTGCGCGGGGTGAAGATATTCCGTCGGCTCAAGATCCATTCGGCGAATTCCCGCAATCCGTCTTCCTCGATCAGCTCCAGGCGCAGCAGCGAGGTGAAGACGCGAAACGGGCTGACCTGCAAGGCACTTTCATGCACCGCGCGAAAGGCCGTGGAATGCACCGGTACACCGGCCGGGGTCAGGTCGTAATAGCCCACCGGCTCCATGCCCATCACCGCGAACAATCGGCACAGGGTTGCCAGTTCCGCCGCCGTGCCGACACGAATGGCACCGTGGCGCTCCATGTCCAGGCGGCGGATTTCGCCGGTCTGCCGGAGACTGTCGGCCACTTGGGCATTGTTGCTCAGCACCTGTTCGTTGATCTGCGCGACCAACTCCATCAGGGCGCCGTAGAGGGGCACTTCGGTCTTGTACATCTGCGACATGGCACGGGAAAAATGCGCGCGGATTTCGTCGGGGTGGGCGAAGACAGCGGTGCTCATCGGGTGGTTCTCCGCAAAATCGGAATGACTGAACGTGGGCTGAATTCTGCGGGTGCTCAGGCGTGGGTTCAAACGAATTAAGGTCCAGGCATCATTCCAAAAAGGACTGACCTCGGCTCAAGGGCCCGCCGTGGCGCACGGCTGACGGAGGAAAGTCTGAGCCACATCCGCCCATGCGACGGCACGGGCTGCGGCGGTTTGTATCGGACTGTGTATGAGCAGGCCCTGGAAACACTGAGCCAACCTTGAGCGCAATCAGGACACAGACGAGATACAGGCCGGCGTTTAACTGCGTCTACCCGATAACGCCGTCGCTTTGCACGGGCCGATCGGGATTGGACCGACACACTTTTTCCCCTCATCACCCAGGAGTACATCATGTCTCTCGAAACCATTCTTTATGCGGGTCAGACTTCCGTGACCGGCGGCCGTGAAGGCCGGGCCCTCTCCACCGACGGCGCTCTCGATGTGCAGTTGTCCACGCCGCGCGAACTCGGTGGTGCCGGAGGTCCTGGCACCAACCCCGAGCAATTGTTCGCCGCCGGTCACTCGGCCTGCTTTCTGGGGGCCATGAAACGGGCCGCGGTTCAGGCCAAGGTCGCCTTGCCGGCGACCACCCGGGTGACCAGCAAGGTGGGGCTGGGCAAGGACGCCGGCGGTGGCTTTGGCCTTGAGGTCGAGTTGCGTATCGCCATTCCGGGATTCTCCCGCGATCAGGTACAGGCATTGGTGGATCAAGCCCACCAGATCTGCCCATACTCGCTGGCTATTCGCGGCAACGTCGATGTCACGCTGATCGTCGAGGATTGACCGATGGGGCGGCTGCAAGGCGTATTACCTGATCAACGCCAAGGGGCAGGTGCGCTACAGCCATTTTGGCGAAGGCGCTTATGCCGAGCAGGAAAAGCAGATTCAGGTGCTGCTGACGGAGGCCAGGGAGGGACGGGACGGCTCGCTGCCGGAGGAGGATGTGGAGCGATAATGTATTAATCTAGGTGCCTTCCTTTGCAAGTAGTACAAATCGGATGAATATCAACCAGGCCGATCTCAACCTGCTCAAAGTCTTCGAGGCCTTGCATGACGAGGGCAGCGCCAGCCGTGCGGCGTTGCAGTTGGGGTTGACCCAGTCAGCCGTCAGCGCCGCCTTGAATCGCCTGCGCACGATGTACGGTGATCAGCTTTTCGTGCGTACCGGCAGGGGCTTGTCGCCCACCCTGATCGCCAACCAGCTCAAGCCGGTGATCTCCGATGCCTTGAATAAATGTCGCCACAGCTTTTCCCTGGTCCAGCCTACCTTGGCCAGCTATGAGGGACGCTCGGTGACCATCGGCCTGTCCGACGACTTTGAAATTGCCCTCGGTCGCAAGTTGATTGAAACCGTGGCACAACGGGCGAAGAACCTGCGGCTGATCTTTCGGCAAACCCACAGCCAGATCGCGGTCGATGCGCTGATGGAGCGCCAGTTCGACTTGATCATTACCGCGGGCGGCGTGCCGAATCGGTTGCTGGGTCGACAGCTGCTCGGGGAGGGCGGCTACGCCTGCCTGGTGGATCGGGGTAGCCTGGACGACAGCGCAGCGCTCGACCTGGAGGACTATGTCGCCCGTGAACACATCCTGATTTCCTCGGGGGGCTTTATCGGCATCGTCGATGAGGGGCTGGCGGCAAGAGGACTCAGCCGCAGGGTGGCCACCGCCACGACGCATTTCGCGGCATTGCCCTTCCTGTTGAAGGGCTCGTCGGCGGTCGCGACCTTGCCCACCCATGCCGCCCGGGCGATCGCCCGGTTATGCGATATCCGGATGGTCCCTTGTCCCATCGAGCTACCGCACTATCCCATCGAGCTGGGCTGGCGCACCCACGCACAGACGGATGGCGCGGTGCTCCTGGTCAAGCAGGCGATTATCGACAGCTTCGCGCTATCAACTGGATAAGGCCGCCACATTGGCCCGCGCCGTATGCAGTTTCTTGTAGCTGTCGATCAGTCGCAGGTGCCTGTCGAGCCCTTCCAGTTTCATGCTCGTAGGCGTCAAGCCGAAGAAGCGCACGCTGCCGTCCACCGAGCCCAGCACGGCGTCCATCCGCGGGTTGCCAAACATCCGGCGGAAATTGACCTCGTAATCGTCCAGCTCCAGCTCGTCGTCCAGCAGCACCTCCAGCACCACGTTCACGGCCTGGTAAAACAACCCGCGCTCGACTGTGTTGTCGTTGTACTGCAGGAAGGCTTCCACCAGCTCTTTCGCTTCTTCGAATTGCTGCAAGGCAAGCTGAATCAGCAGCTTCAACTCCAGGATCGTCAGCTGGCCCCAGGCCGTGTTGTCGTCGAATTCGATGCCGATCAAGGTGGTGATGTCGGTGTAATCATCCAGCTCGCTGTCTTCCAGGCGCTCGACCAGCGCGACCAGCTCGGCATCGTCCAGGCGATGCAGGTTCAGGATGTCGGCGCGGAACAACAGTGCCTTGTTGGTGTTATCCCAGATCAGATCATCGACCGGATAAATTTCCGAGTAGTCCGGCACCAGGATACGGCAGGCCGTTGCGCCCAGATGCTCATACACCGCCATGTACACTTCCTTGCCCATCTCTTCGAGAATGCCGAACAAGGTCGCGGCTTCCTCGGCATTGGAGTTTTCACCCTGCCCGGAGAAGTCCCACTCGACAAATTCGAAATCGGCCTTGGCACTGAAAAAGCGCCACGACACCACACCGCTGGAATCGATGAAGTGTTCAACGAAGTTGTTCGGTTCCGTCACCGCGTTACTTTCAAACGTGGGCTGAGGCAAATCGTTCAGACCTTCGAAACTGCGGCCCTGCAGCAGTTCCGTCAGGCTGCGTTCCAGCGCCACTTCAAAGCTCGGGTGCGCCCCGAACGAGGCAAACACGCCGCCGGTGCGCGGGTTCATCAAGGTGACGCACATCACGGGGAATTCCCCGCCCAGCGACGCATCCTTCACCAGCACCGGGAAGCCTTGCTCTTCCAGGCCCTGAATCCCGGCCAGGATGCCGGGGTATTTCGCCAGCACTTCCTGCGGCACATCAGGCAGGGCGATTTCACCTTCGAGGATTTCGCGTTTCACCGCGCGCTCGAAGATTTCCGACAGGCATTGCACCTGGGCCTCGGCCAGCGTATTGCCGGCACTCATGCCGTTGCTGAGGAACAGGTTTTCGATCAGGTTGGAGGGGAAATACACCACCTCGCCGTCCGACTGGCGCACATACGGCAGCGAACAGATGCCGCGCTCCATGTTGCCGGAGTTGGTGTCGTACAGGTGCGAACCACGCAACTCGCCCTCGGGGTTGTAGATCTGCAGGCAGTACTCGTCGAGAATTTCCGCCGGCAGCGCATCTTTGCGACCCGGCTTGAACCAGCGTTCATCCGGGTAATGCACGAACGCCGCATTGGCGATCTCTTCGCCCCAGAACTGATCGTTGTAGAAGAAATTACAGTTCAGGCGCTCGATGAACTCGCCCAACGCCGACGCCAGCGCGCCTTCCTTGGTCGCGCCCTTGCCGTTGGTGAAACACATCGGCGAGTGTGCATCGCGGATATGCAGCGACCAGACGTTGGGCACGATGTTGCGCCACGAAGCGATTTCGATCTTCATGCCCAGGCGGGCCAGGATGCCCGACATATTGGCGATGGTTTGTTCCAGCGGCAGGTCTTTGCCCACAATGTAGGTGCCCGTCTGCGAAGCCTGATTCGGCATCAGCAACGCCTGGGCATCGGCATCCAGGTTTTCCACCTCTTCAATCACGAACTCAGGCCCGGTTTGTACCACCTTCTTTACCGTGCAACGGTCGATGGAACGCAAGATGCCCTGGCGGTCCTTGGCGGAGATATCCGCCGGCAACTCGACCTGAATCTTGAAAATCTGGTTGTAGCGGTTTTCCGGATCAACGATGTTGTTCTGCGACAGGCGGATATTATCGGTGGGGATATTGCGGGTCTCGCAGTACAACTTCACAAAGTAAGCCGCACACAAGGCCGACGACGCCAGGAAGTAATCGAACGGACCCGGTGCCGAGCCATCGCCCTTGTAGCGGATCGGTTGATCGGCCACCACCGTGAAGTCATCGAACTTGGCTTCAAGTCGAAGGTTGTCGAGAAAATTGACCTTGATTTCCATGCGGGATTACCAGAATAACGAGCTAAACGATTTGGCCGCCATTATCCGTGCTTTCAGCCGGAAGTCTTGTGCTTTCGGCAATGGCCGCTGACCGGCGCCACGCGCCCGGGGGTTGTCGCGTCGGCATGAGCGGCGGGCCCCGCGAGCGCTGGAATGAATTGCGGCTATTAATGCGAAGCATTACTATTCGTGCTCCCGCCTTCATAGCCCATCGCCATGAATCTCCAGCCACCCCGCAGACCCGGTTTTTTCGAGCATTACGAAGAGTTGATCGGCACCTGGACCCGTCGGCTGAGAAACCGTCAGCAAGCCGAGGATCTGGCGCACGATACCTTTGTGCGGGTGCTGGAAAGCCAGGCTGCCGGCGTCGAGCAACCACGGGCTTACCTGCACCAGACCGCACGCAATATCGCGGTGGATGCCTATCGTCGCGAAGACCGGCGCGGGACCCTGGAACTGCAAGCGATTGATCACGGCGCGCCGCCCACCGGCGACCCGGAGCATTTCATGCACGCGTTCCAACTGGCCGACTCCATCGAGCGGGCCCTGGGCGAGTTGCCCATCAACTGCCGCAAGGCCTTTGTCTGGCAGAAGATCGAGGGCCTGACCCAGGCGGAGATCGCCGAGCGCCTCGGGCTGTCCAGGAATATGGTGGAGAAGTACATGATCCGTACCCTGCGCCATCTGCGCGAGCGCCTGGATGGAGCGGATCAATGAAGGACAAGGCGATGCAAACTCCACCCATGATGGATACCCGCGATTGCACGTGCGATCCGGCCACGGTTCGCGATGAGGCCGCCACCTGGTTCGTGCGGGTGCAGGAAGCGCCGTTGAGCGCCGGCCAACAGGCCGAGTTCGACGCCTGGCGCCATGCCCATCCGTTGCATCAGGAGGAGTTCGATCTGCTCCAGGGGCTCTGGAGCGCCACCGACCTGCTGCCCAAGGCGCGTTTGCAGGCACTCTGCGAGGCGCCGCCTACGCGGGCCAGACGCCGGCCGCTGCTGCGTTATGTGCTGGCCGCCGGAGTGGGGGCGGTGGCCTTGGGCCTGGGCCTGTTCAGCGGCTTGAATCACCCGGCCCCCTACAGCGCGACGTTCGTCACGGTGCTCGGCGAGCGCCGCCAGGTGGCCTTGCCCGACGGTTCGATCATCGACCTCGACAGCCGCAGCCGGGTGCGGGTGGATTACCAGCCGGACCGCCGCAACGTCGAGCTGGAGCAGGGCGAGGCGATGTTCAGTGTCGAGCACGACAGCAGTCGGCCGTTCGTGGTGCAGGCCGGGGTCGGCAAAGTCACGGTTACCGGCACGCGCTTCGATGTGCGCCGCGATCCGGCGCAAACCCGGGTGGTGGTGGAAGCGGGAACGGTCAAGGTCCAGGGTCGCGAGGCGTGGGATGAGGATTTCGTCAACCTCACGGCGGGCCAGGGCACCCGGGTTGACGAGCGGGGCCGGGTTGCGCCGGCGGAACCGGTGAATGCCGGAGAACTCACCGCCTGGCGCAGCGGCAAGCTGGTCTTCAACAATGCCCGCCTCAGCGATGTGGTGCAGGAAGTCTCGCGGTATCGGGACAAGCCCCTGGGCGTTGCCTCCCCGGCGGTGGGCAACCTGCGCTTGACCTGCGTGTTCAAGACCAACGACACCGAGGCCTTGCTCAAGGCCTTGCCGAACATCCTGCCGGTGGCGGTGCGCACCCGTGCCGACGGCGGCCAGGAAGTTTTTTCACGTTAGATTCAGGTTTTTTTCGAGTTCTTCGTCTTCCTGTTCAACTGCAACTGGTTTGCATTAACAAACGCAATTCTCTGCGAACAACAGGACTCGATCAGACGTGAAGAACAACCAGCCCCACGCCCTTTACCGGGCGATCCGCCAAGCCTTGCCCAGCTCCCAGGCCTGGGCCCTGGCCCTGGCCCTGGCGGTCAGTGCCATGATGCCGCTGAGCCAGGCTGCTCAGGCTGCGGGCGCCATTCATATCCAGGCCCAGCCCCTGGCATCGGCCTTGAGCCAGTTGGGTCAGCAAACCTCCCTGCAAGTGTTTTTCAGCCCGCAACTGGTGGCCGGCAAGCAGGCTCCGGCGGTCGATGGCAACCTGTCGCCGGAACAAGCCCTGAACATGCTGCTGCGCGGCAGTGGCCTGGACTATGAACTCAAGGACGGTTCGGTGACCTTGCGCGCTGCCGCCCCGGCCGCGACCGGGGCGCTGGAACTGGCGCCGCTGGACGTCAAGGTGGTGGGTGACTGGCTCGGTGATGCCGACCAGGCGATCGTGCAGAACCACCCGGGTGCGCGGACCGTGATCCGTCGCGAGGCGATGGTCGAGCAGGGTGCGATGAACGTGAAGGACGCACTGCGGACTGTTCCCGGCGTGCAGGTGCAGGAAAACAACGGCACCGGCGGCAGCGATATTTCCCTCAACGTCGGTGTGCGCGGCCTGACGTCCCGCCTGTCGCCACGTTCCACCGTGTTGATCGACGGCGTCCCGGCGGCGTTCGCCCCTTATGGCCAGCCACAGTTGTCGATGGCTCCGGTGTCGGTCGGCAACCTGGACAGCATCGACGTGGTACGCGGTGCCGGTTCCGTTCGTTATGGACCGCAGAACGTCGGTGGCGTGATCAACTTCGTGACCCGGGCGATCCCGCAGAAGTTCTCCGGCGAGGTCGGCACCACCCTGGAAAGCTCGCGCCATGGCGGCGTCAAGCACCTCGACACGGCCTTCCTCGGCGGCACCGCGGATAACGGTTTCGGCGCGGCCCTGCTGTATTCCGGGGTGAAGGGACAGGGTTATCGCGAAAGCAACAACGGCAACGATATCAACGACGTCCTGCTCAAGACCCACTGGGCGCCGACCGATCAGGACGATTTCGCCCTGAACCTGCACTACTACGACGCCACCGCGGACATGCCCGGCGGCCTGACCCAGAAGCAGTACGACGCCAACCCGTACCAGTCGGTGCGCCACTGGGACAACTTCAGCGGCCGGCGCAAGGACATTTCCTTCAAGTACAAACGGCAGGTGGATGAGCAGACCCAGGTCGAAGTGCTGACCTACTACACCGACAGTTTCCGTGGCAGCAATATCGCCGCCCGTGACCTGAAGACCCTCAGTGCCTACCCGCGCAGCTACTACACCTTTGGCGTTGAACCACGGGCATCCCACGTGTTCGACCTGGGGCCGAGCACCCAGGAAGTCAGTATCGGCTATCGCTACCTCAAGGAGGGCATGCACGAGGCCACCGATCGCCTGGCCCTGGTCAACAATGTGCCGACCGTGACGCCGAGCTCCGACGGACATATCTACCAGGACCGAACCGGCGGCACCGAAGCCAATGCCTTCTACATCGACGACAAGATCGATATCGGCAAATGGACCATCACCCCGGGTATCCGTTTCGAGCGCATCAGCAGCAACTGGCATGACCGGCCGGTGCCGGGCACCAACTACGTGCCGGTCCAGGAGAAGTTCCGCAGTGTCGACAGCAACGAGCCGCTGCCGGCGTTGAGCGTGATGTACCACCTCTCCGATGCCTGGAAAGTCTTCGCCAACTATGAAACCTCCTTCGGCAGCCTGCAGTACTTCCAGATTGCCCAGGGCGGCAACGGCAACAGCACGGCCAACGGCCTGCAACCGGAAAAGGCCAGGACCTACGAACTGGGCACCCGCTATGACGAGCGCACCTGGGGCGGCGAGGTGACGCTGTTCTACATCGACTTTGCCGACGAACTGCAATACGTCAGCAACGACGTGGGCTGGACCAACCTCGGCGCGACCAAACACCGTGGTATAGAGACCTCCGCGCACTACGACCTGTCGGCACTCGACCCGGCGCTCGACGGCCTGACCGCCACTGTCGGCTTCACCTACACCAAGGCGACCTCCGAAGGCGATATTCCGGGCTTCAAGGGACGTGACCTGCCGCTGTATTCGCGGGAAGTGCTGAATGTCGGTCTGCGTTATGCGGTCGACCGCTGGACCTACAACCTCGACGGTTTCGCCCAGTCTTCCCAGCGTGCGCCGGGGACCGGGACCAACGCCGACGGCAGTTTCAACGGCAACTACATCACCCAGCCGACCGCGGACGGCCAGTACGGCAACATTCCCGGCTACATGACCTGGGATGTGCGCGGTGCCTATGACTTCGGCGCGCAGCTGTCGAACCTGAAACTGGGGGCGGGGGTGCGCAACGTCTTTGACCAGCGCTACTTCACCCGGTCGAGCGACAACAATGCGGGGATCTACGTGGGTGAGCCACGGACCTTCTTCGTGCAGGCCAGTGTCGGGTTCTGATAGCCCAGAACCCCACCTTGTAGGAGCCGGCTTGCTGGCGATGGTATCGACGCGGTGTCCTGTCACACCGCGTCGCCTGGATCGCCAGCAAGCCGGCTCCTACAGTTCCATGCGATCTCAGGCCCGCAGAATCCTGCCGCTGAGAGCTACACCCAGCAGCATCACCGCGATCACCATGAAGGCCAGGCTCAAGGTGCTGGCATGGGCGATAAAGCCGATCGCCGCCGGCCCCGCGAGAATCCCCGCATAACCCAGGGTGGTAATTGCCGGCACGGCGATGCTCTCGGCCATGACCTTCTGTTTGCCTACGGCGGTGTACAGCACCGGCACGATATTCGAGCAACCGGCCCCCACCAGCGCATAACCGAGCAACGCCGCTTCCCAGGCCGGCGTGAGCGTGGCCAGGGCCAGGCCGGTCGTGGCGGTGAGCCCGCCGAACACGATCACCCTCTGTGCCCCCAGGCGCCGCACAATGGCGTCGCCCGTCAGCCGTCCGAGGGTCATGGTCAGGGCAAAGGCCGCGTAACCCAGGCCCGCATAGGCATCCGCGACCTGGCGTTCGGCGCTGAGGAATACCGCGCTCCAGTCGAGCATCGCCCCTTCGGCGAGGAACACCACGAAACACAGCATGCCGATGAACAGCACCACGCCATGGGGCACGGCGAACGCCGGGCCTGAGCTTTCGCTGCCATAGGGCAACAGGTGCGGGGCGGCCTTGAACAGCGCCAGCAGCAGGAACAGGACCACCACGCCAATCGCCCCCAGGGGCGACAACCCCAGCCCGAGCAGCGCACTGACCCCGGCGGCACCGGCGATCCCGCCGAGGCTGAAGAGGCCGTGAAAGCCCGACATCATGGTCTTGCCGCTGGCGCGTTCGACAATCACCGCTTGCAGGTTGACGGTGGAGTCCACCGAGCCGAGCCCGGCGCCGAACAGAAACAGGCTGGCCACCAGCCCGGGTATCGAACTGACCGTAGCCAAGAGCGGCAGTGCGAGGCAGATCAGCAAGGTGCCGATCGTCAGCACCCGCCGACAACCGAAACGCGAGGCCAGGGCACCGGCGACCGGCATGGCGATGATCGAGCCGACCCCGAGGCATAACAGCAGCAGGCCCAGGGTGCCTTCATCGAGTCCGGCCCGGGCCTTGGCATAAGGCACCAGCGGTGCCCAGGCGGCTACCCCGAAACCGGCGATAAAGAAGGCGATGCGGGTCGACATCTGTTCCAGGCGCCCCGGCTTGAGCGGGGCGTGGGAGGTGAGGGCGGTCATGAAAAATCCTTGGCAGTCCGGCAGACAACGCTGTGCAAGGGGCCATCCTTGCACATCGTGTCCGGCGCGGCGAGGCCAAGGACGGGTGTTGCAGCCGACCGGTCAGGCTTTGCGACGGGCATCCAGGCTCAGGCGACCGCCACCGAAGGCGACTACCTGGAGCAGGCCGCCGGCGATGGCGATGTTCTTGAAGAAGTGGATGAACTGGTTCTGGTCGCCCAGGTGATTGTGGAACGCCAGGGCGGTGACCACGCTGAACAGGGCCATGATCAGGGCCACCGGACGGGTGCGGTAGCCAAGGATCAGCAGCAGGCTGCCGCCGACTTCGACGACGATCGCCGCGATCAGGGCCAGCTGCGGCAGGGGCAGGCCCACCGATTCGATGTAGCCGATCATGCCGGCGGGGTTGGCGATCTTCGAGATACCCGAGAGCAGGAAGATCGCCGCCAGCAGGATGCGCCCGGCGAGGGCGATGGCGCCCGAGGCGCCGATGCTGTCGGGTTGAGTGTGCAGTGCGGAGTTGGCGTTGGTTGTATTGGACATGGCTGGATACCTGTAGAAGCGACGCGACCACCATGGTGCGTCGTAGTGGTGTGCAGTCTGCCATCGCGGTAACGTACGCAATAGCCGAATAATTTCGAGGATTAGGTTCGAGAATATCGAACATCCTCAGGAGCCAACTCCATGATCCCCAATCCCGGCACGCCGACCCTCGATCAACTGCGGGTACTGTTGAGCGTAGTGGAAACCGGCAGTTTTGCCGCGGCCGCGCGCAAGCTCAGTCGCGCCACCTCGGTGATCAGCTACACCATCGCCAACCTGGAGATGCAGCTTGGCGTGCAGTTGTTCGACCGCACGCTGACCCGCAAGCCGCAACTCACCGACGCCGGGCGCACCGTCCTGGCCGAGGCGCGCAGCATCTACAGCGGCGTCGATGGCTTGCGGGCGAAGGTCCGCGGGCTGCTGCAGGGCCTGGAAGCGGAAGTCCACCTGGTGGTGGACGTGATGTTTCCGGCGGCCCGGCTGGTGGATGTGCTCAAGGGCTTTCGCGCGCAGTTCCCCACGGTGTTGCTGCACCTGCATGTGGAGGCGCTGGGAGCGGTGGCGCAGTTGGTGCTGGAGGGACGTGCCGGGGTGGGTGTCAGCGGCTTTTTCAACCGTGGCCTGGCCGGCCTGGATCGGGTCGGTGCGGGCAGTGTCGAGCTGATTCCCGTGGCGGCCCCCGATCACCCCCTGAGCCAGGGCGTGAACCTGCCCGGTGCCGGTCGTGACCATGTGCAATTGGTGCTGTCGGATCGTTCGAGCCTGACCCGCGACCAGGAGTTCGGCGTGCTCGGCACCCGCACCTGGCGCCTGGCGGACCTGGGTTCCAAGCTGATGCTGCTGCGCGAGGGCGTGGGCTGGGGCAGCATGCCGGCGCCGATGGTGGCCGAGGACCTGGCGAGCGGGCGGCTGGTGCCGCTCGATCTGCCGGATCTGCGCGGCGGTTCCTATGGCTTCGACGCGATCTACCGCACCGACACGCCGCCGGGGCCGGCGGCGGCGTGGTTGATCGCCCGGGTGGTGGCGCAGGGCGAGGCGCAGCCCGTCGGGATGGTCTGAGGCCCGGGATGGCGCCTGGTACCTTCAGCGCAGTTGATCGACGATATCCGCGACGCTGCTCAGCACATCCTTGGCCAACTGTTTCGAACGTTGGCCGGACCAGCCGGTACGCGGGTTCGGGGCGTCGTCGTTGTCCTTGAAGGGCATCTCCAGGGTCAGGGACAGGCAGTCGAAGTGCTGGCCGACACTGTTGCAGGCCAGGGTCATGTTGGCCTGTCCGGGGAGGTCGCGGGTGTAGCCGTGGGTGGTCTGGAAATCCACGGTGAGTGCGCTCAGATGACTGCGGAAGTGGCTTTCCAGCTGGGCGATACGCGGGGTGTAGCCGGGGTTGCCTTCGCAGCCGGCGGTGAAGACGTAGGGGATTTCCTCGTCGCCGTGGATATCCAGGAACAGATCGACGCCATGCTTGGCCATCTGCTGCTGGACGAACAGGACTTCGGGGCTGATTTCCTGGCTGGCGTTCTGCCAGGCGCGGTTGAGGTCCTGGCCCATGGCGTTGGTGCGCAGATGCCCGTGGAAGGCACCGTCCGGGTTCATGTTGGGGATCAGGTACAGGTCGGCGCGGGCCAGCAGCTCCCGCAGCTCGGCATCGTCCTGCTCCTGCAGGCGCTCGATCAGCCCTTCCATGAACCATTCGGCCATGTGCTCGCCCGGATGCTGCTGGGCGATGATCCAGACCTTGCGCCGGCCTTCGGCACCGTTGCCTTTGCGCAGCAGCTGGATGTCCCGGCCTTCGGCACTTTTGCCGACCGCCAGCAACTCGGTGCCGGCGCGGGTCAGGGCCTGTTCGATCAGCCAGTCATGACGCTCGCGGCTGTAGGGTTCGAAGTAGGCGAACCAGACTTGCGCCTGTTCGGCGACGAGGCTGATATGCAGGCTCTCACCGTCGAAACGGGTGTCGACGCGGAACCAGTCCTGGTGATCGTAGGACGCCACGGCGCGGTAGCCGGTCCAGGCCTTGTTGTAGGACGACTGGCTGGCATTGCTCAGTTCGAAAGTATAGGTCTCGCCCGGTCGCAGGCCTTCGACTTTGAAGTGAAACCACTGGAAATGCTGGCTGCGGGTATCCGGCTCCATGGCCAGGAGCAGGTGGCGCGGGTTGCTCGCGTCCAGCGCCTGGATATTGCCGCTGTCGAAGTCGCTGCTGATTTTGAGGGAGGGTAGAACCACGGGCATTGTCTGAGTACCTGAAGAGGCTTTTTTGTGGGTGCTACTGTACACCTCGATGAGGTATTCGCCGAGGCGCGAAGGGGTGGGTGTGGCGGGCTGGTGCAAAAAAAAGACCCGGCAAGAAGCCGGGTCAAAAACCGTGATTAGCCTGATGAGGAGATAATCCAGGAGTCCGACCTAAGGTCTCCGGGTTATCGACCGATCTCGCGATCAGTTGATTGCAATAATAATCATTATCATTTGAAGGTCAAGTCTTTTCCCGTCCTTGGCGGATATTATCTTTCCGATTCTCCCCCCACAGGCCCGCTCGGCCCTTGGCAAGTCGCCTGGCCGTGGCCTGTTCACGCCGTACCGGCCTGTATCTGCACGGCGCGGTCCACCAGGGCCTTGGCCATGTCGATCATGTACACCACCGAAAAGCCCAGGTCGCGGTTGGCACCGTTGGCGGCTTCGTAGGCGGCCGCCGCCGCGCAGCGCAGCAGGTCGGAGGCATGGATCATGGCTTCCTCGACGTTCAGGTCGTCGCGTACCGCAAAGAGCTTCGGATAGAGGAGGTCATCGGTGGTGTTCGCCGCGCAAGTGGCGGCTGAAACAGATGGTTTCAAATAATAGTCGAGCGCACGCTGGGCGGCGGCGTGATCCTTGAGGGACGCGAGCGGGCTTTTCGAGTCGGGTCGAGGGCTTTCTGTCGTGATGGAAGTCATGAGGGGCCTGCCTTTCAGAGGAAGTTCAAGTCAGCCATTGCAGATTAGTACGATTGGTACTGCGATGCTCGTCACAAACAATACATTTTGTGTATTGAGCGGTGAAATACTGCCCGTATTGTTCCGTCCATGGATAAATGGATAGCGTTGGTGAAAGCCAAGCTCGAAGAGCTTCGTCTTTCGCAGGAAAAACTTGGCGAACGCCTGGATATCACCCAGGGCGGCGTCGGTCATTGGCTGAACAAAAGGCGCAAGCCCGATCTTGCGATGATGAACAAGGTCCTCCAGGCGCTGGGCCTCGGGCACCTGGAGGTGGTCCTGGTGATTCGTGATCGCGCGGTGGCGGCCCAGGCCCCGGAAGAGCAGGACGAGCAGGTCTACGACATCACCTCGGCGTTCCGCTACCCGATCAGTGACTGGCAGGCGGTCGCTTCGGTGCAGGATTCGGCCAGGGGCGAGTACGCCGGGCGCTACGAGGTGACCGATCAATACGCCCCGGCGGCGTTCTGGTTGCAGGTGGTGGGCGATGCGATGACGGCACCCTCCGGCACCAGCGTGCCCGAGGGCATGATGGTGCTGGTGGACCCGGATCGGGAGGTCGAGGTCGGCAGCCTGGTGATCGCCCGCCTGCGCGAGGGCGAGGAGGCGATTTTCCGCCAGTGGGCGCAGGAGGGCGGGCAGCCTTACCTCAAGCCGCTGAACCCGACCTGGCCGAAGATCGCGGTCACCGAGGCGTGCTGCGTGATCGGCGTGGTGGTGCAGGCAACCGTGAAATTCTGAGGGTTGACCTCGGACTGTGTAGGAGCCGGCTTGCTGGCGATGGCATCGACGCGGTGTTCTGTCAAACCGCGTCGCGTGGATCGTCGGAACGCCGCCCGCAGCAAGCCGGCTCCTACTAGGGTTGTGGTGCTTGTGAGGGCGGCGTTGGCTACTCCTGCAACTCCACCAACGCGCTGCCTTCTCCGACCATTTCGCCTTCCTGGCAATACAACGCCTTGACCACACCCGCCTGGGGCGCGCGGATGCTGTGTTCCATTTTCATGGCTTCCAGCACCACCAACTGCGCCCCGGCCTCGACGCTTTGCCCGACTTCCACCAGCACCCGGACGATGCTGCCGTTCATGGGCGCGGTCAGCCCACCCTGATGACTGTGACTGGCTTCGACGGCACCGATCGGGTCATACGACTCGATGCGGCGCAGCTCGCCGTCCCATTGCAGATACAGCGTATCGCCACGGCGGATGACCCGATGCCGGTGGCGCAAACCCTTGTGTTCAGTCAGCAGGGACTCACCCTCGAGCCGTGCGGTATGAGCATCGGCATCACCCAGGGTCAGCGCCCGGTCTTGCCCTTCGCAACTCAAGTGCAGGGTGATTTCCGTCGGCAGTCCGGCACGCAAACCCTGGTTGATGGCCCAAGGCGAGCCCGGGTCATCGGCGCGCGAAACAGTCGGCAGGCTCTGCGCAAACGCCTGGGCCGCCGCTTGCCAGAACTCATCGCTCAGTGGTGAGGGTTCTGGCAGCAGTTGCTCCTGATAACGCGGAATGAAGCCGGTATCCAGTTCCGCCGCCGCGAACGCTGGATGACCGACGATCCGCCGCAGGAAGTCGATGTTGGTTTTCAGGCCACCGATGGCGAACTCGTCTAGCATGCCCAGCAAGCGCAGGCGCGCCTGTTCGCGGTCCTCTCCCCAGGCAATCAGCTTGCCGAGCATCGGGTCATAGAACGGCGAGATACTGTCACCCTCGGCCACGCCGCTATCGACCCGGCGTCCCGGTCCCGGCGCCGATTCGCGATATAACTCCAACCGCCCGGTGGCCGGCAGAAAATCATGGCCCGGGTCTTCGGCGTACAGCCGCACTTCGATGGCATGGCCGAGCAGCGGCACCTGATCCTGGGTCATCGGCAGCACTTCGCCGCGAGCGACGCGAATCTGCCAGGCCACCAGGTCGAGGCCGGTGATGGCTTCGGTGACCGGGTGCTCGACTTGCAGGCGGGTGTTCATCTCCATGAAGAAGAACTCGCCGCGAGCGTCCAGCAGGAACTCCACGGTGCCGGCGCCGACGTAGCCGATGGCCTGGGCCGAACGCACGGCGGCCTCGCCCATGGCGCGCCGTAGCTCCGGGCTCAGACCGGGCGCCGGGGCTTCCTCGACGACTTTCTGGTGCCGACGTTGAATCGAACAATCACGCTCATTGAGGTACAGGCAGTTGCCGTGCCGGTCGGCGAAGACCTGGATCTCGACGTGGCGCGGCTTGAGCAGGTATTTCTCCACCAGCATCCGCGAATCGCCGAAGGACGACTGTGCCTCACGCTGGGCCGAGGCCAAGGCTTCGGCCAGTTGGCTGACGTCCTCGACCACCTTCATGCCTTTGCCGCCGCCACCGGCTGTGGCCTTGAGCAGGACCGGATAGCCGATGCGTTCGCAGGCCTCGCGGAAGGTGTCGAAATCCTGCGCCTCGCCGTGGTAACCCGGCACCAGCGGCACGCCGGCGGTCTCCATCAGGGCCTTGGCGGCGGACTTGCTGCCCATGGCATCGATGGCACTGGCGGGCGGGCCGAGGAACACCAGGCCGGCAGCCTCGATGGCCCGGGCGAAGCCGGCGTTTTCCGAGAGGAAACCGTAGCCGGGGTGAATCGCCTGGGCCCCGCTGGCGTGAGCGGCGGCGATCAGTTTGTCGATCTGCAGGTAGCTCTCGGCGGCCTTGCTGCCGCCCAGGTCGACGCGGATATCGGCTTCGCGACTGTGGCGGGCGTCACGGTCGATGGCACTGTGCACGGCGACGGTGGTCAGGCCCAGGGCCTTGGCGGTGCGCATCACCCGGCAGGCGATTTCGCCGCGGTTGGCCACCAGGAGGGAAGTGATCACAGGGGCGCTCATCGGCGGGGCTCCTTGACGGTCGACTCGGCCTGCCAGCTCGGCGGGCGTTTTTGCAGGAAGGCGCGCAGGCCTTCCTGGCCTTCGGCGCTGACCCGGATCCGGGCAATGGCGTTTTCGCAATAGCGGCGCCGCGCCGGGCTGAGTTCGCCGCTGCCGATTTCCCGCAGCAGCTCCTTGCTCGCGCGCATCGCCTGCGGGCTGTTGAGCAGCAGGTTGTCGATCCAGGCCGCGACGTGCTGGTCCAGTTCACTGGCCGGGTAGGTTTCGGACAACAGGCCCAGCTCGCGGGCGCGCAGGCCGCTGAAGCGTTCGGCGGTCAGGGCGTAGCGACGGGCGGCGCGCTCGCCGATGGCCTGGACCACGAACGGGCTGATCACGGCCGGGGCCAGGCCGATGCGCACTTCCGAGAGGCAGAACTGCGCATCGTCGGCGCCGATGGCCATGTCACAGGCGCCGATCAGGCCCAGGGCACCGCCGTAGGCCGCGCCCTGGACCACGGCCAGGGTCGGGATCTTCAGTTTGGCCAGGTTGTACATCAACTCGGCCAGCTCGCGGGCGTCGTCGAGGTTGGTGGCGTAGTCGAGCTGGGCCGACTGCTGCATCCAGGCCAGGTCGGCGCCGGCGCTGAAATGCCGGCCACGGGCGCGCAGCACCAGGAAGCGCAGGGCGGCATTGGACTGGACTTTGTCCAGCGCCAGGATCAGCTCGCGGATCATTTCGGCGTTGAACGCGTTGTTCTTTTCTTCGCGGCTGAGCCAGAGGGTCGCGAAGCCGCGCGGGTCGGTGTGCAATTCGAGGGTGTTGAAGTCAGTCATCATGTCGGGTCCTGTGCAGCTTTTGTAGGCGCTGGCGTTGTCCCCGCCGGTCACATCCGGAACACGCCGAAGCGGGTCGGTTCGATCGGCGCGTTGAGGGCCGCCGAGAGTGCCAGGCCGAGGATGTCGCGGGTCTGTGCCGGGTCGATCACGCCGTCGTCCCACAACCGGGCACTGGAGTAATACGGGTGCCCCTGGTGTTCGTACTGGTCGAGGATCGGCTGCTTGATCTCGGCCTCCTGCTGCGCCGAGAAGCTTTCGCCATTGCGCTCGTGCTGTTCGCGCTTGACCTGCACCAGCACCCCCGCCGCCTGTTCGGCGCCCATTACGCCGATCCGCGCGTTGGGCCACATCCACAGGAAACGCGGGTCATAGGCGCGCCCGCACATGCCGTAGTTACCGGCGCCGAAGCTGCCGCCGATGATCACGGTGAATTTCGGTACCTTGGCGCAGGCCACGGCGGTGACCAGTTTCGCGCCGTGCTTGGCGATGCCGCCGGCCTCGTACTTCTGGCCGACCATGAAGCCGGTGATGTTCTGCAGGAACAGCAGCGGGATGCCGCGCTGGCAGGCCAGTTCGATGAAGTGCGCGCCTTTCTGCGCGGATTCGGCGAAGAGGATGCCGTTGTTCGCCAGGATCGCGATGGGATAACCGTGCAGGTGGGCGAAGCCACAGACCAGGGTGCTGCCGAACAGCGCCTTGAATTCATCGAACAGCGAGTCGTCCACCAGCCGGGCGATGACTTCGCGCACGTCGAAGGGTTGCTTGGCATCGGCGGGAATCACCCCGTACAGCTCCTCGGCGGCGAAGCGCGGGGCAATCGGCGTGCGTTGCTGCAGTTCGCCGAGCTTGCGCCAGTTGAGGTTGGCGACGCTGCGCCGGGCCAGGGCCAGGGCGTGTTCGTCGCTGTCGGCGTAATGGTCGGCCACCCCGGAGATCTTGCAGTGCACATCGGCGCCGCCGAGGTCCTCGGCACTCACCACTTCGCCGGTGGCGGCTTTCACCAGCGGCGGGCCGGCGAGGAAGATGGTCGCTTGCTGGCGGACCATGATCGCTTCGTCGGCCATCGCCGGCACATAGGCGCCGCCGGCGGTGCAGGAGCCCATGACCACGGCGATCTGCGGGATGCCCATGGCGCTCATGTTGGCCTGGTTGAAGAAGATCCGCCCGAAGTGCTCGCGGTCCGGGAACACTTCATCCTGGCGCGGCAGGTTGGCGCCGCCGGAGTCCACCAGGTAGATGCACGGCAGGCGATTCTGCTGGGCGATGGCCTGGGCGCGCAGGTGTTTCTTCACCGTGAGTGGGTAGTAGGTGCCGCCTTTGACCGTGGCATCGTTGGCGACGATCATGCATTCGACGCCTTCGACGCGACCGATGCCGGCAATCACCCCGGCCGCCGGAACGTCTTCGCCGTAGACCTCATACGCCGCCAGCTGGCTGATTTCCAGGAACGGCGAGCCGGGATCGAGCAAGCGGTTGATCCGTTCGCGCGGCAGCAATTTGCCCCGCGAGGTATGCCGCTCCTGGGCCTTGGGACCGCCGCCTTGCTGGACCTGGGTCAGCAGCGAGCGCAGGGCCACGACCTGTTCGAGCATCGCCGCGCGGTTGTCGGCGAACTCGGCCGAACGCGGGTTGAGTTGGGTGTGCAGGATTGCCATGTGCGCGCCCCTCAGCGGGTTTCGTTGAACAGTTCGCGGCCGATCAGCATGCGGCGGATCTCGCTGGTGCCGGCGCCGATTTCATACAGCTTGGCGTCGCGCAGCAGGCGCCCGGCGGGGAATTCGTTGATGTAGCCGTTGCCGCCGAGGATCTGGATCGCGTCGAGGGCCATCTGGGTTGCGCGCTCGGCGCTGTAGAGGATCACCCCGGCGGCGTCCTTGCGGGTGGTCTCGCCACGCTCGCAGGCCCGGGCCACGGCGTAGAGGTAGGCACGGCTGGCGTTGAGCTGGGTGTACATGTCGGCGACCTTGCCCTGGATCAGCTGGAACTCGCCGATGCTCTGGCCGAATTGCTTGCGGTCGTGGATGTAGGGCAGCACCAGGTCCAGGCAGGCCTGCATGATCCCGGTCGGGCCGCCGGAGAGCACCACGCGCTCGTAGTCCAGGCCGCTCATCAGCACTTTCACGCCGCCGCCCAGCACGCCGAGGATGTTTTCTTCCGGCACTTCGACGTCATCGAAGAACAGCTCGCAGGTGTTGGAGCCGCGCATGCCGAGCTTGTCGAACTTGTTGCTGCGGCTGAAGCCTTTCCAGTCGCGCTCGACGATGAAGGCGGTGATGCCGTGTGGGCCCTTGTCCAGGTCGGTCTTGGCGTAGATCACGTAGGTGTTGGCGTCGGGGCCGTTGGTGATCCAGGTCTTGCTGCCGTTGAGCACGTAGTGGTCGCCGCGCTTGTCGGCGCGCAGTTTCATCGAGACCACGTCGGAGCCGGCGTTGGGTTCGCTCATGGCCAGGGCGCCGACATGTTCGCCGCTGATCAGCTTCGGCAGGTATTGGGTTTTCTGTGCGTGATTGCCGTTGCGGTTGATCTGGTTGACGCAGAGGTTGGAGTGGGCGCCATAGGAGAGGGCGACCGAGGCCGAGCCGCGGCTGATTTCTTCCATGGCCACCACATGGGCCAGGTAGCCGAGGCCGGCGCCGCCGTATTCTTCCGGCACGGTGATGCCCAGCAGGCCCATGTCGCCGAACTTGCGCCACATGTCGGCGGGGAACAGGTTGTCCACGTCGATTTGCGCGGCCCGGGGTGCCAGCTCCCGGGCGACGAAGGTGCGCACCTGGTCGCGGAGCATGTCGAGGGTTTCGCCGAGGTCGAAGTTCAGGGTCGGATAGCTCATGGGGCACCTTTTGTTATGGGTTGAGCAAGGCGTTGGTGTGAGTGAATGCTCACCTTTACGTTAACGTAAAGGTGATGGGGCTGGCTGTCAATCGGACATTTTCGCCGGAGCGCCCCGACCCGTGCTTTGGCGCTTGGCCCAGCAGGCCCGGGATCGTGTGGCGAGCGGGCAAGCCCGTTCGCCACAGATCTCTGCGGATGTAAGAGCGGTTTTGGAACTAGCGCGCCAGTCCGTGCTCCTGCAACGCCGCTGCGGTCAGGCGCTCCATCTCGTCGCTGTGTTCACGCGCGATGGCTTCGTAGAGGGTCTGGTATTCGGCGTCGGTCATGGGCCGGGCAAACACTTCCTCCTCGGACTTGCCCAGTGTCGCGGCCGCCGCTTTCATCGCGGCCTCCAGCCTGGTCTTTTCCTCCTCGGGCAGATTTGAATTATTGAACCAGCGTTCCTGTGCCGATTGCAGGTCCAACATGGCGTCGCTCTTGGTGTTGCGCAGCGCCTCTTTCTCGCTGAGTTCCTGCAGGTACTGGATCTCCAGGTAGTCCTTCCAGAACTCCTGCCTGAGGATCTGCCTGACAACATCCATCGGCTGCCGCTCCTGTTCGAGGATGGCCAGGTAAGCCGCATCCACCTGCTCCGGGGTGACCCCGGCAATTCTGCCGTAATGCATCTTCGAGGCCTGCCAGGGCAGTTCCAGCCGTTCCCCCAGACCGATGCGAAAGGCCAGGTAGACTTCCGCTTCATCGGGACGTTGGCCCCTGGCCTTGCGTTGGTTGATCAGGGCCCGGGCCTGGGCGTTGACGCGATCCAGGCGCGATTTACCCTTCGCCAGTTGCAGCAGCTTCGCCTCGACCTTCCCGGCGTCCGGCTCGGCGTAGGCTTCATGCAGCAACACGTCGAGGCCCATGTCGCTGAACGCCACGGCGATGCCGTCGGCACAGGCATCCGATTGCGGCGCGGTGGCCTTGGCGAAGAGTTTCTCCCGCAGTTCGGTGTCTTCGACCGCGGCGCCGACCATGCGCCGGACCTTGTCCAGGAGTCCCGGACGCGCGGCATTGTCGACATAGTCGGCCGACTCACTCAGATCGCCGATCACCCGGAAAAACGCTTCGGACTGCTCGACCGGCTCCTCGCCGGCCAGGCGCATCCAGTCATTGCGAAAGACCTCCTGCGCCTGGCTGTCGAGCCCTTGCAACCAGGCACTTTCGTCGCGTGAGACGGGCCCCCGCAAGCCCTGCGGACTATGCACCGGCGAGTCGCCTGCGCTCAGGTCGGCGTCCGAATCCGATTCGGCCGGCATATCCAGCCCCAGGTCGATCTCGGTTTCCGAGTAGTAGTACACGGCATCATCGAAAAAGTCCGTTGCAATGGGGTTGTTGTAGAGGTTGATAGCCCTGGCGATGCGCTGTCCCTCTGCGCTGGTGTCCAGGACGGCGGAAGGGATAGTGGTCAGGTGGTTCGAACTCAGGTCAAGCCGGATCAGTTCCGGCAGGTCCAGGTAGCCGGTCGGCCAATGGGTGAGCCCGGTGTGGCTCAGCTCGATACGCTTGAGCTCGAGCATCGCGCTGAAGTCCGGCGAACGGCCCAGGGTCCGGTTGTAGGCCAGGTTCAGATCCCTCAGTCGGGTCAGCCCTTCGAGCAGGGTGGCCGTTTCCTCGGTCAGGACGATACGGTGGCCGCTCAGGTTGAGGTGGGTCAGTCCGGACATCGAGCCCAGCGCGGGCGGAATCTCGGTCAGAGAGCCGCCGCTGATGGACAGGCGTTTCAACTGGGGGAAACCCTCGAGAAAACGGTTCAGTCCCTGGATGATGTCCGGATGGGACAGGTTCAGGACCAGTTCGCTGACGTGGCTGAAGTTGGCCGACAGGACCGGTAGCCGGGTGCCCCGTTCGTAAATCACGATGTCGAGCCGGTAACCTTCCTGGGAGGTGCTTTGGTAGGGGCCTCGGCGCCAGCATTGCTTGATCCTGCTGGCAATATAGCTCCTGATGATCACGCCCTCTCGGGGAGCCGGCGGGGTATCGACCCAGGCTTCGAGTTCCGCGCACAAGGTGTTGTACTCGCTTTCCAGTTCTTCCAGGCGCTGCACCGCTGCGCCTTCGTTCAGGCCCCTTATCTCGAGAAACTCCTCCACATCTCGCCAGGCATGCGCGGGGTAAAGACGTTGCGCCAGCTCGGTGAAGGCTGCGGAGCGGGTGCCCAGGATTCTGTCTGCCGCCTCGGGTCCGGCAGCAGACGTGCCGGGACGGCGGGCGGGCAGGCGCATCGGCGGCGTTTCGTTGGGCTTGGTGGGGGGCAGGCCAAGGAGTTTTTCCAGCTCCTTGCGCGGCGGTAATGGTTGATCGAGCACGGTCTGCTTCAGGCCGGCGGCCTCATGGGTTCCGGGAAACCCCAAGGCCTTGCGCTCGGTATCGGGCAGGGCGTGCAGGACACTGCTGTAGAGATTGTCCGGACCGTGCAGCTCCTGGCCCAGGGCGTCATGGGCTTCGTACTGGTCGCCATTTTTAACCAGTACCTTGCGAATCGGTGCCTGCTCCGCGCCGAGGCTGTCGAGCAAGGGCCCGCCGAAGTAGGGCTCGCGTATTTCGAGACGAACCTGGTCCGACCAGCCCGGCAGCTTGCCGATCTGGCTCAGGATCAGCTTGTCGGTATCGGGGTTGTTCGTCGTGTCGAGATAGAGTCCTTCCTGGGTGCGCGCCAGGCGCACGTCGCGACTGTAATAGCGGGCCTCTTCGGCCAGTCGCAACGGTACGCGCCTGGCCTTGAGCAGCAACCGCCGCTCGGCCGGACTGGCGTTTGCGAGCAATTCCTGCGCGACCGGAGCAGGAAGGACTGGAAACTCCTTGCGGATCACGGCAATGGCGGGGTCGTTGGTCTGGGTGCGATAGCTGTAGTGTGAATCGAACAGCGCCGTGCGGCGGCTGGCGGCTTGCGTCGCGAGTTTGCGCCTGAGGGCCACGGTACGCGCATCCAGGCTGACGGGCCCGGCCCCGAAGTCCTCGCCCAGCAAACTGCGGATCTCGGCCTCGTCGAGGTTTTCCAGGACCTTTTGCAGCAGTTGGTTGGCGTTGAGACCGGGCCATCGGAGGTCGATGCGCTGCAACGCTTGCACCTGGCCGGCGGGGTATTCCTTCAGCGCGGCGCCACGTCGGTCCAGCAACCGCAACACTTTCGAGGGTGGCCAGACCGGCTCGTCGGTCAGCAATTGCAGTTCCATGTGCAGTTCGTCCAGTGAACTGTTGGCCGCGCCACCGCTTTGCAGGCGCTGCACCAGGTGCTTGAGGTCGCGGTCGAGCTTGAAACGGGTCACGCTGTCTTCGAGCAAGGCCGGGGGCGGTTCCCGGTCCAGGTGCAGCAGGCGCAGGACATCGTCGTCGACCCCGCTCAGTTGCATGATTTTTTTTGCCGACGCCGGGTCCAGGCTGGCCGCATCCGGCCCCAGTCGGGAAAACAGCTGCGGTTGCCGCCACTGCAAGGGTTGCTCGAACTCATGGAGCCAGGCGCCCTTGCCGTTGTGATGGATCAGTGGTGCGTAGGCGTCGGGGTTGCTCGGGTGTTGCAGGTGGAAGCGCTTGGCGGTTGCGCCGGGTCTGATCCGGTAATGGCGGCCATTGAGACCCAGGTAGGTCTTGTCCTGATGGTGATAGAGCCCCGCGGCATCGGGGTTTAGCTCCGCCGTGTCGGGCAGCGGGTGTTCATAGGGGGTCAGGTCGGGTTTCCAGAGTGCCGGCTCGCCCTGGGGAGACTTGATCGGCTTGAGTCCTTCGATAAACGCCGAACCTTCGAAATCCAGGGTCATGACGGCCCCCAGTCCCAGCAGTTCAACGTTCAGCAGCACGCCCATGAAGCCGAGCACCGCCTGCATTTTCTCTCCATGGCTCCATTCTTCGATGCCGTTGTAGAGCTGCACGATCAGTTGCGCGGCGGCGACCGCGAGCATTGCCTCGCCGAGCCCGGGCACCAGGAACAACAGGTTGACCCCCCAGTTCAGCAACGAGCGCAGGCGAGCGGTGCGGGTCTTCTTGTCCTCGTCGTCCGTGGGCACCGCGCTGACGCGGGCGTCGTCGAGCTTCTTGACTGTTTGCAGGACGCAGAACTCGTCGAAAGGGTGGTCGCCCAGTGAGCTTTTCTCCAGGCGCAGGTCGGCGTGCCGGGCTGGCTTACGCTGCCCGGTGACGGGGTCGAGCGGGTTCAGGCAGTTGTCGAGGGCATGGAAGAGCGCCGGTTGGGTGCGCAGGTGAACATAGCGTTTGAAGAAGGCCTGGTAGGGTTTAGCCCGCAGCCGTTCCCTGAGTTCATCGTGGAATGCGTTGAAGGACGAATAGCGCTTGAGGGCCTGGTGCGGATCACCCGACAGGTAGGCCACGCAGGGCTGCTCGCCGCTGCTTGAGGGAGCGCCGTGCTCGATCAGCAGCACGCCCTTGAGCAACGCGCCCCAAGCGCCGCTGTCGACGTTCGGAAAGTCGAGCAGGGTCAGGTAGGAGCAGTGCACGGGATGATTGTCCCAACGGGGTGTCTGCGTCGGGTCGAGCAGGCCTTGCAGCATCTGGTAGGCCGATGGATCCAGGTTGCCTTTGATCAGGGCGATTTCCGCCTGCACCGCCAGTTCGTCGCGTTCCTGTTGCTCGAAGAGGGTCTTGAACAGCGGGCTTGGGCGGTTTCGCTCGGTGCGCAGGAAAAAATGTTCGACGTGTCTTTTGTACTGGCCGCCCAGGTCGAGCCGGCGACAGACGGTGGCGAAGTCCGGTGGGGTGATGGGCTTTTTCAGGAGCGCGGTACTTTTACGCAGGATGGCCGAGCCGTGGTCGAAACCGAATGCGCCGGTTTCGCTGCTTTCGAAGTTCTGCAGGGCGGCTTGCAACAGGCTCTGCAGGACAATGTTCTCCCGACGCGGTTCACCGAGGGTGGCGGCGGCCAGGATATGGACGTGGCGGAGTTGGTCGTGGTGAATGTCCAGGCCCGGACCATAGTGGTCGTCGAGGGCCTGGGAGAGCAGCGGCGCGGCAAAGTCCTTGACGCTTTTGAAACCGTGCAGATGGCGCGCCAGTGCGGCTTTGGACATCTGGCTCTGCCTGAGGCGCGTGGCGAATGCCAGGCGCCGTTCGAGGGGCGCCTGGGTCAACCAGGAGGGGAGTCGCTTGAGGATCAGGCGATGGTTCCTGGTCGATCGCACCTGGCTGGCGGGGGCGGCAAGTGGGGGTTGCTGGGTACTCATGAAGATCAACTTTTTCTGTGAATGAGGCTTTCAGCTTATGCTCAACGCGTGGCTATAAAAGTTGAAAAAGTTGAGTTTAATCAGCTAGTTAGTATCAATAATCCGAGCCTGAAAAATAGCCGGTTATGGCCTTCTGGCTATCATCTCGTGCTAGCCGCTGTCGTTGTGTGCTGCCCGATTCATTATTCGAATGGGCAGCGGTTGGGACTGTGCTGGGTATTCAGCCGATCAGGAGGTGAAATCAGCTGTCCGGGGCTGGCCAGGTCACGTCATCGGCAAAGATTTTTCCGTTGGCGGGCCAATTCAGCACCGTCCCGCCGGAAGCGGCCACCTGGTCGATCAACCGATCGTAGACCGCGCTGTTGTCGACACCACTCCAGGTTGCACTCTCGATGTCGGCGGCGGTTTGTCCCGCGGCCTGATGGATTGCGCGGACATTGGCGGCACGGGTCAGGCTGGAGTTGACCAGCCATATCCGCTCGGCACTGACGCCTCTGTCGGAAACTGAAATGTGCCCTTCGATATCATCGTAAGGAAAGAAGTTGATTTTCTGGGGATCATGGTTGAAAAAGCGGTTTTCCTGCCCCGGAACGACCTCGACGTTTCGTGTATCGATCATGTAGATGAAGCTGGTGGTCTGCCGGTGCCTGTAGGTTGTATAGCCGCGTTCGCTATCGAGTGAAATCGGCCTGCGCGAGCCCGATCCGGTCGATGCCGCTTCGCTCTGCTGGCGGGAGCTGCCCGAGGCTGACGACGAAGCGGCCTGGCTGGTATTCGACGCGCTCTCATCCGCGCTGGCCTCGCTGTCGGCGTCGCTGTCGCTATCCGAGTCGGGGTGTCTGCCGGGGTATTTGTTGGTTTGCGTGTTGTAACGCAATTGGCCGATGCCCGGCCCTCCACCGACACTGTAGTTTTTCGCGTCGTTCAGGCTGAAGGTGGCGCTCAAGGCTTTTTTCGTGGTCGAGCCGGGTGGATGGTTTTCACGCGCGAGCATGCAGCCATCCCTGGCCAGCTCGAACGGCGTGCGATCTTCCGTCCTGAACATGGCAGGGATATCCGTCCGGTACAGGCAGCCATGGATGTTTTTCCGGTAGCCGATCTTGAGCAGGAATGCCTCGAGGAATGGCCGGCTGTAGTAAGCGTCGAAATCCGGGTCGAGCGAGTGGGGTTCAAAGTTCCGGATATTGCGGATTTGCGGCAGCACTTCCTGTTCCAGCAAGTCAAAGCGCTGTGGATGGGTTTCGGTCGCCGACTGAAGTTTGTGCGCCTCTGCCCATTCAGGCAGCTTGGCGTGTTCCTGGAGTGCCTGCTGCAGGCGCGGCAGCATGCTCGGAAGCAGGTTGTAGCCTTGCAGGATCTGCCCGCGTTCTTCAGCGCTCTTGTCTGGATGGGCCCATTTCAGCGCCCGTATCAATTGGTCCCGGGTCCTGCCCTCTGAACGGGCGTGGGCCCATTGAGGCTTTCTGCCGGTCGTTTCGGCCTCGGAGCGGAAACGCGTGATGTCGTTGCCGTGAAGCCCGTAGTGTTCCCAGATATCGCGGTCGGTCCAGGAGGGCAGTCGTTCGGCGGCAATCGACTGACCGCTCGAGTCCATCCGCCCCTCTGGCGGGTCAACCAGTACCCAGTGGTCGTCGTCCTTGCTGAACGCGTACAGGCTGTCCTCGGCGTGATCGGCATCAAGCTTTTTCAGGCGGTAGTAACCCTGGCTGTCAGGGCCCGCGAGACGGGTGTAGGGGCTCGGGGTGGAATAGCCGAATTTGGGCACGACGACAACCGATGCCCGCGGCGGGTCGTCAACCAGGCGTGGTCGTTTGCGCGGTGGCGGGCTGGCCGTGGGCTGATCGACGGACGCCGCCATGGGCTCCGGTCCCCAGGTGCTGCCGTTGCCGATCCGATAAAGCGCGGGGCCGGACGGCAGCAGTTCATTGGCGCGTTTTGCCCGGTAGGTCTCGAGTTGCGCGTCATACGCGACCATGACCGTGCCACCGTCATCGAGATCGACGTATTGACGGTTCTTGATGATCCGCAGGCCCTGCTGGTTGGGCGGCGGCAATGCTCCGGTCGTGCCGACCCGGTAGCTCCCCAGTGAATCGGGGGGGGCGGTCCTGGCCTGATCCGGCAGATCCGTCAGTTGCAGGTTCTGCTCCGTTGGCGTGTCGGTTGTCGGTCGAGAATGGGGATGAGCCTGACCGCTGGAAACTGCTGGGTTGTCCAGGTGGTGCGGGCGCAGGCCGCTGATGTGCGGTCCGGGTGGGATTGATGGTCTCAAGGATTCGGGAAGGTCCGGCAACCTGGGGCCAGGCACCCTGATGGTGGACGATGTGGGTTTGACCGGGGTTCTTGGAGACATAGCGATACCTGCCAATTAAAGAAATAAACATCCTGTTCAGGATCTGTCAGCAATCGGGTGTTGATACGTGGAGATCGCGCGGGCAGACGGCAGCGGCGGCAGGGTGAGTATCCGCTCCCTGGAGGCGGGGGATGCGGTACATAGATAGGCGCAAGGAGGATGTGTCGTCGAATGACAGGAAGGCAGAAACACGAAGGGGAGCCGAAGCTCCCCTTGAATCTGTGTTGTATGCTCTTTTTTTATTATTGAGGGGCGGTCTGTTGTTGTTTTTGTCGACCGTGACCCTTTACCGCGTTTTTGGCTGACCCCCATCCGGGGTCAAAGAGCAAACGTATTTTTTTGAGCGCTGATCTGCCTTATCGGGTGATCCAACCAGTCCGGGAGCTACCTTGAAGGTAGTTTTATTGTTCTCTGTCCGGTTGCGGGTAACCCGTGGGTCCCCTGAAAGCACACCTTCTCCAAAAAAATCTGTTAGCTGCGTCTCTGCCGTGTTGTTTTTGTTATGTCAGAGTCGGTACGTCTTATTTTTATGGGTTTGTCGCTTTTTATTCTTGTTATGCAAGAGATATAGCAGGTGGCGTGCCAACTTTTTGAAACCCTTTGAAATCAAGGGTTTGCTGTTTTCGTCAGGCTATCGTCGACGGAAAAATCGCTGATTCTGTTTCCGTGTTACTCGTTTGTGTTTCCAAACGGTAACACCCGGACACATTCATCCCGCCTGGCGTGCCTTGGCGACGCGCGAACCCGTAACACGCCCCAGCACGCCACAGATTTCCTGGCCTGCGAGGATCAGTCGATCGAGGTCGACCCCGGTGTCGATGCCCAGGCCGTTGAGCATGTAGAGCACGTCTTCGGTGGCGACGTTACCGCTGGCGCCCTTGGCGTAGGGGCAGCCGCCCAGGCCTGCGATGGAGCTGTCGAAGACCTGGATGCCTTCGAGCAGGCTGGCGTAGAGATTGGCCAGGGCCTGGCCGTAGGTGTCGTGGAAATGACCGGCGAGTTTTTCCCGCGGGACGCTGGCCGAGACCACCTCGAACATTGTCCGGGTGGCCCCCGGCGTGCCGGTGCCGATGGTGTCGCCCAGGGACACTTCGTAGCAGCCCATGGCGTACAGCTCGCGGGCCACGGCGGCGACCTGCGCGGCGGCGACCGGACCTTCATAGGGGCAGCCGAGCACGCAGGACACGTAACCGCGCACCGTCACGCCGTGCTGGCGGGCGGCGTCCATGATCGGTACGAAGCGGGCGAGGCTTTCACTGATGGAGCAGTTGATATTGCGCTGGGAAAAGGCTTCGGACGCGGCGGCGAACACCGCCACTTCCTTGACCCCGGCGGCCACGGCATCTTCGAAGCCGCGCAGGTTGGGGGCCAGGGCGCCGTAGGTGACCCCGGGCTTGCGCTGGATACGCGCGAAGACCTCGGCGGAACCGGCCATCTGCGGCACCCATTTGGGCGAGACGAAGCTGCCGACTTCGATGTAGCCGAGGCCCGCGTCGGTGAGGCGGTCCACCAGGCGGACCTTGTCGTCCACGCTGATGGGTTGGGCTTCGTTCTGCAGGCCGTCGCGGGGACCGACTTCGACCAGGCGTACGTGGGTGGGTAAGGACATGGCGGGGTACCTTGCGAAAGAGGGGGCTGGAGTGGCGTGGTTCTACAGGATCGGCTGGGCCTGATGTTCCAGGGTCTGCGCCAGGGCCTGCTGGCAGCGCTCCTCGGCGGTGTCGAGCTCCAGTTGCATCTGCTCGATATCCAGCAACTGCTGTTCAAGCTGTGCCCGACGCTCGGCGATTTTCGCCAGCATGCTGTTGAGCTGTTTCTGGTTGCCGCTGGTGGGGTCGTAGAGCTCGATCAGCTCGCGGCATTCGGCGAGGGAAAAGCCGATGCGCTTGCCCCGCAGGATCAGTTTCAGGGTCACCTTGTCCCGGGCCGAGTAGATGCGTTCCAGGCCGCGCCGCTCAGGGCTGAGCAGGCCTTGCTCTTCATAGAAGCGAATGGCCCGGGTGGTGATGTCGAGCTCGCGGGCGAGGTCGGAGATGCTGTAGGTCTGGCTGCTCATGAAAGCGCTCGAGGAAGGTCATGGCGCTAAGCTAAAGGCTGCTTGACGTATACGTCAAGCATGTCGGCCTTTGTGGCGGTGTTGCTCAGACCTTGTCGAGCTTCTTCTCATGGGCCGTGACCTGCTGGCACAACTCGATCATCTGCTCGCGCATCCAGCGGTTGGCCGGGTCCTGGTCGGTGCTTTCGTGCCAATAGAGATGGGTTTCCACCGGCGGCACGTCATTGACCGGCAACGGGAAGTACTGCAGGTCATGCCGCCGGGCGAAGCGCTCCGGCACGGTCATGACCATGTCGGTCTGCTGCAACACCTGCGAGGCCATCAGGTAATGCTGCGAACGCAGGGCGATCTTGCGCTGGATGCCCATCTTGCCCAGGGCCAGGTCCACGTAGCCGAGGCCGTTGCGCCGACTGGAGATATGGATGTGGGTCAGTCCCAGGTAATCGTCCAGGGTCAGCTTGTCCTTGCCCGCCAGCGCATGGCCCTTGCGCATGGCGCAGACATAGCGGTCTTCCATCAGCTTGACATGGCGCACCTGCGGGTCGGTGTTGAGCGGCGCGTCCACGGCGAAGTCGATACGCCCGGCGGCCAGCTCCTTGGTGGTCTCGCGACGCTTGGAGAGGAAACTCTCGATCGCCACGGTCGGCGCCAGGCGGCGCAGGCGCTGGAACAGCGGCGGCAGGATCACCGCCTCGGTGAGGTCGGTCATGCTGATGCGGTAGGTCTTGTTCGCCTGTAACGGGTTGAAGATCCGGCTTTCCTGGACGGAGATGCGCAGCAGCGAGAGGGCGTTGCGCACCGGGCCGATGATGTTCTGCGCCATCGGCGTGGGCACCATGCCCTGGGCGGTGCGCACGAACAGCGGGTCGTTGAAGGTCTCGCGCAAACGGGCCAGGGCGTTGGACACCGCCGGCTGGGTGATGCCGACGATCTGCCCGGCGCGGGTCAGGTTGGCTTCGGTATAGATGGCGTCGAAGACGATGAAAAGATTGAGGTCGACCTTGCTCAGATTCATTTCGCGGCGCTCTTATTGTTAGGGTTCGATCAGCTGATCATATATCGGTGATGAATGTTAATACACGCCGAGAATAGCTTTGGTAAATTTTCGTAGCTGATCTAGCATCGATTTCATGACCCCGCCCACCGACTCAAGAAGGTAGCTGCCCATGGATTTCGCCTATTCGCCCAAGGTTCAGGAACTGCGTGAACGCGTGACCGCGTTCATGGACGCTTATGTGTATCCGGCCGAACCGGTGTTCGAACGCCAGGTCGCCGAAGGCGATCGCTGGCAGCCCACCGCGATCATGGAAGAGCTCAAGGCCCGGGCCAAGGCCGAAGGCCTGTGGAACCTGTTCCTGCCGGAGTCCGAGCTGGGCGCCGGGCTGACCAACCTGGAATACGCACCCCTGGCGGAAATCATGGGCCGCTCGCTGCTCGGGCCGGAGCCGTTCAACTGCTCGGCGCCGGACACCGGCAACATGGAAGTGCTGGTGCGTTATGCCAATGAAGAACAGAAACAGCGCTGGCTGGAGCCGCTGCTGCGTGGAGAGATCCGCTCCGCCTTCGCCATGACCGAGCCGGACGTGGCCTCGTCCGATGCCACCAACATGGCCGCCCGTGCCGAGCGCCAGGGCGATGAGTGGGTGATCAACGGCAAGAAGTGGTGGACCTCCGGTGCCTGCGATCCGCGCTGCAAGATCCTGGTGTTCATGGGCCTGAGCAACCCGGACGCACCGCGTCACCAGCAGCACTCGATGATCCTGGTGCCGGTGGACACCCCCGGGGT
Source organism: Pseudomonas batumici (assembly GCF_000820515.1). Classification (GTDB taxonomy): domain Bacteria; phylum Pseudomonadota; class Gammaproteobacteria; order Pseudomonadales; family Pseudomonadaceae; genus Aquipseudomonas; species Aquipseudomonas batumici. The sequence goes on along the minus strand of NZ_JXDG01000047.1, from coordinate 47,477 downwards.
GAAGATTGTCCGTCCGTTGCCGGTGTTCGGTTACGACGATGCGCCCCACGGCCACGCCGAGGTGCTGTTCGAGAATGTGCGGGTGCCTTACGAGAACGTACTGTTGGGTGAGGGCCGTGGCTTCGAGATCGCTCAGGGACGCCTTGGCCCGGGGCGGATTCACCACTGCATGCGGTCCATCGGCATGGCCGAGCGGGCGCTGGAGTTGATGTGCAAGCGTGCGGTCAACCGTACCGCATTCGGCAAGCCACTGGCCCGCCTGGGCGGCAATATCGACAAGATCGCCGACTCGCGGATGGAGATTGACATGGCGCGCCTGCTGACCCTGAAGGCGGCCTACATGATGGACACCGCCGGCAACAAGGTGGCGAAAAGCGAGATCGCCCAGATCAAGGTGGTGGCGCCGAACGTGGCCCTGAAGGTGATCGACCGGGCCATCCAGATCCATGGTGGGGCCGGGGTGTCCAACGATTTCCCGCTGGCCTACATGTACGCCATGCAGCGTACCCTGCGCCTGGCCGACGGCCCGGATGAAGTGCACCGGGCGGCGATCGGCAAGTACGAGATCGGCAAATATGTACCGCGGGAGATGATGCGTTCGGAGCGCTGAGCCCCGCAGCGTTAATACACCCAGACCTCGACCCGACGGTTCTTGATGCGGCCTTCATCCTCGGTGTTGGCCGCCACCGGCATCTGCGCGCCGAGGCCCTGGATGTCGCGCAACACCACGCCGCCTTTCACCAGTTCCCGGCGGACCGCCATCGCCCGCAGCTTGGACAGCAGGGCGGCCCGGGCCGGGTCGTTCTTGGCGTCGCCAAAGCCCACCAGGGTCACCCGTTTGTTCAGCTTGCCCTGGGCCCGCAGGTAATCCAGGACCCGCAGGACATCCTGGCGCGCCTTGTTGTCCAGGCTGGCGCTGCCTTCCTCGAAGCGAAAATTCACTGACAGCCGTTGCGCCTCTTTCGCCAGGGCCTGGTATTGCGCTGACATGGCCGGGCCGGGAATCACCGGCATGGCCTGCACCGTCTGCGCGACAAAGCCGTTGCCGGCGACAATCGCCTGGCCTGCCGGGCTTTGCGCGAAGCGCACCAGGGAATCGGCCCAGGGGTTCTGGCGGTTCGGCGGCAGGTAGAAGAACAGACGCCGCGACAGCGGATAATCCTCGGTGGCGATCAGGCTGGCGAGGGGCGGCATCGCCTGCGAATCACCGTCGACGATGGCCACGGCCTTGGCCTGGCGGACGTAGGGCAGGCCGATGAAACCGATGCCCTGATGATCCTGGCTCACCGCATCGGACAGCTGTTCACTGGATTCGAAACGCTTCGCGCCGGCCGCCAGGGACTTGCCGCGGCGGGTCAGCACCAGGTCCTTGAAGGTGTCCCAGGTCCCGGACTTTTCGTCCCGGGCATAGAGATGGATGGCACCGCCGATACCACCCAGTTCTTCCCAGGTTTTCACTTCGCCGGAAAAGATGCTCGCCAGGTCCTCGGTGTTCAGCCGGGTCAACGGGTTTTGCGGATGAAGGATGATGGCCACGCCGTCGATGGCGATCACTTGTTCGGCGTCGGGGCTTTTCAGATCCCCGAGGCTTTCGAGGTCCTGCAGTTCCGTGTCCTTGATCGGTCGTGACGACGCGGCCAGGTCCGCGCTGCCGGCTTTCAGGGCGGCGAAGCCGGTGCTGGAGCCATGGGCGGCGACTTCGACCCGTACCCGGCGGCCCTGTTCGGTGGTGGCGAGAACGCGCTGCTCATTGTCCTTGCCGGTGTCGGCCAGGTGCACGCCATGCAGGCCCTGTTCCTCGAGCCAGCCCTTGACCAGCGCCGGGCCGAGGTTGGCGCCGATGGTGTTGGAGCCCTGGATGCGCAGGGCGGGGCCGTCGTCGGGAGGGGCGGGCAGGGCCGCCAGGGTCAATGCGGGCAGGCCGCAGAGAAGCAACAGTGAGAGCGCGCGCAGCATGGGGCCTGCACCTTTAATGGGCCAAAGTGCTGCGAGAATGAGTCGGAAAGGTTTCAGTTAAATGACGCTCGACTATGACTGCTCGAGCACGTGAGCGCATCCTTGATCACGGCACGCCCCCTGTAGGAGCCAGCTTGCTGGCGATAGCGGCCGGTCAGGCGATGCAAGGCTTACTGGCCTCATCGCCAGCAAGCTGGCTCCTACAGGGATCGCGTTGACCCTGGTTGTGAGTCAAGACGCTATCCAGGTGTCCGGAAGAACGGGGATCAGCCCAGTTCCAGCCAGATCGGTGCGTGGTCGGAGGGTTTCTCCATGGCCCGCAACTCATAGTCGACCCCGCCGGCCTTGATCCGTGGCAGCAAACCGTTCGAGGCCATGATCACGTCGATCCGCAGGCCGCGCTTGGGCTCGTCTTCAAAGCCGCGGCTGCGGTAGTCGAACCAACTGAAGCGGTCGTTCACCTCGGGGTGCAGGTGCCGGAAGCTGTCCACCAGTCCCCAGTCCTTCAGGCGGCCCAGCCATTCACGCTCTTCCGGTAGGAAGCTGCACTTGCCGGCTTTCAGCCAGCGTTTGACATTCTCGGCACCGATACCGATATCGCAGTCTTCCGGGGAAATATTGATATCGCCCATCACCACCAGCGGCTGGTCATGCTTGAAGCGGCTTTCCAGCAGCTGTTGCAGGTCCTGGTAGAAGCGTTCCTTGGCCGGGAACTTGGTCGGATGGTCGCGGCTTTCACCCTGGGGGAAGTAGCCGTTCATGATGGTCACCGGCGTGCCGTTTTCGTCGGCGAAGGTGCCCCAGATAAAACGCCTCTGGGCCTCGTCGTCGTCGCTCTCGAAACCCTTGTGCAGGCTCAGCGGTGGCTGGCGCGACAGCAGCGCCACGCCGTAATGGCCCTTCTGGCCGTGAAAGTGCACGTGATAGCCCAGGGCTTCGACTTCGGCCTGGGGGAACTGGTCGTCGGCGACCTTGGTTTCCTGCAGGCCGATGACGTCCGGCTGGTGCTTCTCGATCAGCGCCGCCAACTGATGGGGCCGGGCGCGCAGGCCGTTGATGTTGAACGAGACGATCTTCATGGGCGACAGTCCTAGCAAAACAGCGATGCTAGCCGACAAGTCCGACGACGGCCAGCGTGGCGGGACTACCGATGCGCTGCTAACGTTGCTCTCAGACCGTTGCGGCAGCGCGCCGCGGCCAGGGAGGTTGCCCCTCATGCCGGATATGCCAGAGATCACGGCCCAGATCCATCTGCTCGATGGCGGTTATTCACGCGAAGCCCGCTCGCTGTTGTACCACGCCTATCGGCATGAACCGACCTTCGCCTACCTGTTCGAGGCCGAGCGCCCGGGCTACGAACAGCGGATCCGGGCCACGGTGCGCGAGCGGGTCAAGCAGCACTTTCTCGAGGATCTGCCGGCCATCGGCCTGCTGGTCAACGACCGCCTGATCGGCCTCGCGCTGATCGCCCCGCCACAACGCCGCCTGGACATTACCGAAAGCTGGGTCTGGCGCATGCGCATGCTGTTGGGCACCGGTTTTCGCTGTACTCGCCGTTACCTGGAGTACCAGCACGCGGTGCTGGCCTGCCTGCCGGCGGAGTCGGTGCATGTGCTGCCGCTGCTGGGCATCCACCCGCAGTTCCAGGGCCAGCACTATGGCGAACAATTGCTGACGGCGGTGCACAACTGGTGTGCCGAGGACCCGCATTCCCAGGGCGTGGTGCTCGATACCGGCAACCCGCACTACCTGGAGTTCTACAAGCGACAGGGCTACGAGGAGATTGGCGAAGTGGCCGTGGGACCGATCCGCGAGCACGTGTTCTACCACGCCAACCCGCAGGTGTTACAAACAGCAATGGCTTGACTGTCGAACTTTCCGGTCGGTTTCGCGTTCTATGACGGCCTTGACCCAGCCCGTGATAGCATCCGCGCCTATGATGTTTTCCAAAAGATGGACCGGCGGTTGGCTTCTGCTCTGTTGCAGCATGGCGGCCTTCGCGCAAAGTGAACTCGATGTACGGGTCAAACCGGCGAATGACGAGTTGAAAGCCAATGTGGAAGGCTACATCGGCAGCCTGGGCAACCGCGGTGAAAATGCCCTGCGGCGTTTCAGCCGTGGCGCGCAGGAGCAGGCGCGCAAGGCCGCCCAGGCGCTCGGCTATTATCAGCCGCGGATCGACAGCGAAGTCGAAGCCGGCAAGACGCCACGGCTGATCCTCACCATCGAGCCCGGCGAACCCGTGCACCTGCGCAACGTCACCGTGCGCATCGAAGGTCCGGCCGCCAGTCTCAAGGCCTTCCGGGTCCCCAGCAGTGACGCCCTCAAGCCCGGTGCCGTGCTCAACCATGGCCACTACGAGGACGCCAAGCGCCTGATCCTCAACCAGGCCTCGCGCTACGGATTCTTCAGCGGGCGCTTCATCAGCCAGAAGCTGTCCGTCGATCCCCGGGCCGGCGTCGCCGATATCGAGCTGATCTACGACAGCGGTTCGCGCTACACCCTGGGCCAGGTGCATTTCGCCGGCGATACGCCGTTTGACGAGGACCTGCTGCACCGCATGGTGCCGTTCAAGCCGGGTACCCCCTACGATTCCGAACTGATCGCCGAGCTCAACCAGGCTCTGCAATCGAGCGGCTACTTCGAAGGCGTGCGGGTGGACGCGGCCCCGCCGGCGGCCAAGGACCAGGTGATCCCGGTCGAGGTCCAGCTCGATACCCGCAAGCCCCGCACCATGGGCCTGGGCCTGGGGTATTCGACTGACGTCGGGCCTCGCGTCAAGGCCAACTGGACTCGCCACTGGGTCAATTCCAAGGGCGACAGCTACGGCATCGAAAGCGAGGTTTCCGCACCCCGGCAGAACATCGGCCTCTGGTACGACCGGCCGCTGGATCCGCCGCTGACCGACAAGTTGCGCTGGGCCGGCGGCTACCAGTACGAAGAAATCGCCCACACCGACAGCCTGAGCAAGCTGCTCACCGTCGGCCCGGAATGGCACAGCAAGTTGCCCAGCGGCTGGCAGCGGGTGATCTCGCTCAAGTGGCAGCGTGAGGAATATCGTCTCGGCGACGATACCGGCATGAGTGACCTGCTGATGCCCGGCATCAGTTATTCCTACCTGCGCAGCGACAACCGCATCGACCCGCACAACGGTTACCGCCTGCAGTTCGACAGCAAGGTCGCCAAGGAAGGGCTGGGCTCGGACAATAACCTGCTGTACGGCACGGCCATGCTCAAGGGCCTGACCACGGTCTGGGACAACCACCGTTTCCTCGGCCGGATCCAGTTCGGCGGCAGCGCCACCAACGGCTATCGGAGCGTGCCGCCGTCCTTGCGCTTCTTCGCCGGTGGCGACCAGAGCGTGCGCGGCTACGACTACCAGAGCCTGTCCCCGAAAAACGCCGAGGGCGACCGGGTCGGCGGGCGCTACATGGTGGCCGGCAGTCTCGAATACCAATATTCCATCGCCGAGAAATGGCGGGTCGCGACCTTCGTCGACCAGGGCAACTCGTTCAATACCCTGGAGTTGCCGAGCCTCAAGACCGGCGTCGGCATCGGCGTGCGCTGGGTCTCGCCGGTGGGGCCGATTCGCCTGGACCTGGCCCATGCGCTGGAAGATCCCGGCGGCATCCGTCTGCACTTTTCCATGGGGCCTGAGCTGTGAAGCGTGGTTTGAAAATACTCGGCCTGGCGCTGCTCGCGCTGATCCTGTTGTTGCTGGTGTCGGTTGGCCTGTTGTTGGGGACCCAGGTCGGCGGTCGCTGGGCACTGGCGCAAGTGCCGGGGCTGACGGTGGAAAATTTCCAGGGCCGACTGGGCGGACAGTGGAGCGCTGATCATCTGCTCTGGCAGCAGGGTGGCAATCGGGTCGAACTGCAGCAGCCGCGGTTCGATTGGGCGCCGCTGTGCCTCACGCACTTTGTGCTGTGTGTCGACCAACTGGAAGTTGAGCGGGTCGACCTGCAGTTCGAGCCGGGGGCGCCTGCCGAGAGCGGGCCGCTGACCCTGCCGGACCTCAAGCTGCCGCTGGCGATCCAGTTGGGCCAGGTGCGCATCGGCAGCCTGTGGCTCGATGGCAGCGAGCAGCTCAAGGAGCTGCAACTGGCCGCGCACTGGACCGCCAAGGGTTTGCAGATCGATACCGTGCATCTGCAGCGCGACGACCTCAGCCTGGACCTGTCCGGCGTGCTGCAGCCGAGCGGCGACTGGCCGCTGATGGCCGAGGGCAAGCTGCTGTTGCCGGCCCCGGGCGGTGTGCCCTGGGCCCTGGCGCTGGACGTGCGCGGCGACCTGCTCAAGACCCTCAAGCTCAAGGCCGCCAGCAGCGGTTATCTCCAGGGCCAGCTCAGCGGCGAGCTGGAGGCCCTGGCCGAGCACCTGCCGGCCCGGGTGCGGATCACCGCCGACGGTTTCAAGGCCAGCGCCGAGTTGCCGGATACCCTGCAACTCAATCAGCTCGAACTCAGCGGCAGCGGCAACCTGAAAGACGGTTACCAGCTTCAGGGCAAGGCCGTGCTGCCGGCCGAGCAAGGTCCCGTCGACCTGGCCCTGCAAGGTCGGGTCGATGCCCAGGGGGCGCAAATCGCCGCGTTGGACCTGACGGCCAGTGCCAACCAGCGGCTCAAACTCAGTGGTGAGCTGGACTGGCAAAAGGGCTTCAGTGCCGACGCCAAGGTCGACTGGCTGGACTTCCCCTGGCACCGCCTCTACCCGCTGATCGAAGAGCCGGCGGTCAAGGCGCGGACCTTTGTCGGTGAAGTGCATTACCGCGATGGCAATTACCTGGGCTACTTCCAGGCCGACCTCGACGGCCCGGCGGGCAAGTTCAACCTGCTCAGCCCTTTCAGTGGCGACCTGAAACAGATCGCCTTGCCACAGTTCGAACTGACGGCGGGGCAGGGCAAGGCCAGCGGGCACCTGAACCTGCAATTCGCCGATGGCATCGCCTGGGACACTGCCCTGGACCTGAGCGCGCTCAACCCCGCGTACTGGATGGCGGAGTTGCCCGGAACCCTGGCCGGGCCGCTGCGCAGCAAAGGCGAATTCAAGAACCGGCAGCTGGTCCTTGATGCAACTGTCGATCTCAAGGGCAAGCTGCGCGGGCAGCCGGCGCAGCTCCAGGCCAAGGCCGGCGGCAAGGACGAGCAATGGACCCTCGGTGCCCTCGATATCCGCCTGGGCGACAACCGCATCCAGGGCAGCGGCAGCCTGCAACAGCGGTTGGCCGGGCAGCTTGATCTCGACCTGCCGCGCCTGGGCCAGCTCTGGCCGCAGTTGCGCGGGCAACTTAAAGGGCGGGTCGATCTCGCCGGCAGTCTCAAGGCGCCGCAAGGCAAGGTCAGCCTGCACGGTCAGCAACTGGTGTTCGCCGACAACCACCTGCAGGGCCTCGGTCTCGAGGCCAGCCTCGACGGCGCCCAGCGTGGACGGCTGGACCTCAAGGGCGACGGTATCCAGGTCGGCGACACGACCTTGGGTAACCTGACCTTGCAGGGGCAGGGCGATCTCAAGCGCCAGCAGGCGCAGCTCGATCTGCAAGGCCCGCTGCTGAAGTTGGCCCTGGGCCTGGACGGCGCGCTCGACAAAGGCAACTGGCGCGGGCGCCTGGTCTCGGGCGACATACAGACCGGCGGCCAGGACTGGAAGCTGCAGAACCCGGCCAAGCTCGAATACCTCGCCGATGGTCGGCTGAACTTTGGCAGCCACTGCTGGCTGTCGGGGCAGGCCAGCCTGTGCGGCGAGGACCAGCGGCTGATGCCCGAACCCCGGCTGCGCTATCACCTCAAGCAGTTCCCCCTGGAAAGCCTGGCGCAATGGTTGCCCCGCGACTTCGCCTGGCAGGGCCGGCTCAATGCCGACCTGCAACTGGACCTGCCGGCCAGCGGCCCCAAGGGCCAGATCATGATCGATGCCAGCGGCGGCACCTTGCGCATGCGCGAACGGCGCAAGTGGCTGGATTTCCCCTATGAGACCCTCAAGCTCACCAGCAACCTGACGCCCCGGCGAGTCGACACGGTCCTCGATTTTCGCGGTGGCAAGCTGGGCGAACTGACGCTCCAGGCGCAGATCAATCCCCTGGCCAGGAACAAGCCCCTGAGCGGCGATTTCCGCCTCAGTGGCCTGGACCTCAGCGTGGCCCGGCCTTTTGTGAGAAAGGTCGACACCCTGGCCGGTCGCCTGGACGGCAGCGGGCGCTTGTCCGGCGGCTTGCTGGCGCCCCAGGTCAACGGCAACCTGACGTTGAGTGGTGGTGAGGTCTCGGGGTCGGAAGTGCCCACCACGATCAAGGACCTGCGGGTGCAGGCGCAGATCGCCGGGGAAAACGTCCAGCTCAACGGCAGTTGGACCGGCGGCGACGCCGGGCACGGCAGCCTGGCCGGGCATATCGATTGGACGAATGCGTTGCAGCTGGAATTGGCGATCAAGGGCTCGCAGTTGCCGGTCAGCGTCGAGCCGTACGCCACGCTGGAAGTCGCGCCGGACCTGACGGTGTCGATGCACGGCGACAAGCTGGCGATTGCCGGCAAGGTGCATGTGCCCAAGGGCGCGATCACCGTGCGCGAGCTGCCGCCGTCGACGGTCAAGGTCTCGGACGACACGGTGATCGTCGGCCATCAGACCGAAGCGGGCAAGCCGCCGTTGGCGATGTCCATGGATATCGACGTGCTGGTGGGGGAGGACAAGCTCAGCTTCAACGGTTTCGGCCTGAGTGCCGACTTGCAGGGGCAGGTGCATATCGGTGACAACCTCGACACCCGTGGCGAGCTGCGACTCAATGACGGGCGTTACAACGCCTATGGCCAGCGCCTGACGATCCGACGGGCGCGGTTGCTGTTCGCCGGCCCCATCGACCAGCCTTACCTGGATATCGAGGCCATTCGCCAGACCGGTGACGTGGTCGCCGGTATTCGCCTGAGCGGCAACGCCGAACAACCGACCACGCAGATCTTCTCGGAACCGGCCATGAGCCAGGAGCAGGCCTTGTCCTACCTGGTGCTGGGGCGGCCGTTGAGCACCACCGGCGAAGACAGCAACATGCTGGCCCAGGCGGCGTTGGGGTTGGGCTTGATGGGCAGTTCCGGGGTGACCGGCGACTTGGCGAAGAACCTGGGGATCGAGGATTTCGCCCTCGATACCCAGGGCAGTGGCAACACCACGGCGGTGGTGGCCAGCGGCAAGATCACCGAGAAGCTGAGCTTGCGTTACGGGGTGGGGGTGTTCGAACCGGCCAATACCATTGCCTTGCGCTATTTGCTGAGCAAGCGCGTGTACCTGGAGGCGGCGAGTGGGGTGGCCAGTTCCCTGGATATTTTCTACAAGCGCGATTTCTAGTTATTCACCTTCTCCCTGTAGGAGCAGCCGGTCGACGCTCCTACAGGGGGAGGGGGCTCAGCGATTGAGACCCTGCATCACCGCTTCCGGATAGCGCAGCCCCGCCGTGGCCCCCGCCGGGAAAATCGCCTCCAGGGCCTGCAACTCGGCGCGGCTCAATCGTACCTCCAGCGCCGCCACGTTCTCTTCCAGGTACTTGCGCTGCTTGGTCCCGGGAATCGGGATCAGGTAGTCGCCCTGGGCCAATACCCAGGCCAGCGCCAGTTGTCCGGCACTTACGCCTTTTTCCGCGGCCAGTGCCTGCACCTGCTCTACCAGCCGCAGGTTGCGGGCGAAGTTCTCGCCCTGGAAACGCGGGCTGAAACGACGATAGTCATCGGCGGCGAAATCGTCCGGGCTCTTCAGGGCTCCGGTCAGGAAACCACGGCCTAACGGGCTGTAGGGCACAAAGGCAATCCCCAGGCGCTGGCAGGCGGCCAGGCAGCCGTTGTCCTCCTGGTCGCGGCTCCACAAGGAGTACTCGCTTTGTAGGGCGCTGATCGGATGCACCCGGTGCGCCCGCTCCAGGGTCTCGACCGACGCCTCGCTCAGGCCCAGGTAACGAACCTTGCCGGCCTTGACCAACTCTGCCATGGCGCCGACGGTTTCCTCGATGGCCACGTCCGGGTCGATGCGGTGCTGGTAGTACAGGTCCAGCGTCTCCACGCCAAGGCGCTTGAGGGTGCCGTCGATGGCCGTGCGAATGTATTCCGGCTTGCCGTTGACCCCCCGGTACGACGGATTGGCCGGGTCGCGCAGGATGCCGAACTTGCTGGCCAGGAACACCTGGTCGCGCTTGCCGGCGATGGCCTGGCCGATCAGTTCTTCGTTGCTGTGGGGGCCGTACATGTCGGCGGTGTCGAGCAGGGTCACGCCCAGCTCCAGGGCCCGGTGCAGGGTAGCGGTGGCTTCGCGGGTGTCGCTGCCGGTGGTGTAGAAATCGGTCATGCCCATGCAGCCGAGGCCGATGGCGGAGACTTGCGGGCCGTTCTTGCCGAGTTGACGGGTGTACATGGCGTGAGCTCCTGTGGGATTTCGTGCAGTGTGAACCTCGACAAAAGCGCGATAAACCGGCTAAAAGCACTATCACTATTCGTAAATTAAAAATAATGGAGGGCCGATGGATCGCTTCAACGCCATGCGGGTCTTTACCCGTATCGTCGAGCTGGGCGGTTTCGCCAAGGCCGCCGACAGCCTGCAAGTGCCCCGGGCCTCGGTGACGGTGCTGGTCAAGCAACTGGAGGCGCACCTCGGTGTGCAGCTGCTGCACCGCACCACCCGCCAAGTCAGCACCACCCTCGACGGTGCGGCCTATTACCAGCGCTGCGTGCAACTGCTGGCGGACCTGGAGGAGACCGAAGCGGTGTTTTCCGCCGCCCGGCAGAATCCGCGCGGCACCCTGCGCGTCGACATGCCGGCGGGGATCGGGCGCTTGATCGTGATTCCGGTATTGCCGGAGTTTACCGAGCGCTATCCGCTGATCGACTTGGAAATCGGCCTGAATGACCGGCCCGTGGACCTGATCCGTGACGGCGTCGACTGCGTGCTGCGCGGCGGTCAGGCCCTGGACGATTCGCTGGTGGCCCGGCCGCTGGTGCTGGTCGAGCAGGTGACCTGTGCCAGTCCGGCGTATCTCGAGCGCATGGGCATGCCGACTTCGCTGGCGGACCTGGAGGGGCACCTGATGGTCGAGTACTTTTCCAGCGTGACCGGCAAGCGCTTCGGCCTCGAGTTCCAGCAGGCCGGCCAGTTGCAGGCGATCGACCTGCCCAAGCGCCTTTCGGTCAGCAGTGCCGACGGTTACCTGGCGGCGTGTGAGGCCGGGTATGGGCTGGTGCAGATTCCTTACTATCACGTGGTCGAACAACTGCGCAGCGGCCAGTTGTGCGAAGTGCTGCGCGATCATCCGCCGCCTGGCTTGCCACTGAGCGCCATGTACCCGCCCCATCGGCAGATGTCGGCGCGGGTCAGGGTATTTGTCGATTGGCTGGTGGAGATCTGTACCCGGCCGGGTACCGGGTTTAGGCGATGAGGGGACGGTCGATTACCGTCCCCGGTGGGTGCGATCAGCGGCGGTAGTAACCACCCCCATCATAGTAACGATGGCCATGATCATGCCAGCCACCCCGGTCGGGAAAGATGATGCAACCGCTCAGGGACATAATGATCAGCAAGGGAATCAGCAGTGTGATTCGACGAAACATGGATAAATCCTCATGGGTGAAGCCGGGAAGCTAAAACATTTCCTCGGCTGTAATATGAGACTCCGCTTGCCTCGTTTAATTCGTTGACCTTTGTCGATCATTGGTATGGATTTCGATACAAACCGGATACATTCATCGCTTCAGGTTTTAACTTTCAGGAATACCCAATGACTCAATCGCAGCGTCTGAAATACTCGATCCTGATTTCCCTGGTGGTGCTGGGAATCATGTTCGGTCTGTCCTATCTGCAAAACATCGGGGTCATCAGCGAGAAGCTGTTCCAGTACATCGCCATCGGCGTGGCAGTGGTCGTGGTGGTGATCAACGGTGTGATGCGGCGCAAGGTCAAGCCCTGAACTCAGGCGTCGAGATCCGTGGCCTGCGGCGCGGCGTCCTGTTGCGCCAGCGTCGCGATCGCATCGGGGTGCAGGCTGTAGCTCTTGTCGGCGTTGAGCACCACGACGCCCTCGCTGCACAGGCGCTTGAGCACCTCGCGCACACTGAGGAAGGACAGGGGAATGCCCAGCTCCAGCAAATGACTGTGCACCCCGCGGACACCCAGCCGGCGATGGTCTTCGTCGGCGCTCAGCAGCGCGTCGATGACTTTGAGCCGGATCAGGCTGGTGCGCAAACCGAAGTGTTTGAGTAATTGACGAATACGGTCGTTGCCGCTGCGTTCGGCAGTTTTGCCCAACATGGCGTCCGAGCTGTAGGAAGGATCGCGTTGCAAAGAAATACCGTCCGTTGACCTGTGCTGGTCGTACATGCAAAAACTCCCTTTCAGTGCCTGATCAGGAATGTGATGTCGGCTCCCCCTGATAAGGACGAGCGAGACGGCTAAATCATGAAGCCTCAAATGTAGAAAATTTGTCGGTATCAGGTCGCAAGCAGGTGATGGCACCTGGTTATGCCTGAAGTTTCATGTTCGGACGTGTCTCCATGGAAGTCTTGAGCCGCTTTGGATCCATTATCATGATATTTTTCCGGTTCATATCATTCAGTTCTGAAAGTGGCTTTATTCATGATCCGGGTCGCCGCGACAATCGGCACCTCACCTTCATGGAGTTCACGTCATGCCCAAGTCCATCGTCGCCGCACTGCAAATAGGTTCCTCGCCAGCCGGCAAGGGAGACACCCTGGAACAGATTCTCGGCTATGAGGCGGCGATCATCGAGTCCGGCGCCAGCCTGGTGGTGATGCCCGAAGCACTGCTGGGCGGTTACCCCAAGGGCGAAACCTTCGGTACCCAACTGGGTTATCGACTGCCCGAGGGGCGCGAGGCCTTTGCCCGTTACCATGCCAATGCCATCGATGTGCCGGGCACCGAGACCGAGGCACTGGCGCAGCTGTCCGCGCGCACCGGCGCGAGCCTGGTGCTCGGGGTCATCGAACGCGCTGGGCATACCTTGTATTGCACGGTGCTGTTCTTCGAGCCCCAGGGCGGGCTGGTGGCCAAGCACCGCAAGTTGATGCCCACCGGCACCGAGCGGTTGATCTGGGGCAAGGGCGATGGCTCGACCTTGCCGGTGGTGGAGGGCAAGGCGGGGCGTCTCGGTTCGGCGGTCTGCTGGGAAAACTACATGCCGCTGTTGCGTACGGCCATGTACGCCAAGGGCGTGGAAGTCTGGTGCGCGCCGACCGTGGATGAACGGGAGATGTGGCAGGTCAGCATGCGCCATATCGCCTGTGAAGGCCGTTGCTTCGTGGTCACGGCCTGCCAGGTGCAGCCTTCGCCGCAGGCGTTGGGGATTGAGGTGGCCAACTGGCCAGCGGAGCGTCCGTTGATCAACGGTGGCAGCCTGATTGTCGGGCCCATGGGCGAGGTGCTGGCCGGGCCGTTTGTCGGCCAGGCCGGCCTGTTGACCGCGCAGATCGACACCGATCAACTGGTCCGCGCCCGCTATGACTTCGACGTCACCGGCCACTATGCCCGCCCGGACGTGTTCGAGTTGCAGGTGGACGAGCGGGCCAAGCCCGGCGTGCGTTTTATCCAGGAATGATCAGCACAACCGTTGCCACTCTTCGCGGGTGATTTCCCAGATATCACAGGGCAATCGCCCGCTGACGAATTGAGGTTCGTCGGCGATCGGCTTCTTTGTCGAGGGGCACGGAATTCTGACTGTCAGAGTTGTGAGCGCCGTTATATTGACGGCTCGCTTCTATTACCTACACTTGATATCACCTGCCTCAGCATTTTTCGCAGTCCGTTGGTTTTCCTACGTTAAGGAGAAGACAAATGGCTCGCTCGAAAAACTGGTGGTGGGGTTTACCGTTACTCGCTTTGCTGTGGTTGGCCGCTATTTGGATAACAACGCCTGAAGTCGAACAGGATTTGCGGACCCGCGTGGGGAGTGCAACCGATAGTGCTCCCATTGTTGTCGCCGGGCGTGACGTGACCCTGCCCAACTCAATTAAACAAGCCCGTGACGCCGCTGACCAAACCCAGGGTGTAAGACAGGTTATCGACACCCTGGGCGATCAGCCCGTGACACAGGCCGATAACACTATCGGCCACCCTCCCGAAGTCGTCCCCCCTGAGCCGTCCCTGGAGCCGTCCCCCGCGCCGACAATCGCTGCCGATGAGCCCCAGGCCATTCAACAAAGTTCCACCGGCAGTCTCGACCCCAAGGCCTGTGAACAACAATTCGCCGCTGCGCTGAATCAATACAAAGTGCAATTCGACACGGCCCGGGACATCTTGTCAGCGGCTTCGAAAACCGCGCTTGATGCATTGGTTGCCACGGCCAGACAGTGTCCCGACGAACAGATCGAAGTCGATGGCTACAGCGACAACACCGGTAAAGCGGCCTTCAATCTGGCACTTTCCACGCGCCGGGCCGAGGCCGTGGTCAGATATCTGGCACAACATGGCGTCACGCCAGAACATCTGAAAGCGGTGGGATTCGGAGAAGCCAATCCAGTGGCGTCGAACGACACGCCTGAAGGCCAGGCACAAAATCGTCGGATAGAAGTGAAGGTGACGGATGACAGCCATGTAACACCCTCGACTGACGCTAAATAACCAGGAGAAGCCATCATGAGTTATTTACTTGAACAGTATTGGGGCTGGATGCTGCTGGCATTGATCCTGGGTTTGCTCGTGGGCTGGATCACCAGTCAGGCCGCGCGCCAGTACCACTGGATCGCCGGCTGGTTGAACGTGACGTTATGGGTCTTTGCCGTTGGCGTGATTGTCGCCTTGCTCAAGTGGTTGCCGGGGCGTGCGGGGTTTTGGCTGGAAACCGCCTTGCTGCTGTTTGCGGCTTACCTGGTCGGTTGTTGGTTCAGCGCCTGGATTCACGCCAGGCTGGCTGCCGATGCCGCCTCCAGCAGCACGGACTTGAGGCCCGGGGCCCGGGCAGCGGCAACCGATGCCGCTGGCGTTGGCAGCCGTCCGCTGATCATGGAAAAACCCACCGGCACGCTGGATAACCTGAAGTTGATCTCAGGTGTTGGGCATAAGAATGAAGCCGTGCTGCACGAGCTGGGTATCTACCGGTTTTCCCAGATTGCCCAATGGACGGAGCCGCAAGTGCACTGGATAGAGCATTACTTCAGCTTTCCTGGGCGGGTCGAGCGTGAGGACTGGCGGGGTCAGGCCCGGGTGCTGGCGCAAGGTATTGAAACCGAGTTTGCCAAGCGGGTGAGAAGAGGGGAGGTCGATACCTCTGAGGATTGATGTCGCAATACCGTTCAGTCAAGGCCGGACACTGTCCTTGTAGGAGCCAGCAAGCCGGCTCCTACAGGTTACGTGCTGGGCCTTGACTGAATGGCTACAGGACGTGCGCTCACACCACCGGGATGATCGGCAGGTCGAAAGTCTCGCTGCCGCGGTAGCGTGCCGCCGAGCCGGCGATCATTTCATGGGGCACGCCCAGCGTTACCGCGCTGACTTCATCCAGGCGCGCCAGATGTTCGCTGCCAAGGCTCAGTTGCAGGGCGCCCAGGGTCCCATCCAGTTGCTCGCGGGTGCGCGGCCCGAGGATCGGGATCAGGCTGGTGGTCGAGCGTTTGGCCTTCTCCCGTAGCCAGGCAATGGCCACATGGGTCGGGGTGGCGCCGAGTTCCGCCGCCACCGCCAGCAAGGTGTCGATCAGGCGGCTTTCGCGGGCGCTGTTTTCCGTGTGGATCAGCATGCCCAGTTTGCTCGCCCGGGTGTTCTCGTTGCCCTGGCGATATTTCCCGGTGAGGAAGCCGCCGCCCAGGGGTGACCACAGGGTCGCGGCCAAGCCCAGTGCCTCGGCCATCGGCAGCAGTTCACGGTCGGCGCTGCGTTCGGCCAGGCTGTACTCCACCTGGATCGCGGCGATCGGCGCAAAGCCGCGCACTTCGGCCAGCAGGTCGGCGCGGGCGATGCGCCAGGCCGGGAAGTTCGACAGGCCGGCGTAGAGAATCTTGCCCGAACGCACCAGGTCGTCGAAGCCGCGGAGGATTTCCTCCATGGGGGTCAGGCCATCGCTGATATGCGCCCAGAACAGGTCGAGATGTTCGGTGTTCAGGCGTTTGAGGCTTTCCTCGACGGCGCGGATCATGTTCTTGCGATTGTTGCCGGTGTGGGAAACGCCGGCGGCGGGCGTGGTGCCCATGGTGTATTTGCTCGCCACCACCAGACGGTCGCGCTCGGCGGCGATCAACTCGCCGAGAATGACTTCCGACTGGCCGGCCTGGTAGCCGTTGGCGGTGTCGATAAAGTTGCCGCCGGCTTCCAGGTAGCCGTCGAAGATCCGTTTCGACTCGTCACGTTCGGCCCCGTGACCCCAACCGGTACCAAAGTTGCCGGCGCCCAGCGCCAGTTCGGATACACGCAAGCCGCTGCGGCGGCCCAGGACTTTGTAGTGCATGGGATGACTCCAGGGTAGGTCGGGAAGGCTCGGGCGGTTAAATGTTAGTCGACATTCATTAAATATGATGCTTGTAATAAAATGCGTCAAGGGGTTTCCCGGTCCACCGCATTACTGACAATCTCTGACAGGGGGCTCTGCTAAGCTGCGACTTTCTTCCGGCAAGAGGTCGCCCTCCGTGTCCCGCACTTCGCGTCTGCTGACCTTGCTCCAGGTCTTGCGCGCCAAAAGCCGTCCGGCCACCGCCGCGGCCTTGGCCTGCGAGCTGGAGATTTCCGAACGCACGGTCTATCGCGATATCGCCGAACTCACGGCCCTGGGTGCGCCGATCCAGGGGGAGGCGGGCGTTGGCTACGTCTTGCGCAGCGGTTTGTTCCTGCCGCCATTGATGCTCAATGCCGATGAGGCCGAGGCCGTCGTGCTGGGCCTGCAGTATGTCGATCAGCGTGGTGACGAGGTACTGAGCAAGGCCGCCTCCGATGCCCTGGCCAAGATTGCCGCGGTGCTGGCGCCGGCCGCCCAGGAGGCCCTGCGCAATCCGACCCTGCTGCCCGGACCGCGCGGTTATGGTTACCCGGACAATGCCGTGCCGCTGAATGTGTTTCGCCAGGCCATTCGCGAGCAGTCCAAGCTCCACATCGACTACGCCGACGTGAACCAGGTGCCCAGCCAGCGGCTGATCTGGCCCCTGGCCCTGGGTTTCCTGAACGAGGCACGGGTGGTGGTGGCCTGGTGTGAACTGCGTAACGCCTTTCGGACCTTTCGCACCGACCGGATCGCCGCGGCCCGGGAGCAGGGCGAACGTTATCCGGGGCGGCGCAGCGACCTGCTACGGCAATGGCGCAAGCAGTTCGACCAGGATGAACACGAGCGCTTCACTCCTGACAAGAATTGACAGGCGAGTGTTCTAGGATGGCTCCACCTTCCACCAGCAAGGAGCTGTAAACAGCATGACCACTCAAACTTCGGTGCTCGCCCCGGCCATCGAGGCCTATATCAGCGCCGCCAATGCCCGCGACAGTTCGGCGGTGGCCAGTTTCTTCGCCGAGGACGCGAATGTCTTCGACGAAGGCCATCACCGGGTCGGCACCCTCGCCATCGCCCAGTGGATGGACGAGACCGCGCGTAAATACCAACCCCGGGTCGAAGTCCTGGACGTGGCGCAACGCACCGGCAAGGTGCTGGTCAAGCAGCTTGTCTCGGGGACTTTCCCCGGCGGTTCGGTGGAGTTGCGCTACGTGTTCCGGCTCAATGAGCAGGGCAAGATCGCCCGGCTGGATATTTCCCTCTAGGACAAGCTGGCATACTGCACGGCCCCGGTTTCGAGCCTGTGCCAACCATGCCTGTCGATTCTCCCCTGAGTGCCTACCGCGCCGCCGTCGAGCAGCGCGGTTTTGTCCATGACCCGGCCCAATGGCAGGCGGTGCAGGCCTTGCAGCGCTGCCATGAGATGCTGCACCAGGGGCGGTTGCCCAAGGGGGTCTACCTCTGGGGGCCGGTGGGGCGGGGCAAGACCTGGCTGATGGATCAGTTCCACCAGACCTTGGGCGTGCCGTCGCGGCGTCAGCATTTCCATCACTTCATGGGTTGGGTTCACCAGCGATCGTTCCAGCTGAGCGGTATCGCCGATCCGCTGCGGGCCCTGGCCCGTGAACTGGCGCGGGAGGTCCGGGTACTGTGCTTCGATGAATTGTTCGTCAACGATATCGGCGATGCGATCATCCTCGGGCGGCTGTTCCAGGTGATGTTCGACGAGGGCGTGGTGATCGTCTCCACCTCCAACCAGCCACCGCGGCAACTCTATGCCGATGGCTTCAACCGCGAGCGCTTCCTGCCGGCGATTGCCGCGATCGAGCAGCACATGGACGTGGCCGATGTCGATGGCGGCGAGGACCACCGCCTGCATCCGGGGGCCGGGGTGCAGCGTTACTGGGTCGAACCCGAGGGGCACTCGGCGCTGCTGGCCGAAGCCTTCAAGGCGCTGACCGCCGGGCAGCCGCTGTCCGGCGAACCGGTCGCCATGGGCTACCGGACCCTGGCGGTGGTGCAGGCCTCGCCGAGCGTGCTCTGGTGCCGCTATGCCGCGCTGTGTGAGGAGCCCTTGGCGGCCATGGACTTCATGGCGCTGTGCGATCGTTATACGGCGATTTTCCTCAGCGAGGTGCCGAACCTCAGCGCCTGCCAGCGCCCGGGACGGATCGCCCGCGGCACCGAGGACGCGGCGCGGCGCGTCGAGGCCGGGGATCGCGAGTTGCCGCAGTTATCGAGACACGACGACAGCGTGCGCCGCTTCATCGCCCTGGTGGACGAGTGCTACGACCGCAAGGTGCCGCTGTACATCGCCGCCCAGGTGTCGCTGGATGAGCTGTACACCGAAGGCTACCTGGCGTTTCCGTTCCGCCGGACCCTCAGTCGCTTGCACGAGATGCAGTTGCAGCGGTTCACCCCGCTGTCAGCCAGCCCTGGATAACCGAGCCGTCGCCGTGACCGCCTTGACGTAAATCAAGCCTGCAGAGCCGGGGCGCTCCATCATGGATACAACGTCTCGATCCCCGCTGGCGGCGAGATTTGCCCCATGGTACTGAACCGCTGCCACTGGGAGCCGGGGACCCGTTACCCAGAGGTGCGCCATGTCCGACTACCACCGCATTCTTTTGCTGGCTCCGCCTGAGATGAGCCGCAGCCCCGCCTTCGAGCGGGCTACCGAACTGGCCCTGTCCACGGGGGCGGCCTTGCATATCCTGGCCTTCGACTATGTGTCGACCCTGGATGTGGCCACGCTGTTCGACCAGAAGGCCATGACCCAGGCCCGTGAGGGTTATCTGGAACTGCATCGCCGCTGGCTGCATCAGGAGACGGATCGCCTGCGGGGCAGGGGCCTGGATGTGAGCTGCAATATTTTCTGGTGCCATCATCCGTTGCTGCCGATCATCGAGTATATCCGTGACCTGGATATCGACCTGCTGGTCAAGGACGTTCACCGGGAACCCGGGCTCAAGCGACTGTTCGCCACGCCGCTGGACTGGCAGTTGCTGCGTGATTGCCCGGTCCCCGTGCACCTGGTGGCCGGTCACACCCACCCGTTGCCACGCCATGTCCTGGTGGCGGTGGATCTGGGCCGGGAAGCGGCCGAGGAAGCGTTCAACGACACTCTGGTCGAGGCGGGGCAGGCATTTGCCCGGCAATGCGCGGCGACTTTCAGCCTGGTGCATGTGCATGACAAGTCCCGTTCCTATGTCCATGAGATGGGCTGGGGCACCTTGCCAATGGCCGAAGGCCTGGAAATGGCCAGCCGTGCCGATGAACAGCAGGCCTTCAAGGCCTTGGCGCAACGCAACGGGGTCGAGAAAAACCAGCGATACTTCCTCATGGGCTCGGTCATCGAGACCCTCGGCGCTTTCGTCGATCACAACGGGGTGGATGTCATGGTCATGGGCACCCGCCATTCCCATGGGCTGGACAGCATCCTCGGCAGCACGGCGGAGAATATCCTCTACCGCAGTGCCTGCAGCCTCCTGGCGCTGAGCCCGGAGCGTCTTGCCTGAACGAGTGCCGCGCGAGGACCGGGCAGAGCGGCCCCCGCCGGGAGCGGTCAGTCTTGCAGCGAGAGCCGATGAATGACCTGGGTTGCATCGTCGGGATCGCGCTCGCGGCTGAAGTGCAGGTCGTCGGCCAGCTTGCGCATGTGCACATTGGACGCGCTGTCGATGGAGTACATCCGGGTGAAGTGGTTCTTCCGTGCCGCCGCGATCAGGTGCTTCATCAGCAGGGTTCCCAGGCCGCGGTGTTGCCAGTCATCGGCGACGGTAATGGCACACTCGCATTCGTGCTCGGCACCGGAGGCGGCGTAGCGGCTGATCCCCACTTCCTGCAACACGCCATTGTCATGGGCCAGGGCCACGTAGGCCACGCGGTTGTGGGTGTCGACATTCATCAACTGGTTCATCAGGACCGGGCCGGGATCGACGATTTCTCCGAGAAACCGCTGGTGGCGCGATTCCGGGGACAGTCGCTGGATAAAGGCCTTTTCCCGCTCGCGGTCCTCGGCGCGCAGCGGCCTGATCAGGACATGGCTGCCGTCCTGCAGGGTTTCGATCCAGTGTTCGCCTGTCACCGACGAAAAGTCAGGCAGATTCAGGGGAGGGGGATTGAGCTCGGGCATGATCAGAACTCCTCGAACGGGTGTGGTCGTGAACCGGTATCGGTGTTCTGTTTCTACGCCCCGGCGACTATTCGCGCTTGACTCAAATCAAGGACGGTACAACTCATGGAATGCTGTGCGATATAAACAAGATAAACCCGGAACCTCGGACGCTTCGGCAAGGCGCTGACCCGTTCCTGGTTACAGCGGAGTGCCATGGTGGCCGCAACCGGCGATCAACCCCTTCAGACCCTCCAGATCAAGGATCTTCACCTCCCGGGCGTGGACTTCCAGCAGGCCCAGTTCGCGCAGCCGGGCGATCCCGCGGCTGATGGTTTCCAGGCGCAGGCCCAGGTACGAGCCGATTTCTTCGCGACGCATTCTCAGGATGAAATTGAACGGCGAATAGCCGCGCAGGGACAAGCGTTGCGAGAGGTTGAGGAAGAACGCGGCGAGGCGCTCGTCCGAGTTCATATTGCCCATCATCAGCAGCAGGTTATGGTCTTTGACGATTTCGCGGCTCATCAGTTTGTTCAGGTTGTGCTGCAAGGAGGGCAAGTCCCGGGACAGGCGCTCCAGCTGGGAGAACTGGAGCGGGCAGACTTCGCTGTCCTCCAGCGCCACCGCGTTGCAGGAGTGCCGGTCGTCGCTGATGGCATCCATGCCGAGAATTTCCCCGGACATCTGAAAACCGGTGACTTGCTCGCGGCCGTCCTCGGAGGTCAGGGTGGTCTTGAAAAAGCCCAGGCGTACCGCGTACAGCGCATGCAGGGGATCGCCCTGGCGGTAGAGGGTGTTGCCTTTCCTGACCCGCACGCGCTGCACGATCAGGTCGTCCAGACGCTTGACTTCGAAGTCGTTCAAGCCCAGGGGCAGGCACAGCTCCAGCACGCTGCAATTGGCGCAGGCCGACTTGAGGCCCACGGGCTTGGGCTTGATGTTATTGCAATCGGTCATTGGAATTCCTCTGCATCAGGAGGAGAGTGTCCGTCCCGGATTGGAATACCGATAAAACAGGTGGTCGTCGGATGAGCCTAGCAGTTGTGATCGATTGTTCGAGATAAATCAAGCACGCACCCCTGCGCAGATTGCGCAGCCAGGCCTTGTTCCATGCTGACCCTGTGCCCGCCGGCCGGAGCGATCCGACCGGCGGCGTTGTGCTTCACGGCGTAATGGCCACTTTCATGACGCCGTCGCGCTGATGGGCGAACAGTTCATAGGCCGCCTCGATATCGTCCAGTTTGAAGCGATGGGTCACCAGTGGCTTGAGGTCGACGCTGCCGGAGGCCACCACGTCCATCAGCCGGCGCATGCGTTCCTTGCCGCCGGGGCAGAGGGTGGTGATGATCTGTTTGTCCCCCAGCCCGGCACTGAAGGCATCCAGCGGAATCCGCAGGTCGGAGGAATAGACCCCCAGACTCGAGAGACAGCCACCCGGACGCAGGACGCGCAGGGCCGATTCGAACGTGGCCTGGATGCCCAAGGCCTCGATGGCGGCATCGACGCCCCGGCCCCGGGTCAGGGCCATGATCTGCTCGACCGGATCGCCCTGGGTGAAGTCGACGATATGGGTTGCGCCGAGGCGGCGCGCCATGTCCTGGCGGACCTTGATCGAGTCGACGCCGATAATGGTGCTCGCGCCCTTGAGCCTGGCCCCGGCCACGGCGCACAGTCCGATCGGGCCGAGGGCGAAGACCACCACGCTGTCGCCGATCTGGATCCCGGCCCGTTCGGCGCCGCTGAAGCCGGTGGACATGATGTCCGGGCACATCAGCACTTGCTCGTCGCTCAGGCCGTCCGGCACCGGGCTGAGGTTGGCCATGGCATCGGGTACCCGCACGTACTCGGCCTGGCAGCCATCGATCAGGTTGCCGAACTTCCAGCCGCCGGTGGCCTTGAACCCGTGGGCGTTGTCCGGGCCATCCTGGGATGAGCAGCCGCACAGGCAGGCGTAACTGTGGCCGCTGGGAGTGATGGCACCGGCGATGACCCGCTGGCCCTCATGGAAACCGCTGACCGCCGAGCCGAGTTTTTCGATGATGCCCACGGGCTCATGGCCGATGGTCAGCCCCGGTGCCACCGGGTATTCGCCCTTGAGGATATGCACGTCGGTGCCGCAGATCGTCGTGGTGGTGATGCGGATCAGCGCATCCAGGGGACCGATCGGCGGGACAGGCTTGTCCTGCAGCACGATCCGGTTTTTTTCGACAAATACCGCCGCTTTCATCATCTCCATGATTTCGCTCTCCACCAGTAGGACCGGGTTGAGCGTTCATCCTGCGACAATGCGCTTGCGGCGGTTTGACGCAGGTCAAGTCGAGATCGCACCGGGTCGGTGGATTGCATGCCGGCCATGGAGGCCAGCCGTCGGTATTTGATGTAGATCAAGGCCCTGTCGGCCGGTCACTGCAGAATCGAGGGTGAGCGATTCTTTTCGGGCGACCACTTTCAATCATGCCATGTGAAGTCGTCGCCTGCTGCCTGGCGCCCCAGACATCCGGTCCAAGGAGGTATGTCATGAGTCAGTACCAGCGTCTGCTGCTGATCACCGATCAGCACCTGCCCCATTCTCCGGCTGTCAGGCGGGCTGCCGCCCTGGCAACCGCCAGCGGCGCGGCCTTGCATATCACCGCGCTGGTCCAGCCGCCGCCGCGCATTCACCTGATCGAATCGGGCATGGATGAACAGGCCCGGGCGACGTACATGGACAAATACCGGATCTGGCTGGAGGGGGCGACCGAGAGTTTGCGCAACAGTGGCTTGCAGTTGACCACCGAAGCGATCTGGAGCCCCCATCCATTGCGCGACATCCTGGTCCACGCCCGCGAGATCAAGCCCGACCTGCTGATCAAGGACGTCTACCTGGAACCCTTGCTCAAGCGGGTCTTCACTACCCCGCTGGATTGGCAGCTGCTGCAGGAAAGCCCGGTGCCGGTGCACCTGGTCAACCAGATCGCCTCGGCGTTGCCCCGGCGAGTGGTGGCGACCGTCGACACTTCCACGGGGGACGATGGCATCACCGAGTTCAATCGCAAGATCATCCGAGAGGCCGAGGCCCTGGCGCTGCAATGCAACGCCGAACTGCACTTGCTGTATGCCTACGATCTGTCGCCGGCGTTCATGGCTGACCCCAGTGTCACCATGGTCTGGGTCGACGAGTTGCGGGCCGCCTTGCTGGAGCCGTTCGCCAGGCTGGCGGACGACTATGGCGTGCCAGCCGAATGCCGGCATTTCCTGATGGGGTCGCCAGTGGGTGTGATCACCGACTATGTCCATGACAACGCCATCGATGTGGTGGTGATGGGTTCGGTCCAGCCCAAGGGCCTGGGCAAGCTGATTGGCGATACCACCGAACGGACCCTGCTGATTCCCGAATGCAGTGTGCTGACGGTCAGGCCTGACTGAGTTCCAGCCTGCCATCCGGAGCAAACGGGCCGATTGCACGAGGCTTGCCGGTTTTGACGAAGGGGCGGTGCATGAATTTTCCTTCGTTTCCTGGGGCCGGCATGCTTATTATCGGGGGGCCTGAAATTCGATCATCCCGATCGATGCTTTCTGCGAGGATAAACATGGACGTTGCGGACGTACTGGTATTGCAAGCGAGCTACACCAACCCGATTCACGCCGAGGCCATTGCGCTGGTGCTCAATCACTATGCCCAAGACCCGATGGGCGGCGGTCAGGCCCTGGCACCGGATGTGCTGCAGCAGTTGCCCGGCGAGTTGGCCAAACGGCCCCACGCATTCAGTGTGCTGGCGTTTGTCGGTGGCGAGCCGGCGGGGCTGGTGAACTGCTTCGAAGGTTTTTCCACCTTTGCCTGTCGCCCCTTGGTGAACGTGCATGACGTCGTGGTGATGAGCAAGTTTCGCGGTTTGGGGCTGAGCCAGAGGATGCTGCAGAAGGTCGAGGACATCGCCCGCCAGCGCGGCTGCTGCAAGATCACCCTGGAGGTACTGGAAGGCAACGCCGTGGCCCAGGCCTCCTACAGGAAGTTCGGTTTCAGCGGCGCGCAGCTCGATCCGGAGCACGGCCGGATGCTGTTCTGGAACAAATACCTGTAGCGCCAGCGTCCCGCACATTCCCCGGTACTGCACATTCGTCAGTACCCAACAGGGCCTTCTGGCGCAAGAGGGCCTATCTGTTTACCGCACGCGATGTTTCTCCGCGGGGTTGAATCCTCCAGGAGTCGTGGCCGGGCAACAGGTGCGTCAGGTAACGACTCGTTCCCATCATTCGAACGAGGACGTCAACCATGTCAACGCAGTCGCCGGTTCCGGACAGCCCATCCATGCATCCGACCTTGGTCGCCAAAGCACTTTTTGCCGACCCTCCCTCTTTGCTCTCGGTCGCGACCCCGCTGGTCCAGGGCGTGTTGGACGAACACTATGCCGAATTCGACCTGTCGGCCGAGCGGGTGCGCCTCGCCGTGCCCTATTGGGTATTGGCCGAGGGTATCGACGGTGCCCCGGCAGGGCATCATTACTACAGCCTCAGTGAGGTCATGGTCGAGCGCTTCGCCCTGCGGGTCCCGGTCTGGGGGGCTTCCAGGAGCTTGCGTCTGGAGACGCATAACCTGCTCTGGCGCGAGCAGCCACCGGCAGCGGAGAAACCCCTGGCGATCGATCTCGACGGGCTGCTCAAGCGACTGGACCAGGCGGCGCGGTCACGGCTGCTGGAAAACCTGAAACAGCAACTGATCGCGCGTTGGAATCAATCGCCGGAGGGGCACGGGCCGAGCCGCTGGGCGCGGCTGGCGGCCGCGATCGGACGCTTGCTCGTTCCGGGGCAGACGCCTGGCCGCAGCGGGCTTCCCGACCTGAGTCGGCTGCCGTTCTACATGGGCTACTCGCCTGGCGACGCCCAGGACGAAAGCCCGACGCTGGATATTCGCGCCTTCGAGACCCGGGTTTTCAGCGTGGATGCCCAGGGGCGACGCTACCCGGAGTTGTTTCCGGTGATCGACTTCATGCGCTATGAAGAGAATCTGCAGCCAATGCCCTATCCGCTTTACTTTCATCCGGGCGAAGGCGGCCTGCGCCAGGGCAAGCCGGACAGTGCCGATCTGGTCGCGATGCTGATCGGCAGCCGGATAGCCGGGCGCAATCTGGAAATCAGGGGGTCGCTCGTCTGGCGCTGGAATGAACCCGCCGAAGTGATCGGCGACAGCCTGGCAAAAGGCTTGCTCGAATATCAATTGCAGGCGCTGAGCGCGACGCCTCCGGGCGACTGGGAGGCCAGGGCTCATCTTCAGCGTTGGGTGAACGACATTACCGATCCGGGCCGGTGGTTCGCCGTGCCCGCGAGAACCTATGATGCCACGCGCTTCCAGGTGCTCAGGCAAGAGCGTTGCGGCCCGGCGGCCCTGGGCTTGACGAGCGCATCGCTGCCGGACTGGCTGCTGGATGCCTCGGTGGCCGATCGTTCAAGCTACAGCGGTCTGCTTCGCGAACTGGCGCGCCAGCAGTGTGAGTCCGCAGGCCGGCATTACCTCGAAGACATCGGTACCCTCAATGAGTTTGCCGCACGGCGGCTGCAGGCGCTGATGCGCGAGGACCATCCGACGGCCACCGTTATCGACCCGAATGCCGTCAAGCTCAATATCGATAAGCTCGACTATAGCGCAGCCCAGACCCTTGACCCGCAACAGGCGCAGGTCACGGTACAGGTCGACATGACGCTGGTGGAACTGGCATTGGCCAACCTGGGGGGCATGCGCCATACCGGTATGCGGATTCGCCTCGAAGCGCGCGGGCTGCCGGAGCCCGTCCCGCAGTGGATGACTCCGGATTACCTGCGCGGCCTGGTGACCCGCGCCGACATTGGCCAAGCCTACCCGGACCTGCTCAAGGAACAGCTTATTACTAACATTGCCGAGGCCCGGCGGCGCGAGGCCTTGTTCGTCGCGCAGTGGCGGGTGCGTTTGCCGCTCCAGGCCCTGGAGTTGAAGATCAAGGGCGAGTCGGGGTTTAGCGTCGACGGCTTTCGTTACGTGCAGGCGCTGGTCCAGCCGGCGGGTCCGGGCCGGTTTGTCGACGCCGTGGAAATCGTCCTGCGGCCCCTGGCGTTCAAGGCCAGGGCCGACTGGCGGGCTGACGAGGTGCAGGCGATGTTCCTTATCGGTCCACGGGATATGAGCCGCGGCCCGTTGATCCTGTACCGCCCGTTGTTCCTGCAACAGCCGCTGCGCCAGTTCGAAACCCGCCAGGCGTTGCTCGCCGCGATCCGCCAGCCCGGCGATCTGCAGCGCAGCGTCCTGACCTGGATGACCGAAACGGCACGTCAGCGTTATGACCACGGGGGCTTCGATGCGCCGCATATCCAGCAGTTCCTGGGCGGCGACGAGTTCGCGCCGGCACCGTCCAGGCCCGTCCCCGCGACGCTCGCCGAGGGCTCAGTCGAAGGTGACTCTCTGTCGGCGATCTTCGCCGCCATGGTCAAGGCCCAGGTCGAGCAGGCTGACCGGCAATCGGTGTCCAATGCCGAGCAGCGCTGGGCGGACTGGAAGGAGGGCGCCTGGCAGGTGTTGCTGGGCATTACCCAACTGCCGTTTGCCGGGCTGTTGCCCTATGTCGGGCGTCTGGTGGAGGTGCTCGGCTGGCTGGTGATCCTGAAGATCGGCCATGACGATCTGCGGGCGCTGGACAGCGACAATCGCGCGGAACAGTCGGCGGGGGCGGCGGACCTGTTGTTCAATCTCGCGGCCCTGCTGCTGCACTATCGCGCCGCTTCCGCCCCGGACGAAGCCGAGGTGCCGCCGTTGCAAAGGCCTGAGCCGCCGCGCGCGGAGCCGTTGCCCGCGCCGACCATCGCGCGGCTGCCCGACTTGCCCCATGCCCAACTGAGTGCGTGGTCAATGTCGGGTTGGCCAATCCCCGATTCGCTGATGAGGCGGGTTCGCGCCTATCGTCTGCGCGGGTTTGACAAGCCGGCATCGGCCTTGGCCGAACTGGGCCGCGTGGCGGACTCGGGACCGGCTCGGGGCTTGGTGCATATCGAGGATGCCGGCAAGGGCAAATGGTGTGCCTTGATCCAGGGCGATCTTTACGAGGTGGCCTGGGAGGCCGACGAAGACGGCATCAGAATCGTCGACGGTCACGGCAATGCCGGACCCTGGGTGCGTAGCGACGAACAGGGGCGCTGGAGCCTGGATATGCGTTTGCGCGGTGGCAGCCCGCCCAAGCGGGCCCCGGCCCGTGGAGCGCAAACCCTCGACGAGGAGCGCGGAGCACTGATATTACTCAACCAGCAGATCAAGGATAGCGAACCGTCGGTCAGCAGCAGTGTCAAGCGCTGGAGGCTGGCGACTGTTGGCGAGACGGCCAAGCGGGTCACCTACGAGCGTCGAACCGAACTGCTTCGCGAGATGACCGCCTTGCTGGAAGCCGATCTGCAGAACTACCGCCAACAACTGGACCTGAGCAAAAAGTTGATGGCCGATACCCGGCTGATCAAGGCCGTGCGGCCCTTTCAGATCAATGCGCTGGAAAATGGGGTGATTGGACTGCAGACGTTGCTTCATGCCCAGCAAACCTGGTTGCTGGAAAGAATCGGGCGGCCCTATTTGAAGCTTTCCCTGCGGCCTGACGAGCAGCCGGATCCGGCGGTTATGCAGGCCGAGTGGGAGATTGATGCCGCGGCCACGGACAAGGCGGTCGACTGGGCCCTTGAGCAGCGGGGCTGGCTCGATCAACTGAGACAGATACGCGACGGCCGCGAAAGCTATCAGAGGGTGATTGCAACCGTCGGCTGGGGTTCCATCGAGGTGGAAGTCCGTGCCTGGAAAATTGCACAGTTGAAGAACCGTTTTGCCCTGGGCGAGCTCGAGCCCGAGCATCTCGGGCTCGAGCTGTTCAATGAGATCTGGGATCAGTTCGAGCGCTTGCATGTGTCCTATTACTCGTCCCTCGATGCCCTTGAGGAGGGCAAACTGTTGGCCGGCGAGCGTATCGAGTTGCTGGAGTCGGTGGTCGAGCAATCCAGTGATTTTCAGGAAAAGCTCGAGTTCTATCTGGCAACGCTGACCGATCGTCGCTTGCCCACGGAAAAGCTGGATCGGGTGCTCGCGTCGCTGAAGGGCGTTATCCAGGATACCCGGGAAGATCTGCGCCTGTTGCTGGGCAGCGATGATTGGGAACTGCCGCCCAGGGCTGTTGCCGGCCCATCGGTGAAAAAGACCACGAGAAAGGTCATCCGTACGCGTCACCGACAAGTGTTGTCCGGTGAGGTCCAGTCACCGCCATCGGCGGATGGCGAAGAGACCGTGCAGGTCAGCGATGTCCATGGGCGGGTGATCGAGACCTACCGGCAAAATACCGCCGATGGACTCTGGGAGGCGGTCGTCGTCCCGGAAAAGCCGGCCAAGCCTGCGGTGATCAGGCCCGAGGTCGGCCTGGAAAAACGGGTGTCCAACGGGCGTCAGTTGCTTAACGACGAAGCGTCGGCGATCGACCGGGTCATGAGGCAGGCCGTGCGTTCCAATGCGCCCAGGGCGCAGGAGGACATCCTGCGCTTGCAGGCCGAGGCCATGGAGCACCAGGCCACGGAGATCGACAAGCTCCTGGGCGTTGCGCAAACGCCGCCGCGCAACCCGGAGCGGGTGAGGAATGCCCAGGCGGTGGTGCGGCAACTGCGTGACGCGGCACCGAGACTGCGGGCTTCCGGGCAGTACGCACGGATCCTCGCGATCAAGGCCAACCCGCCGGAAATGTCGCGTATCGACTACCTGTTGGCGCTGGGCGAAGTGACCATCCGCAAGGAAGGCGAGCGGATCCCGCTCGGCAAGCATGACTTCCTGCAGGAGTATGCGTTGCTCGACAAGGACGGCAGGCCGCTGTGGTACGCGCACTTTCACTACCCGAGCGTGTCGGCACTCGACTCGGCCTTCGGCGCCGGCCACCTGAAAACCCTCGAGCAGCGCAAGCTCGGCGGCAAATACCAGTCGCTGGAGCAGGAAAAGGCCTTCAAGAAAATCCAGACGGGGCAGGGCGGTAATGCCAACCTGGCGTTGCAGATTTATCGCAGTCGGATCGACCTGGCCGCGGCGCAACAGCATTTTTTCCCGGTGCTCGCCAAGCCCGGTGATCAAGCCGGGTAACGCGGTATACCCCGCTACCGCCCGAGGGCTCACGGGCTCTTGTTAGCTGGCCGCTTTCCCACGTCAAGGATTGCGGCCTCATGATCTCCCTGCCGACCTCGCTGGAGACTTCACTTCAGCACTACCGAAACACTGCCCGCGCGCTCTTCGCCGCTCGACCGACCCTGTCGTCGGTGGTGGGCTCGCTGGTGCAGGCGGCGCTGGACCAACACGCTCCCGACCTCAGGGTCCAGGGGCAACGGATCCAGGCTGAAACCCTTTGGCTGGGCGAGCGGGAGCCGGCATCCCGTTATCGGTACAGCGGCTTGTCCGAAGTCTTGTTGCGCCGCTTCAGCGAGGGTTGGAGCCCGCGTTATGACGCTCCCGATTCGATACTGGTGAGCCGGGCACCCGGCTCGCAGGTCGAGGTTGCCATCGCTACGGTGGACCTGAAGCGGTTGGGCGCGACGCTCAATCATTGGGGCGATGCCCTGCTCGAAGTGTTCAAGGCACAGCTGGTCGCGTTCTGGAACGAGCCGGTGCCCGACTGGGCGGGCAAGGTCCCGGGATCGGACGCCTGGGTGCCTGGCTGGGATCGGCACACGCCAGAGATTCCCAGCCGTTGCGCGGCACTCTCGAACCTGCTGTTCGTTTCGATGTACGGTGCCGGCGGTTTGCCCAATAGCCTGGCGCTCCAGGCCAGCCAGAGGCTGCCCAAGGCGCTGGTCAGCGCAGACCAGTCACTCCGTGACAGCCTGCTGGGCAAGAATGCCCTGGCTGCCTATCTGCTGCATGCCAAGGATCGGCGGGAACGGCTCGGCATCACGCCCGTCGCGGTGGTCTTCGCCCGCCAGCTGTCAGCGTCGGACTTTGCCTACTTCCTGCTCCGTCCAGGCCATGATGTGCAGCGCTTGCAGCCTGTCGATGAGCTCTGGACGCTATTGCGGGGTCAACTGCCGGATCCCGGGAAGGTCGAACTGATCCCCTCGCAGCTGAATGTCTTCGACAACCTGGCCGGGGCCTTGCTGGAAAACCAGTTGCGCGCGCTGGAGCGTTTGCCGCGCAGTGTTACGCAGGGGCTTGGCGAGTCCTGGTCGGCGCGAGTCGAGCGTATCACTGACCCGGGAGACTGGTTCGCGACGCCCGCGCCTGCGCCGCTCACCCCTCTGCAACGGCGGGTGCGCGAGGCGGCGCCGCTGTGGCTGCTGAACGCCGCGGAGGCGGACCGGCGCGACTATGCCGGGCTGTTGTCGACACTGGTCGCGGCACTGGGCAAGTCATCGTCCCACAGTCTTTTCGACGAGGTGGCTTCGCTGTCGCGCTTTAGCCGGCAGACGCTGAGGGAGGCCATGGCGCGGCGGCATCCGCAGATGCCGGAGATTCGCATGCAGGACATCCTGCTTACGCTGGAGAAATACCGGCGCAAGCCGCTGTTGCCGGATGTGCTGGGTGAGTTCGAGGAAGTCGAGCTGACGCTGCCCGAACTGGCGCTGGAAAACCTCGATGATTTTCGTTTCGGCGCCACGCAGATGCGCATCCGGCTCGCCGGTGGGGCCCCGCTGCCGGACTGGATGACGACCGACTATCTGCTGGAACTGATCACCGAGGTGGATATCGGTGCCGGCTACCCGGCTTACTTGCGGCAGCGGCTGTTGGACGATACGCGTTATGCGGTGTTCCGCCAGCAACGCTTTTACCACCAGATCCAGGCCCAACTGCCCCTGGCGGCACTGGAGCTCAAGCTCCGTGGCGAACAGGGGATGACCGAGAGTGGGTATCGGTTGGTCAGGGCGATGTTGGCGTTCGACGCCGATGAACGCCAGGTCGGCGGTCTGCCGATCGTGCTCCGGCCTCTGGCCTTTCAGGCCAGTCCCGACGCGAGCCCGGACAAGGTGGCGGGTATGTTTCTCATCGAGCCCCGGGACACCAGCCGGGGGCCGCATCTGCTTTATCGGCCGCTGTTCGACCCGCCCCTGGGCGAACATGTCAGCCGGCCCGCGCTGCTGGAGGCGATCGGGCAACCCGGTGCATTGCAGGACAGTGTGCTGACCTGGCTCGCCGCCGATAGACGCGCGGTGTATGCCAACGGCGGTTTCCGTCAGCCCCATCTAGGCTCGGTCCTGCCGGGCGATGAGGCCGCGCCGTTGCCGGCCCCACCGGCACCGGCAACCCTGGGCAGCGAGGAAGTTGCCGAGGGCTATGTCCATCATCTGTTTCATGCCTGTATCAATGCGGTGATCCGCCAGGCCGACATGCAGTTGTTGTCGAACGCGGAAAAACGCTGGGCGCGGTTGAGGGACAGCGGATGGCAACTGTTCAGTTCGATGCTGATGTTTGCCAGCGGCCCGTTGACCCAAGCCGGCTGGCTGATCCTGCTCTATCGCAGTGTTCGCCAGGATCTGCCGGGGTTGCAGGGCGACGACGAGGAGGCCCGGGCCCAGGCTTGGGCCGACATGCTGAGCAACCTGGCGACGGTGCTGTTGCATGAGGTGACAGCGGGCGAGCGCGAATCGTTGCCGGAGTTGTTTATGGCGCCGGAGTCGGTGGATAAGGGCGAGTCCTTGGCGATCGAGGGAGAGGCATCGCTTGAGCGGATCACATCGCCCCTGGCCACCGATGATGCGTCCCTGCCGCCTTTCGACTTGTCCTGGTCGAATCCGCGCCGTGCCCTGTCGGCGGCCTCCCGCAAAGCACTGGAGAAGTTCAGTGTCAGGGTCTTCGACACGCCGCCGCGACTCGATAGCCTCGGCTCGGTTTCTGCAAGCGGCCCGAACGAGGGACTGGTGCATCTCGGTGGCCCCGGGGACAAGGGCTGGCACGTGCTGATCGAAAATACCCTGTATCAGGTCGCATGGAGCGATGACGGTCCCCGTGTGGTCGATGGTGCGGGAGCCCCGGGGCCGTTTCTGGACCGCGATGAGCAAGGTCGCTGGCGCCTCGATCTGCGCCTGCGCCTGCGCGGTGGCAGCGGCCGTGAAACCGTGCAGGCGCGCCTGCAACGCAAGCTGCGCGACCGGGCCAGCGCGCTGCACGGGCAAGTGGCCCAGGCGTCGGCGCGTATCGGCAGCCTGTTGAACGAGGCCGAAATACTGCGCAGGCGTCTTGAGACCATGAGTGAGGGCAAGACCGCGAAGAACTTCAGCGACCGGCAACGCAGTGACAAGCGCCGTGAATACCTGGGCAAGCTGGAGGACCTGCAGGTTGTCCTCGAAGAAAAGATTCGTCTGATCAAAGCGTTCAATGACAATCGCCAGGTGGAGCCGAAGCCTGCGACGCTGGTGGCCGCCTTGGCCGACAGCGTGCGCAATTGCCGGACGTTGTTGAACGTGTCCCTGGCGGTGGGTCGCGAAGGCAGCCTGAGTGTCCGGGAGATCAACGAGATGATCGCCGCTGACACGGAGGCCCGTTATGCCCAGGTCGTCGCCAACCTGAAGAACAATGCCGATATCACCGACAAGCAGATCCTCTGGAGCACCCGGGAATATGCCGCGCTCGACGAGTTGCGGGCGATTCCCGAACTGGGGCCGGCGCAAGCCGCCGCACTGGAGCAAGCGCTGGTGCAGCCGTTCACCCCGTTGGACTGGCAGGCGGTGCAACTGCCGACCCTGCTGGCCTTGACCCTGGATGAACTGCCTTTGCAGATCACCTTGCAAATGGACGATCAGATCTTCGCGGCCATCAAGCACAGTGCCGAGCAAACCAAATACGTGACCAACACGATCAATCGCCTGAGTGCCGAGGACCCGCGGCAGGACCGGATCGATGCCTTGCTGACGGCCGTCAGCCGTTACGACGAGACCCGCGACCTGCTGAACTACTTGCAGGGCCTGATGCCGCAACAGCGTCTGTTCGAATATGCCACGCGCCTGTCAGGGCTGTTGGCGCAGTTGCGTGAAGGGGCGCTGAGCAGGCTGTTCGACTTGTGGGAGGAGACCGCGCCGGCCGAACCCGACCCCGTGCCCAAACCCGGTCCGGTGGCTGGCGGCACGCGGAAGAAGTTTATCCGGACCCGTAACCGCGAGGTGTTTGTCGGGCGGGTACGCGAGCGCACGCCCGAGCAGGAGGACGAGATCGTCGAGATCACCGATCCCAATGGCGGGCTGGTGTCGGCCTTCAAGGAGAACAAGGAGGATGCCCAGGACACTTTCTGGGAAGAGGTGAAGGCCGAGCCGGCGCCGCCGATCCCGCGCAAGGTCGGACTGTCCAGGCTGGTGACCCAGGGACAGGCCGCGCGTGAGGGCGTCGAGGCCTTGATTCGCCAGGTGATGGCGCTGACCGGAACCTCCAAGGACCCCCGTGACCTGCAAGGTATCCTGGAGCTGAAAGCGCGGAAACTGAACGCCCTGGCGGACGACATCCAGCAGGCCCTCAGTGAGGGCGGCGGGACATCGGCGCAGGTGAACACCGCTCAAGCGCTCAAGGACAACCTGCGCCTCGAAGCCACCCGGCTGATCGCCGAAGGGCGTCATGCGCGTATCACCGCGATCAAGCGCAATGTGCCGCAGTTGGCGCGTCTGCAGTACCTGAAGGAGCAGGACCAGGTGGATATTCACCGCGCCGGCGGGCGGCTGGTGGAGGATCGGGGCGGCTTCTTGCAAGAGTATGT
Source organism: Pseudomonas batumici (assembly GCF_000820515.1). Lineage (GTDB taxonomy): Bacteria > Pseudomonadota > Gammaproteobacteria > Pseudomonadales > Pseudomonadaceae > Aquipseudomonas > Aquipseudomonas batumici. The sequence continues at coordinate 13,285 of NZ_JXDG01000047.1, read as the reverse complement.
GATCAGCCACAAGGATGGCCGCCCCCTGTGGGTCGCGCACTTCCATTACCCGGCGGCCACGACGGCGGATGCCGGGTTTGTCAGCGCGCACCTGAAGACCCTTGCGCAACGACGCCTGGGCAGCCAGGCCCAGGCTTCGGCCCGACAGCGCGCGGCGGCCAGGATCCAGGCCGGGCAGGGCGGTCGGGCGCAACTGACGCTGGATATCCACCGTGGCCGGATTCTCGACAAGGCCGTGGCCCAGGCGCTGTTTTTCAACACCTGCGAGCCGGATACGGCGGGCTGAAAAACTACCGGCTGGTGCCTGCAGTCAGCGTCCCAGGCGATATCGAGACAGACATCCGCCTGCCGCTGGGCTAATGTGTGACAGTGATTTTTCATCGATATCGGGAGTACGCTGCATGCAACTGGGAATCATCGGACTGGGCCGCATGGGCGGCAATATCGCGCGGCGCCTGATGCTTGATGGCCATCAGACAGTGGTGTATGACCGCAATACCGACTTCGTCACCGCCCTGGGCAAAGAGGGCGCCATCGGCGTCGCCGACCTGCCGGCCCTGGTGGCCAGCCTGAACAAACCCCGAGCGGTCTGGGTCATGTTGCCGGCCGGTGCGCCGACCGAGGACACCATCACCGAACTGAGCGGACTGCTGGAGGCCGGCGATGTGATCATCGACGGCGGCAACACCTTCTACAAGGACGACATTCGTCGCGGCCAGGCGCTGGAGCAAAAGGGCATCGACTATATCGATGTCGGCACTTCCGGCGGGGTCTGGGGCCTGGAGCGCGGCTACTGCATGATGATCGGCGGCGCCGCCCGGGTGGTCGAACGCCTCGATCCGCTGTTCGCCAGCCTGGCCCCGGGGATCGGCAACATTCCCCGGACCCGCGACCGGGTCAGCGCCGACGATCGTGCCGAACGCGGCTATATCCATGCCGGGCCACCGGGCGCCGGGCACTTCGTCAAGATGATCCACAACGGCATCGAGTACGGCATGATGCAGGCCTTCGCCGAGGGCTTCGACATCCTCAAGACCAAGAACTCGCCGAGCCTGCCCGAGGACCAGCGTTTCGACCTCAACCTGGCGGACATCGCCGAAGTCTGGCGGCGCGGCAGCGTAGTCTCGTCCTGGCTGCTGGACCTGACTGCCGACGCCCTGGCCAGCGATCCGAAACTCGACGGTTACAGCGGTGCGGTGGCCGATAGCGGCGAAGGGCGCTGGACCATCGAGGCGGCCATGGAGCAAGCGGTGCCGGTACCGGTATTGTCCAACTCGCTGTTTGCCCGTTTCCGCTCCCGCCAGCAAAGCACCTATGGCGACAAGCTGCTGTCGGCGATGCGCTTCGGCTTCGGCGGTCACGTGGAGACACCGAAAAAATGAATGCCTCGCGCACCAGGCGCAAGGCCGAACCCGCGCCGCCGACCACGCTGTTTCTGTTCGGCGCCCACGGCGACCTGGTCAAGCGCCTGCTGATGCCGGCGCTCTACAACCTGATGCGCGATGGCCTGCTGGGGGATGGCTTGCATATCGTCGGGGTCGATCACAACGCCATCAGCGATGTCGACTTCGCCAAAAAGCTGGAAGACTTCAGCCGTGCCGAAGTCGCGGCCAAGAGCGGGAAAAAAGCCGAGGAGGCCCTGGACAGTGCGCTCTGGGGCCGACTGGCGAAAAACATCAGTTACGTGCAGGGCGACTTCCTCGACGAGGCGACCTATGTCGCCCTGGGCGAGAAGATCGCCGCCAGCGGTACCGGCAACGCGGTGTTCTACCTGGCCACCGCGCCGCGCTTCTTCAGTGAAGTGGTGCGGCGCCTGGGCGCGGCCGGGTTGCTGGTGGACAGTCCCGAGGCGTTTCGCCGGGTAGTGGTCGAGAAACCCTTCGGTTCCGACCTCGCCACCGCCGAAGCCTTGAACGGCTGCCTGCTCAAGGTGATGAGCGAGAAGCAGATCTATCGCATCGACCATTACCTGGGCAAGGAAACCGTCCAGAACATCCTGGTCAGCCGTTTCTCCAATGGCCTGTTCGAAGCGTTCTGGAACAACCATTACATCGACCATGTGCAGATCACCGCCGCCGAAACCGTCGGCGTCGAAACCCGTGGCAGTTTCTACGAGCACACCGGCGCCTTGCGGGACATGGTGCCCAATCACCTGTTCCAGTTGCTGGCGATGGTCGCGATGGAGCCGCCGGCGGCGTTCGGTGCCGATGCGGTGCGCGGTGAAAAGGCCAAGGTGGTCGGTGCGATCCGCCCCTGGAGCGTCGAGGAGGCCCGGGCCAATTCGGTGCGTGGCCAGTACTGCGCGGGCGAGCTGGGCGGCAAGGCGTTGCCCGGTTACCGGGAAGAAAACAACGTGGCGGCGGACAGCAATACCGAAACCTATGTCGCGCTCAAGGTGATGATCGATAACTGGCGCTGGGTGGGTGTGCCGTTCTACTTGCGTACCGGCAAGCGCATGAGCGTGCGCAACACGGAAATCGCCATCTGCTTCAAGCCGGCGCCTTATGCGCAGTTCCGTGACACCGAGGTCGAACGCCTGCAGCCGACCTACCTGAAGATTCAGATCCAGCCCAATGAAGGCATGTGGTTCGACCTGCTGGCCAAGCGGCCGGGACCGGCACTGGCGATGACCAATGTCGAGTTGGGTTTCGCCTACCGGGATTTCTTCGAGATGCAGCCGTCCACCGGCTATGAAACCCTGATCTACGATTGCCTGACCGGTGACCAGACGCTGTTCCAGCGCGCCGACAATATCGAGAACGGCTGGCGGGCGGTGCAACCGTTCCTCGATGCCTGGCGCGTGGACACTCAGGTACAGGGCTACAAGGCCGGGGAAAACGGCCCGCAGGCGGCTGACGAACTGCTGGCCCGTGACGGCCGTGTCTGGCACAGCCTCGGGTGAGTGAGATCCCTTGTGGATGGCCGCCAACGGCAGCCATCCACTGCGCTCTTGCAGGGCATTGTCCGGTTTTTGGCACATCCGCTTCCTATAGGCCGGCGGGGTGCCTTGCTATAGTGGCAACTCTCTTTTCGCCCAGCCAAGGATGTCCGTCATGTCCGAATACCAAGCCTTCCACGTCGAACTGGTAGACAACGTTGCCCATGTGCGGATCAACCGCCCGGAGAAGATCAACTCGATGAACGCGGCCTTCTGGCGCGAAATCACCGAGATCTTCCAGTGGATCGACGACACCGACGCCGTGCGCGTGGTGGTCATCAGTGGTGCCGGCAAACACTTCTCTTCCGGTATCGACCTGATGCTGCTGGCCTCGGTGGCCAACGAGCTGGGCAAGGATGTCGGCCGCAACGCCCGCCTGCTGCGGCGCAAGATCCTGGAGCTGCAAGCCTCCTTCAATGCCGTCGACAACTGCCGCAAGCCGGTGCTGGCGGCGATCCAGGGTTACTGCCTGGGCGGTGCGGTCGACCTGATCGCCGCCTGCGACATGCGCTACTGTGCCGAGGACGTGCAGTTTTCCGTCAAGGAAGTGGATATCGGCATGGCCGCCGATGTCGGCACTTTGCAACGTTTGCCACGTATCATCGGCGACGGCATGCTGCGGGAGCTGGCCTACACCGGTCGTCAGTTCGGTGCCGAGGAAGCGACCCGGATCGGCCTGGTCAATCGCGTCTATCCCGATCATGCCGCCTTGCTCGATGGCGTGATGGGGATCGCGCGGGAAATTGCCGGTAAATCGCCGATTGCCGTCACCGGGACCAAGGCGATGATCAGCTACATGCGCGACCATCGGGTCGATGACGGCCTCGAATACGTTGCCACCTGGAACGCCGCCATGTTGCAATCCACCGATCTGCGCGTCGCCATCGCCGCGCACATGAGCAAGCAGAAAGCCGAATTCCCTGATTGAAGCCTGCCAAGGACACCCCGATGACTCAACGCTGGACAACCGCTGTACTGGATATCGAGCAGGCCGGTGGCTGGGCCGTGGTACATGGCCCTTCCGGTTTCCTGCTGGACGACAACGGGGTGCTGTTTCCCCGCGAGTGGATCAAGCGCCAGGACCTGTCGCTGCTGGCCGAGCACGGTATCGGTCATCTGGACGGCGAGCCGGTCTACCTGCTGGAGCTGAAGTCCGGTGCCGAGCTGCCGGGTTGTCGCTGGCAGGGCCTGCGGGCGTTCATGCTCGAAGGCGATCACACGCTCTACCGCATGCTCGGGTATGCCGCGCAGATCGGCACCTGGGCGCGCGAGCACCGCTTCTGCGGCAGTTGCGGCCAGGCCATGACCCAGGTGCATCTGGAGCGCGCGATGTTCTGCCAGCCCTGCGACCTGCGCAGCTACCCGCGGATCTCGCCGAGCATGATCGTGCTGGTGACCCGTGGCGACGAAGTGCTGCTGGCTCGCTCGCCGCGTTTCGTGCCCGGCGTCTACAGCACCCTGGCCGGTTTCGCCGAACCGGGTGAGTCGGCGGAAGAGTGCCTGATTCGTGAAGTGCGCGAGGAAGTGCAGATCGAGGTCAAGAATATCCAGTACCTGGGCAGCCAGTGCTGGCCGTTCCCGCACTCGATGATGCTCGGCTTTCACGCCGAATACGCCGGTGGCGAGATCGTGCCGCAGGCGGACGAGATCGAGGATGCGCAGTGGTTCAGCATTCACGATATGCCGCCGCTGCCGGCCTCGCGCTCCATCGCCCGCTACCTGATCGATCTGTACCTGGCGCGGCGCCTGGGGTATTCGGAACCGGTGCTGCCGGTCTGATCCCGGGACAGGCTGGCGGACCGCCTGGATAAAACCTGTGGTGTGGCCTAGGCCACGCTGAACCAGTGTTGCCAGGCCAGGCGCACGGTCAGTCCGAGGACTACGGTGATGAACACCGGGCGAATGAACTTCGCCCCGCCGCTGATGGCGGTGCGGGCGCCGAAGAAGGCGCCGACCATCACCGACAGGCCCATGCACAGGCCGATCACCCAGTCCACCTGGCCGGAAAACACGAACACCGACAGCGCGGCGGCATTGCTGACGAAGTTCAGGCTGCGGGCCACGCCGCTGGCCTTGACCAGGTCGATGGGGTAGAGCAGCAGGCTGCTGACGGTCCAGAAGGCACCGGTGCCTGGGCCGGCCACGCCATCGTAGAAACCCAGGCCGAGGCCCTGGGGCAATTGCCATGTCTTCCTGATCGGCGCGTTGCTGTCCAGCGGCGCCTTGGGCGTGCCGCCGAACAGCAGGTACAGGCCGCAGGCGAAGACGATCACCGGGAGCATCTTGTTCAACCATTCGGCCGGCATGAAGTGTGCGGTCACGGCGCCGATCAGCGCGCCGACAAAGGTGCCGAGGATCGACAGCTTCCATTGCCCCGGTTGGAACAGCTTGCGGCGATAGAAGGTGAAGCCGGCGGTGGCCGAACCGAAGGTCGAGCTGAGCTTGTTGGTGCCCAGTACCAGGTGCGGTGGCAGCCCGGCGGTGAGCAGGGCCGGTGTGGTGAGCAACCCGCCGCCGCCGGCGATGGCGTCGATGAATCCGGCGATGAAGGCAACCAGGGCGAGAATGGCGAGGGTGGTCAGGTCTACGCTGAGATCGAAGGGCATCGGGTCGGCTTAATATCGGCAGGGGGCGCGGCAGGGTGGCGCTCAAAGGCCGCCATCTTACCCATTACCGAATGTTGCCGCGACCTCATTACCTCGGCTCCAACAAGCGCGCCCCCGTTCCATGGGCACCCAACATATCGCCATAGTTGCGCAGCGGGCAGTTCTCCATCGACAGGCAGCCACAACCGATACAGCCGTCGAGCTTGTCGCGCAACCGGGTCAACTGGGCGATGCGTTCGTCCAGTCCGGTCCGCCAGTGTTCCGACAACTGCTTCCAGTCCGCAGCCGTGGGTGCCCGGCCTTCGGGCAGGCTCTGCAGGGCCTGGTGAATCTCCGCCAAGGCAATCCCCAGGCGCTGGGCCACCTTGATCAAGGCCACCCGCCTGAGCACCTCGCGCGGATAGCGGCGCTGGTTACCGGCGTTGCGATAGCTCTTGATCAACCCCTTGCTTTCATAGAAGTGCAGGGCGGTCACGGCCACGCCGCTACGGGCCGCCAGTTGACCGACCGTAAGGGCCTTGTCCGTGGGCAGGGGCTTTTGTGTCGCCATGGGGAGAAACCTCTTGACCTCTAGTTAGCTGGAGGTTTTACCCTGCGTGGCCTCGGATCACAAGATCCTGTTCGACTTCCCGGGGGAGCCTTTCATGCCGTCGACAGCGCAAAATCGCAGTTTTACCCAATTGATCCAGTTCGAGATCGAGCCCGGCCAGCTGGAGGCGCTGGTGGCTGCCCTGGCCCGGCAGACCGAGCGACTGGCCCGGGTCGAGGGTGGCTTTATCAGCGGCACGGTGCAGGCCAGCGATGACGGTCGGTGCGTGCTCAATACGCTGCAATGGCGCTCCCGGGAAGACGGCGAGGCGGCATTCGCCCGTTTCGAAAGCGGCGAAGAGGATTTCTGGGCACTGATCCGCAGCCACCGGGCCAAGGCGGTGACTTTCGGTTCGTTCCAGGTGCTGCGCAGCATCGAGCGCAGCCGCGACGACGCCCTGCAGTGTGCGCTGGTGGGCTAGTGGCAACCGTGGCAGTAACAGAAGCAGCCATCAGTGTTAGCGGTTGAAACTGTACCGGTCCAAGTTTTTGTCAACTGTGCGTGAGTTCCGCCAGGCCCGTGGGATAGGGTGAATGTCCGACTGACCTTGTGACCGGACGCTGTCATGACCCTTTCGCTGGACCTGCTGCTGGGCTTTGCCCTTTTCGCCCTGGTGACCTCCGTGACCCCCGGCCCCAACAACACCATGTTGCTGGCGTCCGGTGTGAACTTCGGTTTCAACCGCTCCATTCCCCATATCCTGGGGATCTCCTGCGGCTTCTTTGTCCTGGTGCTGGCGGTGGGTCTCGGTCTTGGCGCGGTGTTCGAGGCCTATCCGCTGCTCTATACGGCATTGCGCTATATCGGTGGCGCCTACCTGCTGTACCTCGCCTGGAAGATCGCCGGTTCCGGACCGGTCTCCGAGGTGGAGCCGGGGCAGGCCAGGCCGTTCGGGTTCTGGAACGCCGCGGCGTTTCAGTGGGTCAATCCCAAGGCCTGGGTGATGGCGGTCGGTGCGATCAGTACCTACACGCCGTTGCAGGGCTATTTCGCCAACGTCCTGGTGATCGCGGCGGTGTTCGCCCTGATCAATGCCCCCAGTGTCAGTGTCTGGGCGGCCTGCGGCAGCCTGTTGCGCAATGTGCTGCGCGACCCGCGCTGGTTGCGGCTGTTCAATCTAGGCATGGCGCTGCTGTTGGTGATCTCGCTGTATCCGTTGTTGCATGAGAGTGCGCAGCAACTGCTGCACTGAGCGCTCCTTGCGTGTCTCCCTGTTCCCGCACGATTGACACTCGCAACACCTTCCCCGTGCCTGTAAGCTGGATTTCAGGAGCGTTCCTACGCACTTTTAATGAAAGCCATCTTTCTTTAATCGTTTTCCATCGGGTACAGCTGTTCGTCCAACCCCAGAGGGTGGGGGGCAGCAAGCAATCGATCCGCGGGACACGCTTTACGAGTCTTTTCGCCATGAATGAACTTCCTTTGTATTTCGACTACGCCGCCACCACGCCGGTGGATGAGCGGGTCATTCAAGTGATGGTCGAGTGCCTGGGGTTTTCCGGCAATTTCGGCAACCCGGCCTCCAGCACCCATGCCTTCGGCCAGCGTGCCCGGCAGACGGTCGAGCAGGCCCGGCAACAAGTGGCGAGCCTGGTGGGGGCGAGCCCCGAGCAGATCGTCTGGACCTCCGGTGCCACCGAATCGAACAACCTGGCCCTCAAAGGCGTGGCCCAGGCCCGTGGTATCAGTGGCGGGCATGTGATCACCAGCCAGATCGAACACAAGGCGGTGCTCGATACCGCCCGGCAACTCCAGGAAGCCGGTGTGGCCGTCACCTACCTGGTGCCGAATGCCGAAGGGCTGATCACCGCGGCGATGGTCAGCGAAGTCCTGCGCGAGGACACCTTCCTAGTCTCGCTGATGCTGGTCAACAACGAACTGGGCACCCTCAATGACATCGCGGCCATCGGCCAGCGGGTGCGCGAGCACGGCGCGCTGTTCCATGTGGACGCGGCCCAGGGTGCGGGCAAGGTGACCATCGACCTGGCCCGCCTGCCGGTGGACCTGATGTCGTTTTCCGCCCACAAGGTCTACGGTCCCAAGGGCATCGGTGCCTTGTACGTCGGGCCGCGCGCGCAACAGAAACTGCACGCGCAGATCCACGGCGGCGGCCATGAGGGCGGCCTGCGCTCCGGCACCCTGGCCACCCACCAGATCGCCGGCATGGGCACTGCCTTCGCCCTGGCGAGCGAGCATCTGGAAGAGGAAGTTGCCCGCATCCATCAACTACGCCAGCGTCTGCTGGAGCAATTGGCGGATGTCCCCGGCCTGCGCCTGAACGGCAGTCCGACGGAACGTATCCCCCATACCCTGAGTCTGACATTCGTCGAAGGCGAGTTCGACGCGGCGGCGTTGGGGCGATCCCTGGCGTACTCGGCCACTTCCGCCTGCAACTCCGCGAGCCAGGCGCCGTCCCATGTGCTGCTGGCACTGGGGCATGATGCGCGGCTGGCCGGTCGCACCATTCGCCTGAGTCTGGGGCGTTTTACCTCCGAGCAGGACATCGACCGCGCCGCGTCGGCGATAAAAGCCAGCCTGAGCGCACCGGCCCCCTTCTGGGCGGTTGCCCGGCCGTGATGGCATCGGATAACAATTGAATAATAAGTGGTTAGCAGGAGACACAATGAGCACGCAGACCCCAAGTCAAGGAACCGTTCCCCAGCGCCTGGCACGTACGCGCGAACTGATGCGCCGTGAAGGCGTTCAGGCCCTGCTGGTGCCGTCGGCCGATCCCCACCTGTCGGAGTACCTGCCCGCCTACTGGCAAGGCCGGCAATGGCTGTCGGGTTTTCATGGTTCGGTCGGCACCTTGATCGTGACGCCGGAGTTCGCCGGTGTCTGGGCTGACAGTCGGTACTGGGAGCAGGCGACCAAGGAGTTGGCCGGTAGCGGTATCGAGCTGATGAAGTTGTTGCCGGGGCAACCCGGTCCGCTGGACTGGCTGGCCGAACAGACACCGCCGGCTGGCGTGGTCGCGGTGGATGGCGCGGTCATGGCGCTGGCTTCGGCGCGGACCCTGGGCGACAAGTTGCGCGCACGCGGGGCGCGGCTGCGCACCGATATCGACCTGCTCGATCAGGTCTGGGAAGACCGCGAGGCGCTGCCGAACCAGCCGATCTATCAGCACCTGCCGCCGCAGGCGACGGTCAGTCGGGGCGAGAAGCTCGCCCAGTTGCGTGGCGAGCTGAAAGCCCGCGGCGCCGACTGGCATTTCATCGCCACGCTGGACGATATCGCCTGGTTGTTCAACCTGCGCGGTGCCGACGTGTCCTTCAATCCGGTGTTCGTTTCCTTTGCCTTGGTCAACCAGGACCAGGTCACCTTGTTCGTGTCCCTGGACAAGGTGAGTGCCGAGCTTGGGCAGGTGCTCGAGGCCGATGGCGTGACCTTGCGTGACTACCGCGAAGTCGGCGCGGCGCTGGCCGCTATTCCGGCGGGGGCGAGCCTGCTGGTCGACCCGGCGCGGGTGACGGTCGGCTTGCTGGACAACCTCGGCCAGGAGGTGAAACTGGTCGAGGGGCTCAACCCGACGACCTTGGCCAAATCCCGCAAGAGCCTCGACGACGCGGTGCATATCCGCCAGGCCATGGAGCAGGACGGCGCGGCCTTGTGCGAATTCTTCGCCTGGCTGGAGAGCGCACTGGGCCACGAGCGGGTGACCGAGCTGACCATCGACGAACGCCTGAGCGCCGCCCGGGCGCGACGTCCGGGTTATGTGTCGCTGAGCTTCAATACCATTGCCGCGTTCAACGCCAACGGGGCGATGCCGCACTATCACGCCACCGAGGCCGAGCATGCGCTGATCGAGGGCGACGGCCTGCTGCTGATCGACTCCGGCGGCCAGTATCAGGGCGGTACCACGGACATTACCCGGATGGTGCCGGTGGGCACGCCGACGGCCGAGCAGAAACGCGATTGCACGCGGGTGCTCAAGGGCGTGATCGCCTTGTCCCGGGCGCAATTCCCGCGCGGTATTCTTTCGCCGCTGCTGGATGCCATCGCCCGGGCACCGATCTGGGCCGAAAGCGTGGACTACGGGCATGGCACCGGCCATGGCGTCGGCTACTTCCTCAACGTGCACGAAGGTCCGCAGGTGATTGCCTACCAGGCGGTCGCGGCACCGCAGACCGCCATGCAGCCGGGGATGATCACCTCCATCGAGCCTGGGACCTATCGTCCGGGCCGTTGGGGCGTGCGCATCGAAAACCTGGTGCTGAACCGCGAGGCGGGCAAGAGCGAGTTCGGCGAGTTCCTCAAGTTCGAGACCCTGACGCTGTGTCCGATCGACACCCGCTGCCTGGAGCCGTCGTTGCTGACGCAGGAGGAACGTGACTGGTTCAACGCCTACCACGCCGAAGTACGCGAGCGTCTGAGTCCGTTGCTGGACGGCGCGGCGCTGGAATGGTTGAACACCCGTACGGTCGCGATCTGATCGCTGATCTCCGGGCTTGACTCACTCCCCTGGGGCACCGCGATCCTGTAGGAGCCGGCTTGCTGGCGATGGCGGTCCTTGGACCTTGCATCGTCCTAGCGGACATCATTACCGGCAAGCTGGCCCCTGCCACATCCAGGTCTCAAGCCTGGAGTAAGGCTTCACGGACGAAGTCGAGGCGGTCCTGGCCGAAGAACAGCTGATTACCGACAAACAGGCTGGGGGCACCAAAAATGCCGCGCTGCAGGGCCTGGTCGGTGTTGGCCTTGAGAGCGGCCTTGACCTCTTCGTCCTGGGTCAGCGCCAGGATCTGTTGTGGGTCGAAACCGTTGTCGCCAAGCACCTGGGCGACGGTGGCCGGGTCGTTCAGGTTGTGCCCGTCAACCCAGAGGGCGCGATAAAGGACGTCGACGAAATCGACAAAATGCTCCGGGTGGCGCAGTTGCATGCCGGTGGTCGCGCGCATCAGCAAGAGGGTATTGATCGGGAAGTGCGGATTGAAGCGAAAGGCCACGCCGTAACGGCTGGCATAGCGCGTCAGGTCCTGGATCATGTAGCGACCCTTGGCCGGTATCTCGGCGGGAGAGGCATTGCCCGTGGCCTTGAATACGCCACCCAGTAGCATCGGCCGGTAGATCAGTTGGCTGGCGGTCTGTTCACAAAGGCGGGGCAATTGGGTGTACGCCAGGTAGGAGGCCGGGCTACCCAGGTCAAAGTAGAACTCGACGGTTTTGTTCATGGATGAAGCATCCTTGTCGTTGTCGGGGGGCTGAGCTTACCAGTGCTCAGCTACGCTTCGATAAGCGTCAAGACCGTGAACAGGAACACAACCATGCGTTATTCGCCACGAAATCAATCGTCAGAGGGCGGGGGCGTTTTGGGGTTTAGCGCGGATGGCTTGTTGCAGATGATGATCATGCTGCGGCTGGTATAGCCGGCCGGGTTGAGGCCGAACGGATAGTCACCCGGGTCTTCCACGGCATCGCCGGACTTGGCGAGGACTCGATAACCGTTGTCGCTGCAGGAGTCAGCGGCTTTGGCGTAGCACTTTTCCCAGGAGGATGTCAGCCCGGAACAGTTGATATGCACGCCGCGCTTACCGTATTTCATCGGTTTCGAGGTCGCGGCGCAGCCGGCGACGGCAAGTACTGCCAGGACTATCAAGAAGCGTTTCATTACCATCCCTATCTCTGCCCCGGATCAACTCGTCCGGTTTGGCTTTTTTCCTGCCGCCTGATTCTTCCTTGAGTCCCCCTGTCCAAAATTTCCAAGGCTGGCATTGAGTTAGGCGTAAACATGTCCTATTTGAGCGGTAAATACCAGAGCTGGCTCACACTCTGTATCAATCGGCGGCGACGGCGGGTGCGGACTCCTTGCGCAGGGTCAGCGTGGCTCCGACGGAGGCGCTGATAATGCAGGCGATGGCGAGCCACTGGGCGACGGACAGGTACTCGTGCAGGAACAACAGCCCGGACAGCGCGCCGAAGGAGGGTTCGATGCTCATCAAGGTACCGAAGGTGCGGGCGGGCATGCGCGTCAACGCGACCATTTCCAGGCTGTAGGGCAGGGCGGTGGACAGGATGGCGACGCCGATGGCCGTCGGGATCAAGGCCGGGGTGAGCAGGGCGGTGCCGGCGTGGACGATACCGATGGGGGCGATGAACAGGGCGGCAATCACCACGCCGAGGGCGGCGGTCTGGATGCCATTGTCGTTGCCGGCTTTCTGGCCGTACAGGATGTACAGCGCCCAGCATGCGCCGGCCCCCAGTGCATAGCCGGTGCCGAGCAGATCAATATTGGCGCTGGTCGCGCCGGAGGGGATCAGCAGCAGGAGCCCGCTGACCGCCAGGGCTATCCAGAGAAAGTCGATGGCGCGGCGCGATGCGTAAATCGCCACCGCCAGGGGGCCGGTGAATTCCAGGGCGACGGCAATGCCCAGGGGGACACTTCTCAAGGACATATAGAAGAGGAAGTTCATTCCGCCCAGGGCGATGCCATAGATGATGACGGTGCGCAGGGATCGGGCGGTGAATGTTGCCCGCCAGGGGCGCAGGACCAACACCATGATGATGCTGGCAAACACCAGGCGCAGGGTGGTGGTGCCCTGGGCGCCGACAATCGGGAACATGCTTTTGGCCAGGGAGGCGCCGGATTGAATCGAAGCCATTGCGATAAGCAGCAGGCCGACGGGAAAGAGTGTCGAGGCCAGGCTACGGGACTGCTGGGTCATGGGGTGGGGGCGTCCGGGTCTATAGGGAAGAAGGCAGCTGTACATGATGCGGAACAAAGCGCCGTTGAGCAATATATTGCTCAAGGTGTTCGTGCTCTTCCATATAGAAGACAGGTAATGTGCGAGCGATGCCGGTCTTGAGGTGCACGCGATCTTTTGTAGGAGCCGGCTTGCTGGCGATTGCGGTTTCATGGTCGACATCTTCGTTGGCTGACACACGGCTATCGCCAGCAAGCCGGCTCCCACAGAGCGCGTTTTGCCGGAGAGTGGGTGGGGGGGCATGTGCCAGAGTTGGTTTTCGGTGCCTTTGATCTTTATGGCAGAAAAGTGAAATTAACGGTTGACGGCAAATCCTACAGGTCTATAATTCGCCCCACTTCCGGCGCGGTCGAAACGGAAAAGCCTTTGAGATTCAATGAGTTACGAAGGTTTTGAGAGTTTGGATCGGCGGTTCGCTTCAGAGTATCGAAGCCCAGAAGGAGCTGAAGCG
>NZ_JXDG01000046.1 GCF_000820515.1 Pseudomonas batumici | reverse complement strand
GTAGGTCATCGTCAAGATTAAATTCCAAAACCCCTATCTGCGCACGCAGGTAGGGGTTTTGTTTTTGCGCCGCCGAAATATCCCGGGCACCCTCAAGGGCTTCATCGTCGGAACGCCGTCCGCAGCAAGCCGGCTCCCACAGGCAGGCGCAGCCGGTAAATCTCGAACATAAAAAAACCACCTGTGCAGGTGGTTTTTTTATGTCCGGGATTCACTCCCCGCGATAGATGCAACCGCTGGTGCAGGTCTCATGGATGCGGATGGCCGACAGTTCCGGCAGCAACGGTTTCAACTCCTGCCAGATCCACTTCGCCAGGACCTCGCTGGTGGGGTTCTCAAGGCCGGGAATATCATTCAGGTAGTTGTGGTCCAGGCGCTCATACAGCGGCTTGAAGATGGCCTTGATCTCCGAGAAGTCACGGATCCAGCCGGTATACGGGTCCACCTCGCCGCTCAGGTGAATCGCCACCTTGAACGAATGGCCATGCAGGCGACCGCATTTATGGCCGTCCGGTACGTGGGGCAGCTTGTGGGCGGATTCGAACGTAAACTCTTTGAAGATTTCCACGGTAATGTCAGCTCTGAAGGGTGGCCAGCGCGCAGCCGATAAATGCAGGACGGCAGTTTAACAGCTTGCGCGGCGGCAATCGCATCAAAGCGCCAACAGGCGCTCTCCCAGACGACCATTGTCGACCAGTTCGAGAAACTCGTCACCCAGGCGCCGGCTCTGCTCCATCGCCTTGCGCCAATAGGCCTGGCGTCCCTGGTCGTCGCCCATGTAGCGCTTGAAGTCGTTACGATCGGGCAGCTTGCCATGGGGCAGGCGCGCCAGGTATTCCCGCGAAGGCGCCAGCAGCAGCACATCCTGCAACCGCTCCGGGTTACCCCGGCGCCAGGGCAGGGTCTTGTCGAACCAGCCGGGGATGACCTTGTCGGTGAAATGCGGGTACAGCACCACATCCTCGCCGCTGTAGGGCAGGTCCAGGTGATAGTCCAGCAGTCCACCATCGCGGTAGGTGCCAGTGCCGACCCCGGCGATATCACGCACGCCTTCCATCACCATCGGGATCGAGCCCGAGGCCAGCAGGCCCTGGCGCAGGTTGTCCTCGGCCAGCGGCAGGCAGCGCGACGGAAAGTCCGCGAGTGGCTGAAGGGGAGGGGCCCGTCGCGGATCATGCAGGATGACCCGTTCGAAATGACGCGACAGCCGCGAACGCTTGACCAGGTTGTCGGCGATCACGGACGACAGCCCGAGCCCCAGGCGGCCGCGATGATCCTCGGCGAGCAGACCGTGGCTCTTCACGATCACCACGTTCAGGCGGTAATGGGTGTTGGCCAGGATCGACGCGTCGCGGCCATCGAGCAGGTCATGGAGCATGCGCCGGCAGCTCTGGCTGACCTGTGCCATGGTCACGCCCTTGGCGAAGCTTTGTTCGTTGTAGAGCTGGCCCAGCCGCGTGATGCCCTCGGCGGCATCCGGCAGGCAGGCGCTGGCGAAGCGCCAGGCACCGATGGAGGCACCGATCAGCGAGCGCTCCCGGGGACTGGCCGGCAGCCACTCGCCGAACAGCGCCAGGTCCAGGCCCTGGATGCCGAGGGCCTTGGGCCCGCCGGCCGCACCGGGCAGGGTGCCGACGTCAGCGGCCTTCAAGCCCTGTTCGCGAATGCGCTGCAAGGTCCGCTTGCCGGCCTTGAGGGTCAAGGCGGGAAACTTGATATGGATGGCGGTCATACAGTCCTCGTTCTACCGGGACGGGAATTATAGGGGAGCTTGCGGTCCGCGCCTGTCGTTGCCCTGCAAAAACCGCCAGCCACGGCGGATGACGGTCGGATAAATTCAGGTTCGATTAAGTTGCGACGTCTAGCGTATGGCCTTGCACGGCTCGGTTGATACCGGGTGCAGTGAACGAACGGCGACTTCACTTATCAGATAGAACTGCACGGCGCTCAAGGAGCTGAGCGGGATGTTGAATCGGACGCCATCGGCGGGCAGGTTCTCAAGGATCATCAGGACAGTTAATGACGTTGAATCTGCACGCCTGCACCTTGCTTGCGCTGGCTGCCTTCGGTTGCCAGGCCTGGGCCGGCGACCTGAATCAGGACGAAGCCCTGCGTTTACGCCGCCAGGGCGTCATCATGCCGCTGGAGCAGCTGCTGCAGCAGGCTTTGAGTCACTACCCCGGGGCGAAGCTGCTGGAGGCCGAATTGGTGAGTCGGCATGACGTCTATGTCTATGACGTCGAGCTCCTGACCCAGGCCGGTGTGGTGCGGGATATCGAGCTGGAGGCCAGCAGTGGTCGTTTATTGAAAGACAAGGAAGACGATTGATGCGGCTGTTGTTGGTGGAAGACCATGTTCCCTTGGCGGACGAACTGATTGCCGGCCTCACGCGCCAGGGCTATGCCGTCGACTGGCTGGCCGACGGGCGCGATGCGCTGTTCCAGGGGGCCGTCGAGCCCTACGACCTGATCATTCTCGATCTCGGCCTGCCGGGCTTGCCGGGGCTCGAGGTGCTGCACAAATGGCGCGCCGACAACCTGGCGGTGCCGGTGCTGATTCTCACCGCGCGCGGCTCCTGGGCTGACCGTATCGAAGGGCTCAAGGCCGGTGCCGACGATTACCTGACCAAGCCGTTTCACCCGCAGGAATTGCAGCTGCGGGTCCAGTCGCTGCTGCGCCGGGCCCGTGGCCAGGCCAACCAGCCGACCCTGAAGGCCGCCGGCCTGCACCTGGACGAAGGGCGCCAGTGCGTCAGCCGCGAGGGCGGCGATGTCCAGCTCACGGCAGCCGAATTCCGGCTGTTGCGCTATTTCATGCTGCACCCCGAACAGATCCTCTCGAAAAGCCATCTGGCCGAACATCTCTATGACGGCGAAACCGAGCGTGACTCCAATGTGCTGGAGGTGCATGTCAATCACCTGCGGCGCAAGCTGGGGCGCGCTGTGATCGAAACCCGCCGTGGCCAGGGCTATCGCTTTGGTGGCGCGGCCCGGTGAAGTCGATTCAGCGACGTTTGAGTCTCGGATTGCTCAGTGTATTGCTCGTCGCCGGACTGGTGGTGGCACCGACCAGCCTCTGGCTGTTCGAGCTGGGCCTGCAACGTTATCTGGAGGACGGACTGCATGCCGACAGCGAGAGCCTGCTGGTGGCACTGGTGCGTACCCCACACGGCCTGAAACTGGACGAGCGACGCTTGTCGCCGGCCTACCAACGGCCCTTTTCCGGGCATTACTTTTGTGTCGATTTCGCCGATCAGCACTGGCGCTCGCGTTCGCTCTGGGATCAGGACCTGCCCATCGTCGAGAAGGCCGGGCTGCACGCCAACCTGCAGCTGGGACCGGAAGGGCAGATGCTCCTGGTGCTGCGTTCGGACTACCGGCGCCTGGGCCAATCGATCAGCATCAGCGTGGCCCAGGACTACACGCCGGTGCGCCGCAAATTCCAGCTGATGCAGCGCGTTGGCCTGGGCATCGGCCTGGCGGCGCTGATCGTGATCCTGCTGTTGCAACGGGTCACCGTGCGCCGGGCC
The DNA here is from genome assembly GCF_000820515.1 of Pseudomonas batumici. Classification (GTDB taxonomy): domain Bacteria; phylum Pseudomonadota; class Gammaproteobacteria; order Pseudomonadales; family Pseudomonadaceae; genus Aquipseudomonas; species Aquipseudomonas batumici. Next base: position 4,076 of record NZ_JXDG01000046.1, on the reverse strand, counting down.
TTGCGCCCGTTGGAGAACGCCCGCAAGCAAATTGCCCAGTTGCAACAAGGACGCCGTTCGCAACTCGATACCCAGGTGCCGTTGGAACTGGAACCGCTGGTGTCGCAGGTCAATCGCCTGCTGGCCCACACCGAGGGCAGCCTCAAGCGTTCGCGTGATGCCCTGGGCAATCTCGGTCACGCCCTGAAGACCCCGCTGGCGGTTCTGCTGAGCCTGGCCTCCAGTGCCGAACTTGCGGCTCACCCGCACCTGCGGCAAACCTTGCGTGAACAGCTGGAGCAGATTCAGCAACGCCTGGAACGGGAACTGGGGCGTGCCCGACTGGCGGGGGACACCTTGCCCGGCGCGGCATTCGATTGCGATACGGAACTGCCGGTGCTGTTCTCGACCCTGCGCATGATCCATGGCGAGCACCTGCAGCTGTCCCACGAGGTGCCGAGCGGATTGCAGTTGCCCTGGGATCGCGAGGACCTGCTGGAGCTGCTCGGCAATCTGCTGGACAACGCCTGCAAGTGGGCCGATGCACAGGTGCGCCTGAGTATTGTCGAAGTGTCTGCCGGTTATCGGCTGGGGATCGAGGACGATGGGCCGGGCATCCCGCCGCAGAGTCGGGCGGCGGTGTTCAGCCGGGGCACCCGCCTGGACGAACAGACCCGCGGGCATGGGCTGGGCCTGGGTATCGTGCGCGATATCGTCGAGGCCTGGGGCGGTGACTTGCGCTTGTCGAGCAGCCCGCTGGGCGGGCTGCTCGTGACGGTCGACGTACCGCGCCGCTAGGGTCCGTACGGAGCCTAGACGCGGAACTGATCCATCAGGCCTTGCTGCTGGTTCGCCAGGCTGTTGAGCGACTGGCTGACCCGCGCCGACTCATTGGCCTGTCCGGACAGCGACTCGGTGACGTCGCGAATGGTCGCCACGTTGTGGTTGATTTCCTCGGCCACCGCGCTCTGTTCTTCCGCCGCGCTGGCGATCTGCAGGTTCATGTCGGTGATCACCGTCACGGCGTCGCCGATCTGCTGCAGCGCGGTCACCGCCTGGCTGACCTGCTCGACACTGCCTTGCGCCTGACGATGGCTGTTGCCCATGGAGGTGACCACTTCCTGGGTCCCGCTCTGCAGCTGCTCGATGACCTGGCGGGTTTCCTCCACCGACTCCTGGGTGCGTCGCGCCAGGTTGCGCACTTCATCGGCGACCACCGCAAAGCCGCGTCCGGCTTCACCCGCCCGGGCGGCCTCGATGGCGGCGTTGAGGGCCAGCAGGTTGGTCTGCTCGGCAATGGCGCGAATCACTTCCAGCACCGAGCCGATCTTCTCGCTGTTGGCCGCCAGCCCTTCGACCTGCACCATGGCCTGGCTCATGTCGGCGGCCAGGTGACCGATGCTGCTGGTGGTGCGGTCGATCACCGTCAGGCCCTGGCGCGTGGCCTGGTCGGCATCGCGCGCCGCGTGGGCGGCTTGGGCGGCACTGCGGGCAACGTCCTGGGCGGTGGCGCTCATTTCATGGGAAGCGGTGGCCACCTGGTCGACCTGACGATACTGCTGCTCCATACCGGCGCTGGTCTGGCTGGCGATGGCGGCGGACTGGTCGGCGGTCCCGCGAGCATCCTGGACCGAGCGCTTGACCTCGGCGATCACCGGTTGCAGTTTGTCGAGGAAACGGTTGAACCAGCCGGCCAACTGGCCCAGTTCGTCGCGCTTGGCATAGTTCAGGCGGCGGGTCAGGTCACCTTCGCCGCTGGCAATGTCTTCGAGCATGTGCGCCACGCCCAGGATCGGCCGGGTCACGCTGCGGGCCATCAGCCAGACCAGCAGCAGGCCGACCACCGCGGCCAGCAGGCCAAGGCTCAGTTCGACCAGGGTACCGGCGGCATTGCGCTCGTCGAGTTGGCCCTTGAGTGTCTCGGCCGGTCCCACCAGGACCTTTTCCGGGATGTCCAGCAGCACGCCCCAGGACTTGCCGCCGGGGATCGGCTGGAACGGCGCGAGGATCTTCAACCGGTCCTGTTCGCGCTCGCTGCGTGTCGCGCCCAGGGTGGACAGTGTGTGGGTCAGGGCGGCACCGTTGACGGGATCGACCTGCTCCAGGCGCTTGCTCAACTGGCTCGCGTCCGGACTGTAGCCGGCCAGCAGGCCGACCGGGCTGAGGATGCTGACGCTGGTCTGGCCGTCATAGAGCTTCTTGCTGGCCTGCTGGCTGAGCGCTTGCAGGCTGTTGAGGTTGATGTCCACCGACAGCGAGGCAATCACTTTGCCCTCGACCATCAACGGGAAGACGATGCTGGTCATCAGCACGTTCTGGCCATCGATCTGGTAGAAGTAGGGTTCGATCACGCAGGGTTTGAGGGTACTGCGCGGGCAGGTGAACCAGGCGTTGTTCGGTTCGCCGCTGGGGCCGCGGCTGGTATCGGCCATGTCGCTCTCCGGCAGCGGCATGGAGGTCAGCTTGCCCGGGGTTGGCTGCGACCAGTAGAGCGCGAAGCGGCCCTTTTCATTGCTGCCCACCTCCTTCTGGCCGGCGAACAGCTCATCCTTGCCGTCCAGCGCATTGGCTTCGAACACCAGGGACAGGCCGAGCAGGTCCGGGTTGGCTTGCAGTGCGGACTTCACCTGGCGGGTCAGGTCCTCGCGCAGGTCGAAGGCATCGAGAAAGCGTTTTTCCGCCTGTTCGCGCAGGAACAGCACCTGGCGGGCAAAGCCGTTGCCGTATTGGTAGGCGTCCATGAACTGACGACGAATGATCAACGCCTGCACTTCGCCCTGGGCTTCGATCCGCGCCTGGGCCGCTTCATTGAGCATCTCCATGCTCGAGGCTTTCACCAGTTGCGAGCTGTGTTCCATCCGATAGAGGGAAAGCCCCACCAGCAAGGTCACCACGCCCAGCAGGCTGAGTCCGGCGAGCAGGGTGATTTTCCACTGGATGGAAAGTTGTCTGAGCGGCATGAAGTGACATCCTTGATCGAGGCAAGAGAAGGCGAAAGGTTGACGGCTTGAGGTTTTTTATTTGTTTAATCGTTCAATTAAAAATAAGCAAGGTCTTTCGGTGAACGGCTATTTCACTGGAAAAACATAGGGTTATTGAACGGGGCGAGGCCGTCCCACGCTGGCCGTGAGTGTGGGGGGAGGGAGAATAGCGTCAACCCGTCATGGGCAGATATCCGCAGTGCGTCATTTGCGTGTATCAATAGCCTCTCAGCTCAATTTTGCCCGTCCCAAGCCGTTAACCTGTTGACTGTCTTCCCTATAAGAGAGAACCCTCATGCGCCTGAGCCTGAAGACCAAAGTCGTGTCCCTCGCCGTACTGCCGGTATTGCTCTGCGCCCTGGTGATCAGCCTGACCATGGTTTGGATATTGCAGAACCAGGCCCGGGATGAAGTGGAGGAAACCCGTCAGCGTCTGCTCTCGGAAGCCAAGGTGACCTTGCAGAACTACGTCAACCTGGCGCTGACCGCGATCAAGCCGCTCTACGATGCGTCGGCCCCGGGCGACATGGCGGCGCGGGCCCAGGCGGTGAAACTGCTGTCGAGCATCAAGTATGGCAAGGACGGTTACTTTTTCGGCACCGACTCGCAGATCGTGCGGGTGTTCAAGAGCGACAACCCCAGCGGTGTCGGCCAGAACTTCAACGACGCCCGCGACCCGAATGGCGTCTACTACACGCGTGAGCTGGTCCGGGTCGCCAAGGACGGTACCCATTACCTGAGATACAGCGCGTCGCTGGCCACCAACGAGCAGGTCCTGGTACCCAAGATCGCCTATACCGAATTTCTGCCCAAGTGGGACATGGCCATCGGTACCTTCGTCAACCTCGATGGCATCGACGCCCAGGTCGCGGAGGTGGAGGCCAAGGTCCATCAGCGCATGGAAGGGGTGATCCTGAGCATCTTCGGGATCGCCCTGGTGGTGCTGTTGGTGATCGCAGTCCTCGGGGCCCTGATGGCCAATACCATTTTGCGTCCGTTGCAATTGATGAAGCACAGCCTGGACGATATCGCGGCCGGGGAGGGGGATCTGACGCGGCGCCTGGCGATCACCAGCCAGGACGAACTGGGGCAGTTGGCCGGTTCCTTCAACCGCTT
>NZ_JXDG01000045.1 GCF_000820515.1 Pseudomonas batumici | reverse complement strand
CCATGGCCTGGTGCGGCAGATCACTGAAATGACCGCGCAACTGACCGCGCTGGTTTCCCAGGTCAGTGATCAGGCCCAGCGTTCGGAACAGGCGATGGAGCGCCAGCGCCACGAGACCGACCAGGTGGCCACGGCGATCAACCAGATGTCCTCGGCGGCCCAGGAAGTGGCCCGTAGCGCCCAAGGTGCCGCGGTTGCCGCGCAGCAGACCGATGCCGAAGGCCAGACCGCCAAGCGGGTGGTCGATGGCAGCATCCAGCAGATCCATGCGCTGGTGCAGGACATTCGCCACAGCGGCACCTCCCTGGACAGCCTGCAGCAGGACGTGACTTCGATCGTCAGCGTGCTGGGGGTGATTCGTTCCATCGCCGAGCAGACCAACCTGCTGGCGCTCAACGCCGCCATCGAGGCGGCGCGGGCGGGTGAGGCCGGGCGTGGTTTCGCGGTGGTGGCCGATGAAGTACGGGCGCTGGCCAGCCGGACCCAGCAGAGTACCCAGGAAATCCAGGGCATGATCGACCGTCTGCAACAGGGCACGCAGGTGGCGGTTGAGGCCATGCGCCGTTCCAGCGAGGCTGGCGACGGCACCTCGGACCGGGCCAACGAGGCCGGTGCGTCGCTGGATACCATGGCGCAGCTGATCGGCACCATCAACACGATGAACGCGCAGATCGCCAGCGCCGCCGAGGAGCAGACCGCGGTGGCCGAAGAGATCAACCGCAGCGTGCACCAGATCGCCACGGCAGTGGACAGCGTGGCCGACGAAACCCAACGGGGTGCCCAGACCTCCCGCAGCCTGGCGGAACTGGGGCAGCGCCTGGGCAAGCAGGTGGGACAGTTCCGGATCTAAAAGCATCGCCGGCAAGCCGGCTCCCACAGGTTTTTCGGTCGTACACAAGACCCAGGTACGACGCGGACATTGTGGGAGCCGGCTTGCTGGCGATAGCGCCCGCCCAGGCGCCCGATGCCTATGAGGCCTCCACCAGATCCCGCATCAACAACCCAAACCGCAACTCCAGCTCATCCGGAACCGGCAGGTACACCGTGTGCCCATCCCCGGGCGCCACCTCGATCCGCTCGCCGCGCTCATTGCGCAGCTCATCCAGATCAAAATGCAGATTACCCCCCGGGGTCATCAGCTCCAGATGATCGCCAACCCCGAAGCGGTTCTTCACCTTGACCTGCGCCAGTCCCTCGCGACGTTCGCCGGTCAGTTCGCCGACAAACTGCTGGCGTTCCGAGACCGAACTGCCGTGCTGATAGTTCTGATACTCGTCATGCACATGTCGACGCAGGAAACCTTCGGTGTAACCGCGCTGGGCCAATGATTCGAGGTCATGCATCAGGTTGCGGTCGAACGCTCGCCCGGCCACTGCATCGTCAATGGCCCGGCGATAGACCTGGGTCGTTCGCGCACAGTAGAAATGCGATTTGGTCCGGCCTTCGATCTTCAGCGAATGCACGCCCATGCGGGTCAGACGCTCGACATGCTGCACGGCGCGCAGGTCCTTGGCGTTCATGATGTAGGTGCCGTGCTCGTCTTCGAAGGCCGGCATCGACTCGTCCGGTCGCTGGGACTCCTGGAGCAGGAACACCTGGTCGGTCGGCGCGCCCAGGCCCAGGGTCGGCTCGACGGGGTCGAACGCCTGGACAATCTCGCCCAACAGGTTTTCCGCCGCCGGCTGTGCCTTGTACTGCCAGCGGCAGGCATTGGTGCAACTGCCCTGGTTGGCGTCGCGGCGGTTCAAGTAGCCGGAGAGCAGGCAGCGCCCGGAGTAGGCCATGCACAGCGCGCCGTGGACGAACACCTCCAGCTCCATGTCCGGCACCTGCTCGCGGATTTCGCCGATCTCCTCCAGGGACAGCTCCCGGGAGAGGATGATCCGGCTCAAGCCCAGTTGCTGCCAGAACCGCACGCTGGCCCAGTTCACCGTATTGGCCTGCACCGACAGGTGAATCGGCATCTGCGGGAAATGCTCGCGCACCAGCATGATCAAGCCGGGGTCGGACATGATCAGCGCGTCCGGGGCCATGGCGATCACCGGTGCCAGGTCCTTGAGAAAGGTCTTGAGCTTGGCATTGTGCGGGGCGATGTTCACCACCACGTAGAAGCGCTTGCCCTGGGCCTGGGCTTCGCGAATGCCGAGGGCCAGGTTGACGTGGTCGAACTCGTTGTTGCGCACCCGCAGGCTGTAGCGCGGCTGGCCGGCGTAGACCGCATCGGCGCCGTAGGCGAAGGCGTAGCGCATGTTTTTCAGGGTGCCGGCGGGCGCCAGCAGTTCGGGGGAGGGGAGGGGCATGGTCGGATCGTTCGCAAAAGGTCGCGAGGCTAAGGCATCCGATCTTGCGCGATATTGACCTGGGTCTATGCCAGAAACAAAACACCCCGCCGGAGTTGCCTCGGGCGGGGTGTCGGGTACAACGGGCGGCTGCTTAGCTTGCCAGTACCGCGTGTTGCACCAGTTCCAGCAGCGGTTGCGGGTACAGGCCGAGGAAGAAGGCCAGTACCGCGATCGCCAGCAGCATCACGCCGCCAGCACGCTGTTCCCAGTGCAGCTGGGCATCGACACGACGCAGGTTCGGTTCGACCAGGTACAGGGTGACCATCACACGCAGGTAGTAGAACACGCCGATGGCACTGCCCAGTACCAGCGAACCGATCAGCCACCAGTGTTGCGACTCGACACCGGTCGCGATGATGTAGAACTTGCCGATGAAGCCGGCGGTCAGCGGGATACCGGCCAGGGACAGCATCATCACGGTCAGTACGGCGGTCAGGTACGGACGGCGCCAGAACAGGCCGCGGTACTCGTACAAGGCGTCCGCGTCACGGCCCTTGTAAGGCGAGGACATCAGGGTGATCACACCGAAGGCGCCGAGGCTGGTGATCACGTAGGTGACCAGGTACACGCCCATGGCTTCCATGGCCAGGCCCTTGCTCGCCACCAGGGCGATCAGCAGGTAGCCGAAGTGGGCGATGGACGAGTAACCCAGCAGACGCTTGAGGTTGTTCTGGGTCAGCGCCAGCAGGTTGCCCATCAGGATCGAGGCGATGGCGATCACTGCCAGCACATTGCTCAGTACGCCACTGCTGGCCACCGGCGAGAGCTGGAACAGGCGGATCATCACGGCGAAGACCGCGACCTTGCTGGCGGTGGCCAGGAAAGCCGCCACCGGCGCCGGGGCGCCTTCGTACACGTCCGGGGTCCAGAGGTGGAACGGCACCAGCGACAGCTTGAACGCCAGGCCCACCAGCATCATGCCCAGGCCCAGCTGGGCAATCGGGCTTGGCAGGCCGGTGGCCGCAAGGGCCTGGCCGATACCGCTGAAGCTCAGGGTGCCGGCTTCGGCGTAGAGCAGGGCCATGCCGAACAACAGGAAGGCGGAACCGGCGGCCGACAGCACCATGTACTTGATGCCGGCTTCCAGCGAACGCTTGTTGAAGAAGGCGTAGGCCACCAGGCCGTAGACCGGTACCGAGAGCAGCTCCAGGCCGATGAACAGGCTGGCCAGGTGCTGCGCGCTGACCAGGACCATGCCGCCGGCGGCGGCGGTCAGGATCAGCAGGTAGAGTTCTTCACGGTTGCCCGGGTAGCCGTCGCCGCCATCGCCCAGGTAGGCATGGGCGAGGGTGACGCACGCCAGGGTGGCGACCAGGATCAACGCCATGTACAGGCAGGAGAAGTCGTCGATCTGGATCAGCGCCGTCACCGCCAGTGGCGAGACTTTCAGCGCCGGCAGAATCGACAGCAGGGCCAGGTTGAGACCGGCCACCGAGAGTAGGAAGGTCTGTGAATGGTTGCGGCGCCAGGCGATCGCCAGCATCACCACGACAGCGGTGAGGCTGGTGATCAGCAGCGGAGCAAGCGCAATAAAGTGTTGAGTCGTCAGGTCCATAGCGCTCTTACCGGGCCGAAGCGAGTTGAGTGAAGGCGGTGCCGAACCACTGCTGCACGCCATGCATGGTGGCGGCGGAGGTATCGAGGAACGGTTGCGGGTAGACGCCGAGGTAAATCAGCAGCACCGCCAGTCCCAGCACCATGATCAGTTCGCGACCATCCATGCCATGCAGCACGGCATCGGATTTGGACGGGCCGAAGTAGGCACGGTGAATCATGATCAGCGAGTAGACCGAACCGAACACCAGGCCCGACGTGGCAATCGCGATGACCCACGGTGCCGCGGCGAAGGTACCGATCAGGATCAGGAACTCGCCGACGAAGTTACCGGTGCCCGGCAGGCCCAGCGACGCGGTGGCGAAGAACAGGCTGATGGCCGGCAGGTAGGCGATCTTCGACCACAGGCCACCCATCTCACGCATGTCGCGGGTATGGGTACGCTCGTAGAGCTGGCCGCTGAGGATAAAGAGTGCCGCCGCCGACAGGCCGTGGGCCAGCATCTGGATCACCGCGCCTTGCAGGGCCTGCTGGCTGCCGGAGTAGATCCCGATCAGCACGAAGCCCATGTGCGAAACGCTGGAGAAGGCGATCAGGCGCTTGATGTCGGTTTGTGCGAAGGCCAGGAACGCGCCGTAGAAAATCCCGATCAGACCCAGGGTCATGGCAAACGGCGCGAACGCCGCCGAAGCATTCGGGAACAGCGGCAGGGCGAAACGCAGCAGACCGTAGGCCGCGGTTTTCAGCAAGATACCGGCCAGGTCCACGGAACCGGCGGTCGGCGCCTGGGCGTGGGCATCCGGCAGCCAGGAGTGGAACGGCACCACCGGCAGTTTCACCGCGAAGGCGATGAAGAAGCCGGCCATCAGGATGTACTCGGTGCTCAGCGACATCTTGGTTTTCAACAGGTCGGCGTAGTTGAAGCTGATCACGCCGGTGCTGTTGAAGTGGACCAGGACCAGACCGAGGATCGCCACCAACATGATCAGGCCGGAAGCCTGGGTGAAGATGAAGAACTTGGTCGCCGCGTAGATCCGGGTTTTCTTGCCGTCCGAAGAACTGTGACCCCAGAGCGCGATGAGGAAGTACATCGGCACCAGCATCATTTCCCAGAAGAAGAAGAACATGAACAGGTCGAGGGCCAGGAACACGCCGACGACACCGCCCAGGATCCACATCAGGTTCAGGTGGAAGAAGCCCACCCGACGCTGGATCTCTTTCCACGAGCAGAGCACCGAGAGGACGCCCAGCAGGCCGGTCAGCAGGACCATCAGCAGCGACAGGCCGTCGAGGGCCAGGTGCACGTTGATGCCGAAGCGCTGGATCCAGACCTGCTTGAACTCGATCGCCCAGGTCGGATCGGCGCCGGGAGCCGGTGCCAGGTGGAATTCCCCGTGGGCCCACAGCCAGAGGCCGAGGGCGAGTTCGAGGGACATGGTCAGCAGCGCAATCCAGCGGGGGAGGGTGGCGCCGAAGCGCTCACCCAGCCAGCACAGCAGGCCGCCGATAAAGGGGATCAGGATTAGCCAAGGCAGAATCATGACGGGCTCAATTCCTTTCGCAATGTCGCAAGGTTCATAGTCAGACCGCTACCAGCACGATGGCGCCCAGCACCACGACTGCACCGGCGGCGAGCGACGCGGCATACCAACGCAGTTGACCGGTCTGGGTGCGGCTCAGGGCGGTGTTGCCGCCTTTGGCCATACGCGGGATCAGGCCGATGGTCTGGTCGAGCGGGTCTTTGCGCAGCATATGGATGATCGCCAGGTACGGCTTGACGAACAGCTTGTCGTAGATCCAGTCGAAGCCCCAGGCGGCGAACCACCAGGCCGACAGGACACGACCGATGCCGCTGTTGGCGACCGCGGTGGCGAAGCGACGCTTGCCGAGGAACAGCACGGCCGCCAGCAGGATACCGGCCAGGGCGATGGCACCCGAGGCGATTTCCAGGCTGTGCTTGGCTTCGCCGCCGGCATGACCGGCGCTTTCCGGCAGGACGCCCGCCAGTGGCGGATGAATCCAGGCACCGATGAAGGTCGACAGCACGATCAGCACGCTCAGCGGCAGCCAATGGGTAATCCCGTGGCCGGCGTGGGCTTCGGTCTTGGCTTCACCGTGGAAGGTGATGAAGATCAGGCGGAAGGTGTACAGCGAGGTCATGAACGCGCCCACCAGACCTGCATAGAGCAGATTCTGGTTACCGCTGGCGAAGGCTTCCCAGAGGATTTCGTCCTTGGAGTAGAAACCGGCGGTCACGATCGGCAGGGCGGCCAGGGCGGCGCCACCGACGATGAAGCTGGCGTAGGCCAATGGCAGTTTCTTCCACAGGCCGCCCATCTTGAAGATGTTCTGCTCGTGGTGGCAGGCCACGATCACCGCACCGGAGGCAAGGAACAGCAGGGCCTTGAAGAAGGCGTGGGTCATCAGGTGGAAGATCGCGCCTTCCCAGGCACCGACGCCCAGGGCCAGGAACATGTAGCCGATCTGGCTCATGGTCGAGTAGGCGAGGATCCGCTTGATGTCGGTCTGGACCAGGGCGGCGAAGCCGGCCAGGACCAGGGTCACGCCACCGACGATGCCGACCAGGTGCAGGATCTCCGGCGCCAGGGCGAACAGGCCGTGGGTACGGGCGATCAGGTAGACACCGGCGGTCACCATGGTCGCGGCGTGGATCAGTGCCGAAACCGGGGTAGGACCGGCCATGGCGTCCGCCAGCCAGGTCTGCAGCGGCAGCTGCGCGGACTTACCGACCGCGCCGCCCAGCAGCATCAGGGTCGCCAGGACGATCCAGAAGTCGCCGACCTTGAAGTGCTCGGGCGCCTTGACCAGCAGTTCCTGGATATTCAGCGTGCCCAGCTGCGTGAACAGGATGAACAGGCCGATGGCCATGAACACGTCGCCGACGCGGGTGACGATAAAGGCCTTGAGGGCGGCGTTACCGTTGTTGCGGTTGCCGTAGTAGAAACCGATCAACAGGTAGGAGCACAGGCCCACGCCTTCCCAGCCGAAGTACACGAACAACAGGTTATCGGCCAGTACCAGGAACAGCATGCTGGCGATAAACAGGTTGGTGTAGGCGAAGAAGCGCGAGTAACCGTCTTCACCGCGCATGTACCAGGAGGCGAACAGGTGGATCAGGAAACCCACGCCGACCACCACGCCGAGCATGGTGATCGACAGGCCGTCGACGTACAGGGCGAAGTTGGGGGCGAAGCCCTCCACCGACATCCACTGCCACAGCACCAGGGTGTAGTGGCCGCCCTCGGGCGGTGCGACGTTGAATTGCCAGATCAGGTAGGCGGCGACGATGGCCGACAGGCCGACGGAGCCGACCCCGATCAGGGCCGAGCCGTTTTCCGAGAGGCGTCCACGGGAGAACGCCAGCAGCAGGAAACCGATCAGGGGGAATACGAAAGTCAGAAAGATCATGTTCATCCGCGCATCTCACTGGCAGCGTCGATATCGAGCGTGTGGAAGCGGCGATACAGCTGCAGCAGGATCGCCAGGCCGATACTGGCCTCGGCGGCTGCCAGGCTGATCACCAGGATGAACATGACCTGTCCATCCGGTTGCGCCCAGCGTGCGCCCGCGACGATGAAGGCCAGTGCGGCGGCGTTCATCATCACTTCCAGGCTCATCAGCACGAAGAGGATGTTGCGGCGGACCATCAGGCCGATCAGGCCGAGGCAGAACAGGATGCCGGCGACAGCCAGGCCATGTTCCAAAGGGATAGCAGGCATGAGTTACTCCTTCGCCTCGTTGCGGCCCAAGTGGAATGCCGTGATGGCTGCGGCGAGCAGCAGCATCGAGGCAAGTTCGACCACCAGCAGGTACGGACCGAACAGGCTGATGCCCACGGTCTTGGGGCCCACGGTGGTTTGACCGATCGCGCCGCCGTTGCCGTGGCTGAACAGCACGTACAGCAGTTCGGCCAGCAGCAGGGCGGAGAGGATCACCGGCCCGATCCAGATCCCGGGCTTGAGCCAGTCGCGCTCTTGCAGCACCGAGGTCGGACCCAGGTTCAGCATCATCACCACGAACACGAACAGCACCATGATGGCACCGGCGTAGGCGATCACTTCCAGGGCGCCGGCAAAGGGTGCACCGAGGCTGAAGAACGTCATCGCCACGGAGAGCAGCGAGATAATCAGGTAGAGCAGGGCGTGCACAGGGTTGGTGTTGGTGATCACGCGCAGCGTGGCCAGAACAGCGACACCCGATGCGAAATAGAAAGCGAATTCCATCGTTCTTCCTTAAGGCAGCAAGCTCTTCACGTTGATCGGCTCGGCTTCGTTCTGGGCAGAGCCTTTCGGCTTCCCGGCAACCGCCATACCTGCAACACGATAGAAGTTGTAATCAGGGTTCTTGCCGGGGCCGGAGATCAGCAGATCTTCTTTCTCGTACACCAGGTCCTGACGTTTGAACTCGCCCATCTCGAAATCCGGTGTCAGCTGGATCGCGGTGGTCGGGCAGGCTTCCTCGCAGAGGCCGCAGAAAATGCAACGCGAGAAGTTGATGCGGAAGAACTCCGGGTACCAACGACCGTCGTCGGTCTCGGCTTTCTGCAGCGAGATGCAGCCCACCGGGCACGCCACGGCGCACAGGTTGCAGGCTACACAGCGCTCTTCGCCGTCGGGGTCGCGGGTCAGCACGATGCGACCGCGATAACGTGGCGGCAGGTACACCGCCTCTTCCGGGTATTGCAGGGTGTCGCGCTTGCGGAAGCCGTGGCCGAAAATCATCACCAGGCTTCGCAGCTGGGTACCGGTACCCTTAACGATGTCGCCAATATATTTGAACATGGGTCAAATCCTCACTGAACCGCGCCCGCAGGCGTGTTCAACAACACAATCGCAGCGGTCACCAGCATGTTGATCAGGGTCAGCGGCAGGCAGAATTTCCAGCTGAAGTCCATCACCTGGTCATACCGTGGGCGCGGGATGGAGGCGCGCAGCAGGATGAACATCATGATGAAGAACGCGGTCTTCAGGGCGAACCAGATGAACGACAGTTGCGGCAGGATGCCGAACGGACCGTGCCAGCCACCGAAGAACAGGGTGACCAGCAAGGCCGAGATCAGGATGATGCCGATGTACTCGCCGACGAAGAACATGCCCCATTTCATGCCGGCATATTCAATGTGGTAACCGTCGGCCAGTTCCTGTTCCGCTTCCGGCTGGTCGAAGGGGTGACGGTGAGTCACGGCCACGCCGGCGATGAAGAAGGTCAGGAAGCCGAAGATCTGCGGAATCACGAACCACAGGTGCTGGGCCTGGTAGTCGACGATGTCGCGCATGTTGAACGAGCCGACCTGGACCACGATGCCCATCAGCGACAGGCCCATGAACACTTCATAGGACACGGTCTGCGCCGAGGCGCGCAAGCTGCCCAGCAGGGCGTACTTGTTGGCGCTCGACCAACCGGCGAACAGCACCGCGTACACCGACAGACCGGCCATGGCGAAGAAGAACAGCAGGCCGATGTTCAGGTCCGCGACACCCCAGGTCGGGGTGATCGGGATGATCGAGAAGGCGATCAGCAGGGCGCTCATGGCCACCACCGGTGCCAGGGTGAAGATCACCTTGTCGGCGAACGGTGGCGTCCAGTCTTCCTTGAAGAACATCTTCAGCATGTCGGCGGCGATCTGGAACATGCCGAACGGGCCGACGCGGTTCGGACCGTAGCGGTCCTGCCACCAGCCCAGCAGGCGACGTTCGACGAAGCTCAGCAAGGCGCCGCAGACCACGACGGCCAGCAGCACCACGATGGCCTTGACGACCGAGAGGATCACGTCGATCACTTCAGGGGTGAACCAGGTCATTGAGCTGCCTCCTGCAGGCCGTCAACGGATTTACCGAAAAACGCCGGGGGAATGCCCGCCAGGCCGGCCGGCAAGGCCACCAGGCCAGCGCCCAGCTCGTCGTTGATTCGCAGCGGCAGACGCAGGGTGGTACCGGCTACGTTCAAGCTGAGCAGGGCACCGTCGTTGACGCCCAGGCGATCGGCTTCGGACTTGGCCAGCGACACGTAGGCTGCCGGGATGCGCTCTTGTACCGGCGCGGCCCTGGAAGAGTTCTCTTCGCTGCCGAACAGGTGGAAGAACGGCACGGCTTGCCAGGTGCCCTGGGCCGGGTTGAAGGCGCGCGGCACACTGGCGAACCAGTTCAGCGAGTCGCCCTGGCTTTCGATCAGGCGGGTGCCCGGGTCGCCGGCACGGATATGGCCACCGACTTCGTCCTGGAACTTGTTCCAGGCTTGCGGCGAGTTCCAGCCCGGCGACCAGGCGAATGGCACCTGCTGACGCGGTTCGGCGGAGCCCGAGTAACCTTCCATGGAGAAGGCGAACGCGGTGTCGACGTCCTGGGAGGTACGCGGTTCGTGCACGCTGATGTTGGCGCGCATGGCGGTACGGCCGGAGTAACGCAGCGGTTCGCGGGCCAGTTTCATGCCCTTGATGCGGAACGCGGCGGACGGTGCGGCGTCGACGATGCGGGCCAGTTGCGGAGTGCTGGAAGCGCAGGCCGCGGTGACGTGGTCCAGCTGGGTCCAGTCGATCGGCTGGTTCAGCAGGGTCGCGCGCAGGGCATGCAGCCAGCGCCAGCCTTCGTGAACCAGGATGCTGGCATCGAGGTACTTCGGATCGAAGACCTGGAAGAAGCGCTGGGCGCGGCCTTCCTGGCTGACCAGGGTGCCGTCGCCTTCAGCGAAGCTGGCAGCCGGCAGAACCAGCTGGGCGCGGTCGCTGGTGGCGGTTTTCTGGTGGTCGGCGACGATCAGCACTTTCGCGGCGTTCAGTGCGGCGTCGACCTTGGCTTTGTCGGTGCGGGTGTACAGATCGTTTTCCAGCACGACGATGGCGTCGGCCTTGCCGTCGATCACCGCTTGCAGGGCAGCGTCCACCGACTCGCCGCCGAACATGGCCAGGCCGAGGCTGTTGGCTTCCGGCACGATCAGGCTGATGGAGCCGTTCTTCTCGCGCAGCTTCAAGGCCTTGGCAATGTTGGCCGCCGCTTCGATCAGCGCCTTGGAACCCAGGGAGGTACCGGCGATGATCAGTGGGCGCTTGGCCGCGAGCAGGGCATTGGCGATACGCTGGGCCAGTTCCAGGGCTTCGGCGTCCAGGCCTTCGACGGCCGGTGCGCTGGCGTCGAGGGCATGAGCCACGGCGAAACCGAGGCGGGCCAGGTCGTCGGGCGCGGCGTGCACGCACTCTTCGGCGATGTCGTCGAGCTTGGTTTCAGCGAGGCTGGCGATGAACAGCGGGTTCAGCGCGTGCTGGCCGATGTTTTTTACCGCGGCGTCGAGCCAAGGCTGGACGCGCATGGCGTCGGCCATGTCCTCGGCCTTGCCCTTGACCGACTGGCGCAGGGCCAGGGCCATGCGGGCGGCGGTCTGGGTCAGGTCTTCACCGAGGACGAACACGGCGTCGTGGTCCTCGACCTCGCGCATGTTCGGCACCGGCAGCGGGCTGTCCTTGAGGACTTGCAGGACCAGGCGGATACGCTCCAGCTCAGCCGCTTCGATACCCGAGTAGAAGTGCTCGGCACCGACCAGCTCGCGCAGCGCGTGGTTGCTTTCCAGGCTGGCGCGGGGCGAACCGATACCAACGATGTTGCGACCGCGCAGCAGCTCGGCGGCTTTATCCAGCGCTTCGTCCAGGCTCAACTTGGCGCCATTGGCCAGCAGCGGCTGACGTGGACGGTCCTCGCGGTTGACGTAGCCATAGCCGAAACGGCCACGGTCGCAGAGGAAGTACTGGTTCACCGAACCGTTGTAGCGGTTTTCGATCCGGCGCAGTTCGCCGTAGCGCTCGCCCGGGCTGATGTTGCAACCGCTGGAGCAGCCATGGCAGATGCTCGGCGAGAACTGCATGTCCCACTTGCGGTTGTAGCGCTCGGAGTGGGTCTTGTCGGTGAACACACCGGTCGGGCAGACCTCGGTGAGGTTGCCGGAGAATTCGCTTTCCAGGGTGCCGTCTTCGACGCGACCGAAGTACACGTTGTCGTGGGCACCGAACACGCCGAGGTCAGTACCGCCGGCGTAGTCCTTATAGAAGCGCACGCAGCGATAGCAGGCGATGCAGCGGTTCATCTCGTGGGCGATGAACGGGCCGAGCTCCTGGTTCTGGTGGGTCCGCTTGGTGAAGCGATAACGGCGCTCGTTGTGGCCGGTCATCACGGTCATGTCTTGCAGGTGGCAGTGACCGCCTTCCTCGCAGACCGGGCAGTCGTGCGGGTGGTTGGTCATCAGCCATTCGACGACGCTGGCGCGGAACGCCTTGGACTCCTCGTCATCGATGGAGATCCAGGTGCCGTCGGAGGCCGGGGTCATGCAGGACATGACGATGCGACCACGGGTGTCGTTCTCGTCGTTGTACTGCTTGACCGCGCACTGGCGACAGGCACCGACGCTACCGAGCGCGGGGTGCCAGCAGAAATAAGGGATGTCGAGGCCTAGCGACAGACAAGCCTGTAACAGGTTGTCTGCCCCATCGACTTCGAGCGCTTTGCCGTCTACGTGGATAGTGGCCATGGTTCAAAGTTCTTCGTTGGCCCGCGTCTGCGGGCGTGGCTAATGGAATCCTGGTCCTCGCCTGGCGCATCGAAAGTGCGTCTTCAGGCGAGCAAGAGGGCGGCACGGACCGCCCTCCCTTTCGATACGTTATGCGCCGACTACGATCGGCCGTGCCAAAGGCGGGACGGCAGCACTTTTGGGTGCGATGCCGGCCTCGAACTCCGGACGGAAATACTTGATGGCGCTGCCCAGTGGCTCGACGGCACCCGGTGCGTGGGCACAGAAGGTCTTGCCCGGGCCGAGGAAACCGACCAGACCCAGCAGGGTCTCGATGTCGCCGGCCTGGCCTTCGCCGTTTTCCAGCGCGCGCAGCAGCTTGACGCTCCACGGCAGGCCATCGCGGCAAGGGGTGCAGAAACCGCACGACTCACGGGCGAAGAACTCTTCCATGTTGCGCAGCAGCGAGACCATGTTGACGCTGTCGTCCACCGCCATGGCCAGGCCCGTACCCATACGGGTGCCGACCTTGCCGATGCCACCGGCGTACATTTGCGCGTCCAGGTGCTCCGGCAGGAGGAAGCCGGTACCGGCGCCGCCTGGCTGCCAGCACTTGAGCTTGAAGCCATCGCGCATGCCGCCGGCGTAGTCTTCGAACAGCTCGCGAGCGGTGATGCCGAACGGCAGTTCCCACAGGCCGGGATTCTTCACCTTGCCGGAGAAGCCCATCAGCTTGGTGCCGTGGTCTTCGCTGCCTTCGCGGGCGAGGGCTTTGTACCAGTCGACGCCGTTGCCGATGATCGCCGGCACGTTGCACAGGGTCTCGACGTTGTTCACGCAGGTCGGCTTGCCCCAGACGCCGACGGCGGCGGGGAAGGGCGGCTTGGAGCGCGGGTTGGCGCGGCGGCCTTCGAGGGAGTTGATCAGAGCGGTTTCTTCACCGCAGATATAACGCCCGGCGCCGGTGTGGACGAACAGCTCGAAGTCGAAGCCGCTGCCGAGGATGTTCTTGCCCAGCAGGCCCGCTGCCTTGGCTTCTTCCACCGCACGGTTGAGGTGCTTGGCGGCGGTGACGTATTCGCCGCGCAGGAAGATGTAGCCACGGTAGGTTTTCAGCGCGCGGGCGCTGATCAGCATGCCTTCGATCAGTTGATGGGGCAGTTGCTCCATCAGCATGCGGTCTTTCCAGGTGTTGGGCTCCATTTCATCCGCGTTGCACAGCAGGTAGCGGATGTTCATGGATTCGTCTTTGGGCATCAGGCCCCACTTCACCCCGGTGGGGAAGCCTGCACCGCCGCGACCCTTGAGGCCGGAGTCCTTCACGGTCTGGACGATATCGTCCGCGGCCATGTCGGCGAACGCCTTGCGGGCGGCGGCATAGCCGTTCTTGGCCTGGTACTCGTCGAGCCACACGGGCTCGGCGTCGTCACGCAGGCGCCAGGTCAGCGGATGGGTTTCCGCCGAGCGCGCGATGCGGTTGGCAGGGCCGAAGGAAGTCAGGGTCATACGTAGCCCTCCAGCAGTTTGGCAACGCCGGCCGGCTGGACGTCGCCGAAGGTGTCGTCATCGATCATCAGCGCCGGGGCCTTGTCGCAGTTGCCGAGGCAGCAGACGGGCAGCAGGGTGAAGCGACCGTCGGCGGTGGTCTGACCCAGGCCGATGCCGAGCTTGCTCTGGATTTCGCCGACCACCGACTCGTGGCCGCCGATGTAGCAGACCATGCTGTCGCAGACGCGAATGATGTGACGACCCACCGGCTGGCGGAAGATCTGGCTGTAGAAGGTCGCAACGCCTTCGACGTCGCTGGCCGGAATGCCGAGGATCTCGCCGATGGCGTAGAGCGCGCCGTCAGGCACCCAGCCACGTTCCTTCTGGACGATCTTCAGGGCTTCGATGGACGCCGCGCGCGGGTCTTCGTAGTGATGCAGCTCGTGCTCGATGGCCGAGCGCTCGGTTTCGCTCAGGGCGAAACGGTCTGTCTGGATAAGCGGGCTGTTCATGCTTAGCGGTCCACGTCGGCCATAACGAAGTCGATACTACCCAGGTACGCGATCAAGTCCGCGACCATGCTGCCTCGGATCACCGAAGGGATCTGTTGCAGGTGCGGGAAGCTCGGGGTGCGGATCCGGGTACGGTAGCTCATGGTGCCGCCGTCGCTCGTCAGGTAATAACTGTTGATGCCCTTGGTCGCTTCGATCATCTGGAAGGATTCGTTGGCCGGCATGACCGGGCCCCACGAAACTTGCAGGAAGTGCGTGATCAGGGTCTCGATGTGCTGCAGTGTGCGCTCTTTCGGCGGCGGCGTGGTCAGCGGGTGGTCCGCCTTGTACGGGCCTTCCGGCATGTTGCGCAGGCACTGGTCGATGATCTTGATGCTCTGGCGCATTTCTTCGACGCGAACCATGCAGCGGTCATAGGCGTCGCCGTTGGCCGCCAGCGGGACTTCGAACTCGAAGTTCTCGTAGCCGGAGTACGGACGGGCCTTGCGCAGGTCGAAATCGCAACCGGTGGAACGCAGGCCGGAACCGGTGACGCCCCATTCCAGGGCTTCCTTGGTGTTGTAGGCGGCGACACCGATGGTCCGGCCCCTGAGAATGCTGTTCTGCAGGGCGGCCTTGGTGTACTCGTCGAGGCGCTTGGGCAGCCAGTCGACGAACTCCTTGACCAGCTTGTCCCAGCCGCGCGGCAGGTCGTGGGCGACGCCGCCGATGCGGTACCAGGCCGGGTGCAGGCGGAAGCCGGTGATGGCCTCGATCACCTTGTAGGCGCGCTGGCGGTCGGTGAAGGTGAAGAACACCGGGGTCATGGCGCCGACGTCCTGGATATAGGTACCCAGGAACAGCAGGTGGCTGGTGATCCGGAAGAACTCGGCCAGCATGATGCGGATGGTGTCGACCCGGTCCGGCACCTTGATGCCGGCCAGCTTCTCGACCGCGAGCACGTACGGCAGGTTGTTCATCACCCCGCCGAGGTAGTCGATACGGTCGGTGTAGGGGATGAAGCTGTGCCAGGACTGGCGCTCGGCCATTTTCTCGGCACCGCGGTGGTGGTAGCCGATGTCCGGGACGCAGTCGACGATCTCTTCGCCGTCCAGCTGCAGGACGATACGGAAGGCACCGTGGGCCGAAGGGTGGTTCGGACCCAGGTTGAGGAACATGTAGTCCTCGTTGCTGCCGGAACGCTTCATGCCCCAATCTTCCGGACGGAAGCGCGCGGCCTCTTCCTCGAGCTGCTGCTTGGCCAGGGTCAGGCTGTACGGATCGAATTCGGTGGCGCGGGCCGGGTAGTCCTTGCGCAGCGGGTGACCTTCCCAGGTCGGCGGCATCATGATGCGCGACAGGTGCGGGTGACCTGTGAAGTCGATGCCGAACATGTCCCAGACTTCACGTTCGTTCCAGTTGGCGTTCGGCCAGATGCCGGTGACGCTCGGCAAGCTGAGGTCGCTCTCGGACAAGGCGACCTTGATCATTACGTCACTATTACGCTCGATCGAGAGCAGGTGATAGAAGACGCTGAAATCGGCGCTCGGCAGGCCCTGGCGCTTGGTGCGCAGACGCTCGTCCACGCCGTGCAGGTCATAGAGCATGACGTACGGCTTGGGCAGGTTGCGCAGGAAGGTCAGGACTTCGACGAGCTTGGCCCGGGTCACCCACAGCACCGGCATGCCGGTGCGGGTGGCCTGGGCGGTAAAGGCCTCGGGGCCGAAACGGTTGTTCAGTTCGACGACCACATCCTGGTCGTCAGCCTTGTAAGGCGGGATGTACAGAGCACTGCCTGTAGTCATGGTTTCTTATCGCTTTCGGTCAACGTAAAGAATGAAGCCAGCTTCTCGTTTCTTTAATACAGAGCGGATCTGGATCAGACTTCGTCGGGGCTGCGCAGGTTGGTGACCTGAATACGCTGTTCGCGGCGCTGTTCCTTTTGCGACGGCATCTCGGCGCGGTACACGCCTTGATCACCGACGACCCAGGAAAGTGGGCGACGCTCCTGGCCAATCGATTCCTGCAGCAGCATCAAGCCTTGCAGGAATGCCTCGGGACGGGGCGGGCAGCCAGGCACGTAGACGTCCACGGGCAGGAACTTGTCCACCCCCTGGACCACGGAGTAGATGTCGTACATGCCGCCGGAGTTGGCGCACGAACCCATGGAGATGACCCACTTGGGCTCGAGCATTTGCTCGTAGAGACGCTGGATGATCGGCGCCATCTTGACGAAGCAGGTGCCGGCAATAACCATGAAATCCGCCTGGCGCGGCGATGCCCGGATAACCTCGGCGCCGAAGCGGGCGATGTCGTGGGGCGCCGTGAAGGCGGTGGTCATTTCCACGTAGCAGCAGGACAAGCCGAAGTTGTACGGCCACAGGGAGTTCTTGCGCCCCCAGTTGACCGCGCCGTTCAGCACGTCTTCCAGCTTGCCCATGAAGATGTTCTTGTGGACTTGATCTTCTAACGGATCGGAAACGGTTTCCCGTTGGCCAATCGGGTACTGCTCGTTAGGAGCATCCGGGTCGATTCGGGTGAGATTGTATTGCATTGCCAAAGCCTCATTGTTTCAGCTTCGCCTGCCGCTTATGACGAGCTTGCGGAGCCCAATCAAGCGCCCCCACTCGGTAAAGGTAGACAAGACCTGCCAACAGAATTGCTATGAAAACGAGTGCTTCGACGAATCCGGCCCAGCCGCTTTCGCGTACCGACACAGACCATGCAAAGAGAAAGAGGGCTTCGATATCGAAGATCACGAACAGCATCGCGACCAGATAGAATTTGGCGGAGAGCCGCAAGCGGGCGCTACCGGTGGGTAGCATGCCGGACTCGAACGGTTCGTTTTTGCTGCGTCCCCAGGCTTTTGACCCGAGCAGGCTGGATACACCGAGCATGAAGGCACAGAGGCCGGCGACGCCGAGCAGGAAAATGGCAAAGCCCCAGTTGTGGGCCATGAGTCCGGTCGCTTCGGTCATGCGGGTAATCCTTAACAGAGCGCAAGGGCTCTGAGCGTGATAAAGAAGTAAAAGCAGTGACGATATGTCGCAGTGCAATCTATCCCGGTGATTTTATGGCTAAACACCGGGCAAGTAAATTTTCTATAGCGAAATTATTGGCTGGAATAAGGACATGCTGAGGTCTCGATGGCTCGCAGGCCATGCGGCGTGGGCATTAGGGGCCTTTTTGTTAATTATGTTTTATCCAGGCTGTAATGAACGAAGTGAATATTGAATGATAATTGATATCGTTTAGCGGATTCCTATGAAGGTTGTAGGCGGTGAAGGGAGTGTAGTGGGTTTAAACGCACTCGCGATGAAAGTTGCGTCGCGCGTCGTTTTAGCGCTTTTTGTCGCAATTGATACCGCCCTGGATCAATGTTTTCGCGATCGGACGGGCAAAAAAACGCCCCGAACCAGTCGGGGCGTCAGTTTTTCAGGCATTCCAGTTAATTCTTGACCGCTCTGGAATGGCCGCTTGCTCGCTGCGGACTCAGTGGAACTGTTCTTCTTCGGTCGAACCGGTCAGCGCGGTCACCGAGGACGAACCGCCCTGGATCACGGTGGTCATGTCGTCGAAGTAGCCGGTGCCGACTTCCTGCTGGTGCGCCACGAAGGTGTAGCCCTTGGCCGCGTCGGCGAATTCCTGCTCCTGCAGCTTCACGTAGGCGGTCATGTCGTTGCGGGCGTAGTCGTGCGCCAGGTTGAACATGCTGTGCCACATGTTGTGGATGCCCGCCAGGGTGATGAACTGGTGCTTGTAGCCCATGGCCGACAGTTCGCGCTGGAACTTGGCGATGGTGGCGTCGTCCAGGTTCTTCTTCCAGTTGAAGGAAGGCGAGCAGTTGTAGGACAGGATCTGGTCCGGGTATTCCTTCTTGATGGCCTCGGCGAAACGACGGGCTTCGTCCAGGTCCGGCTTGGCGGTTTCGCACCAGATCAGGTCAGCGTACGGCGCGTAGGCCAGGCCGCGGGCAATGGCTTGATCGAGGCCGGCGCGGACCTTGTAGAAGCCTTCCTGGGTACGGGTGCCGGTGACGAACGGCTGGTCGTACGGGTCGCAGTCGGAGGTCAGCAGGTCGGCGGCGTTGGCGTCGGTCCGGGCCAGGATGATGGTCGGTACGCCGGCCACGTCGGCTGCCAGGCGAGCAGCGGTCAGCTTCTGCACGGCTTCCTGGGTTGGCACCAGGACCTTGCCGCCCATGTGGCCGCATTTCTTCACGGAAGCCAGCTGGTCTTCGAAGTGCACGCCGGCGGCGCCCGCTTCGATCATGCTCTTCATCAGCTCGTAGGCGTTCAGGACGCCGCCGAAACCGGCTTCGGCGTCGGCCACGATCGGTGCGAAGTAGTCGATGTAGCCGTCATCGCCCGGGTTCTTGCCAGCTTTCCACTGGATCTGGTCGGCGCGACGGAACGAGTTGTTGATGCGCTTGACCACGGTCGGCACGGAGTCCACCGGGTACAGCGACTGGTCGGGGTACATGGATTCGGCGGAGTTGTTGTCCGCGGCCACTTGCCAGCCCGACAGGTAGATCGCCTGGATACCGGCCTTGACCTGTTGCACGGCCTGGCCGCCGGTCAGGGCGCCCATGCAGTTGACGAAATCCTTGTCCGGACGGAAGGACGGCTTGGCGCCCTGGGTGACCAGGTTCCAGAGCTTCTCGGCGCCCATGCGGGCCAGGGTGTGCTCAGGTTGAACCGAGCCACGCAGGCGGACCACGTCAGCGGCGGAGTAAGTGCGTGTCACGCCTTTCCAGCGCGGGTTTTCAGCCCAGTCTTTTTCAAGGGCTGCAATTTGCTGTTCGCGTGTCAGTGCCATGGAGATAAACCTCGTCGCATAGGTCTTGGGTAGAAAATTCCTTGCTCCACCGGATGCGCAACTTGTTGTGCAAACGGCTGCTCGCTGACCAGAAGCTTAGGCACTCAGGTGCGGTCTGGCGGGGAATGCGACGATTGAACGATGGGGCTCAAGGGGGAAGTGAGCGAGGCGAGGGCGATCCGTCGGGCGCATTGGGGCGTCGTGGGCCTTCATGCGGACTTCAGAGGTCTTGCCGTTCTACCTGATTACGCTTCCGTCCCTCGGGACAACTTCGTTCCAGTCGCAATCTCGTCAAACACACCTTGTGGGCGGTACAGACACGAATCGGCTCAGGTGGGTAGGTTAGAGCGGCGATCCGAAGGCCCTTGCCAGGGCCCCTGATTAGCGGGAGCGAGGCCATCATGCCTTCGGTTTTTTGGCGCGTCAAACGTTTTGTAGTGCTTTTTTATCAGCACTACATCTTTGGTCTAATACGACTCATCGGTCAGTTTTTGGTGCCTTAGTCCAAGGTGTCGACTTTCACCCGCAAAGTCATGTCATTACGCCCGGAGGTCGAGTAGCTGCGGGTTAGCGCCTGCCGGTCGGCCTGGCTCTGGCCATTGACGCCGGCCAGGGTGATCCACTCGCCCAGGCGTCCGCTGACGGTTGTGTCGGTGCTTTGCACGTTCACTACATCCTGACGCTCCTGGCTGATCCGGTCACGATTGGTACTGATGGACAGGTGAACGATGTCGCCGGTGACGCTGGCGGTGACGTAGAACCCCTGGGTCACGTTGCGGTACTGGTTCTGGATCTGCGTCAGTGGCTGTTGGTTCGGGTTCAGGGTTTGCGTCGTGCCAGTGCCGGCGGCGGAGCCGGCACTTGTGCTGGTGCCGAAGGACTGATTGGTGCTGATGGCGGTGGTCAGTGGCACGCTCTGGCCGACCTGGATCAGCGCCGGGGCGCCTTCGACGGTCTGCACCTGTTGCAGGCCTCCGTCGCGACTCGCGGTGCCATAGTTGATGATGCGGGTCTGGTTCTGGCCGTTGATGGCTTCGTTCTGGTCGTTGTTTTCACTGGTGTCGACGCTGATCAGCAGGCGCTTGGCGGGTTTATCCAGCTGGCCGAGGAAATCGCGCAGTTCATTGATCTTGTCGGGTTCGGCATTGACGATCAGTTGGTTCTGGTAGGCGCTGACCTTGCCGTCCTTGCCGATGAAATCCCGGGCGACCGGCAGCAGGTCGGCGCTGGTGCGGTAGTTCAGGGGGATGATTTCGGTGGCGGCCTGGGCGCTGAGGGTGCAGGCCAGCAGCAGGCCGGTGAGCAGGGTGCGTAGGGACATGTCCGTTATCTCCGCGGTGGACTTGGCAATGGCTTGAGTTTGACAGTTTCTCGGCCATTGGTGGGTCAAGTTGAATCGCGGACGGCAAAACGCCCCGGCATCGGGGCGTTTTAGGGTGGCACGCTTCTGTAGGAGCCGGCTTGCTGGCGATAGGGGTAATGCGGTCTTTCAGGAGGTCCGCGTTATCGTTCATCGCTGGCAAGCCAGCTCCCACAAGGGGCGTCGGCGTCAGGCGGAGTTGCGCACCATGTCCACGTGGGGAATCCCGGCTTCGAGAAACTCCTCGCTGACAATGCTGAATCCCAGGCGCTCATAGAACCGGGTCGCCTGGACCTGGGCGCTGAGCATCTGTTGCTTGAGGCCGCGTTTCTCGGCCTCGCCGATCACCGCCTGCATCAGCGCGTCACCGACCTTCAGCCCGCGCCAGTCCCTGAGGACCGAAACCCGGCCGACATGGCCGTCCGGCAGTAGCCGTGCGGTGCCGATCGGGAAGTCGCCCTCGAAGGCCAGGAAATGCACGGCGCTGCTGTCATCGGCGTCCCACTCCAGTTCCGGTGGAACCGCCTGCTCGGCAATGAACACCGACTCACGAATGCGCCGAATCTCGGCGTTATCCTTCTGCCAGTCCGCGACACGTACGTGAATCTTATTCATCGGCAAATCCCAGGCTTCCTTGTTTGACCAGCTGGCAGAGCAGGGCGCGCCCATCTTCATCGGCCAGCCATGGCTGCAGATTATCCGCATGCAGTGCATCGGCCGCACAGACCATTTTCAACAGCTCGCGCAGTTTACCCGGCAGCAGGCGGCTCTGTCCGCTGGCGAACAGCAGCAGGTCGTCGTCGACTTCGGACCAGGCCAGGCGCGCGCTCGGGTTGCGGATCAGCACCGCGCCCTGTTGCAGGCCATCGAGCAGGTCTTCTTCCTCGAGTTCCGCCCCAGCCACCAGTTCCGGGTAGCGCGGTTCGGTCATGAACTGGCCGAACCAGGTGAGCAGCAGGCGCTCGTCGCTCATGTGCTCGGCCAGCAGGCTTTTCAGGCGGTCGAGGGCGTCGTGCTGGATCTGGTGCGGATCGGCCACCGGTTGCGCGTCGGCGTCGGTGTAGCGCTCTTCGTCCGGCAGGAACTGGGCGAGGAAGTCGGTGAAGTGGGTCAGCACTTCAGCGGCGCTCGGCGCGCGGAAGCCCACCGAATAGGTCATGCAGTCGTCCACGGCGACGCCGCAATGGGCCAGGCGTGGCGGCAGGTAGAGCATGTCGCCGGGTTCCAGGGTCCACTCGGCGGTTTCCTCGAACTCGGCGAGGATGCGCAGGTCGGCGTGTTCCAGCAGCGGGCTGTCGGAATCGCACATCTGGCCGATCTTCCAGTTGCGCTGGCCGTGGCCCTGGAGCAGGAACACATCGTAGTTGTCGAAGTGCGGACCGACGCTGCCGCCGGGCGCGGCAAAGCTGATCATCACGTCGTCGATGCGCCAGCTCGGCAGGAAGCGGAAGTGTTCCAGCAGCTCGGCGACTTCCGGGACGAATTGGTCCACGGCCTGCACCAGCAGGGTCCACTCGCGCTCCGGCAATTGGCTGAAGGCGTCTTCGGCGAACGGACCACGGCGCATTTCCCAAGGGCGTTCGCCGTGCTCGATGATCAGACGCGATTCGACTTCTTCTTCCAGGGCCAGGCCGGCCAGTTCGTTGGCGTCGATCGGGCTTTCGAAATCCGGAATGGCCTGGCGGATCAGCAGCGGCTTCTTCTGCCAGTAGTCACGCAGGAATTCCCGGGCGGTGAGGCCACCCAGAAGTTGCAGAGGAGTATCAGGATTCATGTGTAACCTATTGAAAAAACGTATTTTTCAGACTGGAATAAAAACGCCCGGCTCAGCCGGGCGTTCAGAGCGGGTACGGCGCGATCAGATACGCTGGGCCTGGGCCACGGCGTTGCCGATGTAGTTGGCCGGGGTGAGCTTTTTCAGCTCGGCCTTGGCCTGCGCAGGCATGTCGAGACCGTCGATGAAAGTCTGCAGGGCTTCCGGGCTGATGCCCTTGCCGCGGGTCAGTTCCTTCAGTTTTTCGTACGGGTTTTCGATGTTGTAGCGGCGCATGACGGTCTGGATCGGCTCGGCCAGGACCTCCCAGCAGGCGTCCAGGTCGGCGGCGATTTTCTGCTCGTTGAGCTCCAGCTTGCCGATGCCCTTGAGGCTGGCTTCGTAAGCAATCACGCTGTGGGCGAAGCCGACACCGAGGTTGCGCAGCACGGTGGAGTCGGTCAGGTCGCGCTGCCAGCGGGAGATCGGCAGCTTGCTGGCCAGGTGCTGGAACAGCGCGTTGGCGATACCCAGGTTGCCTTCGGAGTTCTCGAAGTCGATCGGGTTGACCTTGTGCGGCATGGTCGAGGAACCGATTTCGCCGGCAATGGTGCGCTGCTTGAAGTAGCCCAGGGAGATGTAGCCCCAGATATCGCGGTCGAAGTCGATCAGGATGGTGTTGAAGCGCGCGATCGCGTCGAACAGCTCGGCGATGTAGTCGTGCGGTTCGATCTGGGTGGTGTAGGGGTTGAAGCCCAGGCCCAGTTCGTCTTCGATGAAGGCGCGGGCGTTGGCTTCCCAGTCGATCTGCGGGTAGGCCGACAGGTGGGCGTTGTAGTTGCCGACGGCGCCGTTGATCTTGCCCAGCAGCGGCACGGCGGCGACCTGGGCGATCTGGCGCTCCAGGCGGTAGACGACGTTCGCCAGTTCCTTGCCCAGGGTGGTCGGCGAGGCCGGCTGGCCGTGGGTGCGCGACAGCATCGGCACGGCGGCGAAGCGCTGGGCCAGTTCGCGGATGGCTTCGGCGATCTGGCGCATCAGCGGCAGCAGCACGTCGTCACGGCCTTCGCGCAGCATCAGGGCGTGGGACAGGTTGTTGATGTCCTCGCTGGTGCAGGCGAAGTGGATGAATTCGCTGACGTTGGCCAGTTCAGGCAGCTTGGCGGCCTGTTCCTTGAGCAGGTACTCGATCGCCTTGACGTCGTGGTTGGTGGTGCGCTCGATTTCCTTGACACGCTCGGCGTGTTCCAGGGAGAAGTTTTCGGCGAGGGTGTTCAGGACCGCGTTGGCTTCGGCGGAAAACGCCGGAACTTCGCCGATTTCGGCGTGGGCGGCCAGGCGCTGGAGCCAGCGCACTTCCACCAGGACGCGAGCACGGATCAGGCCGTATTCGCTGAAAATAGGGCGCAGGGCCTGGGTTTTGCCGGCGTAGCGGCCGTCAACAGGGGAAACCGCAGTGAGCGAAGAGAGCTGCATGGGGTGTTCTCGGACAGTCGGGCAACGAAATGGGGCGCGTATCATACACGAAAATAACCACCGGTCTGTTGCCAACCGACCGGTGTGTTGCGCTTTTCGCCGATCACAGCGCCTAGGCGCTGCGCATCAACGGGTAGAGTTCCTTGAGCAGCTTGCGCCGGCTGACCACCAGTTGCCAGCGATGGCCGCCCAGTTGTCGCCACAGACGCGCCGAGCGGATGCCGGCCAGCAGCAGGGCGCGGATCTTCGAGGCATTGCTCGGTTGTTGCAGGTTGCGCATGTCGCCGTGCACCTGGATGCGCTGGCGCAGGGTGCTCAGGGTGTCCTGGTACAGGGCGCCGCAGGCCGCCACCACGTTTTCATGGGCGGGGCCGAAATGCTCGACCTGCGACTGGATCTGCGGCAGGCGCTTGCCGATGATGTCGAGCAGGTCGTCACGCTTGGCCAGTTGGCGCTCCAGGCCCAGCATCGACAGGGCGTAGCGCAGCGGTTCGCGTTGCAGGGTGCTGGGATCGCGCTCCAGGGCGCCGATCAGGGCACGGTAGCCGTCGCGCAACTGGAGGTCGTCGCCCCCATAGACTTCCAGGGTGTCCTTGGGATCGCGCACCAGCAGGCTGCCGAGCATGCAGATCAGGCCGGATTCGCTGGACTGGCCGGTCTTGGCGATCCTGTCCACCAGTACCGCCGCGAGAAACACACCGCCCAGCGCCGTCAATTGCTCCTGGGTCGGGCTCATGGGCGCGGGTCCTTGAAGGTCCAGGGCTCGGCGACTTCGATCACCCCGCCGCCCAGGCAGACCTCACCGTCGTAGAACACCACGGACTGGCCCGGCGTCACGGCGCGCTGCGGTTCGTCGAACACGGCGCGATAGCCGTTTTCGGTCTTTTCCAGGGTGCAGGACTGGTCGCCCTGGCGATAGCGGACCTTGGCCGTCAGCTTGCGCGGCACACTCAGGTCCACCGGGTTGACCCAGTAGATCTCGGAGGCGAGCAGGGCGCGGGAAAACAGCCACGGGTGGTCGTTGCCCTGGCCGACGATCAGTTCGTTGTGTTCCAGGTCCTTGTGCAGCACGTACCACGGCTCGTCACTGGCGTCCTTCAGGCCGCCGATGCCCAGGCCCTGGCGCTGGCCGATGGTGTGGTACATCAGGCCATGGTGGCGACCGATGACTTCGCCGTCGGTGGTCTTGATCTCGCCCGGCTGGGCCGGCAGGTATTGCTTGAGGAAGTCGCTGAAGCGCCGTTCACCGATAAAGCAGATCCCGGTGGAGTCCTTCTTCTTCGCCGTGGCCAGCTGGTGTTTCTCGGCGATGGCGCGTACTTCGGGCTTTTCCAGCTCGCCGACGGGGAACAGGGTCTTGGCGATCTGCTCGCCGCCGACGGCGTGGAGGAAGTAGCTCTGGTCCTTGTTCGGGTCCAGGCCCTTGAGCAGTTCGGTGCGGCCGTCGATGTCGCGGCGGCGCACGTAGTGGCCGGTGGCGATCAGGTCGGCGCCGAGCATCATGGCGTAGTCGAGGAACGCCTTGAACTTGATTTCGCGGTTGCAGAGGATGTCCGGGTTCGGCGTGCGTCCGGCCTTGTATTCGGCCAGGAAATGTTCGAACACGTTGTCCCAGTACTCGGCGGCGAAGTTGGCGGTGTGCAGCTTGATGCCGATCCTGTCGCACACGGCCTGGGCGTCCGCCAGGTCGTCCATGGCGGTGCAGTACTCGGTTCCGTCGTCTTCTTCCCAGTTCTTCATGAACAGGCCTTCCACCTGGTAGCCCTGCTCCATCAGCAGAACGGCGGAAACGGAAGAGTCCACGCCGCCGGACATGCCGACGATGACGCGCAGGTTTTCTGGGGCGGTGGCAGCTGGATCACGCATAGGGATTCAATGAGTGTCTTTGAAAAAGGACGCGATTCTAACAGGCCCGGGCCCGCAAGGCTAAAGAGAAGGGCGGATCAGCTCGAGACTGTGCAAGGGACCGGCCAGGTAATCGTCCAGGCAGCGGATGAGCAGCTCGCTGCGCCATTGTGGGCGTAACGCCAGCAATTCGTCGCGGGTCAGCCAGCGTGGGCCGATTATACCGTCATCCAGTTGATAGGTGGGGTGGTGTTTGACTGGCTTGCCGGCAAAGCACACGCGCTGGTAGGTCACGCCGTTGCTGGGGGCGGTGTACAGGTAAATACCGATGACGCCGGTCAGTTCGATGTCCCAGCCGGTTTCTTCCAGGGTTTCGCGGATAGCCGCTTCGCTCAGGCTTTCGTCCGGGTCCAGATGGCCGGCGGGCTGGTTGAAGACCACTTGTCCGTCTTGCAACTCTTCGACCAGCAGGAAACGACCGTTGTCTTCGACGACGGTGGCGACGGTGATGTGGGGTTGCCATTCCATAGAGAGTGCTCTGTTCGGGGGAAGGTCATCATAAGGCGAACGCGATCCCTGTAGGAGCCGGCTTGCTGGCGATGAGGCCAGTGAGCCTTGCATCGCCTGATCGGCCCTATCGCCAGCAAGCCGGCTCCCACAGGATTTGTATTCGCAGGTCGACGAATGCGCAGGCCAGAAACACAAACCCCGGCACTGGGCCGGGGCTTGTGGTACTGCCGAAGAGCTTACACCAGCGCAGCAATCGCCGCGTTGAGGGTAGCGCTCGGACGCATGGCCTGGCTGATCAGCTCGGCGCTGGCGTGGTAGTAGCCACCGATGTCCACCGGCTTGCCCTGGACAGCGTTGAGCTCAGCAACGATGGTCGCCTCGTTCTCGGTCAGGGTCTTGGCCAGCTGGGTGAACTGGCCTTGCAGCGCAGTGTCTTCGCTCTGGGCGGCCAGGGCCTGGGCCCAGTACAGCGCCAGGTAGAAGTGGCTGCCGCGGTTGTCGATGTTGCCGACTTTACGCGATGGCGACTTGTTGTTGTCGAGGAACTGGCCAGTGGCCTGGTCCAGGGTCTTCGACAGCACCAGGGCTTTCGGGTTGTTGTAGGTCACGCCCAGGTGCTCGAGGGAAGCGGCCAGGGCGAGGAATTCACCCAGGGAGTCCCAGCGCAGGAAGTTTTCTTCCACCAGTTGCTGGACGTGCTTCGGTGCCGAACCGCCGGCGCCGGTTTCGAACAGGCCGCCGCCATTCATCAGCGGAACGATCGACAGCATCTTCGCGCTGGTGCCCAGTTCCATGATCGGGAACAGGTCGGTCAGGTAGTCACGCAGGACGTTGCCGGTGACCGAGATGGTGTCCTTGCCTGCGCGGGTGCGGGCCAGGGTGAACTTCATCGCGTCGACCGGCGACATGATCTGGATGTCCAGGCCGCTGGTGTCGTGGTCCTTGAGGTAGGCCTGGACCTTCTCGATCACCACGCCGTCATGGGCGCGCATCGGGTCCAGCCAGAAGATCGCCGGGGTGCTGCTGGCGCGAGCACGGTTGACGGCCAGCTTGACCCAATCCTGGATCGGTGCGTCCTTGGTCTGGCACATGCGGAAGATGTCGCCCGCTTCCACGCTTTGTTCCAGCAGGGTGCGACCGGTGTTGTCGGAAACCCGAACCACGCCGTTGCTCTTGATCTGGAAGGTCTTGTCGTGGGAACCGTACTCTTCGGCTTTCTTCGCCATCAAGCCGACGTTCGGCACGCTGCCCATGGTGGTGGGGTCGAAGGCGCCGTGTTGCTTGCAGTCTTCGATCACCGCCTGGTAGATGGTGGCGTAGCAGCGATCCGGGATCACCGCCTTGGTGTCGTGCAGCTGGCCGTCGGTGCCCCACATTTTTCCGGAGTCACGGATCATGGCCGGCATCGAGGCGTCGACGATCACGTCGCTCGGCACGTGCAGGTTGGTGATGCCCTTGTCGGAGTTGACCATGGCCAGCGCCGGACGAGCGGCGTAGACCGCCTGGATGTCCGCTTCGATCTGCGCCTGCAGCTCGGTCGGCAGGGTCTTGATGCGGGCGTACAGGTCGCCGATGCCGTTGTTCAGGTTGAAGCCGATCTGCTCCAGCACGGCGGCGTGCTTGGTCAGGGCATCCTTGTAGAACTCGGCGACGATCTGGCCGAACATGATCGGGTCGGAGACCTTCATCATGGTGGCTTTCAGGTGAACCGACAGCAGTACGCCTTGTTGCTTGGCGTCTTCGATTTCAGCGGCGATGAAGCTGCGCAGGGCGTTCTTGCTCAGCACGGCGCAATCGAGGATCTCACCGGCTTGTACGCTGGTCTTTTCCTTCAGGACGCTGGAAGTACCGTCCTGGGCGATCAGCTCGATCTTGACGCTGCCGGCAGCCTCGATCAGGGCGGCTTTTTCGCTGCCGTAGAAGTCGCCGCTGCTCATGTGGGCCACGTGGGACTTGGAGTCGGCAGCCCAGGCGCCCATCTTGTGCGGGTGCTTGCGTGCGTAGTTCTTGACCGACAGCGGCGCGCGGCGGTCGGAGTTGCCTTCGCGCAGGACCGGGTTCACGGCGCTGCCCTTGACCTTGTCGTAACGCGCGCGGGCGTCTTTCTCGGCGTCGTTGGTAACGGTTTCCGGGTAATCCGGAATGTTGAAGCCCTGGGCTTGCAGTTCCTTGATCGCGGCCTGCAGCTGTGGCACCGAGGCGCTGATGTTCGGCAGCTTGATGATGTTGGCTTCGGGGGTGATGGCCAGCTCGCCCAGTTCGGCGAGGTGATCCGGCGCGGCCTTGGCGCCCAATTGTTCGGGGAAGCTTGCGAGAATGCGTCCGGCCAGGGAGATATCGCGGGTTTCCACGGCGATATCGGCCGAAGCGGTAAAGGCCTCTACGATAGGCAGCAGCGAATAGGTGGCGAGGGCAGGGGCTTCGTCGGTGAAGGTGTAGATGATCTTCGAACGGTTGGGCATATCGGGTTAACTCTCTTCTTTGCTAAAGCAGGCGCAGAAACTCGAGATGCGCCGGGTAAGCGCGTTCGTTCAAAAGTCATCCATGAGCCGAATGTCGAGGTTTCTTCGCGCGCGGTGATGTTGGGTGCATCAGTCGAGCGTCAAGCGGTCGGACTGCGGTAGCAATCCGGCTTTGGGCGGAAAGTCTCGGCTACATTTTCCGGTAGCAGAGCGGTCGGCCGGCGTGACCCCACGGTCAGCGGCGCGATTATACATAGGTTGCTGGCAAAACGCCGATGCTTCATAAGCGACTACACTCGTCCATTGGTCTAACTGTCGCAGGGGGAGCTGTGGCAAGGCGTCGCAAGAAGTGCTCTATTTTGGCATTTTTACCTTTGATTTCAAGCTTGTAGGCCGCGAATTCAAGGTTTTTCGCGGCAGACGGGTCGGGCGTGAGGTTCCCGCGCGCAAGCAAACGGGGTACGCTCGAACGCAGCCAGATGTTCAATCCATAGATGGAGTTCAACATGGGATACAAGAAGATTCAGGTTCCGGCAGTCGGCGACAAAATCACCGTCAACGCAGACCATTCTCTCAATGTTCCTGACAACCCGATCATCCCCTTCATCGAAGGCGATGGTATTGGCGTCGATATCAGCCCGGTGATGATCAAGGTCGTCGACGCGGCGGTGCACAAGGCCTACGGTGGCAAGCGCAAGATCTCCTGGATGGAAGTCTATGCCGGCGAGAAAGCCACCCAGGTCTATGACCAGGACACCTGGCTGCCCCAGGAAACCCTGGACGCGGTCAAGGACTATGTTGTCTCCATCAAGGGCCCGCTGACCACGCCGGTGGGCGGCGGTATCCGTTCGCTGAACGTGGCCTTGCGCCAGCAGCTCGACCTGTACGTCTGCCTGCGTCCGGTACGCTGGTTCGAAGGCGTGCCCAGCCCGGTCAAGAAGCCTGGCGATGTCGACATGACCATCTTCCGCGAGAACTCCGAGGACATCTACGCCGGTATCGAATGGAAGGCCGGTTCGCCGGAAGCGAACAAGGTCATCAAGTTCCTGAAGGAAGAAATGGGCGTGACCAAGATCCGTTTCGACCAGGACTGCGGGATCGGCGTCAAGCCGGTGTCGAAAGAGGGCACCAAGCGCCTGGCGCGCAAGGCCCTGCAATATGTCGTCGACAACGATCGCAAGTCGCTGACCATCGTGCACAAGGGCAACATCATGAAGTTCACCGAAGGTGCCTTCAAGGAGTGGGCCTATGAAGTGGCGGCCGAGGAGTTCGGCGCGACGCTGCTCGACGGCGGTCCGTGGATGCAGTTCAAGAACCCGAAGACCGGGCGCAATGTCGTGGTCAAGGACGCCATCGCCGACGCCATGCTCCAGCAGATCCTGCTGCGTCCGGCCGAATATGACGTGATCGCGACCCTGAACCTGAACGGCGACTACCTGTCCGACGCCCTGGCCGCCGAAGTGGGCGGTATCGGTATCGCGCCGGGCGCCAACCTGTCCGACACCGTGGCCATGTTCGAGGCGACCCACGGCACGGCGCCCAAGTACGCCGGCAAGGACCAGGTCAACCCCGGTTCGCTGATCCTGTCGGCGGAAATGATGCTGCGGCACCTGGGCTGGACCGAAGCGGCCGACCTGATCATCAAGGGCACCAATGGCGCCATTGGTGCGAAAACCGTGACTTATGACTTCGAGCGTCTGATGGACGGTGCGACGCTGGTGTCGTCTTCCGGCTTTGGCGATGCGCTGATCAAGCACATGTGATGCGACGGGTGCTCCAATGAAAACGCCCGATCCAGGTGACTGGATCGGGCGTTTTTTGTCCGAAAGCTTGTGCTTTCAGGCTCTGGCCGTTGCGGCGGGGGCTTGGGCCCCGGCGTTCTGCGGCTTGGTGGCGGGGGTTGCGGCGGTCACGAGTTGCCGGATGTTGACCGCGTGCAGCCCCTTGGGGCCCTGGATGATCTCAAAGCTTACTGCCTGGCCAGCCTTAAGGGTTTTATAGCCATCCATCTGGATGGCGGAGTAGTGGGCGAACAGGTCTTCATTCTTGCCTTCTTCAATGATGAAGCCGTAGCCCTTGGCATTGTTGAACCACTTGACTTTACCACTCAGCATGCTCATATCCCTCTGCAAACGACCCCATCACTGGAGTATCATCCAGTTCATCCTTCACTGCGTGAACCAGAAAAACGGTTGACGGTATGGACCTTTGTTACCCAATCTGGGCTCTATTGGTTGTAACACCGTTTTGCCGATAGTCAAGGCGGCCTGGCGGACAGTGTTGAAATCTGTCCGAAACGCCCCCATCACTGTAATTGCTCAACTGACGAACCTTTCTTTCCATGCATGCAATCAGCCAGATTCGACTAACATTCAATCAGGATCGCCCGGATTCCCACGACGACGATTCCGCGGGTATTGCTGTACAGGAATCCAAGCCCGCGTTGCAGGCGCCACCGATGTACAAGGTGGTTTTGTTCAACGATGACTACACACCGATGGATTTCGTCGTCGAAGTGCTCGAGGTGTTTTTTAACCTGAATCGCGAGCTGGCGACCAAGGTCATGCTGGCCGTCCACACGGAAGGACGGGCAGTATGTGGAGTGTTTACCCGCGACATCGCCGAGACCAAGGCCATGCAGGTCAACCAGTACGCCAGGGAAAGCCAGCATCCGCTACTCTGTGAAATCGAGAAGGACGGTTAATGCCGACCACTTGGGTATGAGGTGAACTATGTTAAACCGCGAACTCGAAGTCACCCTCAATCTTGCCTTCAAGGAGGCTCGCTCGAAGCGTCATGAATTCATGACCGTCGAGCACCTGCTGCTGGCCCTTTTGGATAATGAGGCGGCTGCTACCGTCCTGCGTGCCTGTGGCGCCAACCTCGACAAACTCAAGCACGACCTGCAGGAGTTCATCGACTCCACCACGCCGCTGATCCCCGTCCACGACGAAGATCGCGAAACCCAGCCAACCCTGGGCTTCCAGCGGGTCCTGCAACGTGCTGTCTTCCATGTGCAGAGTTCCGGTAAGCGTGAAGTGACGGGCGCCAATGTGCTGGTCGCGATCTTCAGTGAACAGGAAAGCCAGGCGGTGTTCCTGCTCAAGCAACAAAGCGTTGCACGTATCGACGTCGTCAACTACATCGCCCATGGCATCTCCAAGGTGCCCGGGCACGGCGATCATTCCGAAGGCGAGCAAGACATGCAGGACGAAGAGGGCGGTGAGTCTTCATCTTCAGGCAATCCACTGGACGCTTACGCCAGCAATCTGAACGAACTGGCGCGCCAGGGTCGTATCGATCCGTTGGTCGGGCGTGAGCTGGAAGTCGAGCGCGTGGCGCAGATCCTCGCGCGTCGGCGCAAGAACAACCCGCTGCTGGTGGGTGAGGCGGGCGTGGGCAAGACGGCCATCGCCGAGGGCCTGGCCAAGCGCATCGTCGACAACCAGGTGCCGGACCTGCTGGCCAATAGCGTGGTCTATTCCCTCGACCTGGGGGCGTTGCTGGCCGGTACCAAATACCGCGGTGATTTCGAGAAGCGCTTCAAGGCGTTGCTCGGCGAGCTGAAAAAGCGTCCGCAGGCGATCCTGTTCATCGACGAAATCCACACCATCATCGGTGCGGGTGCCGCTTCCGGCGGCGTCATGGATGCCTCGAACCTGCTCAAGCCGTTGCTGTCCTCGGGTGATATCCGTTGCATCGGTTCGACCACCTTCCAGGAATTCCGCGGCATCTTCGAGAAGGACCGTGCCCTGGCGCGGCGCTTCCAGAAGGTCGACGTGTCCGAGCCTTCGGTGGAAGACACCATCGGCATCCTGCGGGGTCTCAAGGGCCGTTTCGAGCTGCATCACAACATCGAGTACAGCGACGAGGCCTTGCGCGCCGCCGCCGAACTGGCGTCGCGTTATATCAATGACCGGCACATGCCGGACAAGGCCATCGACGTCATCGACGAGGCGGGAGCCTATCAGCGCCTGCAACCGATCGATAAGCGGGTAAAACGCATCGAAGTGGCGCAGGTCGAGGATATCGTGGCGAAAATCGCCAGGATTCCGCCAAAACACGTCACCAGCTCCGACAAGGAACTGCTGCGTAACCTGGAGCGCGACCTGAAACTGACCGTGTTCGGCCAGGATGCGGCCATCGATTCGCTGTCGACCGCCATCAAGCTGTCCCGTGCCGGCTTGAAGTCGCCGGACAAACCGGTCGGTTCGTTCCTGTTCGCCGGTCCTACCGGTGTCGGCAAGACCGAGGCGGCGCGGCAGTTGGCCAAGGCGATGGGCATCGAGCTGGTGCGTTTCGACATGTCCGAGTACATGGAGCGCCACACCGTTTCGCGTCTGATCGGTGCGCCTCCGGGCTATGTCGGTTTCGACCAGGGCGGCCTGTTGACCGAAGCCATCACCAAGCAGCCGCATTGCGTCCTGTTGCTCGATGAAATCGAGAAGGCCCACCCCGAAGTCTTCAACCTGCTGTTGCAGGTGATGGACCACGGGACCCTGACCGACAACAACGGGCGCAAGGCGGATTTCCGCAACGTGATCATCATCATGACCACCAACGCCGGTGCCGAGACCGCGGCGCGTGCATCCATCGGTTTCACGCACCAGGATCACTCTTCCGATGCGATGGAAGTGGTCAAGAAGAGCTTCACGCCGGAGTTCCGCAACCGTCTGGACACCATTATCCAGTTTGGTCGCCTCAGTCATGAGGTCATCAAGAGCGTGGTGGACAAGTTCCTTACCGAGCTCCAGGCGCAGTTGGAAGACAAGCGTGTGCAGCTGGAAGTCACCGATGCGGCGCGCAGCTGGCTGGCGGAAGGCGGTTACGACGCGGCGATGGGCGCACGCCCAATGGCGCGTCTGATCCAGGACAAGATCAAGCGGCCGTTGGCCGAGGA
Source organism: Pseudomonas batumici (assembly GCF_000820515.1). Taxonomy (GTDB): domain Bacteria; phylum Pseudomonadota; class Gammaproteobacteria; order Pseudomonadales; family Pseudomonadaceae; genus Aquipseudomonas; species Aquipseudomonas batumici. The sequence goes on along the minus strand of NZ_JXDG01000045.1, from coordinate 123,010 downwards.
GATCCTGTTCGGCGAGTTGTCCGACCATGGCGGTGTGGTGCACATCGACATCAAGGATGGCGAGTTGACCTTCGAGTTCGAAACCACGGCTGAAATGGCCTGATTCGAGGCTGCAAACAAAAACGCCCGGCAATGCCGGGCGTTTTTGTATCGACTTGCTTAGCGAGCGCGGTAGGTGATGCGCCCTTTGCTCAAGTCGTAGGGCGTCAGCTCGACGCGCACTTTGTCACCGGTGAGAATACGAATGTAGTTCTTGCGCATCTTTCCGGAGATATGCGCGGTTACGACGTGCCCATTTTCCAATTCCACGCGAAACATGGTGTTTGGCAGGGTGTCGACGACAGTGCCTTCCATTTCGAAGCTGTCTTCTTTCGACATGCAGTAAAGCCCTCGGTGTCCAGTGAATGGCCCGGTGCAACTGCGCCAGGCAAAAGCGGCGTGCATTGTGCCCGAAAAAGGGGTGTCACGCCAAGGGGTTAGTACCGGCCTCGTCAATACGGCCCGATTCTGCTGACCTAGCTGAGGGTGACCCAGCGTTGATTGATCAGTAGCTCGATCGGTCGGTACTGGGTCTTGTAGTTCATCTTCTTGCAGTTCTTGATCCAGTAGCCGAGGTAGACCGCTTCCAGGCCCAGTCGGTGCGCTTCGCCGATCTGCCAGAGGATCGCATAGCGTCCCAGGCTGCGACGCTCCTCCTGGGGTTCGTAGAAGGTGTAGACCGCCGACAGGCCGTTGGGCAGCAGGTCGGTGACCGCCACGGCCACCAGGCGCCCCTCCAGGCGGAATTCATAGAAGCGGGAGAACGGCAGGTCGCGGACCAGAAAAGTGGAGAACTGGTCGCGACTGGGCGGGAACATGTCGCCATCGGCGTGACGTTGTTCGATATAGCGCCGGTACAGGTCGAAGTATTCCTCGCTGAACCCCGGTTTGACGGGCTTGACCTTGAGGTCGGCGTTGCGCTTGAGGATGCGTTTCTGCTGGCGATCGGGCAGGAACTGCGTCACGGGGATGCGCGCCGGCACGCAGGCGTTGCAGTTCTGGCAGTGTGGCCGGTACAGGTGGTCGCCGCTACGACGAAAGCCCATTTCCGACAGGTCTGCATAGACATGCACATCCATGGGCTGGCTAGGGTCGAGGAACAGCGTGGTGGCCTGCTCTTCGGGCAGATAACTGCAAGAGTGGGGTTGAGTGGCATAAAACTTCAAACGCGCCAGCTCGGTCATGATCGACCCTCGGAATAAGCTTTCAATTGCATTGAATCAAGTGTAAGCCAGCCTGGGAAAAGACGCCTACGCACTGTGTGAAGGTTACCTGATCGTGGTAGGTCAGGGCATCCAGGTGGCGCTGTTGGGCTGGTCCAGGTGCTCGCTCAGGTAGCGGGCAAAGGTCTCGCGGGGAATGGCCCGGGCACCGAGGCTGTGCAGGTGGTCGGTGGGCATCTGGCAGTCGATCAGGACGAAGCCTGCTGCCTCGAGGTGCCGGACCAGGGTGGCGAAGCCGAATTTCGAGGCGTTGTCGGCGCGGCTGAACATGGATTCGCCGAAAAATAGCTGGCCCATTGCCAGGCCGTAGAGGCCGCCCACCAGTTGCCCGTTGTCCCAGACCTCCACCGAGTGGGCGAAACCGCGTTCGTGCAGTTGCAGATAGGCGTTCTGCATGGCTTCGGTGATCCAGGTGCCGTCGGCATAGGCGCGCGGCGCGGCGCAGGCGCGGATCACGGCGGCGAAGTCGTGGTCGAAGGTGACCTGGTAGCGTTGCTGGCGCAACAGCTTGTTCAGGCTGCGGGACACGTGCAGCTCGTCGGGAAACAGCACGGTGCGCGGGTCCGGCGACCACCAGAGGATCGGCTGGCCTTCGGAGAACCAGGGGAAGCAGCCATGGCGGTAGGCCTGGATCAGTCGATCGGCGGACAGGTCGCCACCGGCGGCCAGCAGGCCATTGGGTTCGCGCATGGCCTTGGCCAGGGGCGGGAAATTCAGGGAGTCGCGTTGTAACCAGGTCAGCATGGCATTTGGGCTTGAGCAGAGGAGGGGAGGGCGGTCATGTACAGTCTCGCAGGCACCGCGCAACCCTGTGGGAGCCGGCTTGCTGGCGATGGCGGCCGATCAGGCGATGCAAGGCTCACTGGCCCCATCGCCAGCAAGCCGGCTCCTACAGGGATCGCGTTCAATTGGCTCATAAGGTCGGTGTTCGGTCGGCCCACAAGGTCGGCGTTCAGTCAGTTATCGTCCAGGAATTTCTCGGCGTCCAGTGCCGCCATGCAGCCGGCTCCGGCGGAGGTCACGGCCTGGCGATAGACATGGTCGGCCACATCGCCGGCGGCGAACACCCCGGGAATTTCCGTTGCCGTGGCATTGCCCTCGCTGCCGCCCTTTATCCGCAGGTAGCCGTTGTGCATCGTCAACTGGCCCTGGAACAGGTCGGTGTTGGGCTTGTGGCCGATCGCGATGAACACGCCGGTCAGCGGCAGCTCGCGGGTTTCGCCGGTCTCGCTGTGACGCAGGCGGGCGCCGGTGACGCCGCTGGCGTCGCCCAGCACTTCATCGAGGTTTTCGTTCCAGTGCAGGCGGATATTGCCGTTGGCGGCTCGCTCGAAGAGCTTGTCCTGGAGGATCTTCTCCGCCCGCAGCTTGTCCCGGCGATGCACCAGGTGCACCTCCCTGGCGATATTGGCCAGGTACAGCGCTTCCTCGACCGCGGTATTGCCGCCGCCGACCACCGCCACCACCTGGTTGCGGTAGAAGAATCCGTCACAGGTGGCGCAGGCCGAGACACCCTTGCCGGCAAAGGCGTCCTCGGAGGGCAGGCCCAGGTACTGCGCCGAGGCGCCGGTGGCGATGATCAGGGCGTCGCAGCTATAGACGCCGCTGTCGCCCGCGAGGACAAACGGGCGCTGCTGCAACTTGGCCGTGTGGATGTGGTCATAGATGACCTCGGTGTCGAAACGCTCGGCGTGTTTCTGCATGCGTTCCATCAGCACCGGGCCGGTCAGGCCTTCGACATCGCCGGGCCAGTTGTCGACTTCAGTGGTGGTGGTCAATTGACCGCCGGCTTGCATGCCCGTAATGACCAAAGGCTTGAGGTTGGCGCGGGCGGCATAAACCGCCGCGCTGTAACCGGCGGGGCCGGAACCCAGGATGATCAGGCGCGAATGCTTGGTTGCGTTCATGAAACACCTCATAAGCCTTTGTCACGAAAGAGAATGCGTGCTCAAATTGAACCGCGTGAAAAGTGCTGTCGGTTATGCTACACCCATGCGGTGACAGCGTGGCATCGGGCGGACAAATCCGTACAATGCCGGTTATGTAATGAAGCAGTGAATCATTTTGAAGAAATCCACCGCCACACCCTCTAAAACGGTTGTTCCGCTCTGGCGCCAGCAACTGCATTATCGCCTCAAGGAAGGTGCGCTGATCGCTATCGGCGCGTTGTGCCTGTTCCTGATGATGGCCTTGCTCACCTATGGCAAGGACGATCCGGGCTGGAGCCACAACAGCAAGATCGATGATGTGCAGAATTTCGGCGGTCCCGCCGGCTCCTACAGCGCCGATATCCTGTTCATGGTGCTGGGGTATTTCGCCTATGTGTTTCCCTTGCTGCTGGCGATCAAGACCTACCAGATCTTCCGCCAGCGCCACGAGCCCTGGCAGTGGAGCGGCTGGCTGTTTTCCTGGCGCCTGATCGGCCTGGTGTTCCTGGTGCTGTCCGGGGCCGCGCTGGCCCATATCCATTTCCATTCGCCCATCGGCTTGCCGGCGGGTGCCGGCGGTGCCCTGGGCGAGAGCCTCGGCAACCTGGCGAAGAACGCCCTGAACATCCAGGGCAGCACGCTGCTGTTCATCGCCTTGTTCCTGTTCGGCCTGACGGTGTTCACCGACCTGTCCTGGTTCAAGGTCATGGACGTCACCGGCAAGATCACCCTGGACCTGTTCGAACTGTTCCAGGGCGCGCTGAACCGCTGGTGGTCGGCCCGGGTCGAGCGCAAGCAACTGGTGGCGCAACTGCGTGAGGTCGACGACCGCGTCCACGAGGTGGTGGCCCCGGCGGTGCCGGACAAGCGCGAGCAGGCCAAGGTCAAGGAGCGCCTGATCGAGCGCGAGCAGGCCCTGAGCAAGCACATGTCCGAGCGCGAGAAGCAGGTGCCGCCGGTGATCGCCCCGGCACCGGTGAAGCCGCCGCAGCCGAGCAAGCGCGTGGAGAAGGAGAAACAGGCGCCGTTGTTCATCGACAGCGCGGTGGAAGGTACCTTGCCGCCGATTTCGATCCTCGATCCCGCGGAAAAGAAGCAGCTCAACTACTCGCCGGAATCCCTGGCGGCCGTCGGCCACCTGCTGGAAATCAAGCTCAAGGAGTTCGGCGTCGAGGTCTCGGTGGATTCCATTCACCCGGGTCCCGTGATCACCCGCTACGAGATTCAACCGGCGGCGGGGGTCAAGGTCAGCCGGATCGCCAACCTGGCCAAGGACCTGGCGCGCTCGCTGGCCGTAACCAGCGTGCGGGTGGTGGAAGTCATTCCCGGCAAGACCACCGTGGGGATCGAGATCCCCAACGAGGACCGCCAGATCGTGCGTTTCTCCGAGGTGCTTTCGACTCCGGAGTACGATGACGCCAAGTCCCCGGTCACCCTGGCCCTGGGCCACGATATCGGCGGCAAGCCGGTCATCACCGACCTTGCGAAGATGCCGCACCTGCTGGTGGCCGGTACCACCGGTTCCGGTAAGTCGGTGGGGGTGAACGCGATGATCCTGTCGATCCTGTTCAAGTCCGGCCCGGAAGACGCCAAGCTGATCATGATCGACCCGAAAATGCTCGAATTGTCGATCTACGAAGGCATTCCGCACCTGCTCTGCCCGGTGGTCACCGACATGAAGGACGCCGCCAACGCCTTGCGCTGGAGCGTGGCCGAGATGGAGCGGCGCTACAAGCTGATGGCCAAGATGGGCGTGCGTAACCTGTCGGGCTTCAACCACAAGGTCAAGGAAGCCCAGGACGCCGGCACGCCACTGACCGACCCGCTGTACAACCGCGAAAGCATCCACGATGAAGCGCCGCTGCTGACCAAGCTGCCGACCATTGTCGTGGTGGTCGACGAATTCGCCGACATGATGATGATCGTCGGCAAGAAGGTCGAGGAACTGATCGCCCGTATCGCCCAGAAGGCCCGGGCCGCCGGTATCCACCTGATTCTCGCGACCCAGCGGCCGTCGGTGGACGTGATCACCGGCCTGATCAAGGCCAACATCCCGACCCGCATGGCGTTCCAGGTGTCGAGCAAGATCGACTCGCGGACCATCATCGACCAGGGTGGCGCCGAGCAATTGCTCGGTCACGGTGACATGCTCTACATGCCGCCGGGCACCAGCCTGCCGATCCGCGTCCACGGCGCCTTCGTTTCCGACGATGAGGTCCACCGCGTGGTGGAGGCCTGGAAGCTGCGCGGCGCGCCGGAATACAACGACGATATCCTCAACGGTGTCGAAGAGGCCGGGAGTGGTTTTGAAGGTGGCGGCAGCGGCGGCGGTGACGATGATGCCGAGACCGATGCGCTGTATGACGAAGCTGTGCAGTTTGTGCTGGAAAGCCGTCGGGCCTCCATTTCCGCGGTTCAACGCAAGCTGAAGATCGGCTACAACCGGGCCGCCCGCATGATCGAAGCCATGGAAATGGCCGGGGTCGTGACCGCCATGAACACCAACGGTTCGCGCGAAGTCATCGCCCCCGGGCCGTCGCGCGACTGATCCGTGCCGCGTGGTTTCACGCGGCACGCCCTTTCAACGAGTTCAATGAGGATTCCCATGCGTTTTATCCGCATGCTGTTGCTGCCGGTTCTGGCCCTGACCACGCTGTCGGCCCACGCCGACCAGAAGGACGTGGCACGTTTGACCCAGTTGCTCGAAAAGTCCCAGACCCTCACCGCGCGTTTCTCGCAGTTGACCCTGGACGGCAGCGGTACCCAGTTGCAGGAAACGGCCGGCGAGATGTCCCTCAAGCGTCCGGGCCTGTTCTTCTGGCACACCGATGCGCCGCAGGAACAGACCATGATCTCCGACGGCCAGAAGGTCACCCTCTGGGACCCGGACCTGCAACAGGTGACCATCAAGAAGCTCGACCTGCGCCTGACCCAGACCCCGGCCCTGTTGCTGTCCGGTGATGTCTCCAAGATCAGCGAGAGCTTCGACATCAGCGCCAAGGAGGCCGGCGGGGTGGTCGACTTCATCCTCAAGCCGAAAACCAAGGACACCCTGTTCGACAGCCTGCGCCTGTCGTTCCGCAACGGCCTGATCAATGACATGCAACTGGTCGACAGCGTCGGCCAGCGCACCAACCTGTTGTTCACCGGGGTCAAGGCCAATGAACCCATCGATGCCGCCAAGTTCAAGTTCGCCATCCCCAAGGGTGCGGACGTGATCCAGGAATAAGAGGTTTCAGACGCCCCCCATGGACCTGTTCAGCCGTGCCCCGATCGCCCAGCCCCTGGCCGCCCGTCTGCGGGCGACCAACCTGGACGAGTACGTCGGCCAGGAGCACCTGCTGGCTCGCGGCAAGCCGCTGCGCGAAGCCCTGGAGCAGGGCGCGCTGCACTCGATGATCTTCTGGGGGCCGCCGGGCGTGGGCAAGACCACCCTGGCGCGGCTGTTGGCGGAGGTCTCGGAGGCACACTTCGAGACCGTCTCGGCGGTGCTGGCCGGGGTCAAGGAGATCCGTCAGGCGGTGGAGGTCGCCAAGCAGCAGGCCGGGCAGTACGGCCGGCGCACCATCCTGTTCGTCGACGAAGTGCATCGCTTCAACAAGTCCCAGCAGGACGCCTTCCTGCCCTATGTGGAAGACGGCACGCTGATCTTTATCGGCGCCACCACCGAAAACCCCTCGTTCGAACTGAACAACGCCTTGCTCTCCCGGGCGCGGGTCTATGTGCTCAAGAGCCTCGACGAAGCGGCGCTGCACAAGCTGGTGCAGCGCGCCTTGAGCGAAGAGCGCGGCCTGGGCAAGCGCCAGCTGAGCCTGGGCGATGAAGGTTTCAAGATGCTGCTGGCGGCGGCGGACGGCGATGGACGGCGACTGCTCAACCTGCTGGAAAACGCCTCGGACCTGGCCGAAGACGGCGGTGAGATCGGCGTCGAACTGCTGCAAAGCCTGCTGGGCGATACCCGCCGACGTTTCGACAAGGGCGGCGAGGCGTTCTACGACCAGATTTCCGCCTTGCACAAGTCGGTGCGCGGCTCCAATCCCGATGCGGCCCTGTACTGGTTCGCGCGCATGCTCGACGGCGGCTGCGACCCGCTCTACCTGGCGCGCCGGGTGGTGCGCATGGCCAGCGAGGACATCGGCAACGCCGACCCGCGGGCCCTGAGCCTGTGCCTGGCGGCCTGGGATGTGCAGGAGCGTCTGGGCAGTCCCGAAGGCGAACTGGCGGTGGCCCAGGCCATCACCTACCTGGCTTGCGCACCGAAGAGCAATGCCGTCTACATGGGCTTCAAGGCCGCCATGCGCAGCGCCGCCGAGCATGGCTCGCTGGAAGTCCCGCTGCACCTGCGCAACGCGCCGACCAAGCTGATGAAACAGCTGGGCTACGGCGACGAATACCGCTACGCCCATGACGAGCCCGACGCCTATGCGGCGGGCGAGGACTATTTCCCCGAAGAACTGGCGCCGCAGCCGTTCTACCAGCCGGTGCCGCGCGGGCTGGAATTGAAGATCGGCGAAAAGCTCAACCACCTTGCCACCCTCGACCGCAACAGCCCGAGACAACGGAGAAAGTCTTGATCCGCACCATCCTTGCCGTGTCTGTCGCCGGTATTATCGGCACCTTGGCGCGCTTCGCCACGGGCAACCTGATCAACGCCAACTGGCCGCGGCACTTCTATACTGCGACATTGGCCGTTAATATCGTCGGCTGCCTGGTGATTGGCGTGCTCTACGGCCTGTTTTTGGTGCGTCCCGAGGTGCCGATCGAGATCCGCGCCGGCTTGATCGTGGGGTTCGTCGGCGGCTTGACCACATTTTCATCCTTTTCACTGGATACGGTGCGCCTGCTGGAAAGCGGGCAGGTGCTCATTGCCCTGGGCTATGCGGCCCTCAGCGTATTCGGCGGGCTGCTCGCAACCTGGGCTGGCCTGTCCTTGACCAAACTCTGATAACGAGAAACCGACATGCTCGATTCCAAACTGTTACGTAGCAACCTTCAGGACGTAGCGGATCGTCTGGCCTCCCGTGGCTTCAGCCTCGATGTCGACCGCATCGACGCGCTGGAAAACCAGCGCAAGGTGGTGCAGACCCGCACTGAACAATTGCAGGCCGAGCGCAATGCGGTTTCCAAGAGTATCGGTCAGGCCAAGCAGCGCGGCGAAGACATCGCCCCGTTGATGGCCAGTGTCGAAACCATGGGTTCCGAGCTGAGCGAAGGCAAGGTCGCGCTGGACCAGATCCAGTCCGAGCTGGACCAGATCCTGCTGGGCATTCCGAACCTGCCGCATGAGTCCGTGCCGGTCGGTAGCGATGAAGACGGCAACCTCGAAGTGCGCCGCTGGGGCACGCCGACCGCCTTCGACTTCCCGGTCCAGGACCACGTCGCCCTGGGCGAGAAGTTCGGCTGGCTGGATTTCGAGACCGCTGCCAAGCTGTCCGGCGCGCGTTTCTCCCTGCTGCGTGGCCCGATTGCCCGCCTGCACCGCGCCCTGGCGCAGTTCATGATCAACCTGCACACCGCCGAGCACGGCTACGAAGAGGCCTACACGCCTTATCTGGTCCAGGCGCCGGCCCTGCAAGGCACCGGCCAGCTGCCGAAGTTCGAGGAAGACCTGTTCAAGATCGGCCGCGAAGGCGAAGCCGACCTGTACCTGATCCCGACCGCCGAAGTGTCGCTGACCAACATCGTTTCCGGTGAAATCATCGATCCGAAGCAACTGCCGTTGAAGTTCGTCGCCCACACCCCGTGCTTCCGCAGTGAAGCCGGTGCGTCGGGGCGTGACACCCGCGGCATGATCCGCCAGCACCAGTTCGACAAGGTCGAGATGGTCCAGATCGTCGAGCCGTCGACGTCCATGCAAGCCCTGGAAGACCTGACCGCCAACGCCGAGAAGGTCCTGCAACTGCTGGAGCTGCCTTACCGCGTTCTGGCGTTGTGCACCGGCGACATGGGCTTCAGCGCCGTGAAGACCTATGACCTGGAAGTCTGGGTGCCGAGCCAGGACAAATATCGTGAAATTTCGTCGTGCTCCAACTGCGGCGACTTCCAGGCCCGCCGCATGCAGGCGCGCTTCCGTAACCCGGAAACCGGCAAGCCCGAGCTGGTTCACACCCTGAACGGTTCCGGCCTGGCCGTGGGCCGTACGCTGGTGGCAGTGCTGGAAAACTACCAGCAGGCCGACGGTTCGATCCGTGTGCCGGCAGTGCTCAAGCCGTACATGGGCGGCCTTGAGGTCATCGGCTAAATGGAATTTCTGCCGCTGTTCCACAACCTGCGCGGCCGGCGTGTGCTGGTGGTCGGCGGGGGCGAGATTGCCTTGCGCAAATCCCGCCTGCTGGCCGATGCTGGCGCCGTGCTGCGGGTTGTCGCGCCCGAGATCGAGGGCCAGCTGCGCGAGCTGGTCGGCGCCAGCGGCGGCGAATACCTGTTGCGCGGTTACCTGGAGTCCGATCTCGACGGCTGCGGGCTGGTCATTGCCGCCACCGACGACGAAACGCTCAACGCCCGGGTGTCGGCGGATGCCCATCGGCGCTGCGTGCCGGTCAACGTGGTGGATGCGCCGGCCTTGTGCAGCGTGATCTTCCCGGCCATTGTCGATCGCTCGCCACTGATCATCGCGGTGTCCAGCGGCGGCGATGCGCCGGTGCTGGCGCGGCTGATCCGGGCCAAGCTGGAAACCTGGATTCCTTCGACCTACGGCCAGTTGGCCGGTCTGGCGGCGCGCTTCCGGACCCAGGTCAAGGGCCTGTTTCCGGGTGTGCAACAGCGCCGGGCGTTCTGGGAAGAGGTGTTCCAGGGGCCGATCGCCGATCGGCAACTGGCCGGGCAGGGCGCTGAAGCCGAGCGCCTGCTGCTGGAAAAGATCAACGGCATGGCGCCGAATGCGCCGGGCGAGGTGTATCTGGTGGGGGCGGGGCCGGGTGATCCGGACCTGTTGACCTTCCGTGCCCTGCGCCTGATGCAGCAGGCGGACGTGGTGCTGTATGACCGCCTGGTGGCGCCGGCGATCCTGGAACTGTGCCGCCGTGATGCGGACCGGATCTACGTCGGCAAGCGTCGCGCCGATCACGCTGTACCCCAGGACCAGATCAACCAGCAATTGGTCGACCTGGCGAAGCAGGGCAAGCGGGTGCTGCGTTTGAAGGGTGGCGATCCGTTCATCTTCGGCCGTGGCGGCGAAGAGATCGAGGAACTGGCGGCCCAGGGCATTCCGTTCCAGGTGGTGCCGGGAATCACGGCGGCCAGCGGTTGCTCGGCCTATGCCGGGATCCCGTTGACTCATCGCGATTATGCGCAGTCGGTGCGTTTCATCACCGGTCACTTGAAGGATGGCTCCACGGACCTGCCCTGGGCGGATCTGGTGGCGCCGGCGCAGACCCTGGTGTTCTACATGGGGCTGGTCGGCTTGCCGGTGATCTGCGAGCAGTTGATTGCCCATGGTCGTTCGGCGCAGACGCCGGCAGCCTTGATCCAGCAGGGCACCACGGCCAATCAGCGGGTGTTTACCGGTACCCTAGCCAACCTGTCGCAACTGGTGGCGGAGCATGAAGTGCATGCGCCGACGCTGGTGATCGTCGGGGAAGTGGTCCAGCTGCGCGAGAAGCTGGCCTGGTTCGAAGGCGCGCAATCCCAGGTTTGACGCCATCCTTACGGTTGACGCGAATCTCTACTGTGGGAGCCGGCTTGCCGGCGATAGGGCCCTTGAGGACGCCATCGCCAGCAAGCCGGCTCCTACAGGCTGTGCGGCACGCCTGTCAGCTCTTCCAGACCCCACGCCCCGTCAGCCGCTCACGATCATGCGCGGCCATGAAATCCTGCTCCGGCCCCTTGGGCACGATCCCCGTCGGATTGATGGTCCGGTGACTGGCGTAGTAATGCCCTTTGATATGGGTAAAGTCCACCGTCTCGGCCACCCCCGGCCATTGAAACAGCTCCCGCAGCCAGTTCGACAGATTCGGATAATCGGCAATCCGCCGCAGGTTACATTTGAAGTGGCCGTGGTACACCGCATCGAAACGGATCAGCGTGGTGAACAGGCGTATATCCGCTTCGGTCAGGTATTCCCCCGCCAGATAACGGTTCTCCCCCAGATGCCGCTCCAGATGCTCCAGTTCGCCGAACAGATCATCGAAGGCCGCTTCATAAGCCGCCTGTGAAGTGGCGAACCCGGCCCGATAGACGCCGTTGTTCACCGCCGGGTAGATACGCTCGTTCCAGCCGTCGATCAGCGGGCGCAAGGCCTCGGGATAGAAATCCAGACGATTGTCGGTGAGCGCATTGAACGCGCTGTTGAACATGCGGATGATTTCCGACGATTCATTGCTGACGATGCGCTGCAATTGCTTGTCCCACAGCACCGGCACGGTTACGCGGCCGGTGTAGTCGGCGGCATCGGCGGTGTAGCGCTGGTGCATGAAGGCCTGGTTATCCAGCGCATCGCCACTGGAGCCGTAGTCCCGGTCGAAGGTCCAGCCGTTTTCCAGCATCAGCCAACTGACCACGGACACGTCAATCAGGCCTTCCAGGCCCTTGAGCTTGCGCAGGATCAGGGTGCGGTGGGCCCAGGGGCAGGCCAGGGACACATAGAGGTGGTAGCGACCGGCTTCGGCCTTGAAGCCGCCCTCGCCGCTGGGGCCGGGCCTGCCATCGGCCGTCAGCCAGTTGCGGCGTTGCGCCTGTTCGCGCTGGAAGGCGCCGTCTTTACTGCTTGCGTACCATTGGTCGTGCCAACGACCGTCGATCAAAAGGCCCATCGGAAACTCCTCGGCAAGTGTGCTTTGGAGTCCAGTCTAAAGACCTTTGTTCGAATAAATAGCGCAAACCCTGGGGGTTAATCATCGATCAGATCGATATATCCCGGGCATCCCAGTAGCGACGGGCCTGTTCGAAGGCCTGTTCGCGGGGCGTGCCGAGGCCGCGCAGGGCCAGGGCCATGGTCGAGATCAGGGCCAGTTGCGGGTAGCTGTCCTCGACTTCGCCACGCCAGACGGCCTTGAGGTGTTCGGGGTCCAATGTCGCCGGTTTCACATGGCGCTGCTCGGACAGCGCGGGCCATTCCTCGTCCCAGCTTTCGCCATCGGTGGTGCCATAGAGATGGCTGCTGCTGTCCGGGTTGACCTCGATTTCCCCTCCATCACCCTTGATCACGATCACCGTGTCGCCCAGCAGGCCGCTGGCCTCGCGATGCACCGCCTGGTAGCCGGGATGGAAGATGCTTTGCAGGCCGCAGCGTGCGCCCAGTGGATTGAGCAGGCGCGCCAGGGAGTGGATTGGCGAACGCAGGCCCAGGGTGTTGCGCAGGTCGATCATGCGCTGTAAGGACGGCGCCCAGTCGCCCAGGGGCATGAAGGCGAGGTTGCCGTGGCCGATCGCCTGCTCGACGGCCGCCCAGTCACGGCACAGCGGAATTCGCAGCGTGTCGAGTAGCTGCTCGGTGTAGAGACGGCCCGCGGTATGCGCGCCGCCGCCGTGCATGAAGATCCGGATGCCGTTCTGCGCCAGGCACTTGGCGGCCAGCAGGTACCAGGGCAGGTGACGCTTCTTGCCGGCGTAGGTTGGCCAGTCCAGATCGATCGCCAGCCTTGGCGCCTGCAGGCGCTCGCGCAGGGCCTGGGTGAAGCCGGCCAGTTCCTCCGGGCTTTCTTCCTTGTGGCGCAACAGCATCAGGAAGGCTCCGAGCTGGGTGTCCTCGACCTTGCCGTCCAGCAGCATGCCCATGGCTTCGCGGGCTTCTTCGCGGGTCAGGCTGCGGGCGCCACGCTTGCCCTTGCCGAGGATGCGGACGAACTGGGCGAACGGGTGCTCGGCGGGCGTTTCGGTGATCAACGGCGTGTAGTCGGTCATAAGCAGTTCGTCGGTTTGGGCAGGCCCGCCAGCTTGGCGGCGAGTTTGGCGGGAGTGCCTTTGAACAAGCGATTGAGGTGCAGGCTGTTGCCCTTGTCGGCGCCCAGCTTCAAGGCGGTGTACTTGATCAACGGGCGGGTGGCGGGGGAGAGTTCGAACTCCTGGTAGAACCCGCGCAGCAGTTCGAGGATCTCCCAGTGCTCGGGACTCAGCTCCAGCTCCTCGCGCGTGGCGAGGGCGGCCGCGACCTCCGGCGACCAGTCGCTCAGTTCCACCAGGTAGCCATCCTTGTCCAGGGCGATGGCCTGCCCGTTCACCGTCAGCGTGCTCATAGCCAGGTATTGACCTTGTCGTAACGGATCGACAGTTCGACGAACGCCGGGTAGTCGACGCTGGTGGCCCAGGCCGGGCACTCCAGGCCGCGGGCTTGCAGGTCCTCGTCGAGGAGGAACAGGCGCAGGCTGTCGCCGCGCTCTTCCAGCGCCTCGAGCGGCAGGCTGCGCGGTTGCACGGCATGCACCGCGTCGCCACAGAGCAGCAGCGCATCCTCGCTGCCCAGCAGGCGCAGGCAACTGCCCAGGCGACTGTCGGTGAAAGGGGAATGGGACAACACATGCAAGGTCGACATCAGAGGGTGATCACCTGGTCATAACGGTTAACAAGCGCACCAAGCTCTTCGGCGGTGAGCACCTCAAGGTCTTCGCCGGCGACCTGGGTTGGGAAAATCCCCCGGTCGGCCAGGCTGTCGGCGCAGGCGTACAGCGCATCGATGCCGAACAACGACAGCGCCTGGAGGTTGGCGGTCAGGTCTTTCTGTTGCAGGGCCTTGGCGTTCTGCCCGGGCATCAACTGGAACACGCCGTCGTCCATGAACAGCAGGCCGATGGGCAGATCGAACGCGCCGCCGGCCAGCACGATGTCCAGCGCCTCGCGGGCCGCGGGACCGGACCAGGGAGCCTGGCGGCTGATAATCAGCAGGGACTTGGACATTTCAAGGCCCTCCGAAGCAGATCAGGCGGTCGGCGGCTTGTACCGCATCATGCAGCTGGCCCAAGCCGGACAAGGCCCAGGGCGCCGTCAGATTGACCGCCGAACGTTGATAGCGCTGGGCTTCTTCGTCGTCCAGCACGCCGCGCCGCAAGGCCGCCGCGATGCAGACCACGCCGTCGAGCTGGTGTTCGCTGACGAAGTCCGCCCATTGCCGGGGTAGGTCCTGCTCGTCCTGCGGCGTGACCACACTGCTCGACGCGCTGTGCACGCCGTCCTGATAAAAGAACAGCCGCACAATCTCATGCCCGCCGGCGAGCGCGGCCTGGGCAAACAGCAGGGCGCGACGGGAAGAGGGCGCGTGGGGCGCGGAAAACAGCGCAATGGCAAACTTCATGGGGGACTCTGTCAGCAAACCTGTGGTCATGATAAGGCCAGAACCCTCAAGAAGCTAAATCACAGGCAACAAAAAGCCCGCCGAAGCGGGCTTTTTGCTGAGCGGGGGGGCGATCAGTCGTCGCGGCCCATGACGCCGAAGATCTGCAACAAGCTGATGAACAGGTTGTAGATCGACACATACAGGCTGATGGTCGCCATGATGTAGTTACGTTCGCCGCCGTGGATGATGGCGCTGGTCTGGAACAGGATGCAGACCGAGGAGAACAGCACGAAACCGGCGCTGATCGCCAGCTGCAGCCCACTGATGTGGAAGAACATGCTGGCCAGGGTCGCGCCCAGCAGGACGAAGAAACCAACGGTGATGAAGCCGCTGAGGAAACTCATGTCCTTGCGGGTGATCAGCACGTAGGCCGAGAGGCCGCCGAAGACCAGCGCGGTCATGGCGAAGGCCGAGCTGACCACTTCGGAGCCGCCCTGCATGCCCAGGTAGCGGTTGAGGATCGGGCCGAGCAGATAGCCCATGAAGCCGGTGAGGGCGAACGTGGAGACCAGGCCCCAGGCCGAGTCGCGCAGCTTGTTGGTGAGGAAGAACAGCCCGTAGAAGCCGATCAGCACCACGAACACGTTGGGGTACCTGACGTGCATCTGCTGGGAGATGAAGGCCGTCAGGCCACTGAAGGCGAGGGTGAGGGCCAGAAGGCTGTAGGTGTTGCGCAGGACGCGGCTAACTTCTAGCTGCTCAGCCTGCACGCTGTTAACGGCGTAATCCTGTTCGCGCATGGCGACACTCCTTCGGGTTTGAAATGTTCAGTCGCAAAGATGATACCAGAGGCTCTGTAACAAGCTATCACGAGAGTTTGACAGTGTGTGTCATTCCGGTATTATGGCGCCCGCAATGCATGGGAGGTGTGGCCGAGTGGTTTAAGGCAGCAGTCTTGAAAACTGCCGACTGTAACAGGTCCCAGAGTTCGAATCTCTGCGCCTCCGCCATATTTGTATCTGAAGGCCCCGTATTCCGGGGCCTTTTTGCTTTCTGTGATTTCTGTTCCGCCATCCATTCCCCCACGCTGCTTTTGTGTGATTTTGCTCTGCCTCCCTCTAAAGGGGTGTGAATGCAGCGGTGTGAGCATCCCCGCCTGCCCGCGAAGGTGTCTCATGGCCCGATTTTAATCAGCCCCTCACCTTGGCTTCCAAACCAAGGGCCTCTTTCTCCTCCTGTTCGCGTACGAGATCCCCAAGAATTTTGCCGCGATTACCTGTGCTGAGCGTGGTGATCGGCTTCATCCTGGCTTCGGCGTTTTCGGCCATCGTGGTCTACGCTCAAGAACAAGTACCGGGCAACGTCAGGATGATTGCCGGGGGGGCTTCGGTCTGATGTTTGGTTTCGGCGGAGCCGCCAGGAAGCTCGAGGCGATTGCTGTTTGATCGTTTCTTTGGCGTCAAGGGAGAGGGAGTGCTTTCGCACGTTTTTATGTGAATCTCTGTGCATGCTACTTGGTCGGAGGGATCCTTATGTTGCGTTTGTTATTACCTGTGCTCTGCGCGCTACTGGTCTGGCCCAGCATTACCTGTGCCGACGAAAAAGCCACGGCTTATCTGCTAAGTCCGGGTGACGTCATTTCGGTTTCCGTTTGGGGCGAAGAGAAGCTGAAACAGGAGGTGCACGTACTTCCTGATGGCAGCATTACCTTCCCGCTGGCAGGACGAGTCGATGTTGCGGGGCTTGATGCCACTGCAGTCGCAAAGAAAGTCGCTGCCAGGCTCAAGGAGTTCATACCCGATCCGAACGTGAGCGTTGTCATCACGAGCACCGCAGGCAATCTCGTCTATGTGCAGGGTAAGGTGCTGAAGCCCGGCACCGTACAGATGACAGGTCCAACTGCAGTGCTGCAAGTTTTGAGCATGTCGGGCGGGCTCGACAAATTCGCCGACAAGGAGGAGATCAAGGTCGTGCGCCGCAATGGGGCTAAACAAGAGATCCTGCCTGTCCATTACAGCGATTTGATGTCCGGGCATGACATGTCCACCAATATTCAACTCCAGGCCGGCGATACGCTGGTCGTGCCTTAGCCTTGCGCGATGCACTGGGGATTATCTTGCCTGTGCTGCGAACGGCCGGAGTCGCGACGGCCATCTTGAGCTTGCCGTGCTCCGGTGTGGTTTATGCTGCTACTTGGCAATCAGCAATCGTTCTGCCTTCGACTGTCGAGTACGACAGCAACCCGCTGCTTGTTACGGAAAACAAGAAGGGTGTGACTCGTACGATCATCGCCCCCGATTACACGCTTGTCGGTACTTCAGACCGGGATCAGTGGCGGTTCGGTCTTGGTGTGAATCTGGTGCGTTCGTCCGATACGTCCATCGTTTCGGACCGCGAAGACCCCAACTTGCAGTTGGGGTGGCAGCGCGAGACCGAAACGGGCGGTTTTGGACTCACGGCGAAGTATGTTGAGAGTTCAACGCTCTCCACTGCGGTTCAAGAAACCGGTGTGATTGCCACCGATGGTACGCAAAAGCTGACCTCGTTCGGCGGCAACTGGAAGACCGCTCTCAGTGAGCGAACGACCTTGGTTAACGAAACCGACTACACGCATGTCACTTACGACCTCAATACACTGACCAACTATGACGAGCTTTCGAACCGCCTGAGCTTGAACTACGCATGGAGCGAGCGTGTGGAGCTATTCACGCGTCTTGGCGTGAAGCGTTATGAGCCGCAGCAGGGATCTGCGGTGCCTTCCTCAAACAGTTACACCCCCACTGTAGGCTTGAACTTTGAGATCTCCGAGCGGCTCAAGGGGGCGCTTTACGCAGGTGTCAATCAAGTCTCTGGCCCGAACAGCCGCCCCCGTGGCCAAGGCGGTTTTTCGTTGCACTATACCGGTGAGCGTGTTGATACAAGTATCGACGCCGCTCGTAGTACTGTCGCCAGCGGCGACGGCGGTTTTGTCGAGGTTGATAACCTGAACGCTACATGGAGTTATGCCCTCGACGACACCAGCCGTACCGGTTTTGATACCTCATGGCAAAAAACCAAAGGGCTAACGCCTAATACCCTGCGCAATGTCGGTGTCTGGTTCAGCCGGGATCTCTCGCCTTTCTGGGTGGCGCGCCTATCCTTCATGTACAAGGAACTCCAGCAAGCTGGCTTGCCGGATGCCACTGCAAACGTCGTCGGGTTGACCTTGACCTATAGTCCCCCCGACTTCTGAAATTCAGCAGGGTGATAAATATGACCTCTGAATACGAAATGTCGGCCAATGACTACATTGCTGTCATCAAGCACCATGCCTTGCTGTTGATCCTGAGTGTCGCGGTCATACTCGCCACGAGCGTAGTGGTCGCGATCTCTATCCCACCCATCTACGAGTCATCTGGCACTATTCTGGTCGAGTCTCAGCAGATTTCGCCAGACCTGGTGGCGTCGAACAACAATACCTTTGCCGATGAGCGCATCGAAGTCATTCGCCAGCGCGTGATGACCCGTGAGCATCTGGAAGGGATCATCGACAAGTACAATCTTTTTGCTTCGCAAAGCAGGCAGTTGAGCGTTTCCGAGAAAATCGATGAAATGCGCAATGCGATTACAGTCTCCTTGGTCAGTGCTGTCATCAAGGGGCGCGGAGAAGTGACGATTGCTTTCCGTCTTTCCTTTGAGCACCGGCAGGCAGAGATTGCCAACAAAGTGGCCAACGAGCTGGTGACGCTGTTTCTGGATGAAAACATCAAGCAGCGCACCGAGCGCGCCAGTGAAACAACAGAGTTCCTGACGCAGGAGGCGGACAAGCTCAGGGTCGAACTGGAAGCCCTGGAAAACCGCTTGGCAGACTTCAAGCAAGCGCACAGCAACGCGCTTCCCGAGCATCAGGAGTTGCGCATGAATATGTTGTCACGCGCCGAAACCGAGCTCAAAGAGGTCGACCGTGACTACAAATCTGCCCGTGAGGAGTTGCGCTTCAATGAGTTGGAGCTTTCCGCAGCAGCGACCAAGCATGAATTGCCCGGCCCGGCGGTTGATAAACAGCAAGATCTGGGTAGCCTCAAGGCGGAGTACACCCGGTTACGGTCGCTGTATACGGAAGCTCACCCCGATGTGCGTGCCGTCAAACGCAAAATTGCTGCACTTGAGGCTACCAAAGGTGCTGGTGGTGCAGCGGCTCCGGCCAGTCTGGACCTTGCCAAGGCTCAGGCCCGGATCGCTGCCACAGAAGCCCGTATCAAGTCGCTGGCCGATCAAAAGCAGGAAATACTCAAGAAAATAGCCGACTACGAGGCGCAAATTCTTGAGACGCCGCAAGTCGAGCGCGGCTTGGTCACACTGATGCGTGACTATGAAAACGCTCGTAAAAAATACGAGGAAATTCGCACCAAGGAAATGAGTGCGAAAATTTCCGAAAGCCTGGAGCAGGAAAACAAAGCCGAGCGTTTTGTTCTTCTGGAATCGCCATTGCTGCCTGAAAAGCCGATACGGCCGAACCGTAAAAAAGTGGTTGCCATGGGCTTTGTCCTCGCTCCGGTGGGCGCTGGCGCATTGGTGATGCTCCTTGAGATGCTGAACCAGCGCGTGCGCGGAGCTGAAGCCTTGGCCAGTGTGCTGGGTAGACGCATATTGGTTGCGATTCCCTACATCTACACCAGGGCGGAATTGGCACGCCGTAAGCAGTGGCGAACGCGATTGATCGTCAGCGGAGTCGTGATCATCGTGCTCTTTCTGGTGCTCCTGCACTTCTTCTACATGCCTCTGGACCTTCTGATGTTTAAAGCTCTGGGCCGGTTTGCATAAGGAATATAGCCATGGAAATAATCAAGCCCGATACCGAGGATTCCGAGCAACAGCCTTCGACAAGTCTCGTGACAGTACCAAAAGCCATGACAGAGACCGGGCAGTCTGCAGGTCTGAATGCGCTGAGTTATGTGCAAACCAAAGTTGTACCGCTGCGGCCAGATCATCTCGAGCGCAATCGCATTGTGGCGTACAACAAGAATTCGAATATGGGGGGGGCTTTCGATCTGCTGCGTACGCAAGTTCTGAAAGTCATGGAAGAAAATGGCTGGCGTACGCTGGCTATCACCTCGCCAACTCCGGAGGCAGGCAAGACGGTATTGGCTATCAACCTGGCAATGAGCATCGCCCACCACACCACCAAGACGGCGCTACTGGTGGATTTCGACTTGCGTCGTCCGATGGTGGGTGCCTGCCTGGGGCTGCCGATGGAGAAATCGCTCAATGAATTGCTGGACCATGAAGCGGAACTGCAAGAGGTTCTGGTCAACCCGACCTTGCCGCGCTTTGTCGTCCTGCCGACACGAGAGCCGATCCCTCTCTCTACCGAGGTGCTGTCATCGCCCACAGTGAGCTATTTGATTGCTGATCTGCGCGAGCGCTACGACTCGCGTATCGTGATTTTCGACTTGCCGCCGTTGTTGAGTTCGGACGATGTTATTACCGTCTTGCCTAAATTCGACTGCGTCCTGCTGGTGGTCGCAAACGGCATGAACAGCAAGAAAGAGATCGAGGAAAGCCTGTATCATCTGGGGACAGCCAATCTGATTGGCACGGTACTCAACAAAGCCGATCCCCCAAACCGCTCTTACTACTAGAGCGTCACCCTTAGGCGTTCGGCGTTATGCGCCAGCGCCGACTTTCAGTGCCAAGGGTACTTCTGCTCCCAGCTCCAGGCGTGCGCCACTATCTGTTCAAGTGAGACAAATTGCGGGTGCCAGCCAAGTAATGTGTTGGCCATGCGGGGATCGGCCACAAGGCGTGGCGGATCGCCGGCGCGGCGTGGCGCTTCGCTCACGGAGATAGCTTGGCCGGTCACGGCGCGTGCAGTGTCTATGACTTGCTGTACTGAGAAACCTTGACCGTTTCCGAGGTTGAAAGCCGTGCTTGCACCACCTGCCAGTAAATAATCCACGGCCAGTGCATGAGCTGCAACGAGGTCGACAACGTGGATGTAGTCGCGAATGCAAGTGCCGTCAGGTGTGTCGTAGTCACGGCCATAGACGGTGATGGTTGTGCGCCGACCGGAGGCCGCTTGCAGTATCAGTGGCACCAGGTGGGTTTCCCGTTCACGGCGTTCACCTAACTGTCCTTCAGGGTCTGCTCCGGCGGCGTTGAAGTAGCGCAGGCAGACCGATTTGAGCCCGTATGCACGGTCGAAATCTTCAAGCATCTGCTCCACCATCCACTTGCTGCGACCATAAGGGGTGATCGCGGCCTTGGGATGCTCTTCGTCGATAGGTACATACACCGGGTTGCCATAGACGGCTGCGCTCGAGGAAAAAATGAAGTTTTTAACCCCGGCACGAACCATGGCTTGTAGCAGCGTAAGGGTTCCAGCCAGGTTGTTTTGGTAATACTTGGCAGGTTCAGTGACGGATTCGCCCACCTGTATAAATGATGCGAAGTGGAACACGGCATCAAAGTGCTGTCCCGCAAACAAGACGTCCAGGGCTTGTGTGTTGGCGATGTCCAGTTCGACCAATCTCCCGCCCATCAACGCGCCGCGATGGCCTGTTGAAAGGTTGTCTGCCACCACCAGTTCGTGACCTGCTCGCAGTAGTTGCTTGACCATATGCGAGCCGATATAGCCTGCGCCACCCACCACCAAAAAATTCATCCTGATCTCCTGGAAACTGTTGCTGTGCAAGCACAGATTGGTACGCCAGTTCGATCCGCCTGATCATTACGTTACAAGACAGGTTAGCTATTGATTCGCCTGCGCGCTGGAGGATGCGGTATTGACAGGGCCTGGCTGTGCGTTTTGCGTGACGCCTTTTTTCAGAAACAACCAGTTCGACGCCTGCAAACCGTCGAACTTGATCGTATAGCGTCCATCCAGGTAGCTGGCGGGTAGCTTCTTCATTTGTCCAGGGATGCCGTGGGTGAACAGTGTCAAGCCTTGCGGCGCCTGGATTGTCAGGGTGCCTTCGAGGGGCTCGACATAAAAAGGTGTTTTGCTGTTGTCCTTGGGGACAGCACGGGTACCCAGCGAAATCAGTAAATCCTGCGATCGGCCGACAGGCGCGTCGTCCAGGCTTTGCACCACCACACTGGCATTAGCGGTCTTCACTTGAACCTGGATGCTGCCAAGGCTGATCGACTCGCCGCCGATCCAGCCGGTTGCTGCTTGGGTGCGTGGCGTATTGATGGTGTAGATGCCCAGTTTCCAGTTGCGCTTCAACTCGCCAGTGTCTGTCGTGGACTCGCTGGCATTGGCGTCCAGCAGCGACTGGTTGGGGTCATGAAACACCTGGGCATTGCTCGGGATAGCACTCTGTTGCAACCAGGGCAATTGCGGCGTCTGTGGCATGGCGATTTCCAGCTTGCCTTTCTCCATGGCGGTGCGCAGTAGAACCGCGTTGGCGGGTGTGATGCGTTGGTTGAACAGGGTGCTTGGCGTCGGCGCGAAGACATAGGTCGTTGTGGCTTCGCGAACGTCTGCACGGCGATAAAGCAAGGCGGCGGCGGGCAGGGTGGCCAGCATTGCAGGGTCGTTATAGGCGTGCCAGTTGTCGGCCGTTATCCATTCGCCGGTTAGCGGCTCCTGGCTGTAGGCATATTGCATCAGCGCATCCCAGCCCTGGTGGCTGGCGGTGCCGGCCATATAGAGTGGCAGCGAGTGGCGGTCAGGTGCCGGGAAAGGTTCAGTGTTCCACTCGGTGACGGTCAGGGGTTTGCCTACGACTTGGCCGGCGGCAATCCAGTTCAGTAAACCGTCGCTGGTGAGCGGGTTTTTCTCCAGCTGCCCAGGGCCACCGTAGCTATGGACGTCGATCAGGTCGCCGGCGGTAAGGGCCGGTAGGGAGCTTAGGCTGTCGCCGCCCCAGCTACTGGTCGTGGCGATGGGGACCTTCACGCCTGATTCACGCAGGTGCTGAATCATGTCTACGTTGAAACGTCGCTCCAAATCGTTAAGGAACAGCTTGGCGGGGCCAGGCTCCCAGGAGCGCCAGGTCTGGCTTGCAGATAGATGGTGCTGGTTCGCAAAGGCCTCGGCCTCGGCCATGTAGATCTGGTTGTGCTTTGGCACTCGTTTGTCTGGTAATAGGGCGTTGCCAAAGTGCTGGGTGACATCGTTTTCGTTGGTAATCAGTACGGCGGCGATCGCCGGATCGTCTTTGTAGGCGAGTCCGGTGTAGGTGTTTACATGGGTCAAATAGGCTTGGGCAAAGCGCTTCATGGCCTGCTGAATGGTGATGTTTACATAGGCATAGCCCTTGAGATCGGCGTTGTTCTGGCCATTCTTTGGCATTTCATCGAAGCCATAGATGTTGTCGTTTGCCGTTAAGGCTCGCTCGACGTGCATATCGAGCCATACATAAATGCCCTCGTCTTTGAGGCACTTGATCCACCAGTCGATTTTTTTCAATGAGTCCGGGCTTAGTTGCTGAGTGTCAGGCGTGAGGTTGCTGTCGCGAAAGATGTTTGGGCTGACCCATGGGGAGTCATGGTGGTGCAGTCGTACGAGATTGAAACCGAGTGCCGACAGACGTTTGGCCTGCAGCTTGATTGCATCGTCTGGCGTACGAAACAGCGTATAGGCCGTCAGGTTAGTGCCCCAGAAGCGCGCTGGGGTGTTGTCGGCGAATAACAGTTGCTCGCCGGATACTTTGACGAAGCCGCGCTTGCCTGCAGGTTTTTCGTGAGCGTTAAGAAAGGACAGATCGACCGGCGAGGTTTTCCAGTCGAGCGTGTCACTCGGCCAGCTCCTTGTGTCCGCCAGCCCGAAACGCTCGGTTGTGGTCGGACCGAGTACCACATCGCCCGATAGGCTCAAGGTGGCTTTGAAATTTTGGCGGCCGGGTTTGATCGTGTTCTTGTAAAAAAAAGCACGCACCTGAGATTGATCACCCGGTTCAAAGTACACACTTGCCAGTGCAGGCTCAAAACGCATTTCGATACGTCGGCTTTGTGTATTCCCCCAGGACCAGCCGCGGTTGTCGGGTAGCAAGGCCGGCTGACCCATTTCTCCATCGTAAAGGGCAGGATCGAACTTGAAGACGATGCCCCCGCCCATCACGTCCGGCATCATGCTGTGTGCATCCAGGGCAATGTTCCAGGTCAACGTCTGCTCGTCTTCCTTCTGAATCTGCGCAGTCACGTCGAAATCCAGGTTTTTGTTCTTGCCTGCAAGGGAGTAGCTATAAGGGCTGTTCACCTTGAACGCGGTCGGCAAATCCGTCCATTCCCAGTGGCTCCCCCAAAAGGCGAATGAAGAAGAAACGACAGGGTTGCCACCGCGCGCCAGCATGGGCAGACCGCTGCGCTCATCCACGCTGGAGACCCAGTCCGACGCCCAGGTGCTAAACGGCCAAACAGCAAGGAGAACCACTAGCAACACATGGGCGCGGTGAAAAAAACAGGTCATGAGCGTTACCAGGGTTGAAGGTTGGCGCTCGCAGTGCTTGCCGTCTCAGTGCGCTTGAGCCTGCGCACCATCTGAGCATAGGACACACCCAGTCCGGCCACCGACCAATACACCACGGGGATCACCGTGATACTGCTAACGGTAAAGATGGTCACCAGTATCCCGGCCAGTACCGCCAACAGCGCACGTCCGAGTCGGCGCGCCTCATCGTCTTTGTTGGGGATCGAACGCATTGCTGTGCGGATGCCGAGCAGCACAGTGGCGAAAAAAACCACGAATAGCGTCAGTCCGATCAGGCCCATGTCCAGCGCCAGGGCGATATAGGTATTCACAATATCGATGACGCCCTGGCCCTGAATCATGGACTGCATCTCAGGCGTGTTGCGGTAATCGAAAGAGCCCAACCAAGGGTTGCGCCGGATGACGATCATTGAGTTATCAATCAAGCGCTGCCGGTACGTGATGTTCTCTACCTCTACCGTACCGATGAACGGTAGTAGATCCAGGACTTTTTGCCCACCGGGCACGATGGCCAGCAGGAGAAGGGCGAGCACTCCGGCGATTGCCAGAAGCATCAGGCGTTTGACAGCTTTACGGCCGGTGGCGATGAACACGGTGATCATGACGGCTGCACCGATCCAGGGGCCACGCGACAGCGGTGCAAACAGACCGCCAGCCAGCAGGAGCGCGCCGAGGCATTGCTGCAATCGGCTGCGTATACTCGCACACAAGAACAGGTAAAAGCCGATGGCCACGCTCATGACGTAACCCAGTGCGATTGCCTGGCCGGTGCTGGCGCTGGCGCGTAATGAATCACCACGAGTCAAGTAGCTGGACATTTCCCAGTGCATGTCCAGGGCATCAATCAGCGCGTTGTACAGCAGCCAATGGCGGGTAAATTCGACGAGACCAATAAGCGCCAGCAACATGGCGGCGAGTACAAATCCCAACAGGGCATCCTTGAAGTCGCTGAGTTCCTTCAGTGTCCTGCTGGCAACGTAGTAAGGCAAAAAAACGTCTGTGAACAGGTAGAGCGTCTGGCGCAAGGTGTCGGTCAGTGTGGTTTCACGCAGGTAAAGCAGGCTCGTCAGCAAGAGGTAGGCCGCTAGCAGCTTGTCAGGCCAGATGCGTCCGAACCTCAGTGTGCCTGCTTGCCTGCGTAGCCTGAAAAAAGCCGGCAACAACAGACACAATGCGAGCAGTTTGTCAGGCCAGGTGCGTCCGAACCTCAGTGTGCTGGCTTGCCCGCGTTGCATGAAAAAAGCCGGCAACAACAGACACAAGGCGAGCAGACGAATATGGTTAAGTGCAAAAAAATAGTTGATCAGACCGAAGCCGGGAACCTCTACCGGGGCCGGCGGGATGAGAAACAGCAGAAGGAAAAACAGTGCCAGAGGATTGCGTTCGCGTTGTCGTGCGACGGTCAAAATGATAGCGGCAATGCCCGCGTACACCCAGAAGCTGTGCGAGACAAAGGCCAGTAGCGTCAAGGCGAACCACAGATTGCGGCGACGAGTGAAGTCGTGGTGTGGGATCAGGTCTGCTGCTGGTCGACGCGCCAAGGCAAAAACGATGCCAGCTAAAACCAGAATGACGATCAACGCGCGAAGGTGCTCAGGCATGGATTCTTGAACTCATGGATGGGTGAGCAACGGCTAGTGAGATGACCAATTGTAGCTATAGTAACGTGCGTACCCTTTGAGTTCGGGGTTGATGTCATGCCTCCAAGTGATTTATCGCCATCGTTGAGCCTTCGCCGGCGAGCGATATCTGCTGGGGCATGGAATCTGGGTGCGCTTGTTGCCTCTCAAGCATTTCGCTTGGGCGGCAACCTTGTCATGGCCCGTCTGCTGAGGCCGGAAATTTTCGGTGTAATGCTCATCGCCACCACCGTTTCGATGGTTCTGCACTTGCTTGCCGATGTCGGTTTGCGCCAGAACATTATCCAGAGCCCGCGCGGTGACGATCCCGTGTTTCTTAATACCGCCTGGACAGTGCAGATCCTGCGTGGCGTTGTCCTTTTTGCTGCGACACTGCTAATCGCGGGCTTCACCTGGTTTGCGCAAGTCATCAATCTGTGGCCGGCCAATTCCATCTATGCCGCACCGGAGTTGCCGCTGGTGTTGGCCTTTACCGGTTTTACCGCGATCATCTTTGGGCTCCAGTCGACGAAATTCGACTTGGCCGTTCGCGATTTCCAGCAAAAGAAAGTGGTGCTCCTCGAGTTTGCGGCCCAACTGGCGGGGCTGCTGGTGATGCTGGTCATCGGTTACTTCACCCGGTCTGTCTGGTCGCTGGTGATTGCAGGTCTGGTCATGGCCATGGTCGGCACTGCTATTGGTCATCTATGGTTTCAGGGCCCGCCTAACCGTCTACAGTGGGAGCGCTCTGCGCTTAAAGAGTTAGTCGTCTTCGGCCGTTGGATTCTGTTGTCTTCGGCAGTGGGCGTATTGGCCATGTATGGTGATCGCATCTGGTTCGGCGGCAGCATGTCGGCCAATGAACTGGGCGTCTATTCCATTGCGGTGCTGATTTTGGGCACTCTTCAAGCCGGAGTGCTCAGGTTGGCCGGGGCCGTGGCCCTGCCGGCCTTCAGTGAAGCCTCAAGAAGTAATGACACCGCGCGGCTCCGCGTTTTGTATTACCGCTTCAGGTTGATTTTCGATCTTGCTTTGCTGTTTGTCTGTGGACTGTTCTTGACCGTCAGTCCGCTCATCGTGGGTTGGTTATACGATGAGCGTTATGCCGCTGCCGGCACCATGATGGCCGTTCTTTCACTTTCTTTTTTCACATTGCGCTACACGGTGGCGCATCAAGTTTGGCTTGCCTTGGGACTCACAAAGTACCAAGCCATGGATAACATTATCCGCATTGTCTCGTTATGGGTGCTCCTGCCGCTGCTGCTGGCGATGGGCGGGGTAAAATATGCGATTTGGGGCGTTGCCCTGCATACGTTCCCTACGCTGATCCTGATTGTTTATGTCAATTGTCGTGTGGGGCTGTTCGATCTCAAGCGTGAACTGGTGGTGCTGCCAATGCTGGTCGTGGGGGCTTTGTGTGGAGAGTTAGTGTTGGGCGTTGCTGAATGGCTTTGATTTGAATAGGCACCTCTTGTTTTCAGCGGTTTTGGAGGCGATCTAATGAAAATGATGTCGATTTATAAAGGGTTTTGTAATCCGACGATGAGCGTTCAGCACTTTTTGGGGGGGCAATCTAATGATTAGTGCACCTCTTGATGTGTTAGTGGTTAACTACAATACAGCGACTCTGCTGCAGCCCATGTTCAATGCGTTGCGCGAGTCAAAGAGCGCTGATCGAACGCGCTATTTAGTGGTGGACAATGCCTCTGCCGATAATTCACTGGCGTGCCTGGCAACTATTTGTCCAGAGGCATTGCTGCTGGCCAATGAAAATAATGTTGGCTTTGGTCGTGCCAACAATCAATTGGTTGAGCACCTGCAGGGCAAGTACGCGTTGCTCCTCAATACCGATGCCTTTGTGGCTGCTGATACCCTGAGCAAGACCCTCGGTTATATGGAGGCTCACCCTGATTGCGGAGTCCTCGGCGTTCGGTTGGTTGGGCGAGAGGGTGATTTGCAGCCCTCCTGTCGCTATTTTCCGACGCCGTTGAATGTCTTCCTCTCGCGTACAGGGCTTCAACGCTTTTTCCCTGTGGTGAAGAGAGTCGACGACATGGACTGGGATCATGCCTCGGTCCGTGAATGCGACTGGGTGCCCGGCTGCTATTACTTGATCCGCCGTGAAGTCATCGATCAGGTTGGCTTGTTCGACCCGCGCTACTTTCTTTACTACGAGGAGGTCGATCACTGCAAACGCGTTAAACAGGCCGGTTGGAAGGTGGTTTATTACCCGCATACCACGGTGGTGCATATCGGCGGTGAAAGTGCCAAATCGGTTGTCGAACTCAATGTGGTCAGTCGACAGATACCCAGGTTACAAATCGAAAGCGAGCTTTTGTACTTTCGCAAGCATCACGGTCTACTGGGTTTGGCCTCACATATGTTACTGGTGAGCCTGGGTGATCTGATTCTGGCGCTCAAGGCTCTATTGAAAGGCCGCGGCCGGGCCGCCATAGGGGCGTGTTGGCAGCATGCTCGTGATACTTGGGCGTTGCTGCGCGATACCCAATTGGCTAGCCAACCCACACGGTAGGTCAACTTATGTTCGAAAATATACGTGCGGATTTGCGTGCACACGCCGGTGATTGGGCGGCTCAGGGGTTCTGGGTGATGCTGGTTTATCGCTTTGGGCGCTGGCGCTACGGTGTGCGCCCAGCCTTGTTGCGTAAGTTGCTCTCCTTTATATACAAAGTGCTCTTCAAATGGGTGCAGATCGTGACGGGTGTCGAGCTGCCGTGTGAGGTGGTGATCGGTCGCAACTTCGTCATCGATCATTTCGGCGGAATCGTGATCAGTGGTTATGCTCGGTTCGGCGATGATTGCCGCATCCGCAATGGCGTGGTCGTGGGGCTCAAGAATGTGGATGAGCCGATTGCCCCGGTGATGGGGAACAATGTTGATATCGGTGCCGGGGCCAAGGTGCTGGGCAATATCCGCATTGGTAACAACGTCGTGATTGGTGCCAATGCCGTGGTGCTGACAGATGTACCGGACGACTCGGTGGCAGTGGGCGTGCCGGCGACTATCAAGAAAAGGCAGCGTGCAGAAACAAGGGAATGCTGATGAACCCTCCGCTGGACGATATCGAGCCGTTTTACATCGCTGAGTGAACTCAATGGCTACTGGCATGGGTGTCGTTGTTATCGGTCGCAATGAAGGCCTACGGCTTGAGCGTTGCCTGGCTTCACTGGGCGGTGCGGCGCAGAAGGTTATTTATGTCGACTCTGGATCAACGGATGGTTCAGTCCAGATGGCACGACGGCTTGGGGTCGAGGTGGTTGAGTTGGATATGTCGATTCCCTTTACGGCTGCGCGCGCGCGCAATGAAGGATTTGCCTGCGTGCAACGTTTATTGCCGGCGATGCGTTATGTGCAGTTTGTCGATGGTGATTGCGAGATGGTTGGTGGCTGGTTGCCCCGGGCGCAGGCCTTTCTTGATGCACAGCCTGAGGTTGCGGTGGCCTGTGGACGGCGCCGTGAACGTTTTCCACAGCGTTCGATTTACAACTTACTGTGTGATCTTGAATGGGATACCCCGATAGGTGAGGCCAAGGCGTGTGGTGGCGATGCGCTGATACGGGCTGACGCCTTCGCCGCAGTGTCTGGTTTTCGAGCGGATCTTATTGCCGGGGAAGAGCCTGAGTTGTGTGTGCGTCTGCGTGCGAATGGATGGAAGGTCTGGCGCCTGGCTGACGAAATGACCTTGCACGATGCGGCCATGACCCGCTTCGGCCAATGGTGGCGGCGTACCCTGCGTGGTGGCTATGCCTTTGCCGAGGGCACATTTTTGCATGGGGCCGCACCGGAGCAACATTGGCAGCGCGAGTCGCGCCGGGCCTGGCTCTGGGGCTTGGGTGTCCCGCTGGCGACTATGATCGCGAGTTTGATGCTGGGATGGTTTGGGCTGCTTCTGCTGCTGGTCTATCCACTGCAGGTGGTGCGCTTGGCTCGCCGGGGCGATAGATCAGCGCGCGAAAACTGGCTGCAGGCCTTCTTTCTGGTGCTGAGCAAATTTCCCGAGATGCTCGGGCAAGTCAAGTTTCTGTTGCACAGATTTGGCGCCGGCAAGACGACGTTGATCGAATACAAGTGAGACGGCTATGAATGATTGGCTGATACTAAAAAGCGTGTTTTCTTTACATGCAGGGTATTCCTTCAGGGCATTGAAAAATAAGCTTAAATTACTGATTTTAGTTGGAAAAAACTGGCCCGAGCTAAAGTTGTTTTTGCGGCGTATGTCGAATGCCCTGGGCAAGACCCGTTTTGAGAAGTTGGGAGGTGATTGTGTGGGGGTTGTTCATTGGCCGTACATCAGCAGATGCTGGAGATCTCAGGATAGACTGAGTGTGTTGGCCTCGCATTACGAAGTGGTCACAAAAAGCTGTCCGCAGCTATTACTTCTGGGACGAAATGACAGCTTGATGTTGAGTAACTTGTCGGCGTGCTCGGTGGGTTGTTCCTTGGTTCTAGATCGTCCGGTATGGTTTATGCGTGAAGGAGAGTTGGTGCTGAATTTGTTTCAGGGTGATTTGCGTATTGCATCAATAGCGTTCACCTTGTGTCGTACGGAAGTTGAGTTATGTATTTTTATCGGTGCCGTTCAAGGGATACACAAAGGCGTAGAGAGTGATAGGTCTTTGGAGATTTATAGAGCACTGACAAAAGATTTTGAAGGCCTTCGCCCAAGAAGTCTTCTGATCGAAGCCATTAAGCATATTGCAAGAAGTGTGGGTGTTGAAAGGATTTATGCGGTAGGGGATGGATATCGTCATCATCGTCATCCGTATTTTGGGGCTGAAAAAGCTCAAGACCTAGCGGCTAATTATGATGTCATCTGGTTGGAACATGGAGCGGTTCCGTCCGGGCGCGAAGATTTTTTTGAAATTCCCATGGTGCTGTCCAAAAAAGCGCTTGATTGTATTCCTGCCAAAAAACGTGCCATGTACCGCAGGCGTTATGAGCTTCTGGATGATATTTTTACAAGGATAGACAGTGTGTTAATAGGCAGCTGTGCAACTAACACAAGCGCTCATTAGGTCGATAAATGATCGGAACAAACGCCGTGGTGTTTGTTGACGTTCTTGATAATTGTACTACTGTAAAAGTACCTGTAGTAATCATTCACTGCAATGACATCTAAGCGGGTTCCTATGCGTATCGCTTATTTGATCAATCAATACCCCAAGGTCAGCCATAGCTTCATTCGTCGTGAGATTTTGGCGTTGGAGCGCCAGGGCTTCGTGGTGCAGCGCATTGCTCTGCGTGGTTGGGATGCCGAGTTGGTGGATGCCGAGGACGTGTCCGAGCGCAGTAAAACTTTCTATGTGCTGCAGGGCGGAGTCAAAGAGCTGCTAGTGCCTGTGCTGCAGGTACTGCGCGCCCAGCCGCAACGCTTTTTTTCGGCGTTGTGGCTGGCGCTACGCATGGGCCGGCATGCCGATCGGCCCTGGCCGTACCATCTGGTCTATTTGTCCGAGGCATGCCGTCTGCTGTTTTGGTTGCAGGCGTTCGGCGCTGAGCATGTGCATGCGCATTTCGGCACTAACTCAACCGAGGTGGTGATGCTGGCCAATGCACTCGGCGGGCCAGCGTACAGTTTTACGGTGCACGGCCCGGAAGAGTTCGACAAACCGCAGTTTATTCATTTGGCCGAGAAAGTCCGGCGCGCGGCTTTTGTCGCGGCTATCAGCTCTTATGGGCGCAGCCAGCTGTTTCGCTGGGTAGCTCATGCGCACTGGGCAAGGGTAAAGGTGGTGCATTGTGGTCTGGAGCGGGCGTTTCACGATGTACCTGCAGTTGCCGTGCCGTCCGTACCGCGGTTGGTCTGCGTGGGGCGCTTGTGTGAGCAGAAGGGCCAACTGTTGTTGCTTGAGGCCGCCCGTATCCTGGTAGCGCAAGCCGTGGTGTTCGAGATCGTACTGGCCGGCGATGGGGAAATACGTGCGCAAATCGAAGCGCTGATTGCACGGCATGGCTTGCAAGCGCAGGTGCGAATCACTGGCTGGATTAGCAGTGAGCAAGTGCGGGCGGAAATTCTTGCGGCGCGGGCCTTGGTGTTGCCGAGCTTCGCCGAGGGCTTGCCGGTGGTAATCATGGAGGCCATGGCCTTGCGCCGGCCAGTACTGACGACCTATGTGGCGGGCATTCCCGAGTTAGTGCGTCAGGGTGAGAACGGTTGGTTGTTTCCCGCGGGAGCGGTGGATGAGTTGGCAGCGGTGCTGGCGGACTGCCTCGCGCAACCTGTCGAGGTGTTGCAGCGGATGGGCGAGGCGGCTTATCAGAGAGTGCTGGAGCGACACGATATCGATACCGAAGCGGCCAAGTTGGCTAATTTGTTCAGGGCGCAAGGATGATCACCTTACTTGATTGGCTGTTCAGCACACTGCTGGTGCTCATAGTCCTGCCGGTGTTTGTGCTGTTTTTGCAGGTGCTGCTGGCCTGCCTGCCTGTGCGGTTGCGCTCGTCGGCGCCAAGATCGCGGCCGCGGGTGGCGGTGTTGGTACCGGCACACAACGAGTCCTCGGTGATCGTCGCGACGTTAAATACCATTCGGCCGCAGTTGCTGGAGGGCGATCGCTTGTTGGTGGTGGCGGACAACTGTTCTGACGACACGGCCGCGCTGGCTCGCACGGCGGGAGCCGAGGTGGTGGAACGCAGCAATGATCAGCAGTGTGGCAAGGGTTATGCGCTGGATTTTGGGGTGCGTTATTTAGCGAGCGTAGCGCCGGACGTCATGATCATTGTCGATGCCGATTGCCAGGTGGGTGAGGGCTCTATTGAGCGTTTGGCAATATGTTGTATCGACTCAGGGCGGCCAACGCAGGCACTTGATTTAATGTGTGCTCCAGCAGGTTCCGGGCTAAAAGTGCGGTTTGCCGAGTTTGCCTGGCGTGTGAAGAATCTGGTGCGGCCGCAAGGTTGGGCTTGGCTGGGTTTGCCCTGTCAGTTAATGGGGACGGGAATGGCTTTTGTCTGGCGGGATCTGGCTTTGATCGATTTAGCCAGTGGTCACATCGTCGAAGATTTGAAGATGGGCTTCGATTTCTGCCGCAACGGCAAGCCGCCTCTGTTTTGCCCCGATGCCCGGGTGACCAGTTATTTTCCGCGCAGTGATGAAGGTTTAAGTACCCAGCGTACGCGCTGGGAGCATGGTCATCTCGGGGTCATCCTGGGTGATGCGCCAAAGTTGCTTGTAGAGTCGATCAGCCGGCGTAACTGGAACCTCCTGGCTATGACGCTGGATTTATGGGTCCCTCCGTTGGCCTTATTGTCTTTAGCGTTGGGGACTGTTTTCAGTCTGTCATGGTTGGTGTTTATGCTGTGTGGAGCCTTGGCTCCAGCATTAATCGCTTCTGCCGGGGTGGTCATATTGAATGTGACTATCTTGCTGGCATGGAGCCAATTTGGTCGCGAGATTATATCTTTTTCAGCCTTGTTGTATGCGCCGTTCTACGCGATGAAAAAAATCCCCCTGTATCTAGGCTTTTTGTTTAAGCGCCAAGTTGAGTGGGTGCGTTCGAAGCGAGATGACAATTAATGAGCGCTTTTGCATGGAAGCACAACTGGCAAACGATTATCCAGAAACTCAGGGTGGTCAGTGATCTCGTTGATGAGCAAGGCTTGATTGAAACTTTATCCAAGCCTGACGCGGCGACAGTACTTGGATTCGTCAATTCCTTTGCCATGAACTTGGTGGCGGGCAACACCGATTACTATAAGGCGCTGTCCGCTGCTGACGTGTTACTACGGGATGGCTCCGGCATGGCTATCCTGTTTCGCCGACTCGGCTTGGTGCCGGGGCTAAATATGAATGGCACGGATTTTATCCCCAAATTACTGGCCGCGTTCAAGGGCCGGCGCGTGGCTTTTTGGGGCACTGCAGAACCCTTTCTAGCGAAAGCGGTGCAGCGTAGCGAAGCGGTATTTGCGGTCAATATAGTTTCTGCTCACCATGGTTTTGCTGAGGTGGATGCCTACATTAACCTTGCCCGGCAACTGCAGCCAGAATTGGTTGTGCTGGGCATGGGTATGCCCAGGCAAGAAGCCGTTGCTGCCAGGCTGGCTGTCAGCGGCGTGCCATGCCTGATAGTGTGCGGCGGGGCGATCCTGGATTTTCTCGGCGGCAAGGTTGTTCGGGCTCCGCAATGGGTGCGTCGCCTCGGTTGTGAGTGGGTATTCAGGCTGATGATTGAGCCAAAGCGGTTATTCAGACGCTATGTGTTTGGTAATCCAATATTTTTGTTGCGCACGCTGATCTGCAGAGATGCGCCTACATTAAGGAAACCCTGAGAATCCGACCATGGGGAGGCATTCTATGAAAGTACTACCTACACCTTCCGTCGATTGGCAAACACGATAAATCCAAACAACACGGAAGAAAATAACCAGGCTGCCGCAGGAAGCGATAACGCACGCCGTTGATTGATATAAGAATTGGCTGTCCCAGCCAGACCTATACCCTGGACATGTCGACCAACCCTGAACTGGCCATTGGCAAGCGCCGCAATTAAACTGTTACATGAAGAAGCGCCACCTGGAAGAGACAAAGGCACGTTAATGCTGTTTCTGGAAATAAACAGCGCGCCACCCGCGTGCTCTTGGATCAGCATGCCTGGTTGAGGCCTTAAGTCCTCGCCAGAGTGGCTCATGCAACTGGATTTATAGACCAAACTGGCCGCCTGAGCACTAGAAACAGTCGCGCCATTCAGGAGTGTTAATAACAAAACGGATTTAATAAAAAGTGTCAGGTGCATAATATCGCCCCCCCTGAGCAGAGGAGTATGCTTTTGTCGGACGAAGGATTCCTTATCAAGTTAAATTGAGCATAGTAGGCACATCGCTGCTACGCCAACAGTACGTCGTCACGATAAATATAAATAAAAACTCAGTGTAACTTCGTCAAAATAACGTCACAATAAACCCGTCAGTCATCAATCGAGGAGCGTGGTTCAGATCAAGTCTTCATGAAGGGAATAGGTCTAGAGTGCGTTCAACCTCATCGGGGTCGATTGTAAAACCATTGCCCTCTGGCGTTCCCACCACAAAGCCAAAATTCTGCTGATCGCGATCCGTTAGATACTTGTAGTAACAGATGAAACGATTCGGCGGCTGCAGAGCCAGCAGTGAGCCACCAGGCTGAAGTACATTGACACCATGTACGAGATGACTCCCCTCGACCCCCACCACGGTTTTTGCTCCAGCGCAGGTCGCTACGATGGTCGGAACATCGGTTTTCGAAGGGTCGAGAATGCGAAAACCCCTGCGGTTATGCAGATGTTCAGCGAGTTCCATTTCATTGTGTAACAGTCGCGATTCACCGCTGCCGCCTCGCAGAATGAAAACTCCGGGGTGAGCGCTGTACCTGACGTGCGACAGTAATTTTTCACCCATCGCGCGAAAGCGTAAATGTCTATTTCGATTTTGACTGAGATCATCGAATATCACGAGCTCACGAAAAAACGCATTGCGCAAACGAACCGGTGTTATGCCAAGCCAGTCCTCATATTCGGGAGCCTGGGGAAAGAGAGGACACCGGGTGGATGGCGCGGTCGTCACCGGAACGCCCTCGTCGCAGGCTAATGGGTAAGTTGCACAGTCTTCCATCAGCCAGGAGCCAAACCATTTGTTTCCACCTGCTGTACAGTAAATCGCCCCGCGCTCCATCTCGGTTTCCACGGAGATTTTTGGAAGCCAACCCGATCTAGGCGATAACCAGGATTTTGCGTTGCCCTTGTAGAGTGTTCCATCTATCAGCCAGACATCTTTAAGCAGGTGGCCCCGTGTTGGACCATGATCAACGCGGCCTATTCCTTCCATTGTACGACGGGGGTGTTCGTAAGGAAAAAAGCGTTCTTCCTCCCATCCGGTCACACGTTCGAGTTGATTGGGCAGGAAAAAAGCCGGCGGAGAAATGGATGTTTCGCCAGGCGCAATATTCCAGCTTTTCACCGCTGCACTTTGCGGGGTTTCCGCCGGCTTTCGCATCACCCGCGCTCTTACAATATGCTGGTATGCAGCAAGGCTCCATTTTGTCCGGTGGCTGCTCGTTAATACCCGTAATTCCGACATATTATGTTCACTCACATCCGCCTCTACAAAAAACAGTTAATGGCGCAAGCGCCTAAACTGCATTTTTTTAATATCAGAAAGCTGCTCAGGTGGATATGATCCTCTCCACAATGGGCGGG
Organism: Pseudomonas batumici; assembly: GCF_000820515.1. Lineage (GTDB taxonomy): Bacteria > Pseudomonadota > Gammaproteobacteria > Pseudomonadales > Pseudomonadaceae > Aquipseudomonas > Aquipseudomonas batumici. The sequence continues at coordinate 87,393 of NZ_JXDG01000045.1, read as the reverse complement.
GACTTCAAATGAGCATAACGACTACGTAACCTGTCGAGAAGAAGTTCGCTTGGGCTCTTGGCGCAGTAGAGATAAATTTTGTGTAGCCCGCCAAACCCCATGTTGATATAGCGAGTTACCACTGCCTCATCGTTTTGCCCGTCCGGCAAACCAAGATGAAGTGTCAGTTTTTTTTCCTCGACAGCAAATAACGGTGTATGCCAAAGGAGTTGGGCTGCACCCACCTTGGGGAGTCGGACAAACATATAAGCGTGGTTGCCCAGCGTGTCAACATCAGCGCCACGCCTTCTTTTCCATTCGAGAAGTCCATCGTCTGGACGGGCCAGGCAAGTACCGATGTCATAATAGTCAAAGCCATTGTTTATTGCCCACTCAAGCTCCATGAATGTAGTGATCGAGTTGACTTCATTCAGCCTTTTGGCATCTGAAAAAACCGCCTCAGGATAGCCAGCGCGTATCATGCTCCAGTAGCGTTTTCCGGATCGAGTAATGACGCACGCCAGTTGGCATGCAACAATTTCGTCTTCCAACAGTATTAGATCGAGCCGGCCGACAGTCTTTGCTATCCTGAACACTTCAGGTGTGGCAATTTGCGAGGCGGCAGTGCCATGCCTTGCGATGGCATAGGGTTGAAGCATTTCCCTGTCGGCTCTTTCAATTTCGTCATCCGTCAGCGCCTGCTTCATTCGGTAGCGCGACTGGTTCTTGCGTATGTTTCGACGTAACTTACTATCGTATCCCGCGGTGATATCGTCAATGGAGCGACCCAGCGGCACGATAGCACTCAGAAAGTGAGGCACATACAACGCCCCCAAGGTTGGCATTTCACTGACCAGAACCGTACGGTTCGATTTATCCGATTCCGATTTGCTGTCGGCCACAGGAGACTCCACCCCCATGAGAACCTTGGCCATTTCCCGCTGTGCTCTCCTTCCCACATAGAGGATGTCGTAAGGACTGTCTTTGTGCAGCTTGAATCTGACAATCTCCCAGCGCCAGAAACAGGCTCGCCCAAGTAGGTCTCGCAGCCAGGCTGCGGTTTTTCTTAGCTCAAATCGTATTGAGGGAGATATGAGTTTTCGGATCGGCACCGCTAGATACGCTTTCATTTCCGGCACTCTTTTTAACTTGCCTTCAAGACTGGCTAATAGGCTTGCTTGCCGGTGAGGGCAAACAGCGTTCGCAGAAGAATGACGAAATCGAGCCAGAGCGACCAGTTGTTGATGTACTCAATATCAGACTCAACACGCTGGATCATCTGCTCTATATCTTTCGTTTCACCGCGAAAGCCACGCACCTGAGCCAGGCCTGTGATGCCAGGCTTGATATTGTGACGTGCAAAGTAGTCTACGATGCCAGGCGAGTACTGCGCATCATGCTGAATAGCGTGTGGGCGAGGCCCCACCAGGGACATTTCCCCCATCAAAACGTTGAACAACTGTGGTAGCTCATCCAGGCTGGTTCGCCGAATGAAGGCTCCCACCCTGGTCATGCGCGGATCATTCTTTTCTGCCTGCTTGACGATGCCGTCTTCCAGCTGATGGACGACCATGCTTCTGAACTTCCAGATACGAAAAACTCCACCCCACCCCATGCGCTCCTGTCGAAAGAACACCGGTCCAGGGCTATCGACCTTGATGGCAATCGCTATAGCCACCAGCAAGGGAGCCGCCAGAAGCAAGATGAGAAAAGCCAAGACTTTGTCCTCAAGATTCTTCAGAAACAGACGCATCCCCATCAACGGAGTTTCAGACAAAGCCAGCACGGGAATACCGGCAATTTCACGAACGCTGTGATTGATCAAGCGCAGTGAAAAAATGTCCGGCACCCAGTTAATAGCAATGTGCTTATCAAGCAGCTTTAAGTAAATATTTTTAATGACCTCCGAGCCATCCAGAGGTGTAACGAAATAGACGGTATGAATGGAATGTCGCACGATTAACCCGTCAAGGTCGGAGATATTACCCAGTATCGACAAACGTTGCGTGCTTTCTGAATCCTCCTTCCCCCGATCATCGCCCGCCTCAATCAACACACAACCAACCACCCGTTCACCCAGCCAGGGATTATTGCTTATTTTCTGGTGAAGGAAGCTAGCCAGCTCCCCCGAGCCAATAATAAGAGCGGCTTCCAATTGATTCGGGTGGGTCAAGAGTTTCTTCTGCACTTCGAGTGTCGCCAGGTGCAAAAGCAATTGAGCGAAATATCCAACAATAAATAACTGCGCAACCAATAAGCGCGAGTACTGTTCACTTTGTTTGGTCAGAAAGGCCATGACCACGATAAAACCAAAAGCGGCAAGCCACGCCTTTAAAAGCTTAAATGCTTTGATGGTAAATCCAACATTGCTTCGGTAAATAGCATAATGGTCGTACACGACGGCCAACGCCCCAAGCAGCAACAGGAGCATGATGACATAAGCCTGCGTGATAACGCCGATATGATAATCGATCAAATACCATGCGACACCGATCACCGCAACAAAATCGAGACCGGCCTGAATAGCGTTACTGGTACTGCTTCGTCGCTGGAGTATGGAGCGGCTACTGCTGGGTTCGAATATCATCATTGGACCTCAGCTCAAATACATCTTCATCGAATTCACCCCTTTGGAGGTCAATGCGGGATATGAGCCGCCAGCCGTGGCACAGCCAATCTCATGAAATCTTGTAAGCGCTTATCTGCAGCAGTAGGCGCTTCGCAGGCTCTCCACATCCGTCTTTCCACGGTATAGCCCAGCGCGGACAAACCATGTCATCAAACCGACGTGTTCCTCATGTTGAAAAATGGTCAGGGGTTAGGCGATCTGCCATCAAGTGCCGTCAGACAGCGGCTCTGCCTGTGGTTGAGGCATCGCAGACGCTGTAAAGAAAGCGACAAACGGTCGTAAGGCTTGAGTTAAAGGGGTTGACAAGATGTTGGTGTGTCATTTTCGAGTCATCTATTTTTTGACGCTTTGGCGCGTTAGAGGGCATTTCTTGCGCTTTAAGTGCGTGCTGCTTGTAAAAAAAAATTGCCAGTCACTCACTCGCCATACCGATCAGGAGCGAGAGAGGACTCATGACGAGATACCTGAAGGAACTGCTGCTGGTTTTGTACGTGCTCAACATCGGGAAGGGGAGACTTGGGCGTTCAATCCTGTCCGCTATCCTTGATCTCACTTTCTGTTGAACGAGCGTTCCCATGCTTGAAGTACACGGCGTGTTCAAGAGCTACGCCACCCCGCAAGGTCCGCTGGCGGTGTTGCAGGGTGTCGACTTGCACCTGGCGCAAGGCAGCAGCCTGGCGCTGATGGGCGAGTCCGGCAGTGGCAAGAGCACCTTGTTGCACTTGATTGCCGGGCTCGACAAGGTCGATCGCGGCAGCATCCGCATGGGCGATCAGCGCCTCGAACAGATGAACGAAGGGCAACTGGCAAATTGGCGGCGTGCTGAAATCGGCCTGGTGTTCCAGCAGTACAACCTGATTGGCAGCCTGCGGGTCGAGGACAATCTGGCATTCCAGGCACGCTTGGCCGGGCGTCATGACCTGCGTTGGCAGGCGCACCTGGTGGCGCGGCTGGGGCTGGGGGATTTACTCCAACGTTATCCGGAGCAATTGTCCGGTGGCCAGCAGCAACGGGTTGCTCTCGGTCGGGCGCTGGCGTCGCGTCCGTGTCTGCTGTTGGCCGATGAGCCGACCGGCAGTCTCGATGAACACACCAGCGACGAGGTGCTCGACTTGCTGCTGGAACTGCTCGATGACAGCCCCAGCAGTTTGTTGATGGTCACCCACAGCCCACGGGTCGCCGCACGGCTGGCAGAAAAAGTGCTGTTGCACGGTGGACGCCTGGTCGACGCAGGCCAACGCTGATATGGACGTTCTGCGTGAAACCTTGCGAGCGCTGCTCAGCCATTGGCGTCAGCACCCGGTGCAGTTTTTCAGTGTGCTGACCGGGCTCTGGCTGGCCACCAGCCTGTTGACCGGGGTGCAGGCGCTGAACAGTCAGGCGCGAGAAAGTTACGCTCGCGCCAGTCAACTGATTGGCGGTGAACCCCAGGCCAGCCTCAGCGCGCCGAATGGCGCGACCTTCTCTCAGGGGGTGTTCGTCGACCTGCGCCGGGCGGGTTGGCCGGTGTCACCGGTGTTGCAGGCGCGACTTCAACTCAAGGGGCATGAAGACCTGCGCTTGCAGTTGATGGGCATCGAGCCGTTATCGTTGCCCAGTGGTTCGGCGCTGGCCGGACAACACCTCGACATGGCGCAGATGGTCGATTTTGTCGGCCCGCCGGGCCGTACCTGGATTGCCCCTTCAACCTTGCAGGCGCTCGGTTTGCGTGAGGGCGCTCAACCGCAAAGCCTGAACGGGCAGACTTTGCCGCCGTTGCGCAGCCAGGTCGACATGGCCCCCGGCGTGTTGTTGGTGGACATCGGCGTTGCCCAGCAGGTGCTGGGTTTGCCGGCACAGGTGTCGCGACTATTGTTGCCCAGGGATTTCGCCGCCACCGAGCCTCAGTTACCCGCCGAGTTAGCCGGTCAGTTGCAGCTCAAGCGCAGCGGTGAGGAAAACAACCTGGCACGGCTCACCGAAAGCTTTCACCTGAACCTCGACGCGCTGGGGTTTCTGTCGTTCGTGGTCGGCTTGTTTATTGTCCACGCGGCTATTGGTCTGGCACTGGAGCAACGTCGCGGGTTGTTCAGAACCCTGCGCGCCTGTGGCGTCAGCGTGCGGAGACTGATCTTCTGCCTGAGCCTTGAATTGGGTGGGCTGGCACTGCTCGGCGGGATGGCCGGAGTGGTCAGCGGTTACCTGTTGGCCAGCCTGTTGTTGCCAGACGTTGCCGCCAGCTTGCGTGGTTTGTATGGCGCCGAAGTGGCGGGGCAGTTGAGCCTCAGCCCGCTGTGGTGGTTCAGCGGGCTCGGATTGAGCCTGCTCGGCGCACTGCTGGCCGGGGCGAACAGTTTGCTGCGGGCGGCGCAATTGCCGCTGCTGGCGTTGGCCAATCCGCAAGCCTGGCATCAGGCTCACGCGCGCTGGTTGCTGCGTCAGGCCTGGGTGGCGGCAGTCGCTGCGGTGATCGGCCTGATCGCGTTGCTGTGGGGTGACAGCCTGGCCAGCGGTTTTGTGTTGATGGCGGCGTTGTTGATCGGTGCCGCATTGAGTTTGCCGGTGCTGCTCGATGCTGTGTTGAATCGGCTTGTGCGGCGTAGCCGGTCGGTGCTGGGGCAATGGTTTCTCGCCGATTGCCGTCAGCAGTTGCCTGCCCTGAGCCTGGCCTTGATGGCGCTGCTGTTGGCACTGGCGGCCAACATCGGTGCCGGCAGCATGACAGCCGGTTTTCGTCAGACGTTCAGTGATTGGCTGGAGCAACGGCTGACTGCCGAGCTTTACGTCAACCCACAGAACCCGGCACAGGCCACCGAACTGCAGCAATGGCTGCCGGAACAACATCTCGGCGCGGTGTTGCCGAGCTGGCAGGTTGCGGTGTCGTTGCAGGGCTGGCCAGCGGACCTTTACGGGGTGATCGACCATCCAACCTATCGCGAGCATTGGCCGTTGCTTGAAGCGCTGGGCGAGCATCCCTGGGATCAGTGGGTGGCGCATGACACGGTGATGCTCAGCGAACAACTGGCCCGTCGACTCAAACTGCGGCTCGGTGACCACCTGAGCATTCCCACGCCACAAGGTGCATGGTCACCGCAGCTGATCGGGATCTATGCCGACTACGGCAACCCCAAGGGGCACTTGCTGGTCAACGCCGAACACCTGCTGCGTCACTGGCCGCAACTGACGCCGAGTCGCTTCAATCTGCGTATCGATCCGGCGCAAATCCCCGCGCTGCTGACGGCGCTACAAACGCGCTTTGCCCTGGACGACAGCCGCATTGTCGATCAGGCCCGGCTAAAGGGCTGGTCGACGCAAGTGTTCGAACGGACCTTCTCGGCGACGGCGGCGCTCAACAGCCTGACTCTCGGCGTGGCCGGTGTGGCGCTGTTCATCAGTTTGCTGACCCAGAGTCAGAGCCGTCTCGGGCAACTGGCGCCGCTGTGGGCGCTGGGCGTGACGCGCCGACAATTGATGCTGCTCAACCTCGGGCAGACCTGGTTGCTGGCACTGCTCACGCTGGTGGTGGCGTTACCCTTGGGACTGGCGCTGGCCTGGTGCCTGGACACGGTGATCAACGTTCAGGCGTTTGGCTGGCGCCTGCCGTTGCGGGTGTTCCCGCTGCAACTCGTGGAATTGATGGGGCTGGCGATGTTGGCGACGTTACTGGCCTCGGCCTGGCCATTGTTCAAGCTCTATCGCACGCAACCGGCGGACCTGCTGAGGAGCTTTGCCCATGAGGATTAACCGGGCCGTTGGCGTGTTGTTGCTGGCATTGACCGGTTGCGATGGCTCGTCGACGCACGACGAAAGTTTCGCCGGGCTGGGCAGTGAAGCGGCTGCGTTCAAACAGGTGACTCCGGGCCGGGTATTCAGCTTTCCGGTCGATCACGGTGCGCATGACGGTTACCGCGTCGAGTGGTGGTACATCACCGCCAACCTCAAGGACCCGCAGGGCCGGGAGTTCGGCGTGCAGTGGACACTGTTTCGCAATGCCCTGAAGTCCGGACCCGAGCAGCCGGGCTGGGCCAGCCAGATCATCTGGCTCGGTCATGCGGCGGTGACCTCGGCGACCGTTCACCACGCCGCCGAGCGTTATGCCCGCGGTGGCGTCGGCCAGGCCGGGGTTCAGAACGTACCGTTTGCGGCGTGGATCGATGACTGGCGCCTGAACACTCAAACCGACACCGCGAACCCTTTGGCCGAAATGCACATGCAGGCCAGCGGCAAGGGCTTCAACTATCGGCTGCGACTCACCTCAGATAGGCCGTTGGTGCTGCAAGGCGAGCAAGGCTTCAGTCAAAAATCCGAACGGGGCCAGGCGTCGTACTACTACAGCCAGCCGTTCTTCCAGGCCAGCGGCAGCCTGGAAATCGACGGCGCAACCTATCAGGTCAGTGGCCCGGCGTGGCTCGACCGTGAGTGGAGCAGCCAGCCGCTGACGGCGAACCAGACCGGTTGGGACTGGTTTTCCCTGCACCTGGACAGTGGCGCGCAAGTGATGCTGTATCGGATTCGACAGAAGGGCGCAGGGGTGTACCTGACTGGCAGCTGGATCAACCCGGACGGCAGCGTTGTGCAACTCTCGCGAGACGAAATCAGCCTCACGCCGTTGGCGTCTTCCGAGGTGGCCGGGCGGCGTTTGCCGACACGCTGGTCGATCAAGGTCCCGGGCAAAGGCCTGGACATCACCAGCAGCGCGCTGAACCCCGGGGCCTGGATGGATTTGCGCATTCCCTACTGGGAGGGGCCGGTGCAATTGAGCGGCAGCCATACCGGCAACGGGTATCTGGAAATGACCGGGTACTGATCCAGAGCGCCGCCCGGTACAAAATAAAAAGCCCTTGATTTTCAAGGGCTTTTTCGTTTCTGGAATTCAAGAAGCACACAACCGTGTGGATGTTTGTGACCACAGCAACGCGCTTTTCCTCCAGTGTCCGGCTGGCGATAGTATTTTTCCATCCTGCCGCTCTTCCCCCTGAACAAAATCGTTCTAAAAAGCCCGGCCAGCGCTTCGGGCTTTTTGCTATTCTTAAGGTCGTAGGTGAAGACGCAGACTGATGCGCAAGAGGATAGCAAGGAAACGTGGGGCGCGTTCCGAAGGGTACACGGTTAGAAAGATCTCCGCGCTGAGATCCAGCCCTTATGCCGTGTGAAGCAGAACAGCGCAAAACTGTTCTGTGAGAGTCCTGATAAACCTTGTAAGCCGGAGACCAGCACCGGCCACCTACTTGATTTTTAAAGCCCGCCATGTGCGGGCTTTTTCGTATCCGTAGGCGCAAGACTGATACCGGCTGATTTCACGGGTCAATCGCTGTCTTTGCCAGTGAATTATTGAGCTGATTTGCAGTCTGAAATTTTACCCTTACCAGCTTTTAGGACATCCAAATGAAGCGCGCAGTGATAATGCTCCTGGCCATTTCGAGCCCTCTCCTGCTGGGGGGCTGCGTGCCTGTCTGGGACGATGAAGGCGGGTACGGTTATGAATATGATCACGGTCGCAGATATGACCAGGGCGACGATAATGATCAAGGTCGAGGCCATGGATATTATCGTCGTGACGACGATCGACGGTATGATCGCCATCACCGTCGTGATCACGAGGATCAGGATGACTGATCCCTTGAGACTCAATGAAAGCCCAGTCTAGTGCTGGGCTTTGTTGTTTTGTGGAGGCCTCATACCGAACGGTCAAAACAGCCAATGAACAAAATATAAACTTTTTGGAACTTGAGGGATCAACAGTATAAGGAGTGACTTGAATCGGGATACCACCGTTTTATGGTATAGCGCTCAGTGGTGGCATCCCTGCATGGGTTCTGCAAGAACCCGGGAGTCGTCATCATGAAAACCTTGCGCTTACTTGCGGTATCGGCAGCCGTCTTGGCAGCCTTGACAAGCTTGTCTGCAACGGCAAGGCAGGCGGTCACTAACGAGCCGATAGACTACTCCGCGGTGCAGTTGGAACAACAGCAGCAAAACGGAATCGCCTATCTGTCAGGCGGTATCGGACTCGATGAGTCGAGGGCCATTCAGCAGACCAAGGGATACAACCTGCATATGACCTTCTCCACCGGTCCGAGCAATGAATATGTGCCGGATATCAACGTGAAAATCCAGAGCATGCAAGGGCATGAGCTGCTGACGCTGAATGAGGTCGGCCCTATCGTTTATGTCAACTTGTCACCTGGGAAATATGTCATTGTCGGTACTCGTAATGGACTCGAACAACGAAGCACCGTTGAGGTTAAAGGCGGCGCTGTTCGTGATCTGAACCTCCACTGGAGCGATGCCGCATAACCGCTGATGCCAGGAAGTCATTAGCCTTTCTTCAAGTGCTACACTCACAAAAAAGCCCAGCCTCGTGCTGGGCTTTGTTGGTTTTTGGATTTCCTCTCGAAGCTTTCTTGCTATCCTGAGTTTCCTCTTTCATGGACGAATACCGAGACAAGCATGGCTAACTTCACCCCGTCACGCATCGGGAAGATACTGCAGGGTCTGCTTTTTGCCCTGATTGGTATCGGCCTGTTGGGCATTACCGTCAATCTCACTCTTGAACGACGCGAACTCCTCGCCCACGCAGAGACCGCCGATGGCATCGTCAGCCACTTGAATGCCGGTGGTTCGCATCCCGAGATCGCCTTCACCACCCGCAGTGGTGAAAAGATTTCCTACCCCCAGGGCGGTATTATCTTCGGCTATCAGCAGAATCAGCCGGTGCGGGTGTATTACCTACCCGAGCAACCGGCTGGCAGCGCCGTCGTCGATGACCCGGGCGCTCTGTGGGGGCCTTCCGGGCTACTGGGTTGCCTCGGTCTGATGTTCACCTTTGTCGGTCTGGCGATAGTCATTCATCAGCGCGGTTGCGGTGCGGTTCATTCACATAAAGGACTTTGAACGTATGAGCTACAACATCCCCATCCCGGTTAATGAAAGCCGCTGGAAGTATCAGACCGCCAGTGGTGGCGGTCTGACCGTGGTCATGGTGGCGGGCAGTGGCGGTTCGATCATTTTGCGCTCGCCCCAGGGCGAGGACATCAGCTACCGCTACGGCGGCGTCGGGGTGGGTGCCGGATTTGGCGCGCGGCTGCCGCGTTTCGGCAAGATAAATATCCAGATTAAGGGTAAGGGCGTGAGTGGAGCCGGCGCGGCGGAGGCTTTTACTAGCTTCGGCAAGGTGTTTGTCAGCGACTCCTTGGTCGGTCGTGACCTGACCAGTGATGACATCACTGGGCCTTGCATGTACACCGAAGTGGGGGGTGGGCTGTTGGTCGGCGGTTCGGCCACGGCCCTGTTGTTCGGGCTTGATCCCAAGCTGCTGGCATTGGCGGCTGCTCTGAACTCCAACCCGGCAACCTCGCTCATTGCCTCCACCACGGTCAACCGGCAGTTGCTGCAGTCGGCCAAGGGGGCGGTGGTCATGGCAGGCATTAACGTTGGCGTGCAGGCCGGTGGTGGCGCCGCGATCTACATGGGCTATCTGTTCTAGCCGCGCATCGGCTCTCAAGCGAGTCGTGGCAGGGCAGGCGCAGCGACCGAAGATCGACTTCGGTCGCCGCACCGGCAGTGGGCAAAGCCCGCTGTGGAATCAGTAGGTTTCCAGTTTGAACGGCGCGTCCGCGGTGTCGAGCTTGCCGGCGCTGAGCAGACCTGCCGCATTTGGCCGCTTCAGGACCGTGTCACGGGTCTGTATTTCCACCTCGATACTGCCCTCGTCAATCGCCGAGTCATCGGCGTTGAGTGGCAGCTTGAAGGTGGCCGTGGCTTCCAGGTGCGTCTGGCAGTTCATGCAACCTTCGACGTGCCAACGGCTGAGGATCGCCCGGGTACCCAGGTACTCTCGCTTGCCGTCGACCTTGGCATAGGCCGAGATCAGGAACGAGCCACGGATTTTCGCCCGGTTGATACGGCTGACCCGTAGGGTCTTGCCGCTGGGCTGCGCTGCATCGGCCTTGAACAGCAACTGCTTGGCGGGTTGGGCATAGGCATCCAGGGAGCCCGTGCCATAGACGTAGCCCAGTTGCTTCTCGATGTTGATGCAGTCACGGGTGGTGAAGGGTTTGCCGTCGGCCTTGACGAAGGGATCGAGGCTGGTGTCCAGGCTCAGGATGGCGTTCGGGTCCAGGCCCGCGGCGCCCGCAGGGGGTTGTATTTTGTAGGGTTTATAGTAGGAGGCGCCGGGATCGTTGGGGTCGATGCTGAATTCATCGGTGGTCCCTTGCCGGCGCTGCCAGATCCAGAACACGTAGTCGATAAAGCAGTGGTGGAAGAAGAAAATCGGGTCCAGGCCGGCGGTTTCATTCTCGCCCATATCGCCGTTGGCCCCGGGAATCGCTGAACTGTCGCCCGCGCCCGGGTAGTCGAAACCGCCGACCGCCAGGTGCATGAAGTTGTGGGGTTCCTCCAGCGGCACATAGTGCGTGCCCGCCGGGGCGGTCTTGTTCTTCTCGCCGGTCGAGGTGGTATTGGAGAACAGCGTGTAGTTCGGGGCGTCCAGGCAGCTTTCGAAACGACTGAACACCTCGCCGCGCCACTTGCCACCGATCTTGATCTTGCCGCTCAGCCAGGTACTGACGTTCTCATTGAGGTAGGTGATGTTCTTCGCCGTGTCCTGGAACTGTGCGTTGTGTGCCTCCGTGGCTTTGCGGTCAGCTTCGGTGCCCACCAGCCCGGACAGCGGATAGCGCACGGTCTCGTAGCCTTCGGGCTTGCTGTAGATGATGGGGTTGTCCGGTGTCACCGGGAGCTCATCGGTGATGGTTTGCGGGAACACGAAAGAGCGCAGCGGGTTTTCGATCTTCTGCCCGTCGATCACGAAGTATTCCTGGGTCAGGGCCGAAGGAATGCCGTTTTCTCGCGACTCGTCGCTGCATTCATCCCAGAACGGCAGGGTGACGTTTTCACATTTGGGGATGCTGCGCAGCGCCTCTTCCAGGCGCCAGAGATAGGCGCGGTGCCAGCTCGGAAAGAGCACCGTGCCGTGCTGGCAGTAGCCGCCCCACCAGTTGGGGTCGGTCTTGCCTTGACCACGGAACGGCTCGCCATGCAGGCCACCGATGGCGAAGAAGGAGTTGGGGTCGTTGGCGGGAAGATCCTTGATGCCTTTCCAGGCGCGGATCAGGGCTTCAAGTTCATCTTTCTTGCCGTGGTCATAGTCGTGCTGGATATCACTGAGAGAACGGCGTACGCGTGGGGCGGATGACATGGTGACCTCCTTGTTGCCGGATGGCCCGAAAGGCTCGGGGGGGGTTACTGCGCCATCATCAGCATATCTGCGATCTGGCAACGTGCCAGTACGAGCGCCGAACGGTTGAGGTCCCGCGTTCGGGGACGCTGCGTCACGGGTTTCAGTTGGCCTGATCCGTCGCATAATGGCGCCAGAGGAAGGGATCTCTTACACTGCTGGCGCCTGGCGCGGGGCTCTATCCATGCACCGGACGACAGAGTGGTCAACGCAATCGAGTGGTTCATACAGTGATCGAACGGCGCCAATTCAGCGGAGGGATGAAGGGAAAGAACCTCCGCTACCTGAATGAAAAAACGGGTCAGTCTGGGCAAATGACCCGGACAGGCTTCCTGTTGCTCGAGCATTTCTCGCTGCCGGCGTTCACCCAGGCACTGGATACGCTGGTCACGGCGAATCTGCTACGACCCGGGTTGTTCTCTTCCCGAACCTTCGGCCTGAATGACGGGGAGGTCATCAGCGACCTGGGCCTGGTCATTCGACCCGATGCCCGTATCGATTGCGCCGCCCTTCAAGATCTCGATCTGCTGGTCGTTTGCGGCGGCTACCGGACCGAGCTGAAGGCCGACGATGAGTTCATCGGCCTGCTGAGGGCCGCGTCGGACCTGGGCGTCAGTCTGGCCGGCTTGTGGAATGGCGCGTGGTTCCTGGGCAGCGCCGGCCTGCTGGACGGGTATCGTTGTGCGATTCACCCCGAGCATCGTCCGGCACTCGCGGAAATCTCCAAGGCGACACAGGTCACCAGCGAGCCCTATGTCATCGATCGGGACAGGCTCACCGCGTCCAGCCCCTCCGGGGCTTTCCATATGGCGCTGGACTGGATCAAGGGCCTGCACGACAAAGCCCTGGTCGAGGGTATCGAGGACATTCTGGCGTTCGAGGAGTCTCGCTACCGGCGCATAAAACCGGCGGAAAATGTCTGTGTGAGCGCGCCGCTGCGCGAGGTGGTCAAGCTGATGGATGCCAACCTCGAGGAACCGCTGGAACTGGAGCAACTGGCGGTCTACGCCGGTCGTTCCCGTCGGCAGCTCGAGCGTTTGTTCAAGGAACAACTGGGCACCACGCCGCAACGCTATTACCTGGAACTGCGCATCACCGAGGCGCGTCGACTGCTTCAGCACACGGAGCTGTCCCAGGTCGATGTGCTGGTGGCCTGCGGTTTTGTTTCGCCCAGTCATTTCAGCAAATGCTATAGCGCGTACTTCGGCTACAGGCCTTCCAAGGAAACGCGGCTGGTCAAGTAAAAGGCTTCTTGAGCCGCGGCAGATGCGTGGTTCGAGCGGGCTGACGCCGTCGGGCCGAGCAGGAGAGGGCGCGCCTCCCGCGTGAGGCGTTCCGCACCAGGCCCGGCGACCTCACTTCAAATACGAACGCAGCGCCGACACCACCTCATCCACATCCTCTCGACGCTGGGCCGGCGTGACATCGTCCGCGCCCAGGTGCTCGCGGATATGACCTTCCAGCACCTCGGCCATCAAGCCGTTGATCGCCCCGCGGATCGCCGCGATCTGTTGCAGCACGGCGGTGCACTCGACTTCCATGTTCAAGGCGTTTTCCAGCGCATCGGCCTGGCCCTTGATACGCCTGACACGGGTCAGCAGGCGTTTTTTATCCTTGATGGTATGCGGCATAGAATTGTTCCATTGTGCGTTACCTATACTGGGGTATAGTATATTTCGACCTTGTCATCAGGACTGTAGCCCAATGTCTTCGCCCAATGCTACTCATCACAACTGCCATTCGAAAATCCTCAACGATGGAAATCCGCTGGCGGAGACCAGTACCCGGCGCGCGATGATCCTGACCGCGGTGATGATGGTCGCCGAGATCGCCGGCGGCTGGTACTACAACTCGATGGCGCTGTTCGCCGACGGCTGGCACATGAGTTCCCATGCCTTGGCATTGGGGCTGTCGGTACTGGCCTACGGCGCGGCCCGGCGCCTGTCCAGCGACAACCGCTTTGCCTTCGGTACCTGGAAGATCGAAGTGCTGGGCGGCTACACCAGTGCGTTGTTCCTGGTGATGGTGGCGGGGCTGATGGTGTATCAGTCGGTCGAGCGGCTGATTTCGCCCGCGCCCATCCACTATGACGAGGCCATCGTCATCGGCATCGTCGGGTTGATGGTCAACCTGGCCTGCGCCTGGCTGCTCAAGGACGGCCATGCCCACGATCACCACCACGACCATCATCACGGCGAAGCCCATGAACACGCCCACGATCTGAACCTTCGTTCGGCCTACCTGCATGTCGTGGCCGATGCGGCCACCTCGGTGCTCGCGATCCTGGCGCTGATCGGCGGCAAGGTCTGGGGCGCGGCGTGGCTCGACCCGCTGATGGGGATTGTCGGCGCGGGGCTGGTGGCGAGCTGGGCCCATGGGCTGATCCGCCAGACCAGCCGGGTGTTGCTGGACGCGGAAATGGATGCGCCGGTGGTCGAGGAAATCCGCGAGGTCATCGCCGCCAGCCCCATTCCGGCCTCCATCAGCGATCTGCATGTCTGGCGGGTCGGGAAGGGGCAGTTCGCCTGCGTGCTAAGCCTGGTGACGCGAGCGCCGGTCACGCCCGACTACTTCAAGCAGCAGTTGGCAATCCATGAGGAACTGGTGCACGTCACGGTCGAACTTCATCTGGCGGCGTGACGCAAACCGTCTATTCGCCGGGTGACGGCCTTCGAACTCATTCTTGGTGCGTGACGCGGGTATGGGCCTGGAGGCACTCCACCAGCGCATCGAACGTCGCCTTGCAACGGGGGCTGGTGCGCAGGTCCTCGTGCATGGTCACCCAGGTTTCCAGCTGGAAACCGAGCTGCTGTGGCAAGAGCCGAACCAGTGTCGGCATGCGGTTCGCCAGCGCGACCTGACAGAAGCCGATGCCACAGCCGGCGCGGATCATCGCCAGTTGCGCCAGGTTGCTGTCGGTGCGCAGCGCGAAGGCCTCGCGGTTCCAGCCGGGCAACTGCTTGCTGGCGGCGCGCAGGAACGGCGTGGGCACATCGAAGCCGATCAGCGCATGGCGTGACAGGTCGGCCAGTGTGGCAGGCGTGCCGTTGCGTTGCAGATAGTCCGCGTGTGCATAAGCACCCACTTCCACATTGCCGATACGCCGGGCGATCAGTTGATCCTGTTTCGGCGCGGTCATGCGCACCGCAATGTCGGCCTCCCGTTGCAGCAGATCCTGCACCTTGTCGGTGGCCAGCAGCTCGATCCTGAGTTGCGGATGGGCCTGGTGCAGTAGCGCCAGCGTGGGGGGCAGGACCTCGACCGCGATGATCTCGCTGGCGGATATCCGCACCGTGCCGCTCACCGCCTGGCCCTGGCCCGTGGCGGCCCGCTCCAGCGCGGCGGCGGTGTGTTGCATGGCCTCGGCATAGCCGCGCAGCGCCAGGGCGGTTTCGGTGGGCAGCAAGCCGGTCTGCGAGCGGGTGAACAGCGGTTGCTTGAACGAGGCTTCCAGCGCGGCGATGTGACGGCCCACAGTGGGCTGGGCGATCCCCAGCGTGCGTGCGGCGCCCGAGAGCGAGCCCTCCGTCAGCACGGCAAGCAACGTACGGTACAGTTCCCAACTCATGCTCTGGTCCATGCATAAATGTATGGCGGATAGCTTGTGCTATGCAATTTATTTCCAGAAGGGGCGGGGTCAGACTCTGTTCATCACCACCTTTCTGGAGAATCGACATGGCAGCACTGGGCAACAAGGTCCTGGTCCTGGGGGCAAGCGGCGGCATTGGCGGCGAAGTGGCGCGGCAACTGCGCGACGGCGGCTGGCAGGTGCAGGCGCTCAAGCGCGGCTTGGCCACGGCGGCTGAACAGCGTGACGGCATCCAGTGGTTGCGGGGCGATGCGCTCGAGCGTGACGACGTGGTGCGTGCGGCGCAGGGCTGCAGCGTGATCGTGCACGGGGTCAACCCGCCGGGTTATCGCCACTGGGCCGAGCAGGTGCTGCCGATGATCGACAACACGATTGCGGCCGCCCGTCTTGAAGGTGCGACCATTGTGTTGCCGGGCACGGTCTACAACTACGGTCCGGATGCGTTTGCCGGGTTGGACGAGCAGTCGGCGCAGCGTCCGTTGACCCGCAAGGGGCGTATTCGTGTCGCGCTTGAGCAGCGCTTGCGGGACGCGACGCGAGACGGGGTTCGAGCGATTGTGCTGCGCTCGGGCGACTTCTTCGGACCGCAGGCCGGCAACAGCTGGTTTTCCCAGGGGATGATCAAGCCCGGGCAGGCGGTGAAGGTGATCAATCTGCCGAGTGATCCGGGCGTCGGTCACCAGTGGGCCTACCTGCCGGACGTGGCGCGGACCATGGTCGAGCTATTGGAGCGTCGAGAGCACTTGGCGCCTTTCGCGACCTTTCATATGACCGGGTATTGGGACGCCGACGGTACCCAGATAGCGACCGCCATCCGCCGCGTGGTCGAACGCGCCGGCGGCCGGGCGAGACTGCGGCGTTTTCCCTGGTGGCTGGTGGGACTGGTCTCGCCGTTTGTGACCACCTTTCGCGAGATGCTGGAGATGCGCTACCTGTGGCGCAAGCCGCTGCGCATGAGCAATGCCCACCTGTTGAGCGTACTGGGGACGGAGCCGCATACGCCCTTGGACCAGGCAGTGGAAACCACGCTGAAAGGGATGAGGTGCCTGTAATGGCGTACGAACCCACACGAGATCAGGGCACGAATGCCAGCACGGAAGCGGGGGAGCCGGATCCGTCCTTGAGTTGCAGAACCCCAATGACCAGCGTTGCCCCTTTGGCGGGCAGTTGATCCAGATGGGTCAGGCACTCCAGGATGATGCCGTTTTTCGCCAGGACCTGGCGGTTGGTGGCAAATGCCGTGTTCTGGCCCGGGTCGACCCCGTGGGTGTCGATACCGACTCCCGCGACTTCGCGCTCTTCGACCAGCAGTCTTGCCGTGTCGGCGCCCACCCCGGGGAAGTGCAGGCCGCCTTGCGGATCTTCATTGAAAAACCGCTTGGGATCGCCCCACAGGGCCTGCCATCCGGTATGGAAGAGCACCACGCAGCCCCGGGCGATGCGCCCATGCTCGTGCTCCCAGTTCTCGATGTCCTGAGGACTGATCACATAGTCGGAATCGGCTTGTGCCTGCGCTTGCACATCGATCATCACGGCCGGTCGCACCAGCGAATCCGGCGGGTAGGCATCGATCCCGACGCCATCGGGGTAAAAACTGTTGGGCGCATTCATATGGGTGGCGCTGTGTTCGCCCATGCTGAAGTTGCGCAGGTAGTAGCCGTCCTGTTCCTGTGAGGCCACCCCGGTGAAGACGACGGCCGGGTCGTGGGGCCAGAGGGGGATGGATGGCGTAATGACGTGGCTGAGGCTGATGATTTTCTGAAACTGGATACTCGGCATTCCTTTGGCTCCCTTGTCCTCGGTGAAACCGTGGATGATAGCGGCCTCGTTCGACAAGGGTTGAGTCGAGCGTTGCTTGCCACTCCCACGGATTTTCCTGGCGGGTTGAATGGAACCGGCGTCACAGTGCTGACAATCAATCGGCCGGATTCGGTTGCGCGCGTGCAATAAAAATTTACTCCCGCCGAGAGAAATGAGAAAAGCTTTCCAGCCTTTTCCATGGATTCGGATCCCGCTCATGCCTCGATCAAAGTTGTTTGCCCAGCTTTTTGTCGCCCTGTTTGTCGGTGCCGGGCTCTGGTACATGTGGATGATTACCAGCGCCAAGCTGGGGTGGGGCGGGAGCAGCCCCGACCGGCAGCAGCTTGGTGCGGTACAGGACAGCCGGCAGCGCGCGATGACCCAGTACTGCACGGGCGTGGTCGTGACCCCGAAGGGCACCTGGCTGGTAGGGCGCATGGACGGTGACGCGAAACAGCTGCAACCCTCCGCTGACGTGGTGAACCTGGATGCCGTGCTCCATGGCAAGCCGGTCGAGGCCAAGGATCAGGAGTCGGAAGGTTCGGGGGCGTTCTCCAGCTTTCTCTCCCACCGGGACAAGGAAACCTCCTTCATCTCGCGCCTGGACGCCCAGGGCCAGTTTCAAATGGTGGCCCATGTCAGTGACGCCGCCTGCCTGGTGGCCAGCCCGGATGGGGCCAGTGTTTTCCTGCTGACGGGCCTTGAGCGACCCGAAGCCGCTGGCGCGAGCAGCGATGACATCAGTCAGACGGTGATCTTTCGCAGCGACGATCAAGGCAAGCGTTGGACCTGGTTGACCAAGGGCCTGTTTCCCAAGGCCAATCAGCTTGCCTGGGCCTTGAAGCCCTACTTTCATGGTCCGGATGACGTCTGGGCCTGGGGTACCCCGAGCGGAACCGACAACGAGAGCGGTGAAGACAAGCTGGGCGCCATCTCCACCGGGGTGTTTTACTCGGCTGATCGCGGCGCGAACAGCACGGAAATATTCGCGCCGGAGTCGTTGCTGGTGCCTGCCGAGTATGCCCAGGGCAAACGGCCCGAGATTACCGAATGGCGCACGGACCTGGGGACTTACGGAGAAACCCAGACCTATGTCACTCAACTGGATGACCAGCGCGCGTTTATCTGGGTTTCCCAACGCTTCTGGGGCCGCAATCCTGGCGGTGATAGCGGCAGTCTGGCTTTCAACATCACGACACGGGCTCAACTGCTACGCAAGGCGGGGCAGTGGCAGGTGGGGGCCGTGCAGCGCGAGGAGGGTCTGTTTATCGATCAACTGGTGGAGAACGGCGCCGGGCGAGTGATGGGCCTGATCGACCAGGGTGATCATGGGCAAGATGTGGTCGCTGAGTTCGATACCGCCAAGCTTGCCTGGAAGCCCATGGGTGAACTGCCCAGCGTGTTCGCGCCGTTGGCGTCGGAGAGTCAGTTGCGTGAGAGGAATTTCTGGGTGGGGCAGAACAGCCTGCTGATCAACACCTCGAGCGAACACCGGCCGCCGCGTTGGCTCTACTGGTGGTCGGATGCGCGAATCTCCGCCGACGGGGTGTTCTACTCCAGGGACTGGGGGCGTTCCTGGCAACGGCTGGCTATCGACGGTTACCTGGGGATCCTCGGCTTCCAAGGGGCGCAGGACCGGGTGATCTGGGCCAAGGGCAATTGGTACAACAGCAATGATGGTGGGGTTTATTCCTATGGTTTGCAGTGAGGGCTGGGTTGTCTTGTAGCTGATGCTGCAAGACGGTCATTTTTCGTCGGAGGTTATGCAAGACAACCTGCTTTCCCTTGACTGGAAATTCCTGGAAATATCTACCCTGTTGCTCCTGGTTGGACAGGTGGCTAACCTGCATCCCGTCACCGCAAAATCGGTGGTACAGATGTGCAAGTCTGGAATTCTGTTAGGACGTACAGCGCCCTTTGCCCGGGTATTTTTATCGTTCGCCAGGAGTTTCAGACATGCTCAAGATCACGCCCAATGCTCCGGTTTCACCCGACCTTGAAACCATTGACCCGCAAATCGTTGACCGTGCGTTGGCTTATTACAATTTGCCGCAGGGCACGAGTTCGAAGCGATGCGGTGCCCACTCAACACGCAAGAACAACACCGAACCTCAAAGTCGTGAAGACATCCTGGTCGACGCCAGTGCGATCCTGGAGTCCGCTGCGGCCACGGCCTACGAACATGCCGATAACCTCACAGGGCCTGACCGCAAGGTGGCGCTGGGGGTGGTGCGTCTGATCGAACTGGCGCAGGGGCGGGTGGATTCGGTGTTGGAGGACGAGTTCACCAGCGGCGCTCGCTGATCACGGAAAAGGCGAGGCGTTGCTCGATACCTGTCAGTTAAGGAAATGGGATATTGAGAACGCCACGTAACCTTGTAGGAGCTGGCTTGCCGGCGATGGCGTCCGCATCGGCACCGCAAGGCTCAAGGGCCTCATCGCTGGCAAGCCAGCTCCTACAGGGACCGCGTTAACCGGGAGTGGGGCGTTTCACGACGATGCCGAGGCAAGAGGCGTCCGGGTCGTCTGAAAGTCGGCCTGACGCTCTTGCTGATCCCGCATGGGAAAAAACAGCTCGAAACAGGTCACGCCATTCTCGCTGGTGACGCTGTAGCGGCCACTGTGCAACTGCATGATGGTCGCTACGATCGAAAGCCCCAGGCCATTGGACTGGGCCGAACGCTCGCGCGATTGGTCAACGCGGTAGAAACGCTCGAATAACCTCGGCAGGTGTTCTGCCGCGATCGTCGTTCCGCAGTTGCGCACGCGCAGATGGATGCCATCTTCGGACGGTGCGGCCTGGAGCAACAGTTCGGAATGCGGAGCGCCATATTTGATCGCATTGGCACACAGGTTGGCCAAGGCGCGACGGAGCAGCGTTGGCTCGGCCCAGATCAGGCCGTCGCCCTCCGCGCGGATGGTGATATCGACGTCCGCGGCCAGACCTTCAAAGTAATCGGCTACGCGTCCCAACTCGTCGGCGGCGTCCAGCTCCTCGCGCTGATCACGCGCGCTACCGGGGTCGGTACGCGCCAGGAACAGCATGTTGTCGAGCATGCGGGCCAGGCGTTCGAGTTCTTCGACGTTGGAGGCGAGCAACTGCTGGTAATGCTCCACGCTACGGTCCTGCTGCATGGCGACCTGGGTTTCACCCAGCAAATTGTTGATCGGCGTGCGCAGTTCGTGGGCCATGTCCGTCGAGACCTGGCTCAGTTGCGCAAAGCCCTTGGCGAGTCGCTCAAGCATGGTGTTGAACGAGTCGATCATCGGGAGCAACTCCTTCGGGGCGCCTCGGCTGTCGAGTCGCTCTGTCAGATTGCCAATGCCGATACCATGGGCTTGACGCGTCAGGCGTCTGAGGGGCAACAAACCGCGGTGAACCACCACATATCCCGCCAGCGCCAGGACAAAGGCGGCGAGACTGGCAAGGACGTAGACGCTGAGACGATAGCGGGCGAGCACCGCGGTTCGTTCGATCATCAGGCAGCCAATGGTCACTTTCAGCTTGCTGGAGCCGATACTCGCGGAGATGGCCCCAAAGGGCGTACCGTTCACGGCGGGCAGATGCTGGACATCGGTCAGTACCAGGGAATGCTCCATGGCCACGGGCGTGATGTCGGGAAGATCGATCCCACTGGGATTGATCTCCAGTAAAGGGGCTTCCCCTGAAACGCCAATAGTGAGTACGGACTGGCTATTGAACAGCATGTTCTGAAACAGCTCAGGCTTGGTCCTGATCAGTTCCAGCATATTGCTGCCATTGAGCACATTACGTAGCTGATTGATGCGGTAGATCAGGGTGGCCTCGTCGCGTCGTATCAGTTCGTGCTCAAGATCGTGGTACAGCGCGACACCGGTGGTTGCCATCAGGGCGAAGGCCAGCAGGACAAACACCACCGCCAGGCGCAGGGTCAGGGAGTAATGACGAAGGTTCATGGCTGCGTGTCGAAGCGGTAGCCAATGCCCCGCACACTGTGGATCAGCTTCAGCTGGAAAGGGTCGTCGATTTTCAGGCGCAGGCGCCGCACGGCCACATCCACCACGTTGGTGTCGCTGTCAAAGTTCATGTCCCAGACCCGGGAGGCGATCAGTGAACGCGACAGCACCTGATCCTGATGCGTGGCGAGCAGGTGCAACAACGCAAACTCCTTGTTGGTCAGCGTCACTCGCACGCCGGCGCGGGTGACGCGGCGTTTGAGTACATCGATCTGCAGGTCGGCGATCTGCAGTTGCTCTTCCTCCCGGGTCGGGCCTCGGCGGGTCAGGGTGCGCAGGCGTGCCACCAGTTCGGCGAAGGAAAAGGGCTTGATCAGGTAATCGTCGGCCCCCAGCTCCAGGCCTTTGATGCGGTCGGCGATGTCATCCCGCGCGGTCAGGAACAGTACCGGGGTGTCGGCTTCCTTGCGCAGGCGGCGCAGGACTTCCCAGCCGTCCATCTTCGGCATCATCACATCCAGCACGATGACGTCGAAAGGCGTTTCCAGGGCCAGGTACAACCCCTCGACGCCATCGCGGGCCAGGCTGACGGAGTATCCCTGCTCCTGCAGGCCATTGAGCAAGTAATTGCCCGCCTTGGGCTCGTCTTCCACTACCAGGATGTTCATGGGGATGACCTTGGTTCGGTTTCGGTATTCGATCCACAAAAAGCGGACCTGAAAGCCGCGAGCAGGTAGCGCAAGTATAGTCCTGTCACCAGGTGGCGTTGCGTAGGGCCTGCTCGTGGACAGTCGTGTGCATAAGGCATTCCATCAGTTTTGGTTCGTGCAGCGCCCTTGAACCGGATAGTCCAGCACATGTTCCCGACCCTGATGATCCAGATAGTCGAGACGGGCCGGAATGATGCCACATTGGTCGGAGAGGTCAGTCGTGGAGATGACTTTCGCGACGTCCAGGTGGACAAGGAAATCGGTCTTGTCGTGGATCACCGTCGAGGTGTCGGTGGTATAGGCGAAGGCCGAGCCGGTGGCGAGGAGGGTGGCGAACCCGAGAATGAACAGTTTCATGGCAGTATCTCCCTATCTAATGTGAGCTGCCTGTTGTTTGGCAGTGAGTTCACAATAACCAGGCGACACCAACAGCCGACGAACAGAACGATGACAAAGTTGTAATGCAATCGTGTCTCTCAGCGGCCCTCATGCTGCCGACGATAAGCCCCCGGCTGCACCCCAAGCGCTTTGGCAAATGCCCGGGTGAACGCCGCAATCGATTGATACCCCACCGCCGCGCACACGTGTTCCACCGTGTTGTTGGCCCGCAGCAACTGGCAGGCATGGCGCATCCGCAACGCCAGCAGCACCTGCCCCGGTGACTGCCCGGCCAGTTCGTTGAAGCGTTTGAAAAACGCCGAGCGCGACAGCCCGGTGCAGGCCGCCATGCTCTCCAGCGACCAGCTTTCCCCGGGCCGTTCGATCAACTGTTCCAGCAAGGGCGCAAACCCCGGATGCCGCGCCAGTGCCACCAGTCCGCCAAGACCCGGGTTATCCGCCACCTGCTGGCGCAGCACATACAGAAACAGCAAATGACTCAAGCGCTCCAGCAGCGCCGAGGAGGGCGCCGGTGACCGCTCGCACTCGGCCAGGATCAGCCCGAACAACGCCCGCGCGGCGCTCAGCGACGGATCGCCCGCGCGCAGGACAATCCAGTCCGGTAGCCCGTCGATGATCAGTGACGACAACCCGGACTTGAAATGAAAGAACCCGCACACCAGCCCCACGCCATCCTGGGCGGTGCTGTCCAGCTCGGTCATCGCCTGGCGCGGCAGGCGTTGCGCTTCTACGCTGTCCCGGGCACTGGACAACCGATAATCCAGGTCCCGCAGCAAAAACACCGCGTCCCCGGCCTCCAGGCGCAGGCTTTCCTGCTGCCCGTCAATGTGCAACCAGCAATATCCCTGCACGATCAGGTGGAAACTCGCCCGCGCCAGGCCCTGGGTGCTGGCGTGCCAGCCACCGCAATAACGGCCCACATGGAACAGGCTCGCTTCGAACTCCAGGCTTTTTAATAACCAATCAACCAGAGGGCTGGACGAAATCATCTAATGGAAACACTCAGGAGCAAGGAATCGCTACTTTTGAATATGGATCGGAATTCTTATAACCAACAGACTTGCAGGACCACCCTACAACAGGAGTCCACTCCATGTCGCGCGTCACTCTACATACGCTGCAAAGCGCTCCCGAAGCGGCCAGGCCTTTCCTGGAGAGCGCCCGGAAGAACTCCGGGTTCATCCCCAACCTGCTCGGTGTGCTGGCCAATGCACCGGCGGCGCTGGAAACCTACGTTACGGTATCGGCGCTCAATGGCAAGACCGGGCTGAGCCTGGCCGAGCGTGAAGTGGTGCAACTGGTGGCCGCCACCACCCACGGTTGCGACT
Organism: Pseudomonas batumici; assembly: GCF_000820515.1. Lineage (GTDB taxonomy): Bacteria > Pseudomonadota > Gammaproteobacteria > Pseudomonadales > Pseudomonadaceae > Aquipseudomonas > Aquipseudomonas batumici. The sequence goes on along the minus strand of NZ_JXDG01000045.1, from coordinate 63,803 downwards.
TCTGCGTCGCCGGGCATACGGCGGTGGCCTTGAACAAGGCCAGGTTGCCGGCTGAAGTGGTCGAGGCCTTGCGCGGACAACACGAGCTGCCCGAGGAAAAGCTCGAAGTCCTCGCCGCCTTCGCCCGGGAAGTGATCGCCACCCGCGGCAATGTCAGCGACCAGGCCTTCGGCGAATTCCTCGCCACCGGCTACACCCAGGGCAATGCCCTGGAAGTGATCCTCGGGGTGAGCCTGGCCACCTTGTGCAATTTCGCCAACGTCTTCGCCCGCACGCCGCTCAACCCTGAGCTGGCACAATATCGCTGGCAAACGACGGATCAATGATGGATCGGCGCCGGCTATTTCCCGGCGCTTTGTTCAAGGAGAAAACCACATGCTCGATCACGCATTGAGTCAATGGCTGGATGCCCAAGCCCAGGCCCTGGACCTGGGACAGTGTGACCCACAGGAGGTGATTGCCCGGCTGGCGACGGCGCGGGTGCTGCGGATCGGCGTGCCGCAAAACCAGGGCGGTAGCGGCGGTACGGCGGTCGACGCGGTGGAAGGTATTGCCCGGGTGGCCCGCCATTCCCTGGCGGCCGCCTTTGTGTTCTGGGGGCAGCGAGCCTTTATCGAATACCTGCTGCACAGCCCCAACACGGCCTTGCGCGAGCAGCTGCTGCCGTCCCTGCTCAGCGGCGAGCTGGCCGGGGCCACCGGGCTGTCGAATGCGATGAAGTTCCTTTCGGGCATCGAGTCGCTGCAGGTCCGCGCCCGCGAGCAAGACGATGGCTGGCGTCTCGAGGGCCGCCTGCACTGGGTGACCAACCTGCGCAAGAGCGGTTTCGTGGTGGCGGCCGCCATCGAGCGCGAGGAGGGCGGTGCGCCGTTCGTGCTGGCGATCCCGGATGCGGTGGCCGGCCTGCAACGCTCGGATGACCTGCAACTGATGGGCCTGCAGTCGAGCAATACCGCCGCCTTGGACTTCAAGCAGGTGGAGGTCAGTCGCGACTGGTTGTTGCACGATGATGCCCGGGTCTTTCTGCCGGCGGTGCGTCCGGCCTTCCTCGGCCTGCAATGCGGCATGGCCATCGGCCTGGCGCGACAGGCGCTGAGCGAGGTGGACGGGCACCTGCAGGACCATCGCTCGATTCTGCGCGAACCCTTGCTGGAGCAGCGCCAGGCCCTTGAGCAGACGGTGGACGAACTCAAGAGTGGCTTGCTCGACGGGCGCTTCCTGGCCCAGCCACGGGCCTTGTTCCAGATCCGCATCGGCCTGGCCGAAGCTGTCGCCCAGGCGCTGCAACTGGAATTGCAGGCCAGCGGCGGCAAGGCCTATCTGAGTGAGTACGGCAGCGGCTTCGCCCGGCGCTGGCGCGAGTCGGCGTTCGTGCCGATCGTGACCCCGAGCCTGGTGCAATTGCGCGCCGAACTGCAACGTCAGTCCCGGACAGCGGCAGTATGAGTGCGGCCTTGCTGGATGCCCGGCAGATCAGCCTCGGCTACCCCCGCGAACAGGGCTGGCACGCGGTGCTGGAAGGCTTCGACCTGCAACTGCAGGCCGGGGAGGTGGTGTCGATCCTCGGCCCCAGCGGCGTCGGCAAATCCAGCCTGCTGCGGGTCCTGGCCGGTTTGCAGGCGGCCCACCAGGGCCGCGTGCATTTCCTTGGCGAGCTCCTGGACGGCCCGCACCCGCGGGTGGCGGTGGCCTTTCAGGATCCCAGCCTGCTGCCGTGGCTCAGCCTGGAAAAGAACGTCGCCTTCGGCCTGGACTTTGCCCGCCAGCCGCACCTGGATGCCCAGGAGCGCCAGGCGCGGATCGACCACGCGATTGCCGCCGTCGGCCTGCAACATGCACGGGGCCAGTACCCGGCGCAGTTGTCCGGCGGCATGGCGCAGCGCACGGCTTTGGCCCGCTGCCTGGCCCGCCAGCCCCAGGTGTTGCTGCTGGACGAGCCCTTCGGCGCCCTGGATGAAGTGACCCGCGCGGACATGCAGCAACTGCTGCTGGAGGTCATCGCCGAACACAACACCGCCGCGGTGCTGATCACCCACGACATTGACGAAGCCCTGCTGCTTTCCGAGCGGATTCTGCTACTGGGTCACAGCCCGGCGCGAACCCTGGGCGAGTGGCGCATCGACCTGCCACAGCCGCGTGCCGAACTGGTGGAGGAACTGGGCGCCCTGCGTATCGAGATTCTCAAGACCCTTCGGCGGGCGAGCCGCACCCCACACCCTCATTCTTTGCTCGAACCTTCGGAGATGGATCATGTGTCTGGACGACTTCACCCACACGCGTCGTGACTTCCTCAAGCTCAGCGCCTTGCTGACCGCCGGCGGCGCCTTGCCGCTGCTGGGCAGCCTGCAGGCCCGCGCCGCCGCGGAGCCCGACGCGCCGGTGCGCATCGGCTACCTGCCGATCACCGACGCCACGCCGCTGCTGGTGGCGCACAACAACGGCCTGTTCGAAGCCGAAGGCATCCAGGCTGAGCGCCCGGTGTTGCTGCGCAGCTGGGCCCAGGTGATCGAGGCGTTCATTTCAGGGCAGGTCAACGTGATTCACCTGCTGTCGCCGATGACCGTCTGGGCGCGCTATGGCAGCAAGGTGCCGGCCAAGGTGGTGGCTTGGAACCATGTCGGCGGTTCCGGCCTGACCGTGGCGCCGGGGATCACCGAGGTCAAGCAGTTGGGCGGGCAGTCCCTGGCGATTCCGTTCTGGTACTCGATCCACAACGTGGTGGTCCAGCAACTGTTGCGCGACAACGGCCTGCAACCGGTGAGCAAGGCCGCCAACAGCGTGTTGGCCGCCAACGAGGTCAACCTGGTGGTGCTGCCGCCCTCGGACATGCCGCCGGCCCTGGCGAGCAAGCGCATCGCCGGCTACATCGTCGCCGAACCGTTCAATGCCCTGGCCGAGGAACTGAAGGTCGGCCGGGTGCAGCGTTTTACCGGCGATATCTGGCGCAATCACGCCTGCTGCGTGGTGTTCATGCACGAGCAGGACCTGAACAACCGGCCCGAGTGGTCGCAGAAGGTGGTCAATGCCATCGTCAAGGCCCAGCTCTGGACCCGTGACAACCGCGCCGAGGCGGCCAGGTTGTTGTCCAAGGACGGTGCCAATCGCTATACGCCGCACACCCCGCAGGTGCTCGGTCGGGTGCTGGCGCCGAATGCCACCGACCGCGACGCCTACCTCGCCAGCGGCGCGATCCGGCATGACCACTGGGATGAACAGCGCATCGACTTCCAGCCGTATCCGTTCCCCAGTTACACCGAGGAACTGGTCAGGCGTCTCAAGGACACCCTGATCGAGGGCGACAAGGGTTTTCTCGCCGGCCTCGATCCGCAGCAGACCGCCCGCGACCTGGTGGACGACCGCTTCGTACGCAACAGCCTGGCGGCGGTGGGCGGGCTCAAGGCTTTCGGGCTGGCGGAAAGCTTTGCCCGCAGCGAGGAGTTTGGCCTTTGAGCGGCAAACCTTCCTCATCGCTTCTGCAAGGGGGGCTGGGCGTGGCGGGGCTGCTCTGCCTGGGGCTGCTGTGGTGGCTGGGCGTACACCTGTTCGGCAGTCCCGACGGCCTGTCGGCGCGTTTCTCGCCCGAAGCGACGCTGGCCAGCCTGGTGGAGTTGCTGGGCCGGGCCGAGCTGTACGAACACCTGTTGGTCAGCCTCAAGCGTATTCTGGTGGGGCTGCTGCTGGCCTTGCTGATCGGTGTGCCGCTGGGGCTGCTGATCGGCAGCTATCGCCCGCTGGAGGCGGCGACCACCCCGGCGTTTCAGTTCTTGCGGATGATCTCGCCGTTGTCCTGGATGCCGGTGGTGGTGATGCTGATGGGCGTGGGCGACCAGCCGATCTACTTCCTGCTGGCCTTTGCCGCGGTCTGGCCGATTCTGCTCAACACCGCGGCCGGGGTGCGTCAGCTCGATCCGCGCTGGCTGCAACTGAGCCGCAGCCTCAGCGCGACCCGCTGGGAAACCCTGCGCCAGGTCATCCTCCCCGGTGTGCTCGGCCATGTGCTGACCGGCGTGCGGCTGTCCATCGGGATTCTCTGGATTGTGCTGGTGCCCTGCGAAATGCTCGGGGTCAGCGCCGGGCTGGGCTACTTCATCCTCGATACCCGTGACCGCCTGGCGTACTCGGAGCTGATGGCCATGGTGCTGTTGATCGGCGTGCTGGGCTTCGCCCTGGATGCCCTGGCGCGGGGACTGCACCGGCGTTGGGCGCACGCCTGACGCCAACCACGTAATTTATGAGGAATTTACATTAATGTAACATTTTGAAATGTATAATCCCGCGCTGAACCACCTCCCAGGTTTCAGCTCACACCTCCAGGAGATTCGAACTTGGACCCTGCCCATTCTCGGTGGGCCACGTAGCGGGATTTACAATGGGATAGGCCGGTGCGCAGCCGTCGCCCCGGTATCCGGTCTGTAGCGTTCAGTGCGTGGCCTTGCCTCGACGATTTCCCCACCACTTCTCCAGAATGTGCTGTGCTTAGACTGCCGGCGCTGCACCGCTTCGTGCGTTGCTACCCTGGAGTCCGTGGGCCTGTATTTCAGAACGCTGCTGGAATCATTGACGATGAATAAAGTATTACGCCATTACATCCCGGCAAGCACGCGGCGCCTGTTGCCCAATCGCTGGGACCTGATCGCGCTGCCGCTGGTGGTGGGTTTCCTGCTGTTTTTCTCGATCGGCGCGCGGGAAACCTGGGCACCGATCTCCACCTTGCAAACCCAGGTGGTTTCCCTCGATCCGGCCGACCTGCCGGAGTATGCGGTACGCACCACCCTGCGCATGCTTGCGGCGATGGTGGCGTCATTGGTCTTCACCTTTCTCTACGGCACCCTGGCGGCCAAGAGCAAGCGCGCCGAGAAGCTGCTGGTGCCGGTGCTGGATATCCTGCAATCGGTGCCGGTGCTGGGCTATATCTCGTTCACCGTGACCTTCTTTCTCCTGCTGTTTCCCGGCCGGGTCCTGGGCGCCGAGTGCGCGGCGATCTTTGCGATCTTCACCAGCCAGGCCTGGAACATGACGTTCAGCTTCTACCAGTCGCTGCGCATGCTGCCCCGGGACCTGACTGAAGTGTCCGAGAGCCTGCACCTGTCCGGCTGGCAGAAGTTCTGGAAGCTCGACGTGCCGTTCGCCATGCCGGGGCTGGTGTGGAACATGATGATGAGCATGTCCGGCGGCTGGTTCTTCGTGGTCGCCTCGGAGGCCATTACCGTCGGCGACAAGACCATCACCCTGCCGGGTATCGGCTCCTACCTGGCCACCGCCATCGAGCAGCGCGATGTCACGGCCGTGGGCTATGTGATCCTGGCGATGGTGGTGGTGATCCTGGTCTACGATCAGTTCCTGTTCCGTCCGCTGGTGGCCTGGGCGGACAAGTTCCGCATGGAAGACACCGCGGCCCAGGGCGGCGCGCCGGAATCCTGGGTGCTGAACCTGATCCAGCGGACCCGGGTCATCCAGCGCCTGATCCGCCCGGTTTCACGGCTCGTCACCCGTATCGGCCATCTGCGCCTGAGCCTGCCCCGGGCCAAGGTCCGGGCCAGTGCACCCAACCCGTCGACTTCACGGGTGATCGACTGGGTCTGGGGCCTGTTCATTGCCTTGCTCGCGGCTTATGCGCTGTATCACATCACCCTCTACGTCAGCAGCGAAGTGACCTTCGGCGATGTCGGCGAAGTGATCGGCCTGGGCGCGATCACGCTGCTGCGGGTGACCTTGCTGATCGGCGTCGCTTCGCTGATCTGGGTGCCGCTGGGGGTGATGATCGGCCTGCGTCCGCACCTGGCCGAGAAGATCCAGCCGTTGGCACAGTTCCTCGCGGCGTTTCCGGCGAACCTGCTGTTCCCGGTGTTCGTCATCGTGATCCTGCACTTCAACCTGAACCCGGATATCTGGCTGAGCCCGCTGATCGTACTGGGCACCCAGTGGTACATCCTGTTCAACGTGATCGCCGGGGCCAGTGCCTTTCCCAACGACTTCCGCGAAGCCGCCGCCAACTTTCATATCCGTGGCTGGCAGTGGTGGCGCAAGGTCATGTTGCCGGGGATCTTCCCGTATTACGTGACAGGGGCGATCACCGCTTCCGGCGGCGCGTGGAACGCCAGTATCGTGTCCGAGTTCGTTTCCTGGGGCCAGGACAAGGTCGTGGCCCATGGCCTGGGGGCGTATATCGCCCAGACCACGGCGGCCGGTGACTTTCCGAAGATCACCCTGGGCGTGGTGGTCATGTCGGTCTTCGTGGTGGCCTTCAACCGTTTGCTCTGGCGGCCGATGTACGCCATCGCCGAAAACAAACTTCGTCTGAATTAATCCGAGCCGCTCTCATGAACAGTCAAATCGAATACACCAGCAGCGCCCGTGAAATCTATTCGCTCAGCAACGTGAGCAAGGGCTTTGGCAATGGCAAGGATGAGCGTCAGGTACTCAGCGAAGTCGACCTGCACCTGCACGAAGGCGAAGTCGTCGGGTTGCTGGGGCGCTCGGGCTCCGGCAAGTCGACCTTGCTGCGGATCATTGCCGGCCTGATCCAGCCGACCTCCGGCGAAGTGCTCTACAACGGCGAAAACCTGGACGGCCCGGCCAAGGGCGTGGCGATGGTGTTCCAGACCTTCGCCCTGTTTCCCTGGCTGACCGTGCTTGAGAACGTCGAAGCCGGCTTGCAGGCCTTGCAGGTGGAGCCCAAGGAAGCGCGCAAGCGGGCCCTGGCGGCCATCGACCTGATCGGTCTCGACGGTTTCGAAAACGCCTACCCGCGCGAACTGTCCGGTGGCATGCGCCAGCGGGTGGGGTTTGCCCGCGGCCTGGTGGTCAATCCGACCCTGCTGCTGATGGACGAACCGTTTTCCGCCCTCGACGTGCTCACCGCGGAAAACTTGCGGACCGACCTGCTGGAGTTGTGGAGCGGCGGGCAACTGCCGATCAAGTCGATCCTGATCGTGACCCACAACATCGAGGAAGCGGTGCTGATGTGCGACCGCATCCTGGTGCTATCGTCCAACCCCGGGCGCGTGGTGGCACAGATCAAGGTGCCGTTCGCTCACCCGCGCAACCGCCTGGACCCGATCTTCCGCAAGATGGTCGACGATATCTACGCGCTGATGACCAACCGCCGCAGTGCCGACGCCCGCACCGGCAAGGCCGAACTGCAACTGGGCAGCCGGCTGCCGGAAGTTCCGACCAACCTCATGGCCGGTCTGATCGAAGCCCTGGCGGCCGAGCCCTATCATGGCCATGCCGGCTTGCCGAACGTGGCCGAGCGGTTGCTGCTGGAGGTCGACGACCTGTTCCCGGTGGCCGAGATGCTCGAGCACCTGGGCTTTGCCGAACTGCGCGGGGCCGATATCAAGCTCACCGAGGCGGGCAAGCGTTTCGCCGAGGACGGCACCCAGGAGCGTAAGGTGATGTTTGCCGAGCACCTGCTGCGCGCCGTGCCCCTGGCGGCGCGGATTCGCCAGGTATTGCAGGAGCGTAACGGGCATTGGGCGCCACGGGTGCGTTTCGAGCAGGAACTGGAAGATTCCCTCAGCGAGGACTTCGTCGAGCAGACCCTGGAAAGCGTGATCAGCTGGGGTCGTTACGCCGAGATCTTCTCCTACAACGACACCACTGAAACCTTCAGCCTGGAAGACGTGGAAGGCGAGATCTGACCTGACTGCGAAACCTTCGCAGATCCGCGAAATACGAAGTTTTCACCTGGCCGTAACAGGTCGGGCACATGCCGATGATTAACTTCTCCCTCGCCTCCGGTTGTTGCGGAGGCGGGCCAGTTTGAAGGGTCGAGACGGTAAGTCGTAGTGAACCGTGTGCCGGTCGACGTCATGGCCGGGCACCTCTGCTGATCCCAACTTAAGGAGAGTCCGATGTCCATCGGCGCAATTCCGGCTGCAAATCCTGCCTCTGTGCGTATTGCCGGTCAGTCCCAGGCGACCCCGACACCTGCACAGAAAACTTCCACCACTACCAGCACCAGTACCACCGCCAGCACCGTCGCGGACGCCTTGAAGGAAGCGACCGAAACCGCGGCACAAACCGCCCAGGAAGCCAGCCACGGCGACCGCGCAGCGCAGAAGCTGGTGCAAAAGCACCTGCATCACACCGCCCACACCACCACGGCCGCCCCGAAAGCCGTTGCCAACGGCAGCGGTCAGCCGGTTGGGGAAACCATCAATACCAAGGCGTAAGTTGCGGTAACACGGCTCTATCAGTCAGCCCGGCCGGTGCCGGACTGACTGACGCAGGGCCTCATCGCTTCAGATATGCAACGCGGCCAGGCCGCCCAGCACCACGCTGACACCCACGGCGGTGTAGGCCAGGCGCTTGAGCCATTCCTTGCGGGTCAGCAGGGTGATCGCCGCCAGCGAAATGGCAATCTGGATCGCCGTCATCGCCTGGGCCCAGCGGTGATGCTGGTGCAGGACCTGTTCCGACTTGGTATCCCACTCACGACTCTGGGCCTCCAGGCCTTCGGCCTTCTGCCGCACGACTTCCTTTTCCTTCTTGTAGCGTTCTGCCTCGGCCGTGTAGTGCGCGGCATCCAGGCCTGGAATATGGCTGGCCATCTCCGACAGGTTCTGCCGGCTGGACTTGGCCTGATAGTAGTTCCACTGGTTGGCGGCTTCGGTCTTGAAGATGGCGGCGTTGTTCTTGTCCATCGCCGCTTCGCTTTCCGTGGAGCCCGCCTGGTAGCTGAGCATGGCGCCAATGGTGGCCATGATCGCGGTCATCACCGCGATCCGGCTGGCAAAGCCGTCACCCCGCGCATGGGCATGCTCGGTGGCGTGTTCGATGTGTTTTTCGTGGGGGCTGGGGACTTCGAAGTCTTCTGTCATGGCGACGGATCTTTGGATGAAAAGAGCGGAAGCCCCCAGTTTAAAGCCTGTGCTGGCAGAAGGCTCTCCCTCAATGATGAATATTCTAATAGGCCGACAGTTGAGAGGTATTCGCAGGCGCGGGCTCCTCTTTCATGTGGACCGTGTTCAAGGGGATCTCCAGGGTGAACACCGCCCCTTTGCCCGGCCCGTCGCTGTGGGCGTACAGGCGACCTTTCATCTCCACCGCCGCCAGGGCGCAGCTGTGCAGGCCGAAACCGTGGCCGTCCTTGCGGGTGGTGAAACCGTGGGTGAAGAGCCGTTTCATGTTTTCCGGCGCAATGCCTTCGCCCTCATCCTTGACGCTGAGGCGCAGGGTCTTGCCGTCGACGACCCGCACGCCGAGGGTGATGTCCCGTTCGCGGTTGCTCAGGTCGGACACCGCATACTTGGCGTTGCTGATCAGGTTGATCATGATCAGCAGCAGCCGGTGCTTGTCGCCGAGGATGGTCGGTACCGGCTGGTAGTCCTTGAGCACCGTGACCTTGTGCCGGTTCAGGGCGCCGGTGTTCATGCGCAGGGCGTCTTCGAGCAGGTCGGTGATGTTCAGGGGTTCCAGCAGCTTGGCCGCACCGGCATAGGACTGCTGGGTGGCGACGATCTCCTTGATGTGGTCGACGCTTTTGCTCAGTTGCGCCAGCTCCTGGACGATCTCCGCGTGCTCGGTGTCGATGGCCGCGACCAGTTGGTTGAAGTAGGCGGGCAGCAGCTTGCCTTTTTCGTCGTGGCTGACAAAGTCGCCCAGGTCGCCAGCATGCTCGTTCATCAACTGCACGGCCTTGCCCAGTCCCTGCACCTTGCTGGCGCGGAGCTTGCGGGTCACGAGGTCAGCGGAAATATTCACGCTGTTGAGCACGTTGCCGACGTTGTGCAGGACGTTGGTGGCGATTTCCGCCATGCCGGCCGTGCGGGCGGTGTCCATCAGTTCGCTCTGGGCTTCCTTGAGCTCGCGGGTACGTTCTTCCACCCGCTGTTCGAGGCGCTCATTGGCCGCCTGCAAGGCGCTGTTCATCTGGTTGATCAGCGCATAGCTGCGCAGTTGGCGAATGATCAGGTAGAACACCAGCAGGGCCATGAGGGCCGCACAGACGCTGAGATAGATCTGGTACTGGCGGTCCTGCAGCTCCGCGCGCCGCTGGTTTTCATTCAACAGTTCGTTGATGCCGTCCAGGCTGGCGGCGACCGGGATGAAGCCGATGCGGTCGAGCAGGTCGTTGACCAGGGGTTGCTCGCGCACCACCACGTTGGCCTGGTCGATCAGCCTGTCGATGGACGGGACCAGGGCCGCCGGAAGGCTGTTCTTTTGCGTGGTCAGGTGCTGGATCTGGCGCTCGACCTTGTCGGCCTTGAGATTGGTCACGTGCTGCGCATATTCCAGCGCGCTCAAGGTCAGTTTCGACGCGCTGTACAACACGCTGAGGGTTGCCACCGGGTGCTCGACGCTATAGGGCTCAAGGTCGGTCTGGATGGTGTCCTCTATCGACGACAGGGTTTCCAAGTCGTCGCGCAAGGCGGTGTTGTGCGCCTGGAACTGCTCGATCACCTTGTTCTTTTCCGCCGTGGCGTCCAGATAGGCCTTCTTGCGGGCCTGCCAGATGCCGGAGTTGTCCAGGTTGCTGTTCAGTGCGACCAATTGATCCCAGCGTCTGCTGGCATCCGCCGTGGGGATGGCGAGCAGGTTGTAGTTGTACTCATCGCTGATCCGGGTCTTGATGATCTTGGCGTCCAGGCGGGCGTCCAGTTGTTTGAGCTGGCGAATCAGGTCGCGGGAATCGAAGTAGGTGGAGGTTTCCCGTGCATTGGATTTCATGAGCAGGAAAGCCAGGAAACTGACGAGGATGACAAACAGCGTCACCAAGGCATGGCCTCTGTATCTGCTCCATAGCGTCATGGGGTACTTCCTGTGTCCGATCAACGGGGGGGCTTCGGGCCGTTTTCACGAAGTGTAGTGCCGCTGCGTCTCCAAGTGCTGGAAAAGTGTCATTTCTTTGCCTTTGAAGTACCGTTCCCGGGCCGTACTCCCAAGCCGTACAGGGTCTGGGGCAAGCCCGGTTTCACAGTGCTATCGGTTGTAACTGTCAGGCCCCGCGTTGGTTTCCTACCAAAGCGGTACTACATAACTCACGTAGAAGCGGTTTTCATCCTGAATGGTCGCGCCAGTGATATCCGGGCTTGCATGGGCATTCTGCCAGCGTACGCCGAGGCCTTTCAGCTCGCCGCTCGGGACGTTGTAGGCCAGCGAAATGTCGCGTTCCCATTCCTTGGCATTGGGGTCGGACGGGGTACGGATCTGGTCGCCGTGGACATAGGTGGTAGCGAAGACCAGGCCATCCACACCCAACTGGGCGAAGTCGTATTTGTACTGCGCCAGCCAGCTGCGCTCACCGGCGTGCTGGAACTTGTTCAATTGCATGTTGGTCAGCGCCGGGGTGTCGGCGCCCGAGCCCGGGCCCTGCATGGAGGCCCCGCTGTTCAGGCCCGAATCCAGGTACGGGAAGTCACTGCTGCCGCTGTTCTTCTGGGCACCGAGACCGATGGTGTGGCCGGCCAGGCTGTAGCTTTCCATCAGGCTGATGGTCGACTGGTTGATCCGGCCCTTGGTCAGGCCATTGCCGTAGTAACCGGCGCCTGCGTACTGGCTGTCGCCATCGGCGTTGGCGCCGACACCCAGGCTGCGGTAGGCACGGAAGTCGCTGTCGATGGCGCCGACGGGCAGGGCGTCATGCCGCTTGGCGCCGAGGAAGGCCTGTTGGTAGTAGTCCGACAGGTTCGAGTACCAGGCGCTCAGGGTGGTGCCCGGAATCCCGGCGTAGTCGGCACCGCCGTAGAGGAAACGATCGCTCTTCTTGGTGCCGCCGGCGGTGATCATGCCGGTGTCGCCGGTTTCGTTGCGGATCTTGGTCTGGGTGATGTCGCCGACGGTAAAGGTGAAGTTGTCCAGGTCCTTGGACACCAGTTGCGCGCCGGTGTTGGTCTGGCGGTACAGGCGGCCGTCGGTGTTGGCCAGCATCGGGTTGTTCTGGTACAGGGTGCCGACCCGCAGTTCATCCTTGAGGAAACGCGCCTTGAACGTCGGGCTGAGCACGCCGAACTGGTCGGCGGACTTGCCGTTTTCCAGCGGGAACATGCTGCCGGGGTAGCGGCCCTGGTGGGTCTTGTCGTCCAGGTCGCCGCCCGAATCGAGTTTCAGGCCGTAGAACGCCTGCAGGTCAAGGCCCACGCCGATGGTGCCTTCGGTGTAGCCGGACTTGAAGTCGAACTGGAAGCCCTGGCCCCAATCGTGATAGCTCTTGGCTTTGGCCGTGCTGCCACTGATGCCTTGACCATCCTGGTTCAGGTAACGGTTAAGAAGGGTCACGTCGGCGTGACTGTCATTGATGAAGTCCGCATGGGCATAGAGCGTGACACTCGCCAGGGCGGCACCCATCAGGGGGCTCAACAGCTTGTTCATTGGGATCGGATCCTAGTCACAGAATTGAAATAAGAGCTGCAAACTCTTGAAACAATTAAAAGGTCGGTATGTGACAGTTCCGCGTCAAAGGCAGGCTTCAGGACATGAACTTTAGTTTAATAAGTGCCTGATTCTGGTCAGGTTTTTTCCCTGGAAAAAGGCTCGGGACGGCGGCTTTCGTGGCCGCCGTCGGTATCGTCGATCACGCTTTCGGCGATTCCGGCAGGAACCAGTTCAGCACCAGCGCACAGATCCCGCCGGTGGCCACTCCGGACTCCAGCACGTTACGCAACGCCGCCGGCATGTGCGCGAGGAATTCCGGCACCTGGGAAACCCCGAGGCCCAGGGCCAGCGATACGGCGATGATCAGCAGTGCCCGGCGGTCCAGGTGGATGCTGGCGAGGATATTGATACCCGAGGCCGCCACCGCGCCGAACATCACCATGGCCGCGCCGCCGAGCACCGGCTCGGGCACCGCCTGGATCGCGCCGGCTACCGCAGGGAACAGGCCGAGCAGCACCAGCATCAGGGCGATCCATTGGCCGATATGCCGGCTGGCGATGCCGGTCAGCTGAATCACCCCGTTGTTCTGGGCAAAGATCGAGCTGGGAAAGGTATTGAACAGCCCGGCGAGCAACGAGTTGGCGCCGTTGACCAGCACGCCGCCCTTGATCCGCTGCATCCACAGCGGGCCTTCCACCGGCTGGCGCGAGACCTTGCTGGTGGCGGTGACGTCACCGATGGCTTCCAGGGAGGTCACCAGGTAGATCACCAGCATCGGAATGAACAACGCCCAGGAGAAATCCAGGCCGAAGTGCAGTGGCGTCGGTACCTGGAACACGGCGGCCTCGTGCATGCCGGTGAAGTTCAGGCGTCCCAGGTAACCCGCCAGGGCATAGCCGACCGCCAGGGCGATGACGATGGCGCAGCTGCGCATCCACACCAGCGGGATACGGTTGAGGACCACGATGATCGCCAGCACCACGCCGGACAGCAGCAGGTTCTCGCCGTTGGCGAAGGTGCCGTTGGCCATGGCGCTGAAGCCGCCACCCATGCTGATCAGGCCGACCTTGATCAGGGTCAGGCCGATCATCAGCACGACGATGCCGGTCACCAGCGGAGTGATCATGCGCTTGACGAAGGGCAGGATCCGCGAGATGCCCATTTCGACGAAGGAGCCGGCGATGACCACGCCGAAGATCGCTGCCATGACCGCTTCCACCGGCGTACCTTGCTTGACCATCAGCGCGCCGCCGGCAATCAGCGGGCCGACGAAGTTGAAGCTGGTGCCCTGGACGATCAGCAGCCCGGCGCCGAAGGGGCCGAAGCGGCGGCACTGGACGAAGGTGGCGATGCCGGAGATCACCAGGGACATGGAGACGATCAGGTTGGTATCCCGGGCCGAGACCCCCAGGGCCTGGCAGATCAGCAGGCCGGGGGTGACGATGGGCACGATGATCGCCAGCAGGTGCTGCAACGCCGCGAGGATACCGATCGGCAGGCTGGGGCGGTCCTCGAGGCCGAGGACCAGTTCGTTGGCCTGGAGCTCGGCGGTGGGCGGAGTCTGGTGAGCGGTCATGGCGGGGCCCTGGAAAAAATGAGGTCGCGATTCTACTGGGCCAGGCACGGGGCGCCCAGCTTGCTGTGGCGCTTATTCGAGAATGTCGAAGCCGCTGCTGCCCAGGCGCTCGCCATTGACCAGCAAATGCACGGCGTGATGACCGCTGTAATGCTTGCGGGTGGTCAGTTCGCGGATGTGCTGGCGGCGGCTCAGGGCCTCGCTTGCGCCGGCGGCCAGGTGCAGGGTCTTGAGCTTGAAGACCTTGGTCGAGGTGGCGCCCGAGGCCTTCACGTAGTCGATGCCGTAGTCGATTACCAGCTTCTGGCTGGCCGCCGCGGTGGAGGCCAGGGTGAAGGAGAGGGTGACGCTGTCGCCGAGACGGATCGCCGCGGGTTCGACCTTCAGGTCCAGCACCTCGACCTGGGCCTTGGCGCCGGCCCCCATCAGCGCGAGGGCACGGGGGTTGCCCTGTTTGATCAGGTTGCGCAGGGCGTGACGGGCGATCCAGGCGGTGCGCGGGTCGTCCAGCGACCAGCCCTCGATCAGTTCCAGCACCCAGTCGGGATGGTCCTTGGTGATGTCGTTGAGGTGGTTGGCGACCGATTTGCGCACGTATGGGCTGTCGTCGGCCTTGAGCGGGTCGAGTATCTCCGCGGCGAGGCGCGGGTCGGCCTGGATCCGGGCCAGCCGGAAGGACCACGGCAGGCGCGGTCGCGAGCCTTCGCTGGCGAGGCGGCGGACGTGCTCGTTGGGGTCCAGGGACCAGGTTTTCATCACCGCCAGGGTGCGTTCGAAATCGTTGAGCAGGAAATGCCGCACGGCGAATTCCGAGGAGCCGAACGCGGTGAAGTATTTCAGCGCGTCCATGGACAGGTCGAAGTCCTCGGCACCGTAGCTTGCGACATAGTGCGGCAGGCACATGGTGACAAAGCCGCTGTTCAGGCGCGGGGCGAGCTGGCGCAGCACCTTGAGGGACTGTTTGTAGCTCAGGGGCAGCACCGCGTGCAGGCTTTCGCTGACCCGGGCCAGGCGCTGCATGATCGACAGTTCGTCGAGGCCCTGATGGGTTCGGCTGAGAAAGCCGGCGCTGTCGAAGTCGGGGTACACCGCGCGCATTTCGTGGGCGATATGCAGCAGGCGTTCGCTGTTGAAGATTTCCTTCAGGGCGGGAGCGGCTTGTTCGGTGCTCATGGCAGGACCTTTTGCGTTAGAACGTCGGCGGTGTGATGACCCAGATGACCACGGCATCGACTTCGCCGGGGTTGCCGTAGCGGTGCGGTTCCTGGCTGGAGAAGCTGAAACTGTCGCCCTCGGCCAGCTGGAAGTGGCGATCGCCGACCCACAGTTCGAAGCTCCCGGACAGCAGGTAGCCGGCTTCTTCGCCTTCGTGGCTGTAGCTTTGCTGGCTGTAGGTGCCCGGCGGGAAACGTGAGTGGAGGATTTCCAGCTGGCGGTTGGGTTGCGGGGTCAGCAGCTGGTCGACGATGCCGTCTTCGTAGTGCACGCTCAGGCGGCTGTTCTTGCGCACCACGTAGCCGTTGTCTTCGGGGGCGGTGGTGGCTTCGCTGGCGAAGAACCACTGGATGGTCACGCCCAGGCTGCGGGCGATATTGAACAGGGCCGGGATCGACGGGTAGGCGAGGTTGCGCTCCAACTGGCTGATATAGCCGGCGGTGAGTTCGGCCTGGGTCGCCAGTTCGCTCAGGGTCATGCCCCGGCGCTTGCGCAGGCCGCGGATGCGCGTACCGAGAAACTGCGGGCCCGTGGCGGCGCTGTCGCCGGCGGGCGTTGGGGCGTTGCTCATGGCCTGCTCCAATCCTTGAAAGGGCCGCAGTATAAGGCACTTGTCGGGTGCTGAGGGGGAGCCCTGAAATCTGTGATCTGGAACGCGAACTTGTGGGAGCCGGCTTGCTGGCGATGAGGCCGGTGAGTCTTGCATCGCTTGATCGGACGCCATCGCCAGCAAGCCGGCTCCTACAAGGGGTGGTGTGCGCCGTCAGAGGTCCCAGGCGACTTTCAGGCCTTCGTAGATCGCTTCCTCCACCGTACGCGGGGCCAGGCAATCGCCGATCCGGCGGAACTCCACCAGCCCCTGCAGCTCGTCGCCGAGGGTATCGACCGGTTGATGCCCCTGGCATAACACCAGGGTGTCGACCTCTTCGAACAGCATCGGATCGCCGTTGGCGGTATGTTGCAGGTACACGGTGCTGTCGTCGCAGCCATAAAGTCGGGCATAGGGTGTGATAGGAATGCCGAGGCGGTGCAGCTCACCGGCCAGTTGATCGCGCACATACAGCGGCAGGCTCTCGCCGCAGTGGGTGCCATTGACCGCCAGCCGGACCTGATGCCCGGCCCGTACCAGGCGCTCGGCGATGCCGGGTCCGATCCAGTCGCAACGCCAGTCGACCACCACCACCGAGCGGCCGATCTGCACTTCGTCACGCAGCACCTGCCAGGCATCCACCACCTGCAACTCGCCGCCGCGCTCGAAGGGCGGCCAGTAAGGCTCGGCACCGGTGGCGACAATCACCAGCTCCGGCCGCTCGCGCTCCACCAGCGCACGATCGACCCGGGTGTTGCGCACCACGCGCACGCCGGCCAGTTGCATTTCCCGCTGCAGGTTGGTGCTGGCACCGCCGAACTCACTGCGTCTTGGTAGCAACTGCGCCAGCAATACCTGGCCCCCCAACTGCGCGGCGGCTTCGTACAAGGTCACCTCATGACCGCGCTGCGCCGCCACGGCCGCCGCTTTCATCCCGGCCGGGCCGCCACCGACGACCATCACGCGTTTGCGCCGCGCCGTGGCGGTCAATTGCCCGTACTGCAACTCGCGACCGGTTTCCGGGTGCTGGATGCAACTGATCGGCAGGCCCTTGTGGAAGTGGCCGATGCAGGCCTGGTTGCAGGCGATGCAGGCGCGGATATCGTCGCTGTGGCCGCTGTCGGTCTTGTTCGGCATCTGCGGGTCGCAGATCAGCGCCCGGGTCATGCCGCAGACATCGGCCTGGCCACGGGACAGGATCAGTTCGGCCTCCTGGGGCTGGTTGATCCGCCCGGTGACGAACAGCGGAATCGCCAGGCGCGCCTTGAAGGTCCCGGCTTCCTTCGCCAAATACGCCGCCTCGATGGCCATCGGCGGCACGATATGCACCGCCCCGCCAAGGGAGGCCGAGGTCCCGGCGACGATGTGCACGTAGTCCAGTTCGCCTTGCAGTTGCACCACGGCAGCCAGGGATTCGGCCTCGGTCAGGCCTTCGGCGTCGCGCTCGTCGGCGGAAATCCGCAGGCCGACGATGAACTGCTCGTCGGTGGCCGCGCGCACGGCGGCGAGCACTTCCCGGAGGAAACGCAGGCGCTGTTCCAGCTCGCCGTTGTAGCCGTCGCTGCGCCGGTTGACCCGCGGGTTGAGGAACTGCGCCGGCAGGTAGCCGTGGCTGGCGACCACTTCCACGCCGTCGATACCGGCCTGGTGCAGGCGCCGCGCCGCCGCCGCGTAGCCGCCGACGATCTCGTCGATCATCGCCTGGTCCAGCGCCCGTGGCATGACCCGGAAGCGCTCGTTGGGCACGCCGGACGCCGAGTAGGCGACCGCCAGCAGGCCGTCGCTGGACTCCATGATTTCCCGGCCCGGATGGAAGATCTGCGACAGCACCAGGGTGCCGTGGGCATGACAGGTCTCGGCCAGCCGCCGATAGCCGTCGATGCAGGCATCGTCGGTGGCCATCAGCACATGGGAGGTGTAGCGCGCACTGTCGTGAACCCCCGCCACCTGCAACACGATCAACCCGACACCGCCCTCGGCGCGGGCCCGGTGATAGGCGATCAGTTGTTCGTTGACCCGGTTGTCGGTCGGCATGGAGGTGTCGTGCCCGCTGGACATGATGCGGTTCTTCAGGCGCTTGCCACGGATCTGCAAGGGTTCGAACAGATGACGAAAGGCGTGCGGGGACGTCGACATGGCAAGGCTCCAGGCGGCCCGGGATCAAGGACGGGCGGTCGTTATTGTTTGATCATGAAAATTTACCTGTAGTAAAAAATCAACTTGTTTTTTTACTTTGCGTTGCGTAGCTTCGAATGGCGCCCGGGACCTGGGCGTACCTCATACAACAAGAAAATGGATCACCCCGCGCCCAAGGCCCGGGGGATACCGCACGAGGACTCATCGATGAAATCGAACACCCGCAGGTACGGTTTTTATCCCTTGCTCCTGACGCTCGCCCTGGGCAGTGCCCAGGCCGGCCAGGACATGGTGGTGGTCGGCTACGGCGGCGCCGGGCAGAAGGCCCAGGACACGGCGTTCTTCCAGCCTTTCAGCGCCAAGGACGGCAGCAAGCTGATCCAGAGCGAATACAACGGTGAAATGGCCAGGATCAAGGTCATGGTCGACACCGGCAGCGTTGACTGGGATGTGGTGCAGATCGAAGGACCGGACCTGCTGCGCGGGTGTGACGAAGGCATGTACGAGCGCCTCGACTGGAAGCAATTGGGGCATGCCGGGCAACTGATCCCCGACGCCGCCCAGGACTGCGGTTCGGCGGCGCTGGTCTGGAGTGTCGCCATCGCCTACGACACCGACAAGGTGGTGCGGGCGCCGGCCTCCTGGGCCGACTTCTGGGACGTCAAGACCTTTCCCGGCAAGCGCGGCCTGCGCAAGCGCGCGGTGTACAACCTGGAGTTCGCGCTGATGGCGGATGGGGTGAAGGCCGAGGACGTGTACACGGTGCTGAGCACGCCCAAGGGGGTCGACCGCGCCTTTGCCAAGCTGGACCAGCTCAAGCCCTACATCCAGTGGTGGGAGGCGGGCGCGCAGCCGGCGCAGTGGCTGATGGCCGGCGATGTGGTCATGACCTCGACCTACAGCGGACGGGTGGCCGCCGCCGCCCAGCAGGGCAGCCACCTCGTCCTGGTCTGGCCGCAGAGCCTGTACGGCATGGACTATTGGGCGATCATCAAGGGCTCGAAGCACGTCGACCAGGCCAAGCGCTTCATTGCCTTTGCCAACCAGGCGGACGCCCAGGTCAACTACGTGCGGCAGATTCCCTACGGTCCGACCAATACCGAGGCCGCCGCCAGGCTGGATCCGGGCCTGGCGAAATGGGTGCCGACGGCGCCGCAGAACCTCAAGGGCGCCCTGTCGATGAACGTGGCGTTCTGGGTCGACCACGGCGAGGAGCTCGAAGAACGTTTCAATGCCTGGGCAAGTAAGTAAAGTAGGGGCCGCCGGGCGCCTTGCGGGCGTACCGGCTACCCGATCCGATCCATCCTGCCTGAAGGAGTCACCCGCTTGAACGACCTTCTGCACAGCGCCGCGCCGGCGGCTATCGAACGTCAATTGCGCGAGCAACTGGCGGCCTGTTACCGGTTGATTGCGCACTTTCGCATGACCGACCTGATCTTCACCCATATCTCCCTGCGCCTGCCGGGGCCCGAGCATCATTTCCTGATCAACCCCTATGGGCTGATGTTCGAGGAAATCACCGCGTCGAGCCTGGTGAAGATCGGCCTCGACGGACGGGCCGTGGAGGATTCGCCGTATCCGGTGAATCCGGCCGGGTTCGTGATTCACAGTGCGATTCATGGCGCCCGCGAGGATGCGCAGTGCGTGTTGCACACCCATACCCGGGCGGGTTGCGCGGTGGCGGCGCTCAAGTGCGGCCTGTTGCCGGTGAACCAGATTTCCATGGAGTTCTACGGGCGTACGGCCTATCACGACTATGAAGGCGTGGCGCTGGACCTGGACGAGCAGGCCCGCCTGGTGCACGACCTGGGGGACAAGTCGGTGATGGTGCTGCGCAACCACGGCCTGTTGAGCGTGGGGGAGACGGTGGGCCAGGCTTTCCTGCGCATGTATTACCTGGAAAAGGCCTGCGAGATCCAGGTCACGGCCCAGGCCTGTGGCGAACTGGTAGTGCCGTCCCACGAGGTGTGCGCGCATACCGAGCGGCAGTTCAATGATCCGGGGCGGCCGGTGGAGGAGGGGCAGTTGACCGACCCGGATGCCATGGAACTGGCCTGGGCGGCGATGTTGCGCTTGCTGGATCGGGTGGCGCCGGACTATCGGGACTGACGCCACCCGAATGGACAATGCAAAACCCCTGTAGGAGCCGAGCTTGCTCGCGATCGAGTGCGAAGCGCTCGCAAAACCGGTGAACGCGGTCTTTCTGAAAGACCGGAGACTCCGGGTTTACGACCGCTGCGCGGCCGATCGCGAGCAAGCTCGCTCCTACAGGTCAGGTTTCAGCGGGTTACAGGTGCAAGGCATGCCCCAACGCCCGCAGCGCCGCTTCCTGCACCGCTTCACCCAAGGTCGGATGGGCATGGATGGTCCCGGCGATATCTTCCAGGCAGGCCCCCATTTCCAGGGACTGGCCGAACGCCGCCGCCAGTTCCGATACCCCGACACCCACCGCCTGCCAGCCGACAATCAGGTGATTGTCACGCCGCGCCACCACCCGCACGAAACCGCTTTTCGATTCCAGGGTCATGGCCCGCCCGTTGGCGGCAAACGGGAAACTCGACACCAGGCAATCCAGCCCGTCCGCCTTGGCTTCGTCTGGCGTCTTGCCGACCACCACCAGCTCGGGATCGGTAAAGCACACCGCGGCAATCGCGGTCGGATTGAACTCGCGATGCTGGCCGGCAATCAGCTCGGCAACCATCTCGCCCTGGGCCATGGCCCGGTGCGCCAGCATCGGCTCGCCGGTCAGGTCGCCGATGGCCCAGACATTGCGCATGCTGGTGTGGCAACGGTTGTCGATCTTGATCGCCGCACCGTTCATCTCCAGCGCCAGGGCTTCCAGATTCCAGCCCTGGGTCCGCGGCTTGCGTCCCACGGCCACCAGCACCTGGTCGGTCGCGATCTTCAGGATTTGCCCCTGGGGATCGCGCACCTCCAGGGTGCTCGAGGTGGCATCGAAACCTTCGACGCTATGCCCCAGGTGCACGGTGATGCCCAGGGCCTTGATCGACTCGGCCACCGGCTGGGTCAGTTCGCGGTCGTAGGTCGGCAGGATCCGCTCGCGGGCCTCGACCACCGTCACCTCGGCGCCGAGCTTGCGGTAGGCAATCCCCAGTTCCAGGCCGATGTAACCGGCGCCGACCACGGTCAGGCGCTTGGGAATCGAAGTCGGGGCCAGGGCCTCGGTGGAGGAGATGATCGGCCCGCCGATCGGCAGCATCGGCAGGTTCACGGTCTGCGAGCCGCTGGCCAGCAGCAGGTGTTCGCACTGGATGCGCAGGCCGTCGACCTCGACGTGCTTGCCATCGATGATCTTGGCCCAGCCATGGATCACCTTGACGCCGTGCTTCTTCAGCAGCGACGCGACGCCGGTGGTCAGGCGGTCGACGATGCCGTCCTTCCATTCGACGCTCTTGCCGATGTCCAGGGTCGGTGCCGAAACCTTGATCCCCAGCGGCGAGACGTTGCCACTGTAGCCCTGGGTGGTATGGAACTGCTCGGCCACATGGATCAGCGCCTTGGACGGAATGCAGCCGACGTTCAGGCAGGTGCCGCCCAGCGCCTGGCCTTCCACCAGCACGGTGGGAATGCCCAGCTGGCCGGCACGAATGGCCGCGACATAACCGCCGGGGCCGCCGCCGATGATCAACAGGGTGGTGTTTTGGGTCTGTTGCATGATCACTCCACAAACAGGCTGGCGGGTTGTTCGAGCAAGCCGCGAATGGCCTGGATGAATTGGGCCGCGTCCATGCCGTCGACCACCCGGTGATCGAAGGAGCTGGACAGGTTCATCATCTTGCGGATGACGATCTGGCCCTTGATGACCATGGGCCGCTCGACGATGCGGTTGACCCCGACAATGGCCACTTCCGGCAGGTTCAGCACCGGCGTGCTGACGATCCCGCCCAATGCCCCGAGGCTGGTCAGGGTGATGGTCGAGCCGGACATCTCCTCGCGGCTGGCCTTGCCACTACGGGCGGCCTGGGCCAGGCGATTGATCTCGTTGGAGGTGCCCCACAGGTTGAGGCTCTCGGCGTGGCGCACCACCGGCACCATCAGGCCGCCGTCGGTCTGCGCGGCGACCCCGACATGCACTGCGCCATGGCGGGTGATGACCTGGGCATCGTCGTCGTAACGCACGTTGATCTGCGGGAAGTCCCGCAGGGCCACGACCATCGCCCGCACCAGGAACGGCAGCAGGGTCAGCTTGCCGCGGCTGTCGCCGTACTTGTGGTTCAGGTGGACCCGCAGCTCTTCCAGGGCGGTGACGTCGACTTCCTCGACATAGCTGAAATGGGCGGCGCGGCGCTTGGCGTCCTGCATGCGCTGGGCGATCTTGCGGCGCAGGCCGATCACCGGGATCTGCTGTTCGTCGGTGCGCTTGGCGTAGCTGGCGACCGCCGGTGCCGGTTGGTCGGCCTGGGCCAGGTAGGCGTCAAGGTCGTCGTGCAGGATGCGTCCGGCCGGGCCGCTGCCGTGGACGAAACGCAGTTCGATCCCGGCATCCCAGGCGCGCTTGCGCACGGCCGGGGAGGCCAGCGGACGCTCGTCGGCGGCACGCGCCACGGGGGCCGGGCGGGCGGCCACGGGAGCGGTCGGCGCCGGTTTGGCGGCGGGCTTGCTCGGTGCCTCGGGGGCGGCGGGCGGCTTTTCCGCGACGACGGCCGGCGCGGCTTTCGGCGCTGGCACCGGCGCTTCAGCGCCTTCGCGCACGTTGCCGGCGCCTTCCACTTCGATGCTGATCAGCACGCTGCCGACCGCCATCACTTCACCGGGCACACCGCCCAGGGCAATCACCTTGCCGTGGACCGGCGAGGGAATGTCGACCATGGCCTTGTCGGTCATGACGTCCGCCAGCACCTGGTCTTCGACCACCAGGTCGCCGACCTGCACGTGCCATTGCGACAGTTCTACTTCTGCGATGCCTTCACCGATGTCCGGCATCTTGATGACATGAGTACCCATTCAGACCTCCATGACCCGTTTCAAGGCCGCACCGACACGCGTCGGGCCGGGGAAATAAGCCCATTCCTGTGCGTGGGGGTAAGGCGTGTCCCAGCCGGTGACGCGCTCGATCGGTGCTTCCAGGTAATGGAAGCAATGCTCCTGGACCAGGGCGATCAGCTCGGCACCGAAGCCGCAGGTGCGGGTGGCTTCGTGGACGACGACGCAACGACGGGTTTTCTTCACGGAATTGACGATGGTGTCCAGGTCCAGCGGCCAGAGGCTGCGCAGGTCGATGACTTCGGCGTCGACCCCGGTTTCCTCGGCGGCGGCCTGGGCCACGTAGACGGTGGTGCCGTAGGTGAGGACGGTCACTTCGCTACCGGGGCGGGCGATGGCGGCGCAGTCCAGCGGCACCGTGTAGTAGCCCTCGGGCACGGCGCTGGCCGGGTGCTTGGACCATGGCGTTACCGGACGCTCGTGATGGCCGTCGAACGGGCCGTTGTACAGGCGCTTGGGTTCGAGGAAGATCACCGGGTCATCGTTCTCGATGGCGGCGATCAGCAGGCCCTTGGCGTCGTAGGGGTTGGACGGCATCACCGTGCGCAGGCCGCAGACCTGGGTGAACATCGCCTCCGGGCTCTGGCTGTGGGTCTGGCCGCCGTAGATGCCACCGCCGCAGGGCATGCGCAGGGTCATCGGCACGCTGAACTCGCCGGCGGAGCGGTAGCGGATACGCGCCGCTTCCGAGACGATCTGGTCGGAGGCGGGATAGAAGTAGTCGGCGAACTGGATTTCCGCCACCGGGCGCAGGCCATAGGCGCCCATGCCGACGGCGACGCCGACGATGCCGCTTTCCGAGATCGGGGCGTCGAATACCCGCGAGGTGCCGTAGCGGCTCTGCAGGCCTTCGGTGCAGCGGAACACGCCGCCGAAGTAGCCGACGTCCTGGCCGAATACCACTACGTTGTCGTCGCGCTCGAGCATCACATCCATGGCCGAGCGCAGGGCCTGGATCATGGTCATGGTGCTGGTAGCCACGGCGTTCTCCGTTTGCAATTTGCTGTGATCGTTCATCGGCTTATAACCCCAATTCCTGGCGCTGCCGACGCAGATGGTCGGGCATTTCCTTGTAGACGTCTTCGAAGATGCTCGCGGCGCTGGGTATGTGCCCGCCGGACAAGGTGCCGTACTGTTCGGCCTCCTTCTGCGCGGCGATGATCTCGGCTTCCAGTTCGGCGCTGACCGCGGCGTGTTCCTCTTCGGACCACTGGCCGATGGCGATCAGGTGCTGCTTGAGGCGCATGATCGGGTCGCCCAGGGGGAAGTGGCTCCAGTCGTCGGCGGGACGGTACTTGGACGGATCGTCGGAGGTGGAGTGCGGACCCGCGCGGTAGGTGACCCACTCGATCAGGGTCGGCCCGAGGTTGCGCCGGGCGCGTTCGGCGGCCCAGGCGGAGGCCGCGTAGACCGCGATGAAGTCGTTGCCGTCGACCCGCAGCGAAGCGATGCCGCAACCCACGCCACGCCCGGCGAAGGTGGTGGCTTCACCGCCGGCGATGGCCTGGAAGGTGGAGATCGCCCACTGGTTGTTGACCACGTTGAGGATCACCGGGGCGCGGTAGACGTGGGCGAAGGTCAGGGCGGTGTGGAAGTCCGACTCGGCGGTGGCGCCGTCGCCGATCCAGCCCGAGGCGATCTTGGTATCGCCCTTGATCGCCGAGGCCATGCCCCAGCCGACGGCCTGGACGAACTGGGTGGCGAGGTTGCCGGAAATGGTGAAGAAACCGTGGTCGCGGACCGAGTACATGATTGGCAGCTGCCGGCCCTTGAGCGGATCGCGCTCGTTGGACAGCAGTTGGCAGATCATGTCCACCAGCGGCACTTCCCGGGCCATCAGGATGCTCTGCTGGCGGTAGGTGGGGAAGCACATGTCGTCGAGGTTCAGGGCCAGGGCCTGGGCGCTGCCGATGGCTTCCTCGCCGAGGCTCTGCATGTAGAACGACATCTTTTTCTGGCGCTGGGCAACCACCATGCGCGTGTCGAAGATGCGGGTCTTGAGCATGGCGCGCATGCCTTGGCGCATGATCGCCACCGGCACGCCTTCGGCCCAGGGGCCGAGGGCCTGGCCCTGGTCGTCGAGCACACGGATCAGGCCCTTGGCCAGGTCGGCGGTGTCGGCGGGTTCCACGTCGATCGGGGGTTTGCGGACCTGGCCGGCATCGGTCAGGCGCAGGTAACTGAAGTCGGTCTTGCAACCGGGACGCCCTGAAGGTTCAGGAACGTGCAGGCGCAGCGGTTCGTACGCTGGGGTCATGGCTTTCTACGCTCTATCTTGTGAATTTCTTGTAGTGGGCGCGCTAGCTGGCAATCATTCCCTGGGTAAGGGAAATCTTGTCCTACAACAATCATAGGCCGGACTCAGGAGAATATTTCTCTCTGTTTCATTGCACTCAAGACGATTTGCAGATAAAAAAACTGCATAAGCATAAAAAACAGGTGTTTTTGTCTCATGCGCAAACTGGATCGCACTGACATCGGGATTCTCAACAGCCTTCAGGAGAATGCCCGCATTACCAACGCCGACCTCGCCCGTTCGGTCAACCTGTCGCCGACGCCGTGTTTCAACCGGGTCAAGGCCATGGAAGAGTTGGGGCTGATTCGCGAGCAGGTGACCTTGCTCGATCCGGAATTGCTCGGGCTGCACGTCAATGTGTTCATCCATGTCAGCCTGGAAAAGCAGGTGGAAGAGGCCTTGCAGCATTTCGAGGCGGCGATTGCCGATCGACCGGAAGTGATGGAGTGCTACCTGATGGCCGGGGATCCGGACTACCTGATCCGCGTGCTGGTGCCGACGATCCAGTCGCTGGAGCGGTTCATGATGGATTTTCTGACCAAGGTGCCGGGGGTGGCCAATATCCGCTCGAGTTTTGCCCTCAAGCAGGTGCGCTACAAGACGGCGCTGCCGTTGCCGGCGGGCGGTTTGATCCTGGGCAGTTGAGAACCTGGGGCCGTTGAGAACGTAGCCCGGTTGAGCACGTCGCTGAGCCAGTAGCGAGGAGAGGGGGGAAGCTTTCGTCAGCCGCGACCCAGGAACGGCAGGGCTGACGAGGGAGCGGGTTGCTTACTTTGGCTCTTTGTCACCGGCAGACAGGCCGGCCTGGATACGCTGGTAAATCTCTTCACGATGCACGGCAACGTCCTTGGGGGCGTTGATGCCTATCCGGACTTGCTGGCCGCTAACGCCCAGAATCGTGATCGTGATGTTGTCACCGATGTTGATGCTTTCACCGACTTTGCGGGTGAGTATCAGCATGTCTTTCTCCTTGATTGTTACTAAGGTGCCTTTCTCAGGCATTCCTGGCTTAGGTCTTACACACAGAATACCGCTAAGTGCATCCGAACGGGTGGTTCATTACAGGCGTCATTTCATTCCATTTAATTCCCCGGGGTCGGAAAACCGTCGGTAATTCAGCCTGATAAGACCCGAGCAGCCAGTGGAACGAGGTTAAGACAGGCTGCAAGGTGATAAAATCACATTAACTGATGATTACGGGAGACGCCTTGTGCGCAGAATAGCAGTGATGGTGGCATTCGTGGTGCTGGCCGGTTGCGGTGATGGGTCGGGAAACAAGGTCGAGCCGGCGAAAGTGGCCTCGACGCCGGCGGCGGTGGTGGCGCCTGCGACTGGCTGGGATCTGCTGATCAAGGACGACAAATCCAAGGCCCTGACCGACTGGACGGCCTGGCTGATCGAGCACGGTTATCCGTTCAAGATCCTCGACAACGGCCAGGTGATTGCCGGACCGTTCGCGACCCAGGCCATTGCCGAGCAGAAAAAGGCGCAGCTGGCCGACAAACAGCACATGGACTCCGAGGTGGTGGAGCACAAGGCGCCTGCCGCGAGCCCAGCGCAAGATACCGCCGCGCCCGCCACGGGCTATTGAGCGGGCAATCGATACCTTGTGTTGAAACACGACCTTGTGGGAGCCGGCTTGCTGGCGATAGCGGTTTTTCAGGCGACGACGATGTCGACCTTCAGATCGCATCGCCAGCAAGCCGGCTCCCACAAGTCCGCAGTCAATCTGTGACTCAGCCGCAGGCCTTGAGGTTCACCGGCCCGACGAACTCGTTGCCGCGGCCCATGACACAGGCCACGCTCTGGTTGCGCTGGCGTTCCCAGGCCTGGACCGGATAGGTCTTGTTCCAGGCTTCATACAACTGCCGATCCTGTTTCGACAGGCGCAGGCCGTACTGCTTGCTCATGTAGAAATAGGTGCGGGCGATCATGCCGCGAATGGACGGGCGCGGCATGACCTTCTTGGCCTTGAAGTCGACCTGGGTCAGGCAGGCGCCATATTGTCCTTTCTGCACCGGCAACCAGCCGAAGCTGAAGTTGCTGCGGTCGCCATTGACCTCGCCGATGCTCGGCACCAGGTTGTGCAGGTCGGCCTCGGCGCGCTGGTAGGTCTTGTCGTTCTGGCTGCAACTCTTGCGTCCGCCCTGTTGCCAGCACTGGCGCTGATGGCCGATCTGCCAGGCCGGGACAATGTGTTCCCACTCGATGCGCGCCGCCCGCTGGGCATTCTTGCGCGGCACATAGCCGCAGGCCGCCAGGTCGACCCGGTTGCCGTTGTACTTGCAGCCGCAATAGAACTCCGTGGACTGCGGCGCGTAGAGCCGCCAGGCGACTTTCTTGGCTTCGGCGAAGGTGCGTGGTGCCTCCGCCTGGGCCGACAGCACGCAGAAAAAACACAGCAGGGCGATAACGCGGACAATCATTGGTTCAGTCTTCCTTCGGCACAACCCAGAAAATCTGTATGCCACCGTCGTCGCGGTAGGCCAGGGTGACGTTGTCGTTCTCGGCGATTTCCTCGAGCAGTCGCTCCCACTCGTCCACCGGTTCGTCCGGCAGGCGAAAGAGCAGGGCGGCCTTGGCGTTTTGGGCGGTGGGCGAGTTGATGATTTTCTGTACCCGCAGGCCCATGCGTTCGTAGGTGCTGGGCGCGGAGGAAGCTGAAGTTGGGTTTGCCACGGAACAATCCTTAATTAGCTGTACGTGCATACAGTATTTAACTGTAGGTCATTTCGCAACTGTCAGGGAATGATGAGGTGCTTCTGACAGCGTCTTTTGCGATTTGGTGTACGCCAATCGAAAAAATTATCTGATTTTACAGAGAGATGCGCAGCGGATCGGCCGGCCGCCGGGCTCAGGCAGGGGGGGAATTCTTGCCCGAGCGCGTCGGGATATTCGTGATTGTCAGATCGGCGACTATGCTGTGACGGACCGTTGACAAATCCTCGCAAGATTCGCATAGTTGGGTGACGCAAACGTTTGCGCTAACTCTTTCCAGGGCTGTGCACACGCATTTCCCGTCACGCTCCTGGCGTTGCTCACAACAATCATAAGATCCGGAGTAAACCCATGAAGTTGCCATTCGCTGGACGTCTTCTGGCTGTCGCCGTACTGGCTGCCGCCTCCGCTACCTTGCCGCTGTCCCAGGCCTTCGCCGCCGATGCCGCCAAGCCCAAGGTCGGCCTGGTGATGAAATCCCTGGCCAACGAGTTCTTCCGCACCATGGAAGACGGCGCCAAGGACTACCAGAAAGCCCACGCCGCTGATTTCGACCTGGTCTCCAACGGCATCAAGAACGAAACCGACACCACCGCGCAGATCGACATCGTCAACCAGATGATCGTCTCCAAGGTCAACGCCATCGTCATCGCCCCGGCCGACTCCAAGGCCATGGTCTCGGTGATCAAGAAAGCCAAGGATGCCGGGATCGTCGTCATCAACATCGACAACCAGCTCGACGCCGGCGTGCTGAAAAGCAAGGGCATCGAAGTGCCGTTCGTAGGGCCTGACAACCGCAAGGGTGCGCGCCTGGTGGGCGAGTACCTGGGCAAGCAACTGAAGGCGGGTGACGAGGTCGGCATCATCGAAGGCGTGTCCACCACCACCAACGCCCAGATGCGCACCGCCGGTTTCACCGACGCGATGAAAGCCGCGGACATGAAGATCGTCTCCGTGCAGTCCGGCGACTGGGAAATCGACAAGGGCAACGCGGTCGCCTCGGCGATGCTCAACGAATACCCGAACCTCAAGGCGCTGCTGGCCGGCAATGACAGCATGGCCCTGGGCGCCGTCTCCGCCGTGCGTTCGGCGGGCAAGGCCGGCAAGGTGCAGGTGGTCGGCTATGACAACATCAATGCCATCAAGCCGATGCTCCAGGACGGTCGCGTGCTCGCCACTGCCGACCAGTTCGCCGCCAAGCAGGCGGTGTTCGGCATCGAAACCGCACTGAAAGTCATCAAGGGCGAAAAAGTCGACAGCAAGGACGGCGTGATCGAAACCCCGGTCGAGCTGGTACTCAAGAAGTAAACCCCTCGCGGTTCAATGGTGCCCGCTCGTCCTGAGCGGGCGCATGGAGACTTTCCTATGTCATCTTCCGCTCCGAACGCTGTCCTGTCGGTCAGCGGTATCGGCAAGACCTATGCGCAACCCGTGCTCAGCAACATCGACCTGACGTTGCTGCGCGGCGAAGTGCTGGCGCTGACCGGTGAAAACGGTGCCGGCAAAAGCACCCTGTCGAAGATCATCGGCGGGCTGGTCACGCCGACCACCGGGCAGATGCTGTTCAATGGTCGCGCCTATGTGCCGGGCAGCCGGACCCACGCCGAAGAGCAGGGCATCCGCATGGTCATGCAGGAGCTCAATCTGCTGCCGACCCTGTCCGTGGCGGAAAACCTGTTCCTCGACAACCTGCCCAACCGCTGTGGCTGGATCAGTCGCAAGCAGTTGCGCAGCGCCGCCATCGAGGCCATGGCCCAGGTCGGCCTCGAGGCCATCGACCCGGACACCCTGGTCGGCGATCTGGGCATCGGGCACCAGCAGATGGTGGAAATCGCCCGCAACCTGATCGGCGATTGCCATGTGCTGATTCTCGATGAGCCGACCGCGATGCTCACGGCCCGCGAAGTCGAAATGCTCTTCGACCAGATCACCCGCCTGCAGGCCCGTGGCGTGGCGATCATCTATATCTCCCACCGGCTCGAAGAACTGGCCCGGGTCGCCCAGCGCATCGCGGTATTGCGCGACGGCAACCTGGTCTGCGTCGAGCCGATGGCCAATTACAACAGCGAGCAACTGGTCAACCTGATGGTCGGCCGCGAGCTGGGCGAACATATCGACATGGGCGTGCGCAAGATCGGCGCGCCCGCCTTGACGGTCAAGGGCCTGAGCCGTTCGGACAAGGTTCTCGACGTCTCCTTCGAAGTCCGTGCCGGTGAGATCTTCGGTATTTCCGGTTTGATCGGCGCGGGTCGCACCGAGCTGCTGCGGCTGATCTACGGCGCGGACAGTGCCGACAGCGGCACGGTGGCCCTCGGCTCGCCGGCCAAGGTCGCGGACATTCGCTCACCGGTGGATGCGGTCCGCCATGGCATCGCCCTGATCACCGAGGATCGCAAGGGCGAGGGGTTGCTGCTGACACAATCCATCAGCGCCAATATCGCCCTGGGCAACATGCCGGCGATTTCCAGCGCCGGGCTGGTCAACGGGCGTGACGAGTCGGCGCTGGCGCGGCGTCAGATCGACGCCATGCGCATTCGCAGTTCCAGTCCCGATCAACTGGTGTCCGAGCTGTCCGGCGGCAACCAGCAGAAGGTGGTGATCGGCCGCTGGCTGGAGCGCGACTGCACGGTGTTGCTGTTCGACGAGCCGACCCGCGGGATCGACGTCGGCGCCAAGTTCGATATCTATGCCTTGCTGGGTGAACTGACCCGCCAGGGCAAGGCGCTGGTGGTGGTTTCCAGCGACCTGCGCGAACTGATGCTGATCTGCGACCGCATCGGCGTGCTGTCCGCCGGGCGCCTGATCGAGACCTTCGAGCGTGACGCCTGGACCCAGGACGAGTTGCTCGCCGCCGCCTTCGCCGGCTACCAAAAACGTGATGCGCTGCTCCACGAAGCGGCGCCCAGGAATGCCCTATGACAACTCTAACTGCTGCCAGCAAGACCTCGCGTAACTTCTATGGCCTGGGCACCTACCTGGGCCTGGCGGGCGCCTTGCTCGCCATGATCATCCTGTTTTCCAGCCTGAGCAGTCATTTCCTCTCCTATGACACCTTCAGCACCCTGGCCAACCAGATTCCCGATCTGATGGTCCTGGCGGTGGGCATGACCTTCGTGCTGATCATCGGCGGCATCGACCTGTCGGTGGGGTCGGTGCTGGCCCTGGCGGCCTCGGCGGTCAGCGTGGCGATCCTCGGCTGGGGCTGGGGCGTGTGGCCGGCCGCCGTGCTGGGCATGGGCTGCGCGGCGCTGGCCGGCACCGTGACCGGTTCGATCACCGTGGCCTGGCGCATTCCGTCGTTCATCGTGTCCCTGGGGGTGCTGGAAATGGCCCGGGGCCTGGCCTACCAGATGACCGGCTCGCGCACCGCCTATATCGGCGACTCGTTCGCCTGGCTGTCCAACCCGGTGGCCGTCGGTATTTCGCCGTCGTTCATCATCGCCTTGCTGGTGATCATCGTCGCCCAACTGGTGCTGACGCGGACCGTGTTCGGCCGCTACCTGATCGGCATCGGCACCAACGAGGAAGCGGTGCGCCTGGCGGGGATCAATCCCAAGCCCTACAAGATCCTGGTGTTCAGCCTGATGGGCCTGCTGGCCGGTGTCGCGGCGCTGTTCCAGATCTCCCGTCTGGAAGCGGCGGACCCGAACGCCGGCTCCGGCCTGGAACTGCAGGTGATCGCCGCGGTGGTGATCGGCGGGACCAGCCTGATGGGCGGTCGCGGTTCGGTGATCAGCACCTTCTTCGGCGTGCTGATCATCTCGGTGCTGGCGGCGGGACTGGCGCAGATCGGCGCCACCGAGCCGACCAAGCGCATCATCACCGGCGCGGTGATCGTGATCGCGGTGGTGCTGGACACCTACCGCAGTCAACGCGCCCGTCGGCGGGGTTGAGGCATGGCAACCATCAAGGATGTGGCGGCGTTGGCCGGGATCTCCTACACCACCGTGTCCCATGTGCTGAACAGGACGCGGCCGGTCAGCGACAAGGTGCGGCTCAAGGTCGAGGCGGCGATCGCCCAGCTCGACTATGTACCCAGCGCCGTAGCGCGCTCGTTGAAAGCCAAGACCACCGCGACCATCGGCCTGCTGGTGCCCAACAGCCTCAACCCGTACTTCGCCGAGCTGGCGCGGGGGATCGAGGATTACTGCGAGCGCAACAACTACTGCGTGATCCTCTGCAACTCCGACGACGATCCGGACAAGCAGCGCAGCTACCTGCGGGTGCTGCTGGAGAAACGGGTCGACGGCCTGATCGTCGCCTCCACCGGTGGCGATGACAGCCTCGGCGCCGGATTGGCGGCGGTGCGCACGCCCATCGTGATTGTCGACCGAGGCATTGCCGGGATCGAAACCGATCTGGTGCGCATCGATCACGAGGAGGGCGCCTACCTGGCCACCCGGCACTTGCTGGAGCTGGGGCATCGGGCGATTGCCTTTATCGGCGGCCCGGCCGATACCAGCGTGGCGCAGATGCGTCTGGCCGGTTATCGAAGGGCACTGGCGCAGGCGGCGGTGCAGGTGCCCGAGCGCTGGGTGGTGGAAAGCGACTTCACCAGCACCGGCGGTTACCAGGCGGCGGCCCTGCTCCTGAAAGGGGAGCGGCCCAGCGCAATTTTCGCCGGCAACGACATGCTCGGTATCGGCGTGTTGCGGGCGGCGGCGGAACGTAATATCCGCGTGCCCAGCGAGTTGTCGGTGATCGGCTTCGACGATATCCAGATGAGCCGCTATGTCTATCCGGCGTTGACCACGGTCGGCCAGTCGATTCTCCAGTTGGGGGAAACCGCGGCGGAGATGCTTTTGAACAGAATTGCCACGCCACTTCTGGCAGTCGACCGGCGGATCGTGACGCCAAGTATTGTCCTGCGTGAATCGACGGCCCCGGTGCCGGGCGTGTTTGCGCAATACCGCTGAATCGAATTGATGGGTACTGGTGTATGCAAGCAAAAGTAGTGGTGGTGGGCAGCCTCAACATGGATCTGGTCACCCGTGCCGAACGCCTGCCACGGGCGGGTGAGACCCTGGTGGGCCAGTCGTTCGCCACGGTGTCCGGCGGCAAGGGCGCGAACCAGGCCGTGGCGGCCGCTCGCCTGGGCGCCTCGGTGTCGATGATCGGTTGCGTGGGGGACGATGCCTACGGTCCGCAATTGCGCGATGCATTGGTGGCCGAGGGCATCGATTGCCAGGCCGTCAGCGTGGCGGCGGGGGTGTCCAGCGGCGTCGCGCTGATCGTCGTCGACGACAACAGCCAGAACGCCATCGTGATCGTTGCCGGTGGCAATGGCTGCCTTTCCCCCGAAATGCTCAAGGGCTTTGATGCGGTGCTCCAGGACGCGGATGTGATCATCTGCCAGTTGGAGGTGCCGATGGACACCGTCGGCTACGCGCTCAAGCGCGGGCGCGAACTGGGCAAGACGGTGATCCTCAACCCGGCGCCGGCCAGCGCGCCGTTGCCGGCCGACTGGTATGCGTCGATCGACTACCTGATTCCCAATGAAAGCGAGGCCTCGGCCCTCAGCGGCCTGCCGGTGGACTCCCTGGAGAGTGCCCGGGCCGCCGCCACCCAACTGATGGCCGCCGGGGCAGGGAAGGTGATCGTCACCCTCGGTGCCCAGGGTTCGCTGTTCGCCGATGGCCAGGGCTTTGCGCATTTCCCGGCGCCCAAGGTCAAGGCGCTCGACACCACGGCGGCCGGCGACACCTTTGTCGGCGGTTTCGCCGCGGCCCTGGCCCGAGGGCAGGGCGAGGCCGAGGCGATTCGCTTCGGCCAGGTCGCGGCGGCGCTGTCGGTGACCCGTGCCGGTGCCCAGCCGTCCATTCCCCACTTGTCCGATGTCCAGGGTTTCAAATCGCCATGAAAAAGACACCGCTGCTCAATATCGCCCTGTCGCGCCTGATCGCCTCCCTCGGCCATGGCGACATGCTGGTCATCGGCGACGCCGGCCTGCCGGTTCCGCCGGGCGTGGAACTGATCGACCTGGCCCTGACCCAGGGCATTCCCGACTTCGTCAGCACCTTGCGCACGGTGCTCAGCGAAATGCAGGTGGAGAGCCATGTGCTGGCCGAGGAAATCCTGCTCAAGCGTCCGCCGGCCCTGGAACACCTCGACGCACTGAACGTCCAGGGCGCCATGGGGCAGCGCCGCCTGCTCAGCCATGAAGAATTCAAAGTGCTCAGCCGCAGTGCCAGAGCGGTCGTTCGTACCGGCGAATGCCAACCCTATTGCAACGTCGTGCTGGTGGCCGGCGTGACCTTCTAGTTTTTCTTTCCCACACAAGCTTTCTTTCCCGCACAAGGAGTGTGCCATGCAACGCTATGCTCAGATCTTGCAACATTGGTTTCGGAGTCTGCTGATTTTGTCCTTGCTCACTGCTACAGGCGCCCAGGCGGCGGAAAAAATCGACCTGATCATCGACACCGACCCGGGGGCCGACGATGTGGTGGCCTTGCTGTTCGCCCTGGCCTCGCCGCAGGAATTGAATATTCGCGCGCTGACCACCGTGGCCGGCAACGTGCGTCTGGACAAGACTTCGCGCAATGCCCGACTGGCCCGCGAGTGGGCCGGGCGCGAAGAGGTGCCGGTGTATGCCGGTGCGCCCAAGCCGCTGCTGCGCACGCCGATCTATGCCGAGAATATCCATGGCAAGGAAGGCCTCTCCGGCGTGACCGTCCACGAGCCCAAGGCCGGCCTGGCCAAGGGCAATGCCGTCAACTACCTGATCGAGACCCTGCGGGCGGCCAAGCCCCACAGCATCACCATTGCCATGCTCGGGCCGCAGACCAACCTGGCGCTGGCCTTGACCCAGGATCCCGAGATCACCCAGGGCATCAAGGAAGTGGTGGTCATGGGCGGCGCGCACTTCAACGGCGGCAACATCACCCCGGTTGCCGAGTTCAACCTGTTCGCCGACCCGCAGGCCGCCGAAGTGGTGCTCAAGAGCGGCGTCAAGCTGACCTACCTGCCACTGGACGTGACCCACAAGATCCTCACCAGCGATGAACGCCTGCAGAAGATCGCGGCGTTGAACAACAATGCCAGCAAGGTGGTCGGTGATATCCTCAACGAGTACGTCAAGGGCGACATGGAGCACTACGGTATTCCCGGCGGTCCGGTACACGACGCCACCGTCATCGCCTACCTGCTCAAGCCCGAGCTGTTCAGCGGACGCCAGGTCAACATGCAGATCGACAGCCGTGAAGGCCCGACCTTCGGCCAGACCATCGTCGACTGGTACGACGGCCTGAAGCAGGCCAAGAATGTGTTCTGGGTCGAAAATGGCAATGCCCAGGGCTTCTTCGACTTGCTGACCGAGCGCCTGGCGCGCCTCAAGTGAATCCCATGCAGATCGATCTGAACAACCCCGACAACCTGACCCTGGACGCCGTGCGCCAGATGCTCGCGGCGGCCAGCGACGAGGTGCATACCCAGTTGCGCGTGACCCGTTCGGGCATCGCGTACATTTCCTCGGGAGTTGTCGGCGGCGCGCAGATCGACGGCCTGCTGTTCCGCCTGGAAACCTGGGCGGCGGGCTCCGGCTACGTCGGCAAGGTCGCGGCGGCTGACGAGGTCTGGGTCATGCAGGTGTTCAATGCCCTGCAGCAGAACTGGCCCAACCCGCCCTTCGACTACATCGACATCTACTGAGCGGCATCACCCGTTAATATTCAGTCACGATTCCCTGGGGAAGTCGCTCGACAGGTCAGGCAGACTTGTCGGTCGCCGAGGTCGGAATCGACGTGTCTGGCACCTTGGGTGCAACCAATGGCGAAAATCGCGGTCGCACTCACTCTACCTATTATTTGAAAGGAGGCTCCATGCCTTGGAAGCTTGCATCCCTGGGGGCGCTGTTCGCCTTGTCGGTACTGGCCGGTTGCACCACCAGCGCGTCGTCCGCGGCTAAAGAGTCGGCTGCACCCAAGGACTCGGTCACCCAGGCCGGTGACGGTCGTTGCGAGGCCAAAGGGGCCGATTTCGCCATTGGCCAGTCGGCCTCCGCCGCATTGCTGGAGCAGGCCCGCAGCCGCACCGGCGCGCAGAGCGCCCGGGTCCTGGGACCCGACGACATGGTGACCCTGGAGTACCGCTCGGACCGTCTGAACCTCAACACCGACAGCAGCGGCAAGATCATTCGCGCCAACTGCGGTTAAGGCTTCCGGGCTTTTCCAGCGCCCATAAAAAACCCCGTCGCATGGACGGGGTTTTTTCAGTTCGCGGAAAACTTACTCCGGACGAACCTGTGCAGCTTGCATACCCTTTTGGCCTTTCTCAGCCACGAAGGAAACGGTTTGGCCTTCTTTCAGGCTTTTGAAACCGTCGCTTTCGATAGCTTTGAAGTGTACGAACAGGTCGTCACCGCCACCTTGAGGAGTGATGAAGCCGAAGCCTTTTTCATCGTTGAACCATTTTACGGTGCCGGTTTGGCGATTAGACATGGTGTATCTCCAAGAAACATATATTTTCAGTAGTACTGTGCTGCTCAGGCCAACTGGGCACACTGGGCTATCATAGTCGAAATGTTCGACTTGGGAGCCCCCCCTGGCGGCGGATTGCCCGTCAGGCGTGCCCCGTTTAGCTGTCAGATTGGCTGAAAGCCCCGGTTTTAAAGGCTTTCAGCCGAAGGGACAGCCCCTAAAAAAACCCATAAAAGCTGCGTAAATATTGATAAAAATCATGCTTTCGAGCTTTTTTCACCCGGCTTGAGGCCTAAAAGGCTCCTGGTGGCGGGTTACTTCTGCACCTTGCACACGGCGATTTCTTTCAGGGCGCGCTCACGCAGCTCGGCGGGCGGCAGCGTCTTGGAGTTCATCAGTTGCTGGATTTCCTGGGTGGTGAACTTCGTCTCCAGCACATTGGCCCCGCAGGTGCAGTGCTGTTTGGCGACGTTGGCGTTGACGCTCTGGCTGGCCGCGCCAACGCAGTCTTTCATGTAGGCGTCCTTGGCGCCGGCGGGCCAGGCAGCCTGCGCGCTCAAGGGCAGCAGCAGGGCGAGCGGGGCGGCGAAGGCGAAGAGGTGAGTCAGGCGCATGTTCGGGTACTCCTTGGAAACGGGTGGATACGCTGTTGCTAGGTGTTTGAGCGGCAGAGCGGGGCGCAAGTTCACCCGCAGGGCAGAAAACCCCTGCAACTTTAGCAGGTTGCGAACGAGGCGATGACCGTTCATCTGTGCTAGCATCCACGCCTTGGCTATTTTCGGTATCGCTTGCGTGTCTTGCGCTCGATGCCGCGCCATCAACCCTTTTTTGAACTCCAGTCACTCTGGTTCGTTTCCGGTTGGCCTTGCGGCTCCTGCCACTGTGCGGCAGGCGTTTTTCATAAACGGCTGGACGAATCGCGTACTGGCTGCTCATCCCAACCCACGTGACCTTTGGTAGGGGTCACCACTAGGAGAGGAGGCGCCATGCCCACTATTACTCTTCCCGACGGCAGTCAACGTTCGTTCGATCACCCGGTTTCCGTAGCCGAAGTCGCCGCTTCCATCGGCGCCGGCCTGGCCAAGGCCACCGTGGCCGGCAAGGTCAACGGCAAGCTGGTCGACGCCTGCGACCCGATCGACAGCGACGCCACCCTGCAGATCATCACGCCCAAGGACGAAGAGGGGCTGGAGATCATTCGCCACTCTTGCGCCCACCTGGTTGGCCACGCGGTCAAGCAGCTGTACCCGACGGCGAAAATGGTGATCGGTCCGGTCATCGATGAAGGTTTTTACTACGATATCGCCTATGAGCGTCCGTTCACCCCGGACGACCTGGCCGCGATCGAGCAGCGCATGCAGCTGCTGATCGAAAAAGACTACGACGTGATCAAGAAGGTCACGCCGCGTGCCGAAGTGATCGAGGTGTTCACCCAGCGTGGCGAAGACTACAAGCTGCGCCTGGTCGAGGACATGCCGAATGAAAAGGCCATGGGCCTGTACTACCACGAAGAATACGTCGACATGTGCCGTGGCCCGCACGTGCCGAACACCCGTTTCCTGAAGTCGTTCAAGCTGACCAAGCTGTCCGGTGCCTACTGGCGCGGCGATGCCAAGAACGAGCAGTTGCAGCGCGTCTACGGCACCGCCTGGGCCGACAAGAAGCAGCTGGCCGCCTACATCCAGCGGATCGAAGAAGCGGAAAAGCGCGACCACCGCAAGATCGGCAAGCGCCTGGGCCTGTTCCATACCCAGGAAGAAGCGCCGGGCATGGTGTTCTGGCACCCCAACGGCTGGACCCTGTACCAGGTGCTCGAGCAGTACATGCGCAAGGTGCAGCGTGAGAACGGCTACCTGGAGATCAAGACCCCGCAAGTGGTCGATCGCTCCCTGTGGGAGAAGTCCGGGCACTGGGCCAACTACGCCGACAACATGTTCACCACCGAGTCGGAAAGCCGCGACTACGCCATCAAGCCGATGAACTGCCCGTGCCACGTGCAGGTGTTCAACCAGGGCCTGAAGAGCTACCGCGAGCTGCCGATGCGCTTGGCCGAGTTCGGTGCCTGCCACCGTAACGAGCCGTCGGGTGCGCTGCACGGCATCATGCGCGTACGCGCCTTTACCCAGGACGACGCCCACATCTTCTGCACCGAAGAGCAGATGCAGGCTGAATCCGCGGCGTTCATCAAGCTGACCATGGATGTCTATGCCGACTTCGGCTTCAAGGACATCGAAATGAAGCTGTCCACGCGTCCCGAGAAGCGCGTGGGCTCCGATGAGCTGTGGGATCGCGCCGAAAGCGCACTGGCGGCCGCGCTGGACAGCGCCGGCCTGCCGTATGACCTGCAGCCGGGCGAAGGGGCGTTCTACGGTCCGAAAATCGAATTTTCGCTCAAGGACTGTCTCGGTCGCGTGTGGCAGTGTGGTACCCTGCAGCTCGATTTCAACCTGCCGATCCGTCTGGGCGCCGAATACGTGTCCGAAGACAACAGCCGCAAGCACCCGGTCATGCTGCACCGCGCGATCCTCGGTTCCTTCGAGCGTTTCGTCGGAATTCTGATCGAGCACTACGAGGGCGCGTTCCCTGCGTGGCTGGCGCCGACCCAGGCCGTGGTGATGAACATCACCGACAAGCAGGCTGATTTTGCCCTCGAGGTGGAAAAAACTCTGGCCGAAAGCGGATTCCGTGCCAAGTCCGACTTGAGAAATGAAAAAATTGGCTTTAAAATCCGCGAGCATACTTTGCTCAAGGTTCCCTATCTTTTGGTTATCGGAGATCGGGAAGTCGAGATGCAGACTGTCGCTGTGCGTACTCGTGAAGGTGCAGACCTGGGCTCGATGCCCGTCGCCCGGTTCGCCGAGTTCCTCGCGCAAGCGGTTTCCCGGCGTGGTCGCCCAGATTCGGAGTAATTATTATTAAGCGTGAAATGAGACAAGATAAACGAGCTGCACCGAAAGCCCCGATCAACGAGAATATCTCGGCACGCGAGGTTCGGTTAATTGGCGCTGATGGCGAGCAGATTGGCATCGTCTCGATTGATGAAGCGCTTCGGATTGCCGAAGAAGCCAAGCTGGATCTGGTGGAGATTTCCGCCGATGCAGTGCCACCCGTTTGCCGGGTGATGGACTACGGCAAGTCGATTTTCGAAAAGAAAAAGCAAATTGCTGCTGCGAAGAAAAACCAGAAGCAAGTGCAGGTTAAAGAAATCAAGTTTCGTCCAGGGACGGAGGAAGGGGATTACCAGGTAAAACTGCGCAACCTGGTACGTTTCCTGAGTGACGGGGACAGGGCCAAGGTTTCCTTGAGATTCCGCGGTCGTGAGATGGCCCACCAGGAGCTGGGGATGGAGCTGCTCAAGCGGGTTGAAACTGACCTGCAGGAGTACGGCTCGGTCGAACAGCATCCTAAGATGGAAGGACGCCAGCTGATCATGGTCATCGCCCCGAAAAAGAAGAAGTAACCACCAGGGCACGGCAGGCCTTGCGGTTATGTTTATCAACTGAATGCGGAGTATCCGAACATGCCAAAGATGAAAACTAAAAGTGGTGCTGCCAAGCGGTTTCTGAAAACTGCTAACGGCATCAAGCACAAGCACGCTTTCAAGAGCCACATCCTGACCAAAATGTCGACCAAGCGTAAGCGTCAACTGCGCGGTAGCAGCTTGCTGCATCCGTCTGACGTGGCAAAAGTCGAGCGCATGCTGCGCCTTCGTTAATTTTTGGTTCAAGAATAGAGGAAGTAACTCATGGCTCGTGTAAAGCGTGGCGTCATTGCCCGTAAGCGTCACAAAAAGATTCTGAAACTTGCAAAAGGCTACTACGGCGCTCGCTCGCGCGTATTCCGTGTTGCCAAGCAAGCGGTCATCAAGGCAGGCCAATACGCCTACCGCGACCGTCGTCAGAAAAAACGTCAGTTCCGCGCTCTGTGGATCGCTCGTATCAACGCAGGTGCTCGTGTTAACGGTCTGTCCTACAGCCGTTTCATCGCCGGCCTGAAAAAAGCGTCCATCGAGATCGACCGTAAGGTTCTGGCTGATCTGGCAGTGAACGAAAAAGCGGCGTTTGCTGCGATTGTCGAGAAAGCTAAAGCCGTCCTGGCTTAAGTACCCCCCGACAATCACCGGGTCTTGCCTGTGTAGGGCCTGGTGTTAAACGTCATGAATAGGGGAAGAGCCTTAAAGCTCTTCCCCTATTTCGTATCTGGAGTCTGTACATGGAAAACCTGGACGCACTGGTCTCTCAAGCTCTCGAGGCTGTGCAAAGCGCTGAAGATATCAATGCCCTGGAGCAAATCCGGGTTCACTACCTTGGCAAGAAAGGTGAACTGACTCAGGTGATGAAGACCCTGGGCAGCTTGCCGGCAGAAGAGCGTCCGCAGGTCGGCGCCCTGATCAACGTCGCCAAGGAGCGTGTCACAGAGGTTCTCAATGCGCGCAAGGCGTCGTTCGAGGAGGCGGATCTGGCCGCCAAGCTCGCCGCCGAGTCCATTGACGTGACCCTGCCTGGCCGCGGCCAGACCTCCGGTGGTCTGCATCCTGTCACCCGGACTCTGGAACGTATCGAACAATTCTTCACCCACATCGGCTACGGCATTGCCGAAGGTCCCGAGGTGGAAGACGACTACCACAACTTCGAAGCGCTCAACATCCCAGGCCATCACCCGGCCCGGTCGATGCATGACACCTTCTATTTCAATGCCAACATGCTGCTGCGCACCCATACCTCGCCGGTCCAGGTCCGCACCATGGAAGCAAAGCAGCCGCCGATCCGCATCGTCTGCCCAGGCCGTGTGTACCGTAGCGACTCGGATATCACCCACTCGCCGATGTTCCACCAGGTCGAAGGCCTGCTGGTCGATCGCGACATCAATTTTGCCGACCTCAAAGGCACCATCGAAGAGTTCCTGCGGGTGTTCTTCGAGAAGGAACTGGCGGTGCGTTTCCGTCCTTCCTACTTCCCGTTCACCGAGCCGTCCGCCGAAGTCGACATGGAATGCGTGATGTGCAGCGGTAAAGGCTGCCGCGTCTGCAAGCAGACCGGCTGGCTGGAAGTCATGGGTTGCGGCATGGTTCACCCGAACGTGCTGCGCATGTCCGGGATCGATCCGGAAGCGTTCCAGGGCTTTGCCTTCGGCATGGGCGTTGAGCGTCTGGCCATGCTGCGTTACGGCGTGAACGACTTGCGTCTGTTCTTCGACAACGACTTGCGGTTCCTCGCGCAATTTCGCTAGTCGTAACGAATCTATTAGGAGAACAGGATGAAATTCAGTGAACAATGGCTGCGTGGCTGGGTAAGCCCGCAAGTGAGCCGCGACGAGCTGGTGGCTCGTCTGTCGATGGCCGGTCTTGAGGTCGATAGCGTCACGCCGGCCGCCGGTGTGTTCAGCGGCGTGGTCGTCGGTGAAGTCCTCAGCACCGAACAGCACCCGGATGCCGACAAGCTGCGTGTGTGCCAGGTCAGCAACGGTTCCGAGACCTTCCAGGTCGTCTGTGGCGCGCCGAATGTGCGCCCGGG
Organism: Pseudomonas batumici; assembly: GCF_000820515.1. Classification (GTDB taxonomy): domain Bacteria; phylum Pseudomonadota; class Gammaproteobacteria; order Pseudomonadales; family Pseudomonadaceae; genus Aquipseudomonas; species Aquipseudomonas batumici. Next base: position 22,024 of record NZ_JXDG01000045.1, on the reverse strand, counting down.
CCTGAAGATCCCGTTCGCGATGATCGGTGCCGAACTGCCCGGCGACTTCAAGATCAAGAAAGCCAAGCTGCGCGGCGTCGAGTCCAACGGCATGCTCTGCTCGCAAGTCGAGCTGCAGATCGGCGAAGACAACGATGGCCTGATGGAGCTGGCGGCCGATGCGCCGGTGGGCGAGGACATTCGTGTCTACCTGAACCTGGACGACGCCAGCATCGAGGTCGACCTGACCCCGAACCGTGGCGACTGCCTGTCCCTGGCCGGTCTGGCCCGTGAAGTCGGCGCGCTGTATGCCGCTCCGGTGACTCGTCCGGTGGTACCGAGCGTGCCTGCCACACACGACGAAGTGCGTTCGATCGAAGTGTTGGCGCCGGCCGCTTGCCCGCGTTACCTGGGGCGCGTTATCCGTAACGTCGACCTGTCGAAGCCGACCCCGCTGTGGATGGTCGAGCGCCTGCGTCGTTCCGACGTGCGCAGCATCGACGCGGCCGTCGACATCACCAACTACGTGATGATCGAGCTGGGCCAGCCGCTGCACGCCTTCGACCTCGCCGAAATCAACGGCGGCATTCGCGTGCGCATGGCTGAAGAGGGCGAGAAGCTGGTATTGCTCGACGGTCAGGAAGTCAGCCTGCGTAGCGATACCCTGGTGATTGCCGACCACACCCGCGCCCTGGCGATTGCCGGCGTAATGGGCGGCGAGCACAGCGGCGTCGACACCGCGACCACCCGTGACATCTTCCTGGAAAGTGCTTTCTTCGATCAGATCGCCGTCGCTGGCAAGGCCCGTTCCTATGGCCTGCACACCGACGCCTCGCACCGCTACGAGCGTGGCGTGGACTGGCAGCTGGCCCATGAAGCCATGGAGCGCGCCACTGGCCTGCTGCTGGAAATCACCGGTGGCGAAGCCGGCCCGATCATCGAAACCGTCAGCGAAGCGCACCTGCCTGCCGTGGCCGCGGTGACCCTGCGTGCCGAGCGCATCACCCAGATGCTGGGCATGGAAATGGACTCGGCCGAGGTCGAGCGTCTGTTGACCGGCCTGGGCCTGGGCGTTTCCGCGAGCGGAGCAGGGCAGTGGCGCGTTGAAGTGCCAAGCCATCGCTTCGATATCAGCCTGGAAGTCGACCTGATCGAAGAACTGGCACGCCTGTACGGCTACAACCGCCTGCCGGTCCGTTACCCGCAAGCGCGCCTGGCGCCACAGGCCAAGGCCGAAGCCCGTAGCGACCTGCCTGAGCTGCGTCGTCTGCTGGTGGCCCGTGGTTACCAGGAAGCGATCACCTACAGCTTCATCGACCCGAAACAGTTCGAACTGTTCAACCCGGGCGTCGAGCCGTTGCTGCTGGCCAACCCGATCTCCAACGACATGGCCGCCATGCGTTCTTCGTTGTGGCCGGGCCTGGTCAAGGCGTTGCAGCACAACCTGAACCGTCAGCAGGATCGCGTGCGTCTGTTCGAAAGCGGCCTGCGTTTTGTCGGTCAGCTGGAAGGCCTGAAGCAAGAGCCGATGCTGGCCGGTGTGGTCTGCGGCAGCCGTCTGCCGGAAGGTTGGGCGCAGGGTCGCGACACCGTCGACTTCTTCGACGTCAAGGCTGACGTGGAAGCGCTGCTGGGCTTTGCCGGTGCGCTGGATTCGTTCACCTTCGTGCCGGGCAAGCACCCAGCGCTGCACCCGGGTCAGACCGCGCGCATCGAGCGGGAAGGGCGTCTGGTCGGTTTCATCGGCGCGATCCACCCCGAATTGTCGAAAACCCTCGGTCTCGACCGTCCGGTCTTCGTTTTCGAGCTGGTACTGGCTGAAGTGGCGTTGGGGAAAATGCCGAAATTCAGCGAGTTGTCGCGTTTCCCTGAAGTGCGTCGTGACCTGGCGTTGCTGGCGGACAAGGGCGTGGCGGCCAGTGCGGTACTGGACGTAATCCGTGAAAATGCAGGCGAGTGGCTCACAGAGCTCAGGCTCTTTGACGTCTATGAGGGTAAAGGTATTGATCCGCATAGAAAAAGCCTTGCAGTTGGCTTGACCTGGCAGCATCCATCGCGCACTCTTAATGACGATGAGGTGAATTCCGCGACCCAAAGCATCCTCACCTCGCTTGAAAACAGGTTGAACGCCACGCTAAGGAAGTGACGTATGGGGGCTCTGACGAAAGCTGAAATGGCGGAACGTCTCTACGAAGAGCTGGGCCTGAACAAACGGGAGGCCAAGGAATTGGTCGAACTGTTTTTTGAGGAAATCAGGCACGCTCTCGAAGACAACGAGCAGGTCAAACTGTCGGGTTTTGGCAATTTTGACTTGCGGGACAAACGCCAGCGGCCTGGCCGCAATCCAAAAACGGGAGAGGAAATCCCGATCACGGCTCGCCGTGTGGTCACCTTTCGTCCAGGGCAGAAATTGAAAGCCCGAGTTGAGGCCTATGCTGGAACCAAGTCATAACGACGAGCTTCCGCCGATCCCAGGCAAACGCTACTTCACCATTGGTGAAGTCAGCGAGCTGTGTGCGGTCAAACCGCACGTGCTGCGTTACTGGGAGCAGGAGTTTCCTCAACTCAACCCCGCCAAGCGTGGTGGCAATCGCCGGTATTATCAGCGCCATGACGTGCTGATGATCCGGCAGATTCGCGCGTTGCTGTACGACCAGGGGTTCACCATCGGCGGGGCGCGTCTGCGTCTCTCCGGCGATGAGGCCAAGGATGACAGCACCCAGTACAAGCAACTGATCCGCCAGATGATTTCGGAGCTGGAGGATGTGCTGGTGGTGCTGAAGAAGTGATTCAAGGTTTTAAAATACTTTGACATTTCAAAAGCTTGCGGTATATTTCTCCTCGCTTCCACAAGAAGCAAAACCCAGTTTCACGCCTAGTCGGGGCGTAGCGCAGTCCGGTAGCGCACTAGCATGGGGTGCTAGGGGTCGAGTGTTCGAATCACTCCGTCCCGACCATATTTTTGAAAAAGCCCAATCTGAGAAGGTTGGGCTTTTTTATGTCTGCGATCTTCGGGTGGCTTTGTTGTTTTTGCCGTGGTGACTTTTTGAGTGACCTTGGTTTTTCTTTCAGGCCTGCTTCCTTTTCAGGATCGTGAGCCCTCGTACACTTTCCGTGTGTGGGTTTCTGACCGCTTTTTTGTTGCCTGAAACCTGGGCAGCGTGCTGGATTTCATGCTGAGGTGATATGGATACGGCCTCCCAACAGCTTCACCGATTGGTCTTCGAGGCGTTGCTTGTGCCAGGGCTATTATCATTTGCTCTGGTTATTGCTCTGAGCTTCCTGCGTAGAGAATTTCAAAACCTTTCCCGTTGGTGGTTGTACGGGTTTGTTGTTATCGCTTTCTTCTGCATCACTTGCCTGCCGCACGCATGGCTGATTTTCTTTCCTGAGCCCTGCGTTATTCGGTTCACCTCTCCGACAAATATGTGTGATTACTCCGCCTTCTCTCATCTTCAGATGGGGTTGTTTGCCGGGGGGATTGGTGCGTTGATGGCTAGGCTGGCTCTGATCATTTGGGATCGTTTTGCTAGGACGTGAATGCCGGGTACGAACACGTTCATCCCATACCCCCTGCGTACGGTTGGCGATACATGGCATTCGCCGTCAGCCGAAGCCAACCGTGCCTTTTGGTGCCTCCTCCCGTAAAACGCAACCCGCCGAATCTTTCATGGCGTCCATCAAATCAGTGAGTGATGGCTTTTCGCGACTACGGCCCAAGTCTGCTGGTACTATGTGCTTGGTCACATTATCTTTTCTGGTTCTATATGCAGTATCTACATATTGATTTTCTGTCTTTTACCGGCGGTGGAAATAGCCCGGGGCAGATTCGCTGCGGGTATGCATAGCCGACGCGTGAGTTCATCGTCTGCCAGACGAATCGTTGGTCAGGGAAGAAAACCGAAAATTGGAATGTGTATGGATACGATGCAACCCGCCAATGTGATGCCGGCCAGCGACGCACAGCTACCTTTCGATACAACGCTCCTCTTCAAGGCACTCCTGTATCGGTTGCTAGGACACGCGACATGATCTGGACGACCATCCTTCTCGTGCGTGACGTACTTCGAACCGAATTAGTCTGGCAGCCATCGACATGAATTTCGATGCCGCTCGATGCGAGAGTCTTGTTCTCGATACGCGGCAAAAGTAGTAGGAAAAAGCAAGGTTACGAGGTTTTTCAAAGACTTACAGAATTCAGGGAAAAGCAACATGACCACCGAGCCCGCTAACACGAGCACAACAGGCGTTACGGACTTGATCCGCGCTCGGGTATGGAAGCAGCGTGGCGTCCGATTTTCTACTGCCGTTTAAGGCTATTTCAAATAACGCGGGCAACACGTGAAAGGATGAGTGGAGCGGCATGGTGAGTGTGAGAAGAGGCGTTCTGTGTAATGCCGTTGTGTGTAGTGTATTTTTTGTTGGCATTGGCCAATGCTTGGCTTTCGAACCGGGACCGATTGATCCATTGCGACAGTTGGATGTCGTACCCACAACGCCTGCCAATCGGATGTTTGATCCGTCGGTAGCAACGGATGAATCGCCCCGGGTTTCGTAGACACCTCTATGCCTTAGAATGAGGCCAATCAGGAGGTGCCATGAGCAACCCGCGTTACACCGAAGAATTCAAAATCCAAGCGGTCAATCAAGTGACCGAAAAGCAGCTTCCCGTGGCAGACGTTGCGGCACGCCTTGGCGTATCGACTCACAGCCTTTATGCGTGGATCAAGCGCTACAGCAAGCCTCAGGAAACCCGTCAGCAAGACGATGATCAGCAAGCTGAGCTTCGTCGCCTGCGAGCGGAGCTCAAGCGGGTCACGGAAGAGCGAGATATCTTAAAAAAGGCCGCCGCGTACTTTGCCAAGGAGTGCGGCTGAAGTACGCCTTTATCAAGCAGCAGGCCGCCGATTATTCCATTCGACGGCTTTGCCTGGCGCTGAAGGTCCACCCCAGTGGTTACTACGCGTGGTTGTCTGAGCCGCAATCTGTGCGCGCCAAAGACGATCAGCGCCTGCTGGGTTTGATCAAGCATTCGTGGCTGGAGAGCGGCGGCATTTATGGCTATCGCAAAATCCATGACGACCTGCGTGAAGTTGGTGAGGACTGTGGCCGCCACCGAGTCGCTAGATTGATGCGTCTTGAGGGGTTGCGCTCTCAGACAGGGTATCGCCGGCGCCCAGGGAGGTACGGAGGTAAACCAGCGGTCGCCTCACCCAACTTGCTAAAGCGCCAGTTTGATGTAGTCGAACCCAACAAGGTCTGGGTAACAGACATCACCTACATTCGCACGTATGAAGGTTGGCTGTATTTGGCTGTGGTGCTGGACTTGTTTTCTCGTCAAGTTGTTGGCTGGTCGATGAAATCGCAGATGACCAGCGACTTGGCTATTGATGCATTATTGATGGCTGTCTGGAAGCGTAAGCCAAAACAGGAGGTGATGATTCACTCCGACCAGGGCAGCCAGTACAGCAGCTCCGATTGGCGCAGTTTTCTGAAGGCCAACAACCTGGTTGCGAGCATGAGTCGTCGAGGTAACTGCCACGACAACGCGGTAGCTGAGAGTTTTTTCCAGCTTCTGAAACGGGAGCGGATCAAGCGGAAAATCTACACCACGCGGCAAGATGCTCGTAGCGATGTGTTCGATTACATCGAGATGTTCTACAACTCAAAACGCCGACATGGTTTCAACAATCAGCTATCACCGGTAGAGTTTGAAAAGCGTTACGCAATGAGCTTTCAGGGTGTCTAGAAAATCCGGGGCGATTCATTGCGGACATGAAAACTGAGTACCCGGAACGCGTATCAGATGTGGCGTTCGACACGATTTCGGCGGTCTGGTAGCTACAATCGTTGCACCAGAGCTGGGTGGAGGGGGCTCTGCTCGGTGCTATGCTGTGTTGGCAGGGGCTACAAGGAAAACGACTACGCCAAGAGTTTATGTTGGTTCAGGTCAATGGGAGCTATGCCAGACTGAATCCAGTTGTTATGAGTCAATAGATACACCACTAGCTGCATGGAGGCGAGAATGGGATTTTACGCACGGCTACGTGATAAAAGAAATGATGACGATCACTTGCAAAAATGTGTGGAGAACGTCGTTGATCAGCTCGAGTCCGCGAAAGATCCTAATAAGCCGGGGATGCTGCTAGGGAAGATTCAGTCAGGCAAGACGCGTGCCTTTCTAGGTGTCATCGCGCGTGCATTTGATCGCGAATATGATATTGCCATTATTTTAACAAAGGGGACGAGAACCCTCGCCAATCAAACCGTAAAGCGTATCGGCCGAGATTTTAAAGAGTTTATTGATGGCGACGAAATTGTACTGTTCGATATCATGGCTGCGCCGTTACCACTTACTAAATCCGAGCGCAGACGAAAAATAGTAATTGTTGCTAAGAAACAGGCGCAAAATCTGGATAGGATTCAAAAGCTTTTTGAGGGGGAGCACCCCGAGCTGAAAGAGCGCCGCGTTTTAATTGTTGATGATGAAGCCGACATGGCAAGCATTAGATTCACCAAGAGGCAAGGTAAAGAGACATACGATCAAGGCACGATCGCAAATCAGATGGATGCGTTGCGTGGCAGTATAAAAGACGTATCTTTTCTCCAGGTGACGGCCACTCCTTATGCGCTCTATTTGCAGCCAGATAGTTATGAGGGAGCAAAAGAGGCAGAAGAGGTTTTTTATCCGAAGAGACCTAGCTTCACAGAGTTGCTGCCTATACATGACGCCTATGTTGGGGGGGAGGCATACTTTGGGGGATATGGAGCAGATGATCCTCGTCACTATCTTTATATGGAAGTTGAGGAGCGAGAGCATGACGCATTGAGATCTAATGATGGGCGAACTATCAGGGAGGATCGCCTCTGGACTAGTGATAATATCAAGGTTTTACGTCTTAGTCTTGTTACATTTTTGTTGTCAGTTGCGATTAGGAGGCGACAACAGCAAGAGCTGGATCAGCCTCTTCAGAAATATGCAATGATCATGCATAATGATACTCAGAGGGAAGCCCATAATTGGCAGTGGGAAACTGTTAAGAAGTTACGTGATGCATTTGAGGAGGCAGTTCAACAGAGGGATCATCGCCTTCGGGCTGTTTTTGAAGAGGCGTATAGTGATATCAGTAGGTCTGTTGATGCTGATCGTGGGCATCTTCCGGATAAGAAACTAGCATATAGTGATGTGTGTAAGCTGATAGATGATGGTGAGCTTAATGTCCAAAGAGTAAATTCGGATGTTCAGCTCGAGCCCCTCCTTGATCCTGAAACTGCAGAGCTAAAGTTGAGAGCTAAAGCCAATATTTTTATTGGTGGGAGCATCCTTGATCGAGGTATTACTGTTCCAAATCTCCTGGCTTTTTATTACGGTAGAAACCCCAAGAGGATGCAAGCAGATACAGTTTTGCAGCATTCCCGGATGTATGGTGCGAGGCCTCAAGCCGATCTTGCTGTGACCCGGTTCTATACTTCCCGAGGTGTGTATTCAAGACTGGTCCAAATACACAGTTTAGAAACCGCTCTTCGCGAAGCATTTGAGGACGGATCGCACGATCAAGGTGTTGTTTTTATTCAAAATGATGCAAGAAATGGAATTGTTCCTTGTGCGCCCAGCAAGATATCCCTTAGTGACGTAGTTGCTGTAAAGCCAAATGAAATTTTGACGCCTACTGGATTTAACACGGTGGCGAGTACGTACCTGAAAAAATTAGTCAAAGAAGCGGAAGAACTAATTCCTCAGGGCTGTATTGGTAGCAGGACCTTCTCCGAAATTGGTCTTAAAGATGCAGTAGCGCTTCTTGACATAATTTCAAGTTCCTTGGTGGCGGACGATTCGCCTGGATTCGACTGGGATGCCATGAAGGGGTTGCTTCATTATTATGCGAACAAGGCTTCTGGAAAAATACTAATTTTGGTCGAGGAGGGGCGGCAACTATCAAAGTCCGCGTCGGGCGACAGATCGGGTTTGTCAATTCTTGGTACCGCCGAACTTCGTAATTTGGTGAAGGCACCAACTAGGGTGGCCCCAGCCCTTGTTATTCTGCAACAAGAGGGTGGCCCAGCTCTTGGATGGAAAGCAGGACCATTTCTATGGCCAATGCTAGCGAGCCCGCCTCAAGCAAAATCTTGTGTGTTCGCAACAAAAACTGCCACGTAATTTCCATCGTTATTTGCTAATTGAGTAACTAGAATTGAGGTTATGTCGATCATAAAGGCATTAACTCTGCTCTCGCTTTGAGGGATCTACTCTTGAGCGAGGCTGAAAGGTACCTTCGAGGTTAACGAGGCCATGAGCGACTTGGTCAGGTCGGGAGAATAGGCAATCACAGATCTCCAAGGTACCCGTCGCCGCCTTATGCTGTCTATCTAGCCGGTAGCTTCAAGCTGTGAACACTGCCGGATGAGTGGACGAGGTCAATTATCGCGGGAATCAATCATGGTGGACAGTGTCACACCCGCTGAACGCAGCCATGTCATGTCTCTGGTGAAGGGGAAGAACACCCGGCCGGAGATGGTGGTGCGCAGGCTGGTTTATGGAGCCGGATTTCGATACCGCTTACATGGTGCCAAGCTGCCAGGGAAGCCCGATCTGGTTTTTGCTGGCAAGAAGAAGGTAATTTTTGTCCATGGGTGCTTCTGGCATCGGCATAAGAATTGCGCCCTGGCGCGCATCCCCAAATCTAATCAGGAATTCTGGCGAGCGAAGCTTGAAGGCAACCAAGTGCGCGATGAATCCAATCTCCAAAAACTGAGCGAAGCCGGATGGGACGCGTTAGTTATTTGGGAGTGCGAGCTACGAAATCTGGACGCGCTAGAGCAGCGCATTCGACTTTTCTTGGCGAAATCGGCTACGTAGCAGACTGGATAACCTCTCCTTGTGGGTAGTGCTCCTGTTCCTTGTAGATGATCACATAGCCTGGCAAAGCGGTGATTTGCCAATCATCCCCCAAAGCGCTTTTGACCTGGCGTAAAATGCTCCGAACGCTATTTTGCTCAGAGTGCAGTCGCACCGAAGCCCCCTCAAGATCGGGATGAGGCCTCTTGGACTTGCCACCCTTGTTCTGGAAGCGAATCGTATAGTCCAACTGATCTTTCAACTGCCTGAGGATTTCTGCTGCACTGTGATTCTCCGCTGGCTGGACGATCTCTACCTCAAAATCCAAGTCGATGGGATACAGGCTATCAAAGTGTTTGTCCTTGACCTCTGACTTGTCTCTGTTACGTCCGGGATCATTAGAGCCGAACCCACTGAGATTCCATGCGAGCGGATTCTTCAAGGCTCGGTAGTGTTTGATCAGTAAGTCCTCCAGATCCATGGCGGTGAAAACATAGACCCGCACAGCCTTGAAGCTGATCTGCTCCTGACTAAGGTTCAGCCGGGAGCGAATCTTCTTCGCATGGCGCGACAATCTACGTCGCAATCCCGCGTCTGCGTCTGTCTTTCCGACATAGACTAAGTCGCCATTGAGGAACAACTGGTAGACCCCTTGTGCCTCTGGCGTATTTGAAACCATTTCCTCTGTCAACGGCCCCGACGTCATCTCTTCGAACAGGTTCACCAGTTGTGTTAACAGCGCCGAAGGCAGGTCAAACTCCAGCTCCTTGAAATACTCCATGTGTTCTCTTTTTCCACCGCCCGTAATTTACCGTGATGATGGAATCAGGGAGTTCACTCCTGGCTCCTTTCATCACGGCGCCGTTGTATTACTCGCCCTCGGCCTCGATGAACTGAGCAGATAAACAGGCTGGTAGAACCCTCAGGTAGGTTTCGGCGTCTTGGGCAATCTGCGCCGCAGTCTCGGGTCGCTCCGCCAAACTCAGTGCCCAGGCACGTCCCGGGTGCAATACGTCCCAACGTGGCCGCATGCCTGCGTGTCGCCCTTTACCAGGGTTGTGGTTCCCGAAGCCGTCGATTAACGAGTTCCAAACAGGCGTGAATCTGGCGATGATCAGTGATTCGCCCAGTGGAATCCAAATATCGTCTACCACCAGAAAACGGCAGTGGAAGTCCTCAATATTAAGATTCTCGGCCGCCTTGATGCTCTCGGCGTGCTCTTTCAGCCGCTTGTGCAAAACCTTGCCAGCCGCCAACTCCTGATTCGCTCCCATTCGTGCTCCGGCGGGAACCGCCTTGCCCACATAGATTGGAAGCAGGAACTTGCCGTCACTGTTCAGGCGGGAAATTGGCTGATAGGCCGAAAAGTCCCCCGTGTAGTAGATCGCGTAGATTCCCGCGCCCTCGAATACAGGTAGATCGCTAAGCGGGTGAGCCTCCTTGCTTAACAAGGCCTCGGCGACACTGGCACCAAGGTTTTTTTTGTCCAACGGATTGAATGGAATGACCTTGCCTGTCACGCGCTCTTCCTTTTAATACCTTGTTCGATCTTGGCGAGTCGGGTTAACTCGGCCAATGCTAATTGCTCCGCGACACTGCTTGCCACGCGTTGTGCCAGGACGACTGGCACGGCATTTCCAAGCTGGCGCATGGTTTCGGTCCAGCTTCCATGAAAGCGGAAACCGTCGGGGAATGTTTGTATTCGTGCGCTTTCGCGGATGGTGAAGTAACGCACACTTCCATCGTCCCTCACCAGCATGTTTTCGCCACCAGGAACGCCATGGTCTCCCGCCTTCAGTGTCTTGGCTGGCAGATCTAAAGGGCTCCCGGTATGGCCTGGATAGACGCGCGCGCCCGGTTGGAACAGATGGTTAGGCACATGCAAGGCAGCTCGCGATTCCGGGTCGGGAAGACCTTGAATCGCATCGCGCACGGTTCGCCATGGCAGCGTCTGTGGTGGTTCCTTGGCCTGACGCAACTTGGCCACGCGCGTAGCAAATTTGGCGGGGCTTGCTGGTTGCGGAATTCCATGACGCTTCCAATATGCACCGGTGACCCACTGATCATAAAGCAGCGCATCGTGGCTATGTGTGGGGGCGGGGAATGACCACTCGATCCCAAGATCGTCACGGAAGCCAATGATGAACACGCGCTCGCGCTTCTGCGGAACCCCATAGTCGGCCGCGTTCACCAGTGTTGGGATCACGTTATACGTCAGTCCCTTGCCTTTGCGCTTGCCCGATGTTTTTTCAACCTGCAGACGCGCCAAGTGGTCGGCCCAGTCCTCGTCTTGGTTCGGAGGTAGTTCGGGAAACTCCAATTGCAATTGGATGTAGTGGAAGTAGTTCACGAATGTTGAGCGCGTCAGGCCTTTGACGTTCTCCACGATAAAAGCCTTGGGCCGAAGGTGGCGGATCACCTCGACCGTTGCGGGAAACATGTCCCGATTGTCCTGATGGGCCTTATGCTTGCCGCCGATTGAAAACGGTTGACATGGAGGGCCGCCCGCCAGCAGTTCAATATCCTGCGGAATTGAGGACCAGTCGAATTCGCGAACATCACCCTCGTGTAGATTCCAGCCCGCCAGGATGGGATAACCACGCTTCTGGTTTTCTCTCACGGTATCGCAGGCCCATTTGTCCCACTCCACCACGGCGAGATGCTCAAAACCGGCAATCTCGCATCCCATCGCAAGCCCGCCGGCGCCAGCGAAAAGCTCAACCGATTTCATTGCATTACTCCATCACCAGAGAACTGGCTCTCTATCCAACAGTTTAACGGTGGTCGCATGCTTTTAAGCCTCTAGGCCAGAGAACGCCGAGCGCCCGTGTGTTTGCGTGGTTTCTACAGGGCGCTCACACCGGTCTGATGGGGTTTCAATCAAGGCCAGTTCCATTCCCACTGCGGCTAGAACGGCTAAGAGCTTTCGGCTGCCGAACTCGGAGGTTCGGCCTCGCTCGAAGCGGGACAAAGATTCGGCCGTCACACCGCTACGTTTGGCAACATCCAATTGCTTCAGGCCCAGCGCGCGGCGTCTAGTCGCCACCTCCGCACCAAGCTCTCGCAGTGTTCGCATACGTCATCTCCAAGCGAGCAACACGCCGACGCGATTATTGATGTATACATCAAGATTGGCAAGGTACGTGTTTCATTCCAAAGGAGTTTTGTCACGCTCCTCTGTCCCTCCGTCGAGTTCGCGGGTTATGCCACGCATCTCCGTTTGCAGCGTTGTTTCTAGGCGCACACGTGCCCTAGAGGGCGACGTGACCGGGCATGTGATTGAAGGAGCCTGTCAGGTGTTGAACTGCTTCGAGCGACTGCAGGAGTCCCGCGAAGCCCAAGTGTTTACTTGCATCGTGCAGGTTCTCAAGTGCGGTGAGCCGCAGTCATACTGGGGCAGGGTGGGTTCAATAGGCAGGAACAGGAACGTGACGCTTCTGTGTGCTGATGTGATGATCCAGAGCTTTTTCGCCGCTCCAGGTAACTCTCTCCAGTCACCGCAGAGGTGGCGGTCAAGATAGATCTCTACGTCCAACAGGTTTTGCACGAGCGCCTCTACACCATAGGTCCTCACGATTTCACTGAGAGAAAAGAACTCTCCAGGAATCCGCTTTTCAAGCGCCTCGGCTTCATATCTGAGCATGGACCCAGTGCCAACTTCACGCCTGAGGGTACGGTGAACTCAGCAGCAATGGTGTGTGCCTGCTGAAAAATACCTGCTGATTTTGCGAATTCCCCTACGAGCATGTCTCGTATCCATCTGCAAAGCTGATGGGGCAGCAGGCCCCCAAGGCACTGAAGCAAGCCCAATCATGAGTGCAGGGAAGGTGTGAATATGGACGAGAGGAAGAATCAAGGATTTGCTTACCGACTGGGCTATCGCCTTGGGCGCCTGCAGGGCACCTGTCGCAGGATTGAAACCACCCTGGTTCGGTGGTTTCAAAAGAAAAGCATACCGCCTATGGCAACGCGGTCTGTGTGTTGGATCGTGAATCTGGCCGTTGCAGGGCTGCTTTTGTACCTGGCGTTTTGGGTTGCATTGTTCGTGTTAGGTGCCTTAGCCATTGCGGCCGCTGCAGCCATGGCACCCGATCATGACGATGCCTCAGAACCTATGGCGAGTTTCGACAGTGAAGGGCTTTGTCCTGACCCTGACTCACTTGAGTACATGAACGACCCGAGGTTTGATCATGACCTATAGTCTTGGGCGGCCCGCTATTAATAGTTATTTGAGGATTTTCTGTATCGTGCCTTTGCCTTTCTCCCCTTGCTGCTGGGCTCCGCTGGTTGCATCCATTAGCCCTTTAAGGACTGTTCCTGTTCGTACGCCGGCCCAAGATAAGGCGCTCATCCAAAATGTTGGCAGCACAATAAACAATGCGGCCATCACATAGTTCAGCAGCATATCTGCCACCGTGTTGTTCAGTCCCATCAGCGGGTTCAGGCTGGAGTGGGGTGAGTTCCAGCCGTACAAGGCGTCAAGGATGGTGGTGTCGATCCAGCGGGCGAGCTGGAACCAGAAGTCTACGAAGATCATCGCGAACTGCACCACCGACACCGTGACGGCGGCTTTCACGTCGTAGGTGCTGAACATCAGCACCAGCGGTATGCAGATCACCAGGGCCATCTTCAGTGCTGCCATCACCATGGGCAGGGCCTGGCGCACAACGTCCATGGCCGGGAAGTAGGCCGTGGTGCCTACAGTCAGTCCCACGCTACCGGTCGCGCGGCTCATGACGTTGAACATTGATCCACCCACCTGGCCACCGTAGTCGGTGTAGACCTTGCCCTGCGTCATATGCTGACTGCTCGGCGACACCACCTGCCGAATGATCGCGTCATTCACTTTCTCCTGGGGCATGAAGCTGGCCCACCGGATAAAGCGATCCAGCAGGCTGCTGTCCACCTGGGTGAGCAACCGCGTCCGAAGCCCCTGGCCACTGTCGGCCCACCACTGGTTGCAAGTCGGGTAACCGCCGCCATGGCTGACCTCGGCCAACCCCATGTCTCGCACCGGGTCGTAGGGCCACTCGGCCCGTGGGGTCTTGGAGTGGTAGGTGTCGTAGTAGCCGGATTGCTGGTTGAAATACTGAGAGCCGATCCAGTTGATGTCGTGGGTCTGTTCGTCGGTGAGTGTGGGGCGGCTCATGAACAGCTTGGCCCGGGCGTAGCCGTAGCAGTCGTTGGTGAAGTCGGCGACCTCTTGCGTGAGCACCGGGTCATGCAGCCGGGTGGTGTTGACCTGCATACGCATCTGCCGCAGATCCGTTCCGCACGGAATAGCCGCCACTGCCGCACCGGTCACCGCCTTGGACATCGAATGCACGAACCACCACCAAACCGGCACGCGGGCGCTCTGGTTGTTCAAGGACGTGAAGGAGCGACCCCAGCCGGTGTCCTCGGGTGCCGGCACCTGGTACTGGCATTGCTGTGAACGGCTGTCATCGAACTGCAGCGTCGTGAGGTTGAGCTCAATGAAGGGCACACCCGCAAACATGATCACGGCGGTGGCCAGCCATAGGCGGTTCTCGATGCGGGTGGCTGCGAGCAGACCTTTGTTGCCCTCATCGGCACCTTCATCGCGGGCCCTGAGCCATTCCTGGAGCAGGATCGCAAAGATCGGTAGGGCGAAGAGCCCGGAGTCCATCAGCACGTCCCAGATGCCGTTGCCGACGAGCCAGCCCACGAGGGTCAGGTAGTACTCCAAGTAGTCGTTGGTGTAGAGCGTCATGTCAGCCTCCTAGCTGGGTGTAAGCGCGGGACATCTCCATCAGGACCAAGGCCAGCACGACCGCGATTTCGGCTTTGCGCCATCGCAGGTTTGCCCCCGGTTTTCGCTTGAGCAGACGCGCGCGGTACTTGAGCCACCCCAGCAGGGCAACGCTGTAGAGCCCCATGCGCCAGGCAAAGAAATACCAATAGGTGTGAGCTCTCCAGGCCTGCCAGGCCGGCAACCCCTGCATCACATACACGCCACCCAGGTTGAAAGCGGCCGCGATGAGGATGACCAACAAGGCGACGGCGATGGGGGCCCAGACACCCCAGCCTTTGAAGCGAGAGAAGAAGGGTGTGTTCATGGTCGTTGAGTCCTTCTGCCGCTGTTGATGTCCTTCTCCACCGCTTCGAGGCGGTTGGTGTCCGGGTCGCCTTCGTAGATGGTGCGTGAGTTGTCCTTACGCTCGGTATGGCGGGCGATGATGGCGGCTGGGGAATTGCTGGTGAGGGCGCGGCGCAGTTCAAGTTCGGTGCGCAGGTTGGTGATCTCCTGTTGCAGGGACTCACGCTCCTGGTTCACTGCGGCCGTGGCGATCTCGTTGGCGGCGACATTGGGTTCCTTGTTGCCGGCCAACAGGGCGCGCTGTAGCAACAGCGCTTTTTCCAGCACGCTGGTGACGGCGATCTCCGACGCCAGGCGCTGGGCCAACAGCTCCTGGTCGGGCTCATCGCGCAGCGCGGTGATGACGCCCCGGGTGATGGGCATTGAGCTGCTGCCTGCCGCGGCGAGGTTCTCCAGGCTGGGTGGTTGGGTACCGGCAATGAGCGCTTGCAGCGACTGGAGTTTGCTTTCGTACTCCTCCTGAATCAAAGGCGTCAGGCCCACGCCTGCGGTGGTGCTGCTCTTAGTGCAGCCTTCGCAGGTCTGCTGCTCCACTTCGCCCAGGACACGGTTAGCGAACGTGGCGGCCTCATCGGGTGAGCGCCATACACCGCAGAGCATGCCGTTGTTGCAGTCGGCGGGGGCAATGGCTCCCGTCTCCGTGGCGCCACGGCCGTTGAGGAGGTTGTAACCGGCCTTGGTGACCGTGTTGACCACCCGGATCGGTGGCTGACTTCGGCCACCGGCTTTATCACCGCCCACCCAGGGAATACCGGTATTGCCTTTATCCGACTCGGCCTGGGCCGTCACCGCGACGGCATCGCGGTTCTGGCCCATGGCTTCCTTGAGCGCCTGGCCTTCAGCGAGCGAGCCCCAGCCACTCTGGCTGCCAGCCACGTTGACCATGCGCTCGGCCATGGCGCGGCAACTGGCCTTGGAGCGATCGAAGTCCAAACGGGCCTGCAAGATGCCGTTGGTGAGCAGGTTGTACAGGGCCGGGTCCGCCCGCTGAATGATCAGCGCCGGCAGTGAGGCGACGGCGCCGGTGGCGTTCTGAATCAGGCTGCCCATGATGCTCTGAAAACCATCGGTGAGCCCGTTGAGTTGGTTGTGCAGGGTGGTGGACAGGTCCATGTTTCCGCACATGAGGTTGCTGTTCCAACCCATGCCCACTCCGATGCTGCGCATGTTGCCCGCGCGTCCCATAGACACGGCATTGCCGCCGCCAATTCGGTACAGCACGTCGTCACCGATCACACTGCCGGTGCTGCTAAAACTGGGTGGCGCCGCGAAGGCAGGCAAGCCCGAGAGGGCCGTGAAGAGGACCAGCCAGGGACCGGCTGAAGACCGTTGAAACACTGACATCCGAGTCATGGGTGAAGCTCCGTTTCGTAAGAGACAATGGAAAGACGGGAAAGGCGTTATTGAGGTCCGGTGCTGCCGAGAAAGGTCTGACCCTCTTGCTTGCAGCAGGTGTAGGGGCGCCACAGCGACCAGGCGTAACCGCCGTCCTGGGCCTGAAGGTGAGGGCCCGGGTGAGGAAAGACCGAACAGGAGGGACTGAGCACCGGTGTCAGCGACTGCCACTTGCCCGTGCGGGGATCGGATTCACGCAGGTCCCCCGCGGGCCAGTAACCTGGGCTCGGCAGAGCCAGAAGCGGCCGGTAGACATGCAATTGGCCCGGGCGGGTGACGATGTCGCCCGCGCGTTGGGCCATCACGGCAGAGGCCTTGTAGTCATCGGGCTGGTGCAGGAAGCCGCTGCGCGGGTAGACGCTGCCCCACAAGTTCAGTGACAGTCGGCTGCCGATTTCACGCAGGCCTGGAATCAGCGAAGGCGGGTAGATGCTTTCCGGAATGCCATGGCGCCAGCCGAGGGTGTCCAGCGTGCTGAGCAGGTTGGGTACATAGGGTGTGCCGGCACCCGCGCAGGTGTAACCCGAACCGCTGGCAAAGGCATTGAACGCCGCGATGCCTGGGTGACCGATCACATCGACGTTCTTGAAGACCGAGAGGTTGTTCTCGTTCACGTTGTTGGTGGTGCCGCTGCCACCGCCTTGGGCCGTCGGGTTGGCCGGGCTCAGGAGCCTGACTTCGGTCCAGGGATTCTGGCCCGTTGAGGAATAACTGGAGACCACAGCATCGGGTACGTAATGCCGGACCTTGGCCGATGTCTTGACGCTACAGCCGAAGGGCGTGCACCGCAGCCAATAGCACACCCCTACGACCTGATACTCCAGGCAGCTCGGAGACGATACCGAAGGGACGATGGTGGCGGTGTCCAGGGCGAGGCTCGGGATCGAGTAGGGAAGGGCCAGGAGAACCGCTACCCACGACCTAACACGCTTACGCGGCAAACCCATACTCATGGCTGATCCCTCCTGAACTGCTCAATCTTCGCGAGCGCTCGCTCAAGGTTTGGATCGCCGTAGACGACGTAGCGCTGGTCAACGACAACGGCTGGCATCTTGGTGACGCCGAGGCTCCAGGCTTCCACCACGTCCTGGTGGGCCTGGCTGATCTCGGCCGCCGCTTCGGTTGTGAGGCTTTCCTGAAAGAGAGCCTGCGCCAGGGCAGGATCCGCCGGCAGTTGACCGGACAGCACAGCCTCCAGGTGATCAAGACGATCCAGGTGAATCAGGCGAACGTCCGCCGTCACCTCAACGGGATGGGCTGAGTCCGTGATGACCCAGGTGCTGGCGAAACAAGAGGGGGCAATGGTCAGCAAGGCAGACAGGCCGAGCGAAGGAAAAGAAGGCGATAGCGTCATAGCAAAGGTCCGGGTAAGAGAAACCCGGATCGTCTCCAATACGACGCACGATCACAGCAAGAAAACAGGATTAGGGGGAGGGGCTTTTTTGGAAGGTGTGTGGTGGGACTTTCCGTGAATACTAAGGTGCGCGGGCCTGTAAGCTATTCAGGAGGCCCGCTGCCAACTCTCTCAGGATCGTCCGCGATTCGCCACCAATCCTGACAGAGAGCCCCATGACTGCCCCCATCCGCCGTGCAACATCCCTTCGCCCTGGACAATTCAAACACCTAATCCGCGTTGCTTCCGTCACAGGCCGCATGCCTGAGCGTGACGTGATGCTGCTATGGCTCACGCACACCACCGGCATTCGCGTCACCGAGCTGGCCTTGCTGGAGGTCGCAGATGTGCTGTATCCCAGCGGAGCCATTAAGCCCGAAGTATATCTACGCGCAGATATCACCAAGGGCTGTCGGCCGCGCAATGTGTACCTGACCCATCCACGATGCCGCGCCGCCTTGGAGGGGTGGATCGCATTTCGCTTGCGCCGCCGCTGGGGCCTTTCCGGCACCGAAGAATACCTAGGGCTACGCCCAGGTTCCAAGCTGGTCACCACACACAAGGGCCAAGCCTTTGAACTGGCGTTCAAGCACCGTGAACTGGACGGAGGGCCAGAGGTTTACCGGGCCTGTGATTCGCTCCAGCAGACTATCAGCAGGCTATACCGGCAGGCCGGTATCAAGCAGGGATCTTCGCATAGCGGCAGGCGCTCCCTAGCGGCCAAGGTGCTAGCGGCAACAGGCGATGTTGAGACGGTGCAGACCATTCTTGGCCATTCCTGTCTTGATCACAGCAAGCCTTATTTGACCGTAGACCAAGCGACAATTCGACATGCATTCGAGGTTGCACTGGCATAGCGACATCAGTAGTGTCTGTAGGGTGTGCCTCAGTGCATGAATCGATCTAGACGCTAGCAACACCGAGATGCACAAAGCGCCGCTTACATACGGTGCCCCCAAGGTCCGTATCTTTTAGGCATAAGGACACCGCATGGACAGCTATCAGAATCCCGAGCCAGGAAAGACATACATCAGTCCTCAACTAGATTCTTTCGGCGACAAAGAGAGGAAGGTCAGGATCGCGACCAAGTTGATTGAGCATCCCGAGACCTATGCTTTCGCCAAAATCAAAAACGAGCTTGTACTTCGTCACAAAGACGGCGCGAAAAGCTGCATAACGGCTAAGTTCTTTGAAGATGATCGAAAGATGTTCGTACTGAACATCCAAGGTTACACGGTAGCCACAGACAAGCCCCACAATGCGAGTTTTTCATTTATAGGGGATGAAATCGGAAAACTTGTGGAATTTCTGCATCACGTCCAATCGATGCCTCTTGAGGGGCGCGGGCCTAAGAAGGTAACGGACGAGAATCTTCGCGGGCTTGTTTTATCCAGCAACCAAGCAAGAGCCATGTTACAGGATAACCAAGAACTTTTTGCTGAGGTGATAAAGTCAGCCGTAACAAAGGAGGACATCATCGCAGTTGGCTACCGCAAACGTCAGCTTGAGGCGTTCGAGAGGTTGCTAAACGACGAAGCGTATTTTGAAAAGATTAGAACGAGTCTCAACTGTAAAGACGAGATGCTATGGCAACGGTTTTTCGAAAAAAATCCTTGGATCTTTGGCTATGGCCTAAGCTACATTTATGCCTCATCATTAGATGATAAGAAGCTAGAACAAGTTGTGCAAGGATATTCCATATCCAATCATGGAAAGCGGGCGGATGGGCTACTCAAAACGAGAGGTATGATTTCAAGTCTTTGCTTTGCTGAAATCAAGACTCACAAAACGCCTCTTCTCCAGAGTAGGCATTATCGCGCCGGATGTTGGGCTCCGTCCAACGAACTAGCAGGCGGGGTCTGTCAAACTCAAGTAACCGTTTCATCGGCTGTAGACTCAATCCAGGCTAAGCTAGCGATAACTGACGAAAGCGGAAACCCGACAGGCGAAGAAGCATTTAACTACATGCCTAAATCTTTCCTTGTCATCGGTAGCCTGCAAGAGTTTGTTAGCGAGCATGGTATAAACCAAGAGAAATACAGGTCATTTGAGATGTATCGACGGAACACCAGCAATCCAGAAATCATAACTTTCGATGAGCTTTATGAGCGCGCCCGATTTATCGTAACGCAGCATGACCGATAATCGACGCGCTTTCAGAAGTTCACTCTTGAATCCAGAGGGATTATGCCCGGTCCCATGCCGGGGTGCCTCGCCCAGCGCGGAAAAATCGAGTAACGCCCAAGCCCAGCCATGTGCTGGGCCGAGGCCGTAGGAGAGGCGCAATTTTGTGCCTTGAGTAAATGACGAACAGAAGGGAAGACTTGAATGGGACTGAAGAACAGCGAAAGCCAAATCGGAGTTTTGAGGGCTGCTGCGCATTTCATCCGGACCGGGCGTATGGATCTAGGGGCAGAACTGGTAGAGGAATTGTGCCCTCATAACGTGCATGTTACCGGTGTGGGTGACTTCGACCGTTGCCAGCTAGTGCGGTTGAACCTGGAGCGTGGGTTCAAGTTGGAAGGGCTTGATTCCATTGAGCCAGGTTTCGACCACGAAAAGCGCTGACACGACGAGCATGGCCGAAACCGTCGAAGTAAGCAGGAAAAGTAGCAGTACCGCCCAAGCCCAGTCATACGCTGGGCCGAGGCCGTAGGAGAGGGCAATTTCTTGCCCCCTGGATTGAGCAGGGAACCCCCTATGTATCCGAAACGGCAACATTTCAACCTACTAAAACCCATCACGGAATCAGCGTACCACGGCCTGAAAGGCTATCTAGATAGCCTTTTCGACCAATCTCGATTGGTAGCCGCAGGTTTGATGTGGCCCCATGAAAGCTTGGACTTCCATGTCAATTGCATCAAGGAAGGGGATTCTTGCTATGCATCTTTCGCTGTATCGGTGTCTTCGCCAGCGGTGCCGGACATCATTCTTTCGGATCGCCTATTCGATGTGGTCGTAGATCGCTTCAGAAGCACCACTCATGATGTTTATGTTATCGGTGAGCCGGGTAGCGGCGCCCTAAACCTTGTAAGCAAAGGTACATAGGAAAGGTTATGGATATCATCGCATTACTACAGCAGGCGCTGGACGCTTCAAACAAACTTCGCGACTTAGCCAAAAAAGTTGGCGATGCTGATTTTAAAATGCTCGTTGCGGATCTGCATTCGGCTCTTGGTGACGCAAAGCTTGAATCCGCCGAACTTAAATTGAAGCTCGCGGCGGCTCAAGATCAGATAGCCCTTCTCCAGGCACAGGTTAAGCAGAAGGCAGCTGGAAAGCCGACCTATACAAGCGAAGGCGTTTACAGTTTTGATGGAGAGACTGGAAGATTTTGCACCTCTTGTTGGGATGTTGGTGAGCGTCAGGTGAGGCTTACCAGCATGTCACCTGAATTCGATTTCGCAGGTAAATGGAAGTGCCCCAAGTGCAAAGCGCACTATGGTGCTTAGGACTGATCCAATCTGATGGGAATTGGCCGGGTACAACCCGCTGTAAAGTACAGCCGGATGAGCAAGGTCATGAGTTTTTCATCGAATCGTGGAGAATGATAATGCTTTGGAAAAAACTTCGGGCCCATACTAGTCATTATCAATATGTGGCGGTTTTAGAGGCAGAGGAAGTAGGCAATAGGAATATGCTTTACGGCCAAAGAGAGTTTCGTCTGATGCTAGCCGATGGTACTACCGTTAAGCACACCTTTGAGGGAGAAGAATATCAGCAATGGTGGTCCTCCTTTTTGAAGGGCGGCCAAGTTGTTAACCCGTAGGAAAAGACCATGAATGCAATCAGGACAGAGCTTGAGAAGGTGGCCCTTGCGTGCAGGGTTGGGCTCATTAGCCTCGTTGATGCAAAGGGCTCAACCTTTAACGGATTCCCCTCAGGCGCGTGCGGGGTCGCTTCTGACATTTTGGGGCGAGTAGTTTGGGAAACGCTTCAGTATGAAGGGGAGTACGTCTGCGGTACACGTCACCCAAAGCTGAAAGACGGAGCAACCCACGCATGGTTTGAGGTCGGTGATTTCATCATTGATATCACATACGACCAGTTTCAAGCTACTGGACTATTCGGCTGGGTTTTCGACCGTAACGATGGCTGGCATGCGCAGTTCCGATCCCAGGAGCGACGTCAGGGGTTTTGCATGCCCTCCGGGTGGCCGGCATACCCGTTGGATGGCTACAAGGCTGCCCGCGACGAGGCCAAGAAAGTAGGCCTGATCTGTAAGCCGGATTAAGTAGGAAAAAGACCGATGGCCATCAAAGTTACCTTCAAGCCAGATGGGAGCGAGTTTCGGGCTCCTGGC
>NZ_JXDG01000044.1 GCF_000820515.1 Pseudomonas batumici | reverse complement strand
GGCGGCACGGTCGCCAGCACCCAGGCATTGACCCTCAATGTCGGGCAGATCGACAACCGGGCCGGCGAGATCTCCAGTACCGCCGGCAGCGTCACGGTGAGCGGCCAGAGCCTGAACAACAGCGATGGCGGCAAGCTGCTGACCGAGACCGATCTCGGGCTGACGGTGGCGCAACTGATCAACCAGACCAAGGGGCGCCTGTTCGCCAAGGGGACCACGCGCCTGATCGGCAGCACCCTGGATAACAGCGGCGGCAATGTCTCCGGCCTCAAGGGCCTGGATATCCGCCTCGATGGTGCATTGCTCAACCACACCGGGTTGCTCAGCAGCGAAGGTACCCTGACCGTCAACGCCGCGAGCCTGGACAACAGCACGGGCAAACTCGGTAGTGGCGCGGCCTTGTCGATCACCAGCCTCGGCGCCCTGCTCAACCAGGGTGGTTCGATCCTCACGGATCAGGGCCTGGTGCTCAGCAGTGCCAGCCTCGACAACCGTCAGCAAGGCGTGATCAACGGCACCGGTGCGACCCGCGTCAGCACCGGCAACCTGGACAACAGCCAGGGCGGCCACCTGACCAGTGACGACAGCCTGGACCTCAGCGCCACCCAGGTCACCAACCAGGGCGGCCGTATCGCCAGCGAGAAGGCTTTGACTGCCAGCGTCAGCGGCCTCGACCAGCAAGGCGGCGAACTGTTCAGCAAGACCCGCCTGAGCCTGGACTTGCACAACGGCCAGTTGAACAACCAGCACGGTGTGATCAACGCTCCGCTGCTGGTGTTGAACAACCTCAACGGAGTGGCCAACCAGAACGGCGAAATCTCCAGCGCCCAGGCCTATACCCTGGCCGCACAAAGCCTGGATAACAGCAACGGCAAGCTGCTGAGCGAGCAGGGCCTGACCCTGCGTATCACCCAGGCCCTGACCAACCTCAACGGCCTGATTTCTGCAGCGGCGCTCGACAGCCGCAGCGCCAGCCTGGACAACAGCCAGGGCCTGATCAACAGCCGGGGCGCGGTCGACCTGGGGGTGAGCAACACCTTCAGCAACCAGAACGGCACCCTGATCGGCGACGGCGCGCTGCTGCTGACCGCCAACAGCCTGGACAACCGCAACGGGGCGGTGTCCGGCAAAGCCGACGTGACGGCGAACATCGCCAGCCTGACCAACCAGAACGGCCAACTGATCGCCAGCGGCGCGCTGACCCTCAACGGCGGAACCCTGGATAACCGCCAGGGTGGTCTGGTGGGGGCCACAAAAGCGCTGAAACTCAACGTCGACCAGGTCGACAACCGGGGCGGCGAACTCTCCAGCAGCGCTGACCTGAGCCTGAGCGGTACTAGGCTGGATAACAGCAACGGCGGCAAGGTCCTATCCGACACGGCGTTGGGCCTCAAGGTCGCCCAGGTCATCAACCAGAGTCTGGGCCAGCTGCGCAGCCAGGGCAGCGCCAGCCTCAGCGGCGCTAGCCTGGACAACAGTGGCGGCACCCTGAGTGCCCAGTCGGGCCTGGTCATCACCCTCGACAATGCCCTGACCAACCGACTCCAGGGCCTGATCAGCAGCGAAGGCAACCTGACGGTCAACACCGCCAGTCTGGACAACTCGGCGGGCAGCCTGTCGAGTGCAGGAGCCTTGAGCCTGACCAGTGCCGGTGCACTGATCAACCAGGGCGGCCGGCTGGTCACCGACAACCAACTGACTCTGAACAGCGCCAGCCTCAGCAATACCCAACAAGGCGTGATCAGCGGCAAGGGCGCGGTCGGTATCACTACCGGGGCGTTCGACAACAGCACTGGCGGCCTGAGCAGCGCCGACAGCCTGAGCCTCAGCGCCGGGCAGGTCACCAACCAGGGCGGCAGCCTCGGCAGCGAAAAGACCCTGACCGCCAGCGTCAGCGGCCTGGATCAGCAGGGCGGCAAACTCTTCAGCCATACCGCGTTGAGCCTTGACCTGAACCACGGCCA
>NZ_JXDG01000043.1 GCF_000820515.1 Pseudomonas batumici | reverse complement strand
CCTTCAGCCTGCTCGCCGACAGCCTGGACAACAGCAACGGCAAGCTGCTGAGCAACCAGGCGCTGACCCTGCGGGTCAACCAGGCCCTGAGCAACCTCAAGGGCCAGATCGCCGCCGCCGCGCTCGACGTGCAGGCCGCCAGCCTGGACAACAGCGGCGGGACGCTCACCAGTCGTGGTGACCTCAGCCTGACCACCACGGGGCAACTGACCAACCAGAACCAGGGCCTGATCAACGCCGCGCAGACCCTGACCATCAGCAGCGCCGACCTGAACAACCAGGGTGGCACGCTGCTCGGCAGCCGTGCGCTGACCCTCAATGCCCTGGCCCTGAACAACAGCGCCAACGGCCTGATCAATAGCCAGGGCGGCTTGAGCATCAGCGCCAGCAGCCTGGACTCCAGCAACGGCGGTGAAGTCTCGGCCAAGGGCGATATCGGCTTGAACCTCGGCGCCCTGACCCAGAACGGCGGACGCCTGCTGGGCAGCCAGGCGCTCAGCCTGGACCTGGCCGGCGGCGACCTGGATAACCGCAACGGCCTGTTGAACGCCCAGGGAGCCTTGAGCCTCAACCACCTGCGCGACCTGAACAACCAGAACGGCGAGCTGTCCAGCAGCCAGAGTTTCAACCTTGCTGGCCGCACCCTGGACAACAGCGGCGGTAAGCTGATCAGCAATAACCAGCTGGGCGTGACCGCCAACAGCATCCTCAACCAGGGCGGCCTGATCTCCGGCTGGCAGGGGCTGGCCGTCAACGCTGGCAGTCTCGACAACCGTAACAGCGGCACCTTGTCCAGCCGTAGCGGCAATCTCGGCGTGACCCTCAGTGGCGCCTTGCTCAATGGAAATGCCGGAGCCCTGGTCAGCCAGAACAACCTGACCGTCAGCGCCGCCAGCCTGGATAACAGCGGCGGTATCCTGTCCAGCGGTGCGACGCAGCAACTGACGGTCGGCGGCCTGCTGAACAACTCCGCGGGTGGCTCCATCGACAGCGGCGCGGCCCTGACCCTGAACGCCCTGGCGCTGACCAATGGCGGCACGCTCAGCGCGCAACAGGCCCTGAGCTTCACCGGCACCACCCTGGACAACAGCGGCGGCAGCTTGAGCGGCAAGGGCGCGGTCACTCTCGACCTGCTGGGTGTCTTGAGCAACAGCAACGGCAAGCTCGCCAGTGCTGGGCCGCTGCTGATCAGCCGCAGCAGCCAGATCAACAACCAGGGCGGGCAACTGGTCAGCCAGGGGTTGTTGAGCCTGCTCAGCGGCGGTCTCGACAACCGCAATCGCGGCACCGTGGCGGCCAATGGCGCGTTGACCCTGAGCACCGGCGGCGCCGTGCAGAACAGCGGCGACGGCCTGATCTACAGCCAGAACGGCGACGTGACCCTCAACGCTGCCAGCCTCGCCAACGGCAAGGGCACGGTGCAAGGCCAGGGGGCGCTGAACCTGACGATCGCCGGCGATATCGACAACCAGAGCGGCAAGCTCATCGCCCAGAACGGCGACCTGAAGGTCAGCGCCGCCAACCTCGACAACCGCGGCGGCACCTTGGCCAGCGTCAAGGCGGCCCTCCAGGCGCGGATCGTCGGCGTGCTGAAAAACGGCTACGACCTCAACAACAACCGCCAGGGTGGCATCACCCAGGCCCAGCGCCTGGACCTGCAAGCCTGGGGCGGAATCGACAACTACGGTGGGCGCATCGCCGCCCAAACCGGGGATGCCGTGATCGCGACCGGCGCCGGTAACTTCGACAACCGCAACGGCGGCGTCTATGCCACGGGGCTGGTCAAGGTCACGGGCAACAACTTCGACAACAGCGGCGACAACGACGGCCAGATCGCCGGTCAGCGAATTGACCTCAACCTCAACGGCGCGTTGAACAACCGCCTGGGGATTATCGAAAGCGACAGCACCCTGAGCGTGCGGGCGGCCAGCCTGGATAACCAGACCGGCCAACTGCGGGCCTTGGGGACCAGCGGCAAGACCGACTTCCAGATCGGTGGGCTGTTCGACAACCGCAACGGCAAGCTGGAAACCGCCAACAGTGACCTGACGCTGGGCGTGGGGAGTTTCCTGAACCAGGGTGGCAGCCTGCTGCACACTGGGACCGGGACGTTCGACACGGCCACCGCCAACCTGACCGCCGCCGGAGGCAGCGTGGTCACCCGTGGCAGCCTGACCCTGACCGCGGACAGCTGGACCAACAGCAGCGTGATCCAGGCCGGGCGCTTGACGGTGAACGTCAACACCCTGAACCAGACGGCGGGCGGGCAGTTGCTGGCGAGCACCAGCCTGATCGGCAACGGTGGCAACTGGAACAACGATGGGTTGATTGCCAGTGATGGTACGGCGAGTCTGAACCTGAGTGGCAACTACGGTGGCAATGGTCGCTACAGCAGCTTGGGGACATTGGGGCTGAGTGCGGCTTCGCTGAACCTGGGCAGCACGGGCAGTATCGCTGGGGGTGATACCACCACGATCAATGTCGGCGGTGCGCTGAACAACTACGGCCGGATCACGTCGGCTGCCGGTATGAGCGTCAGCGCGGGCTCAATCAACAACTACGGGACCCTGGGCAGCAACGGCAACCTGCTGCTGAGCACGCCCACTCTGTTGAACGAAAACGGCTTGATCTTCAGCGGCGGCGACACGGCGTTGCAGGTCAATAGCCTCACCAACCATACGGCCCAGCTCTACAGCCTTGGGGCGGTGAGTATTGGCGGGTATGGTGGCGCGGCACAGGCAGCTCAGGTCAGCAATATCTCCGGGTCGTTGGAAAGTACCGGCCAGTTCAATATCAATGCCGCCAACTTCGAGAACCGTACGGAGGGTTTCAGCCTGGGACGCAAGTTGGTCTCGGGCTTTATCGCGTATGAATGCATCAGATGTTGGGGGAGTTATTACGGTGCCAATATTGTCGTTCGTGAAACTTTCGAAGGACAGGACACTGACACCAGTGCCGCCGCGTCGCTCTCGGCAGGAGGTGACTTTACCTTTCGCGGTGGCAACTTTCTCAATAGCAAAAGCACGATCAGTGCCGGCGGTAATATTGCCATTCAGGCCGATTATGTAAAAAACGTCGGGGCGGTCGGCGGCACGATTGAGCGCACGCGCAGCTATTGGACGGGTGATATTGATAAGGACATCATCATTGCGTTTGCTGATGCTGCGTTTAATTACAACGCGCGAAACAACCCTGACTTTCCGAACATCTACTACATCAATGGTTCTGGTGGTGTGAGCAGGGCGCTTGCTGTGAATTCTGAGCGCGGCGGGGGTCGCGACGGCGACCATACCACGGTGCAGTTCGTTGCGTACACTGATGCCGTCACTGGCGAGACAGTGACGCCCGCAATTTTATCCAATTTAAGGACCAAACCGCCATCCCAGTATGACCCCAACAACCTGGTAGCGCTGCCCAGTCAACTGCAGTCATTCGGCTACGGCCTTACCGGTGACGTGGAAGTCGCCACGAACGGCGCTGGCTCAGGCCGCAGCGCCGTTATCCAGGCCGGCGGCAATGTCTCGATCTCCGCGACCCAGGACCTGACCAATAGCGTCATTCACCAGGACTATGGGTTCAGTGCGGGCGCCAACAAAATCCAGGCCACTCAGGTGGCCGGCACCGGCGCGCCGGTCGTGGCCCACATCAATGCGCAACTGCCACCGAACCTTGCCCAGCAACAGGTCAATCCCCTCGCACTCCCGGGCTTCAGCCTGCCCACCGGGCAGAATGGCCTGTTCCGCCTGAGCGGGCAGGGTGGTTCGGTTCGGCAGGCCAGCCAGGCCAACCTCGGTTCGCAAAACTGGAGCATGGGGGGCGCTGCGGTCAGTACCGCCCAGCGTCAACAAAGCCTGCCGGACGTCCAGGCGCGTAGTTTCCAGATCGGCGATCTCTCGCCGGTTGCCGCCAGTGATCGGCAGCTGACCCAGACCACCCGTCAGGTCACCGGCAGCAGCGTCGGTGCCAGCGCCATCAACGTTGCCGCGCCTGTCGATACGGGCAGCAGTGCCATTCAACTACCGAGCTACACCAGCAGCGCCTCGGCCATCACCCAGCCAGGGGCGGTCCAGGTCGATGCCGCCCATCAGTCGGTGGCCGTGGTGGTTCCCGGTGTGACGCCGACCTTACCGGTGATCCAGCGCGACTCGCTGACCCCCGTGATCGCCCCTGTCACCGTGGCTGGTGCGGCCACGGGCACACCGACCCTGGCCCGCGTCCAAGGCTTGCCGGATATGTCGGTCAAGTCCAACCCGCAGAAGTACCTGGTTGAAACCAACCCGGTGCTGACCGACCTCAAGCAGTTCATGAGCTCGGACTACCTGCTGTCTGGGTTGGGTTACAACCCGGACACCAGTGCCAAGCGCCTGGGCGATGGTTTCTATGAGCAGAAACTGATTCAGCAGGCGGTAGTGGCCCGCACCGGCCAACGCTTCATCGATGGCCAGACCTCGAACGAGAAGCTGTTCAAGTACCTGATGGACAACGCCATCAGCAGCAAGCAGCAGCTCAATCTGTCGGTCGGCGTGACCCTGACTTCCGAGCAAGTCGCGGCCCTGACCCATGACATCGTCTGGATGGAAAAGCAGGTGGTCAACGGCGAGGAAGTGCTGGTGCCGGTGCTCTACCTGGCCCAGGCCACCAACCGTCTGGGGCCGAACGGGGCGTTGATTCAGGGTACGGATGTCACCCTGATTTCTGGGGCGAACCTGGAAAACAGCGGGACCTTGCGTGCCAGCAACAATCTGTCAGCCACAGCAGGCAATGATCTGGTCAACACCGGCCTGATCGAAGCGGGCAATCGTCTGGACTTGCTGGCGGGTAACAACCTCGTCAACAAGTCGGGCGGGATCATTGCCGGGCGTGATGTGAGCCTGACGGCGGTCAATGGCGACGTCAGCAACGAGCGTTCGCTGTCAGCCCTTGGTTCTGACTACTTCAGTGAGAGCAATCGCAGCTACCTTGGCGATTCCGCCCGGATAGAAGCGGCCAATAGCTTAACCCTACAGGCCGGGCGCGATGTCACCAACAGTGGCAGCGTGCTGCAAAGTGGCGGCGATATCGCTATCCAGGCCGGACGGGATATCAGCATCTCGGCGACGGAAAGTCGTGACTCAGGTCTCGGCGGAATGTGGCGCAGCACCCACTCTGTCACCCAGAGTGGCGCCACCGTCAGTGCTGGCCGCGATCTGCAAATGAGTGCTGGTCGCGACCTCTCGGTTATCGCCAGTCAGATCGATGCCAAGCGTGATATCGCCATGGCTGCGAGCGAGAACCTGACGCTGAGCTCGGCAGCGGATGAGAGTCACTCCTATTCCAAAACCAGGACGGAAACCACTCAGCAAGACCATGTCAGCCAGGTGGAAACCAGTGTCGATGCCGGGGGGAATATCAAGCTGAGTGCGGGCAACGACATGGCCCTTATCTCCAGCAAGGTCAGTGCCGGCGACGAGGCCTATCTAGTGGCCGGCGGGAAACTCGATGTACTGGCCGCGCAAAACAGCGACTACTCGCTGTACGACATGAAGAAAAGCGGTAGTTGGGGAAGTAAGCAGACCCAGCACGACGAAGTGACGCAGGTCACGAATGTCGGCAGCGAGATCAAGACCGGTGGCGACCTGACGCTTCAGAGTGGCAGCGATCAGCACTATCAGGCGGCCAAGCTGGAGAGCGGAAAGGACCTGACGTTGAACAGTGGGGGTGGCATCACCTTTGAGGGCGTGAAGGACCTGCATCAGGAGAGTCACGAGAAGACTGACAACGACGCTTTCTGGGTTTCTTCCAAAGGCAGCGGCAAGACCGACGAGACCTTGCGTCAGACCCAGATGGCGGCGGCAGGCAACATCACCATCAAGGCCGTCGAAGGTCTGAAAATCGACCTCAAACAGGTCGACCAACAGTCGGTCAGCCAGACCATCGATGCGATGGTGAAGGCTGATCCAAAAATGGCCTGGCTCAAGGACGCCGAGAAGCGCGGTGACGTGGATTGGCACTTGGTGAAGGAGATTCACGACTCCTACCAATACAGTAATTCGGGGCTGGGGCCGGCTTCGCAGTTGATCATCGCCATTGTCATGGCGGCGGTTGTCGGACCTGCCGTCATGAGCGCCATGGCCGGGGCCAGTCCGGGGCTCGCGGTAGGCATGGCGGCAATATCAACAAGTGCAGCCACCAACGCCACTACCAGCTTCATCAATAACGGCGGAGACCTGGGTGCGGTATTCAAGGATGTCACCTCGTCCGATGCCATCAAGGGGTATGCCGTTTCGTTCGCGACGGCGGGTGTGGCGCAAGGACTTGGCTACAGCCCCGGAAATGTGGGTTTCAATCTTCAAAGCGCACAAACCGTTGCATTGAAGGTTACAGCGGATGCGGCGATTAAAACTGCCGTGTATGGCGGTAGCTTCAAGGACAACCTGGGCAGTTCGGCTGTGGGGACTGCTGTCAGTATTGGTGGTGCTATCGGGGCCGGAAAGATAGGCGACCTGGGGGGGGATAACGGCGGGTTGGAGAAGACCCTGCTGCATGCCGGTCTTGGTGGTTTGCTGTCCAAGGCCATGGGCGGCGACTTCCGTACCGGGGCCATTGCGGGTGGTGCCAACGAACTGTTGGTAGGTGCGCTGGGCGACAAGCTGTTGCCCGAGAACCTGACCCCTGGTTCTGCCGAGTACATAAGAGCCGCAGAAAACTTGAAGGCCGTAACACAGATTGTTGCGGTACTGGGGGCAGCAGCGTCCGGTGGTGATGCTGGGATCGCGTCCACAGTTGCGGAGAACGCCACACAGTACAACTTTCTGAGCCATTACTCTCAAGCTGAGCGCGACAGAGCGCGGAAGGAGTTTGAGGAAACCAAGTCCATCGACTCGGCCCTGAAATTGCGGAGACTCGAAGGGGCGGACCAGCGCGGTGACGATCTATTAGCGGCCTTTCACAAAGACCCCACTTCTGTTTCTGCTGCTGATCGAACCGAGCTGGCCGCCTACTTGCAGGTCTATGGCTACGAGCAGGCACTTAAGTATGGGCCGGAGGCGGCGGCTGCCAGCGTTGAAATGTTGGTGAAAAATGGTCCGGTTCCCGTTAGTGACTATCACTATGCGGGCACGACGGATGCCAAGAACGCCTACGCCGATGCCCTGCGTGCACAACAGCCTGATCTCTGGAGCCAACTATCCTGGACTCGCGAACAAAGTCCGAATGAGCTTGTATACAAGGATGCTCAAGGCTATCTGCGCATCAACAATGAGCAGCAAGGCCTTTCGACCATCGGTAGCCCCGCTCTCTATGCGATGCCTGGTGGGCTGGGGTTAGGGATCCGTGCCGCCGCCGCCGTCAATGGTTCGATGCAGGCAGGCTATGGCGCAAACCAGGTGGTCAACGGCGACATCTGGAATGGTATCGGGAATATTGTTTTTGGCGCCATGGGGGTTGCTAGCCTTGGGGTTCCAGATGTTAGGTTGTCCTCGGGTGTCCGCAGTGAGGTAAGTGGTGGTGCAAAAGATGTACTGGGTTCTTCGACTCCAAAGTGGGATAGTGCTGTATCGAAGTCAGATGGGGATTTTGGGTATCTGAGCCAACCTGAACCAAGTAAGCTTCCAGCATTCTTTGATGCCCAAGGCTCTGCTTCTGGATTTATAAATAATGGAAGAATAAAAGCTTCCGATTTAGAAATGTTAATCCCTCCAGGAGTTGCAGACAGCTTTAGGTCTTCTGCTACTATCAGCGATGGGAGCAAATATCAATACGTTTTGGGTGGGCAGAAAATTGAAATAAAATGGCACTCCCCTGATGTAAATGCAGCAGCAAAATTCCCAGGATCTAACTCAGGGAGTGGGTGGACTGCACAGATAAAGATCGGTAGCAAACTGCTTGGGCAAGATGGTAATTTGTATAGAAAACCTTCGAATTTGACCCATATTCCTGTGGATTTTTAAAAGATGAAAAATTTTTCGTATTACTGCTCTTTACCAGACTCTATGTCAGGGGGTGAGTTGTATGTTGAGTTTTTGGAGGTTGTTGAAGGTAGCGCGGATGCTAAGTGTAATAAAACCGATGTTGTAAATATTCTGCTTGAGCTTAGTGATCGTCAGTGGCATACGTATACGATCTTGTGTGATTCTTTGAAAAAAGAGTTGGAGGGTGTTTTGATATCTTATTGGGATGGTGGTGATTTAGAATTTGTTGAGGGGGCTATTGCTATCACTGCAAGGCTCGGTCTTGTAGGTTTTTTTAATTTTCTATTGGCTCAGGATGTTGAAGGCTTGTCGTTGGAAGTTGCTGAGGAAATTAGGGGTGCAATAGCTGAGTTCGGAGACTCTGTTGTTGATCCGTATAGTGGTATTCAATAATGTCTAAAGGTGATAGGTTTGAATGACACTTCCTTGGCTGCTGAGTGTCTGAGCTGAAAGCGAAAATTAAGAAGGTGCAAAAGGACCTGCAGCCGATTTACTGTCTGGTGAAACAAAAGTAGTAGGTGACGGTGCACCAGCGGCTAACGATGCGAGCTTTGCAGAGGCAAATACCGCAGAGTCGCTCGCAGAGGGAAATCTGGCCGCATCAAAGGTTAAGTGGGTGTCTCCTTTTTGTGCGTCGTCGGTGCGCTGAACAACTACGGTCGAATCACTTCAGGGGAAAGGGGACACCCATTAGCCGGTCTCAAGTCAAGGTTACAAGCCACCACCCTCTGCAGTTTTTAACTGCAGGAGGGGAAAGGGGACAGATTTATTTTTTAGGGCCGCTGACAGGTAACGCTTGTTTTGTTGGTAAGGTCGAGGGTGGTTGGTTTGCGTATAGAGTGACTTTGGAAAGGCGCCCCGCTGGCTATGTCTGAAAATAAATCTGTCCCCTTTTCACTGGTCCCCTTTTCACTGTGTTAGTCAAACCACAAAAAAGCCAGCGCGGTGTAACCCCAGATCCTAACGAGTGGCAGTTTGATCATGTGACTCCGAAAAGTTGTGGTGGTACAAATTGTAGCTCAAATCTTCAGATTCTATCTCGGCAAGAAAATAGAGCTAAATCTGACAAGTAGGTGTACCTAAATGAATAATTCAATTCGAAACATAGATGAGCTACCTTCAATTGAGCGCGTTAAGCATGTGGCTCAGGGATTGGCCTTGTTGGACGCTATAATTATGCCCGAGTGGGAGTATAGATATTTCTCATTCAACTGCAATTGGGATGGGGCGGGGAAAGAAATGATGGCCTCAATGAGAGACGGTTCAGGTGCTGAGTATTTTATGCACTTTACTGATGAGGGGGTTGCAGGAAAAGTTCTATATGGCTCTTCGCTATCTAATGCGCCTGAGTGTCTGGGTGCTATGCCTGAGGTGTTTCAACGATTTAAGGTTGAGCCTGCGTTCTCTACGGATAATGCAAGTCTGTTTTTTTGGCGCGGAGTCAAGCAAGCATCGTGGTGTGCGTCGCCGGGTGGGTTGGAAGAGTATCCATTGCTAGGTTTTTTGGTGGGAGGCATTGCGGCTTATAAAAAATTAGCTGAGGACTACTATGAAAAAAACATCGATGAAGTCGTACTTGAAAAGGTCTTTACAACATTAAGTGTGACGGCAGATCAGCTAATGATACTTAACCCTAATATAGAGGCTGGTGACTTGGTCGATGACGTTCAAGAAATTTTAGGTCGCGCGCTTTAATTTTTAAATTAGTGGGCGACCGGTGCAAAAAAAGGACTGCGCCCGATTTGGCGTCTGAAAAGGGGACAGATTTGAATGGCACTTCCTTAACAGCTAAGCACTTGAGTTGAAAGCAGAAAATGAAGTAGGGCTTGTCTTCGAGAGAAGGGGCCCGCCGTCCACTTTTTCGTGCTTTCATTGGAATGAAGCTGATAGCATATGGATATCACTGTCCGGCTTACGTAGCGACCGCTTCTGACGCGGCATCCTGCGGGGCCTAGTTCAATAAGGAAGAACAATGCGATCGTCGCGTTTTCTGTCGCATCTGAAGCTAGCGGCTGCCCTGCTGGCCGCCGGTCTCACCACCGCTT
Organism: Pseudomonas batumici; assembly: GCF_000820515.1. Taxonomy (GTDB): domain Bacteria; phylum Pseudomonadota; class Gammaproteobacteria; order Pseudomonadales; family Pseudomonadaceae; genus Aquipseudomonas; species Aquipseudomonas batumici. Next base: position 2,456 of record NZ_JXDG01000043.1, on the reverse strand, counting down.
GCTCCAACTACCACTACAAGGATTACCAGGGCGATTGGGCGCCGGAGTCGATGGCACCCTATGACCTGTCCGATAACTCGACCGATGCGCCGGTTGTGTATTTCGCGACCACACGATTTCGCGCGTTGGGTGTGCCTTTCCACCGACTTTTGCTGGCGACGCATGTGGATGACAAACTGCTGGAGGGCGCCGGGCGTCGCTCGATTCTTGACGTTTCCGGCAAACAGGCGCTCCGGCTGACGCCGGGCAAGCACTCACTGAGCTGGTGCTGGGCCTCCATGAATGCGATGGGTACCGGCGGTGCCAAGTGCGGCTTCGGTGCCCGCGATGTCGAGTTCCGTGCAGGCCAGCATTACGTCGTGGATTTCTCGACCCGTGATGACATCAATGGACCTCCGGGACGTGAGGTATCGACCATTACCATCAAGTGCGAGATTCGAAATCTGGATACGCAAGAAGTGATCTATCCGCCCACCGACGTTGCGCAGATAAAGAAGGAATAACGAGAGCGCACAATCACCGCATGGCTGAACTGGGGCGGTGATCGAAAGCCACCTATCGAATGTCGATGCTTATTGCACGGTGGCCGGATTTCCCACAGAAAAGGCCACACGAAACGGGGAGCCTTACTCCCCGTCCCGGGCCCTACACGATATCAGCCACAACGAAAAGGGGACAGATTTATTTTATTTTCGGGCCGCTGACAGGTAACACTCGTTTCGTTGGTAAGGTCGAGGGGGTGGTTTGCGTATAGAGTGACTCTGGAAAGGCACTTCGCTGGCTATGTCTGAAAATAAATCTGTCCCCTTTTCACTTTTCACTCTTTTCACTTTTGAAAGCAGTTGGATATCCAGGGTTTAAATAATGATCAAAGTTGGAGATGTATTTACCATCGTAACTACGAGTGGAAAAGCATATTTTCAGTTTGTGAAAAAAATCCCTCCTATGGGTTCATTAGTTCGTGTCTTGCCAGGCACGTATAATGACGAGCCAGATTTGGATTCTTTGGTGGAGGAAAAAACAAATTTCTGGATTTTTTTTCCTGTCTCTGCGGCTCTGAAAAAAGGAGTCATCCAAAAAACTAAGGGTTGTACTATCCCAGCGCACTCCAAGGAGACCCCTACCTTCCGTGCTGGAGTAGTGGATCCTTCAACTGGGCGTGTCGATACTTGGTGGTTCTGGAATGGGGAGAAAGAATGGAAAATTGGCGAAATCACAGAGGAACAGCGGAAGTTTCCTATACGTGGAACATGGAACGACACGCTATTGGTCCAGAGAATTGAAGAGGGCTGGTTACCGGAAAAGGATAGGCGTTAACTCTATCCTCCGAACCGCGGATCCGGAGCCTGGGGAGCGCGAGCCTCGTAACCACCTCACGTCAGGTTGTGTCGGGTGATCTACAAACGAGAAGTGGACGCAAACGAGAATTTTACGCATTTATCTTCTCCATTTGCGATGCTATGCCCCGTACGAAGCGGCGCAGAAAGGGGCAGATTTATTTTTTGGGTCGCTAACAGGTAACGCTCGTTTTGTTAGTAAGGTCGAGGGTGGTTGGTTTGCGTATAGAGTGACTTTGGAAAGGCGCCTCGCTGGCTATGTCTGAAAATAAATCTGTCTCCTTTTTGGTCCCATTTTTGGCCAAAAAAATAAGTCTGTTGGGCATGACCTGAGGGTTAGATGTTGCAAGCAGTTAAGTTGGTTGATTATGAAGGGGATGCAATATCTAGGGGGCAAATTTTTCGCCTTCCCGCTAGTTGGCCATATGAGTCTATAGTAGATTTTATGGTTGTAGATATCCCGGGTGAACAGTGTGGGCATTCAATTATTGTGTCCTCTGGTAATAAGTCAGGGCTTGTGCTTGTGCAGTTGCCCATTGAAAGTCGCTCTCTGGGGCATGGTATTTCCAAAAAGTGGATAGTTGAGAATTGGGCGAAGTGGATTTATCCAGAGTGTCCTGTTGAGTCTGTCTATATATTTGATAGGGCCGAGGCGCCTGTGCAGTTAACGGTTAGCTGAGGCTCTAAGTACTGAAAAGGGAATAGATGTATTTTTTCTTCTAACAGGTAATGCTTGTTTTATTGGTGAGGTTGAGGGCGTCATTGATCTGCGGATAGAGCAACTTGGGGGGGCACCTGAGCCTGAAAATAAATCTGTCCCCTTTTGGATCCAGCGGGCAATGATCTGGTCAACACCGGTCTGATCGAGGCGGGCAATCGTCTGGACCTGCTGGCGGGCAACAGCATTGTCAACAAGTCGGGCGGCATCATTGCCGGGCGTGATGTGAGCGTGACGGCCGTTACCGGCGACGTGCTCAACCAGCGCGATGTCAACCATGCCGACCAGACGATCGGCTTCACCAGTACACACCGTGAACTGCTCGACAGCGCCGCGCGTATCGAAGCCGCGAACAACCTCACCGCCAAGGCCGGCCGCGATGTAACCAACAGCGGCAGCGT
>NZ_JXDG01000042.1 GCF_000820515.1 Pseudomonas batumici | reverse complement strand
GCGAAGGCCTACGGTCTGACGGGCTGGAAGCTCTACGCCTACGTGATCATGCCCTCGGCCCTGCGTCGTTCGTTGCCCTACTACAGCAACGAAGTGATCCTGATGCTGCACTCGACCACCGTGGCCTTCACCGCCACAGTCCCGGACATCCTGAAAATCGCCCGGGACGCCAACTCGGCGACCTTCATGACCTTCCAGACCTTCGGTGTTACCGCGCTGATCTACCTGCTGGTCACCTTTGCGCTGGTCGGTCTGTTCCGCGTTGCCGAACGTCGTTGGCTGGCTTTTCTGGGCCCGGCTCACTAGGACTTAGCGCCCCATATGGCCGCTCATCAGGCCGTGGGCTTTGTCGCCGGTTGTGACGTCTACGCAGCGGCGACCCATTTTCCCTTAGAGGATGCTTGCGCACATGTACAAATTGACTGTTGAAGACCTGCACAAGAGTTACGGTAACCACGAAGTGCTCAAGGGCGTTTCTCTGAGCGCCAAAACCGGTGATGTAATCAGTCTGATCGGCGCCAGCGGCTCGGGTAAAAGTACCTTCCTGCGTTGTATCAACTTTCTCGAAACCCCCAACGATGGCGCCATGAGCCTGGATGGCAAGCCGATTCGCATGGTCAAGGACCACCATGGCATGCATGTGGCTGACGCTGCTGAACTGCAACGACTGCGTACCCGCCTGTCCATGGTGTTCCAGCATTTCAATCTGTGGGGCCACATGACTGTGCTGGAAAACATCACCATGGCCCCGCGCCGGGTGCTGGGTGTCAGCAAAAAGGATGCTGAAGAGCGTGCTCGGCGTTATCTGGACAAGGTTGGCCTGCCGGCTCGCGTGGCAGAGCAGTACCCGGCGTTCCTTTCCGGCGGCCAGCAACAGCGGGTGGCGATTGCTCGTGCGCTGGCCATGGAACCGGAGATCCTTCTGTTCGATGAGCCCACTTCAGCACTGGATCCGGAGCTTGTCGGGGAAGTCCTCAAAGTCATACAGAAGCTGACTGAGGAGGGGCGCACCATGCTGATGGTCACGCACGAAATGGGGTTTGCGCGACAGGTTTCCAGCCAGATACTGTTTCTGCATCAAGGCCGGGTCGAGGAGCAGGGCGGGGCAGAAATTCTGGGAAATCCACACAGCGAACGCCTCCAACAATTTCTGTCCAATGGGCTGAAGTGAGAAAAACTGACAATGGATGCGAAGGGAAAAGAATAATGCTTCGCCTCCATTGGCCGTGCCGATGGCAGTTTTGCCATGCGCCCAAAATTTGAGCTGGGAGATTAGGTCCTAGTTAACAAAAGCTTAAGTCCAGCAGCTCCGAAAACCATTGCAAGCGAACCTTCAACCCATCGGCGCGCACGTCGGTAAGCACGAATCATAGGTGCAGTTGAGAAGACAATTGCATAGCCGCAGAAGATGGTGATGCTGAGTACCGCGCAGCCAGCCAAAATGAAGGAAACTGTCGATTGCGAAGCTTCTGGGCCCAAGCCAAGCGTCATGGTGGCGACCCAGCCAAGCAGTGCCTTGGGGTTGGTCAGGTGCATGAGCAGGCCACGTTGGTACAGCTTGAAGCCGGTTATTTTAGGCGATTGTATAGCACCTGTCTCAAGTCGCTCATCGGTCTTGAGTGCAGAACGAGCAGCTTTGAAACCGAGGAAAAGCAGATAAGCCCCCCCAAAAACCTTCATGACAATCAGTGCTTTCGCGTACTCGGCCAGCACAGCAGATATGCCCGTGGCGGCAAGGGAACCCCAGAACAGAGAGCCGCTTACCACCCCTGCCGCCAAGCATAGGGCGGCTTGCCTGCCTTGCTGCATAGCAACCCCCATGATGCGCATATTGCTCGGCCCTGGACTTGCCGCACCGATGACGTAGACCGTGAAAACCAGCAATAGATGATGAAAATCAGCTGACATGCATAGCCTCGTTGAAAGATGAGTGACGGGGAGGGCACTATAGATACCACTGACCGACAAGGTCAATATAGTGACCTTTGTGAGTGTTCAGTGATCGGTTTGGACCGCACATTCAGGCCTATAGTTACAATATTGGCGTTGCGTTCTTCTCGACTTTTGGGGGGCTTGATACCCGCTGAAAACGACTCCAAAAACAACTCCATGAAGAACAATGGTTACGGGGCCATGACCTTGAGTGATGCTGATTTGACATTAGTTGTTACATCCTTGTATCAAGGCAGCCTTGGTAGCCGATTCGAAAGGGAAAACCGGCACCACCCGCCAAATCACCACACACCTGCACCTATGTTCATGGCAAGGAGCCTGAAGTGAGCATTTTCTGATGTTCAATGCTGTCCTAGGGCAGGGAAAATGCAAAATTCCTCTGTATCTCCACAGGCTCCGGCGTCACTGATCGAGTTGTCAGCACATACCCGTGCGCACAAAAAGCGCATGGCCTGGGCGGCGGCTATGGGTAATGGCCTGGAGACTTATGACTTCACGGTCTACAGCTTTTCGGCAGTGGCCATTGGCAAGTTGTTCTTTCCTTCCGACAGTGCGTTTGCATCGCTGTTGCTGTCATTGCTCACCTTTGGTGCCGGGTTCGCGATGCGTCCGATCGGCGCCTGGTTCATTGGTCAGCTGGCGCGCACATGCCCAGCAGCTCGGGCCGCTGTTCGCGGCGCTGGGAATGATTGAGGCGTAAGGGATTCAAGTACCCGGTGGTGATGGTTTGACACCCGCGTCGAACGATCGCTTGTCGCTGGTTCGAGCGTTCTCCGAGGTCACGATCTGCAGGGGCACATGGATGCGCTGCCGCAGAGGATCGAAGTCCGGTCGGATTTGCAGTTCCACCATCAGCTCGATCAGGGCTTGCCCCAGTAGCTGTGGCTGGGAGTCGATCACCAGGGTGATCAGGCCCTGATCCAGCGCTTGCCGTGAACGCTCGGTGGCCTCCGGCAGGATGCTGCACAGTGTCGGTGGTCGGGGCAGTTGCGCCAGCGCACTGATGATCCCGTCGCCACCGCCGCCGACCACGCACAAACCCCGCAGATCCTTATGGCGTACCAGCAGGTCCAGGGTGACCTCCTCGGTGAGATCGTTGTTGTCCAGGTTGATCACCGCCTCCAGCATCTTCAGCCCCGGCGCGTGTGCCGTCAGATAGCTGCGCAACCCTTCGACGCGGGCCTGATGGCCGAGAAACCGATGCCCACCCAGCAGCACGGCGATGCTCCCCCTGTGCGCGCTGCAGGTGTGCGCCAGCAGCCAGCCCATGGTGCGTCCCACCTCATGATTGTTCAGGCCGACATAAGGTTCCTGCGCGGCCTCGTCGATATCCGAGAGCAGTGCGACGACCGGCACTCCGGCGGCGCGAATCTGGGCGATACACGCATTGATCAACGGATGGGCGAAGCTGACCACCGCCAACCCGTCGCATTGCACCGCCAGTTGTTCGATCTGGCTCACGATGGCGTTGGGGCTGCGATCCACGATGTAGTCGAAACGGCAGCTCAGGTTGGCGTCGGGCTGCCGTTGCGCCGCCACGTTGATAGCGGCTGCCAGGTTGCCATAGAACGCCTGGGCGGTACCGAGCAGGAGAATGCCGAAACGGTAGCTGGGGCGTCGTTCGCGGATGCGCTGGCCGATCAGCCGGGCGGCGAAATAACCGACCGCCTCGGCCGCCTGGAACACGCGCTCGGCGGTCTGTGGATTGACCGGGGCACGGGCGTTGAGCACTCGATCGACGGTGGCGACACTCAGGCCGGCCTGCTCGGCGACGGTGCTGATGGTCGGGCGTAGGCGCTGGTTCATGATGGGCCCCCGGGTCGCCTTGATAGAAAACTATCAAGCTGCAATGGGCTTGGATGATAGCTTGATAGGGAATGTATTCAAGGACTTGAGGGGGATTTGTGCGCTCCCTATATTTTCTCCAGCGATGCCATTCCCGCATCGAAGCAAGTGCCTAAAACCATCAAGCTTGCGGAGAACAATAAAATGCCCGAACAGCCAGCAGCTTTTGAAAACCCCGGTAAGCCCGTGCCAAGGGACTATCGATTGACCGGTCCCGAAGCCGCCAGAGCGGTACAAAAAGGCCTGGTGTCGGCCAACTGGTATCAATCCCCCATTCCCCGTAAACGCCTCAAGGAATTGATGCAGCGCCGCGACGGTCCGGCCTTGCGTGATACCGCGATCTGGTTGCTGGCGATGGTCGTGACCGGGTTCGGCGGCTACTGGTTCTGGGGCTCCTGGGCCTGCGTTCCGTTCTTCTTCGCCTATGGGCTGCTCTACGGCACGGCGTCCAATGCCCGTTGGCACGAAACGGCTCATGGTACGGCGTTCAAGACCCGCTGGATGAATGATGTGGTCTATCAGGTATCGAGCTTCATGTTCATGTTCGAACCTCAAGTCTGGCGCTGGAGCCACGCACGGCACCACACCGACACCATTATCGTCGGCCGCGATCCGGAGATCGTCGAGCCGCGTCCGCCGAGCCTGGTCATGATGGTGCTGAGTCTGTTCAGGATGCCTTATGCGTTGAAGACGATGGGGTCGGTCTGCCGGCATGCGGCAGGGCGGATGGGCGAGGAGGAGCGGACATTCATCCCCGAATCCGAATGGCCCAAGGTGGCCAGGGATGCGCGCATCTGGCTGGCCATCCATGGGCTCACCGTGGGCGCTGCGTTTTATCTGCAGAGCTGGCTTCCACTGATGTTTATCGGTCTGCCAACCCTCTACGGCGGTTGGCTGTCCTACCTGTTCGGCCTGTCGCAGCATGTCGGCCTGGCTGAGGACGTGCTCGATCACCGCAGCAACTGCCGCACGATCTACATGAACCCGCTGCTGCGCTTTCTGTACCTCAACATGAACTATCACCTGGAGCATCACATGTATCCGATGGTGCCGTTTCATGCGCTGGCGCAGCTTCACGAGGAGATCCGTCACGACTGCCCGCCGCCTTACGGCAGCCTGCCCGAGGCCTTCAGGGAAATCATCCCGACCCTCTGGAAGCAGCGCAAGGACCCGAGCCATTTCGTCTGTCGTCCGTTGCCACAACCCGCAGCGCCGACCGCCACCGTCCAGGCAGAACCTGAAGCAACGTCGGCCTGACACCTTCCTGTCCGTACCCCTACCAGAGAAAACACCATGACCGATCAATGGATCGATGTATGTGCCGTGGGCGATATCCATGAAGAAGACGTCATTCGTTTCGACCATGGCCAGCACACCTATGCCGTCTACCGCTCCGCCGACGGCGAGTTTTTCGCCACGGCGGGCCTGTGCACCCACGAGTCCATTCACCTGGCCGATGGCCTGGTGATGGATCATGTCATCGAGTGTCCCAAGCACAACGGGCGTTTTGACTACCGCTCGGGCAAAGCCCTTGGCGCACCGGTGTGCGTCAACCTCAAGACCTATGACGTTCGGGTCGAGGCGGGGCGTGTCCTGCTCGGCATCACGGCTTGACTGCACGGAGTCTGTGCCATGAATCATGCCAATGCTCCACTGGTCATCGTTGGTGCCGGGCACGCCGGTGGCCGCGCGGCCCTGACCCTGCGCGGCGAGGGTTATAGCGGTCGCCTGATCCTGATAGGCGACGAGATTCACCCGCCCTATGAACGTCCGCCGCTGTCCAAAGGGCTGTTGCAGGGCACGGTCGATCTGCCGGGTTACAGCCTGTGCGACAGGGCCCGGCTCGCCGAACTGGGCATCGAACACCTGGCCGGTAACCCGGTGCAATGCCTGGATCCGCAGCAGCATCGCCTGCAGTTGGCCGACGGCAGTTGGCTGCATTACGCCCGTTTGTTGCTGGCGACGGGAGGGCGCTCGCGCAGACTGGCCTCAGTGCCCGAGTCTCTGCTCAATCTGCTTTATCTGCGTACCCATGACGAGGCGCTGGCGCTGCGGGCTTCGTTACGGCCCGGCACCCGGTTGGTGATCATCGGCGGCGGCTTCATCGGGCTCGAAGTTGCAGCCACCGCCCGGGCCCTGGGTTGCACGGTGACTTTGCTCGAAGCCGGACCGCGCCTGGCGGCTCGGGTGTTGCCGGAACGGTTGTCCAGCGTTCTGCTGGCACTGCATCGTAGCCAGGGCGTGGATGTCCGACTGGACGTGGGCATTGAAGCGGTGCAGGGCGTTACTCAGGTTGAGTCTGTGCAACTGGTCGATGGCCAGCGGCTGTTCTGCGACTGGGTGGTGGTGGGCATCGGCATGCAACCGAACAGCGAGTTGGCCATGGCTGCCGGGCTTGAGGTCGGCCAGGGCATTCGCGTCGACGCCCAACTGCGCAGCAGTGCGCCGGACATCTTTGCCGCAGGCGATGTCTGTGAGTTCCGGCTGCACCCGCAAGGGGCTTTCCAGCGCCAGGAAACCTGGCGCAACGCCGAGGCCCAGGGGCGTCATGCCGCGCTCAACCTGCTGGGCGCCGGGCAGCCTTTCGAGATGATTCCCGGTTTCTGGTCCGATCAGTACGACTGGGGGCTGCAGACCGTCGGGGTGATCGCCGGTACCGAACCCAGTGCCAGTCGCGAGCTTCCGGGTGGCGCTTTCCTGTTGTTTCATCTGGATGGCGAGCGGCGTTTGCAAGGGGCTTGCGCCTGGGGGCCGGGTAACAGCATCGCCAAGGACATCAAGGTGTGCGAGCGCCTGATCGCTGCGCGCATTCCCCTGGACATGCGGCTCCTGGTCGATCCGGGCGTTTCTCTCAAATCCTTGCTGCGGAGTTGATATGCGTGAATTTCTGGTGTTTCAGTCCCTGTGGGCGATGCTCGATCACCGTGGTCAGTGCGACCTGCCCCTGGAGGCACAGCTGGAGCAAATCGCTGCCGCCGGCTTTGACGGCGTCACCGACCATTTCTGGGGCGGGCAACACGCGAGGCGCTTGAGTACCGCCGCCAAGGGACTCGGGTTACAGATCGAGGGCCAGGTCTTTCCGCGAACGGTGGATGACCTGGCAGCGGCGCTCGATGTTGCCTGTCGCCATGGTTGCCATCACCTCACCTTGCAGGCGGATGTGCGCCCGCGCAGCCTGGGCCAGGCTGTCCGGCTGGTCGAGGGGTGGCAGCGCCTGGCCGAGCAGGTGGACTTTCCGATTCTCCTGGAAACCCATCGTTACCGGTTGACCAGCGACCTGTTGTTCACCCTCGACCTGCTTGCCGAGATGCCCGACCTCAAGTTGTTGGCTGATCTTTCCCACTATGTCGTGGGTCGCGAGTTGCCAGAGACGGCCGTTGCCGAAGACGACGAGCAGATCCATGAAATCCTGCGTCATAGCTGGGGTTTCCATGGCCGGGTGGCCAATGGCGAACAGATTCAGGTGCCCTTGAGTTTCGCCCAGCATCGACCCTGGTTGGAGCGTTTCCTGGGCTGGTGGCGCTATGGGATCGAAGACTGGTTGGCTCGCCCAAACACCCCCGATAGCCTGTCCTTCACGTGTGAGCTGGGTCCACCGCCTTACGCCATTACCGGAGTTGATGGTGCGGACATCAGTAACCGTTGGGATGAGGCGCTGATGCTCAAGGAGCGAGTGCGTGCACTGTGGAATGACAGCCTTGAACTCCATCAGGGTGTTCCGGCATTAGAAGAAATGCCGGTTACCGTCAGGTCTATTGTCGATCAGTAGCGATAGGTCAACTGCACCGACAATTCATTGGCACTGTTATCGTATTTGGCACTATAGCTCGGTTGAAGACCTGAGTTATTCGACTGTCTCACCGAGGCCGTGGAGTCCCAAATATAACCATAAGCAACGTCTATGGTCATATCCGCATTCGGCGAAAAAGCCGCACCCAGGGTTATGGAGTTGCGGTTGCCGACCGGGATTCGCACGCTGCGGTCCGCATTTTGAACAGTGGAGGGGTCGTAGGAGTAACCGGCGCGCAGCAGCCACTGCCGGTCAAGTTGATAGGATGCACCGATCGCGCCAGCCCAGGTGTCGTGCCAGTTCAGTGTCTCGCCGACACGGCCTAGACCGAAACTCTGCCCGGCCGCGGAAACACCGCTATTGATGGCCTCGAATTTGTCGAGACGGCTCCAGCGTGTCCAGACGGTGCTCAGGTATCCGGTCCAGCGATCATTGAAATGATGAGTAATGGAGGTATCCATTGATTCAGGCGTATCAAGACCTATCCTGGCATTATATTTTCCGTTCAGGCCAAGCGCTGCGGGTGCATCGGCAACCTCGGTTTGTCCTTTGAGGTGATAGCTGACCTTCGAGTGATAAGTCACTCCCCAGCGGGTTGCATCGTTCAAGTCAAACAGGACGCCAAGGTTATAACCAATGGCCGTGTCATCTCCCTTGATGGTGACCAATGTCTCTTTGCCGTTGTTCAAGGCGCCGGTGGCCAGATTGTTCTGGAGCTTTGCATCGAAGCGGTTCAGCGTCGGACCGCCACCAATAGAGACGTAATCATTGACTCGGTAGGCGAGGGTCGGTTGCAGGGTGATCGCCTCGGTCTTGCTATAGGCGCCAAAATAGCGGCCTTGGAAGCTGCTCTCATAATTGTTGACCAGGCCGAACGGAACATAGAGCCCCAGGCCCGCCGAGAAACGGTCGTCAAGGGGGGCTGAAAAATAGGCGAAGGGAACGGCGGCCAAGGGGACGGAGTTGCCCTTGCTCGTTCCTGTGGCATTGCTCTGGGAGTCGCTGATGTTGTCCTTGATCGCGAGGACCGAGATACCGCCGCTCAGTTCGCTGCGGGGCAACTTGGTCAGCCCCGCGGGATTCCCATATATCGTGCTGGCGTCCAGCGCGGATGACGAGCGTCCCGCATAGGCGGTCCCGGCACTGCTGGTGCTTTGCTCATTGAGCGTAATGCCATTGGCCAGTGCCGTTGTCGACGTGCCGATCATGGCAACGGTATAAACCAGTTTGAGCCAACTAATGGGCGTTTGGTGAGTGCCCAGACAAGGTGCTACGCGACGCTTCTGATTCATGATGTTTACCTCGTTATTGTTTTTGTCGATTGCATCAGGCAGATGACGCAGGCAAGGCTTCGCCTTTCCGTGTACTTCTGGGTGGAAGTCGGATTTGATCTATTGCTTGATAATCCCTGGCAGCTCAGTGTCAGGGGGTATTGTTCGGGATTGCAGAGTTGGACTTGTTTTCAGTCGATCCAGTCAACTTGAAAGCTGTAACACCCCAGGAGAGGGGCAAGAATTTTTTGGTGAGCGCCTGCTCGGATGCGAACTAAAAGTCCTCGGTTATTATCTTGCACGACGTTGACCTCAATACCGGAGAGCCCAAGGTGTCCGATCTCCTGCTGCACGGTGTTGGCGACCTCTCGTTGTTGCAGGGCTGGTTTGAATATCTTGCCCACCGCGGTCAGTGGTAGTTCCTTCAGTATTTCAATTCGTTTGGGGATGGCGGCGCGTTCGCTGATGTTGAGATGGGCGAACGCCAGCAGTTCTTCGGTCGTGCACAATTGTCCCGGCTTCAATTGGACATAGGCGACGGGGACCTCCCCGGAGTGGGCGTCGGGACAGCCAATGGCGGCAGCCAGTGCAATCGCCGGATGTGCCTGCAATGTTTCCTCGATTTGCTTGGGGTCGATGTTGTGACCTCCACGAATGATCAATTCTTTTTTGCGCCCGGTCAGCCACAGGTAGCCCTGTGCGTCCTGGCGACCCAGATCGCCGGTATTCAGCCAGCGTCGGCTGTCGATATCGATCCACAGGCCCTGATTGTGGTGCGGCTCCAGATAACCGTCGAACAGGTTGGGACCGGCGATCGTGACCAGACCGACTTCGTCGATGTCGGCGTCGCGCAGGTACAACCCGGAATCATTCAGCACCACCAAGCGCATGTCCTGATAGGCGAGGCGGATCCCGATGGAGCCAATACGTCGCTCACCGTGGGGCGGATTGACGCAGGAGACGCAGGCGCCCTCTGTGAGTCCGTAACCTTCCAGGATATGTACCCCGGTCTGGCGTTCGAACTCTCGAAAGAGTTCTACTGGCATGGGCGCGGCGCCACACAGCGCATAACGAAGGCTGGACAGGTCATGATTGCTCGGATCGTTTCTGAGCAAGGCGGCGTAGACCGTGGGCACGCCGGAAAAGAAGTTGATGCCGAAGTGTTCGACCATCGCCCAGAAGTGGGGGATAACGCCCGGGTCTCGATAGCCTTGTGCCGTGCCAAGGATCACGTGATCACCTTGGGTCCAGGGCATCAGTCCCGTGACCAGTTGTCCGTTGACATGGAAGAGCGGCAGGCCGCAAAAGATCACCTGGCCACTGCCGCGTGGTTGTAAATGTGCGGCCATGGCCCAGGCGTTGAACACTTCCGAGCCGTGAGTCCGCGCGGCAATCTTGGGGAGCCCGGTGGTGCCGCCGGTACAGAAGTAGGAGGAGCGTTCTTCCGGGCGGATTTGCCGGCCGCTCTTGAGGTGAGTCTCTGGTTGGGCCTCCAGCAGCGTCTGCAAATCGTGGATCGCGGCATTGCTGTGGAGTGCGCGGGCCTTGCGCGCCAGGCTTGCGAGCGTGTCGCGTTCAGGTTCGCTGACATAGGGCGCCATGCTGACCCAGACGATGTGCCTGATTCCGGGGAGATCGTTCAACGGGCCAGCTAATTTGGCCCACAGGTTGTTATCCAGGGTGGGCGCCAGCGTCACCACCACGGTGGCTTTGGCCGAATGCAGCAGGTTGGCGATCTGCTTCGCTTCCAGCAATGGGTTGATCGCCATGACGATCCCCGCCGCTTCGCCGCCCCAGATGGTGAAATGGGTCTCTGGCAGGTTGGGCAGGATAAAGGCGAGCACTTCCCCTGGCACGATGCCCAGGTCGTGGAAGGCATTCGCCGCGCGGGTTATCTGCGCGAAGAGCTGGGTGTAGTTCCATTCGAAGGTGCGTTTGAAGTCGATCGCATCGGGAACGAAGCTCAGTGCCGGCGCCCGAGGATTGCATTCGGCGGCACGGCGCAAGGCTTCATAGGTGCTCGAGGGTAATCCACGCTCCGAAAGCGGGACTTGTTCGAGGCTGCTGATGTCTGCCAGGCTCTGCACGGTCATCAGCGTTCTCCCACTACCCGGTTGCGCTGGACACCCAGGTCGATCAAGCCGTCGGTGCTACGAATATGCGCCTCGACCTGGTCGCCTGGCTTGAGATATTGAGAGCGTTTCTCCTGGACCTTGAGGAACATTTTCCACTTGGCGGCTTCCGGTAGCAGGGCCGCGATACGTTGCTTGCCGGGGGAGGGGACGCTCAGGGCGCAGCCAGCCGGCGTGCCGGTGGCAAGCAGGTCTCCTGGGGCAAGATCTTGAACGGATGAGAGCTCTGTCAGGGTTTCCGCGGGGCCGTAGACCAGGTTGGCGGTACTGTCGCTTTGGCGCACCTGGCCGTTGACTGTCAGGCGCAGTTGCAGCGCCTTCAGGTAATGCATGTCCTGGGGGCCCAGCAGGCAGAGGTAGGGGCCGACCGGGCCAAAGGTACGGAAGCTCTTGCCTTTGTAGAACTGCATCTGGGGAATCTGGATGTCACGGGCCGAGTAGTCGTTGACGATGACGACGCCGGCGACGAACTCATGCAGGTTGTCGTCGGTGACGGAAACGGGGCCGGTGATCGCGCGTTTCATCACCAGGCCCAGTTCGATTTCGTAGTCCAGGAAGCGCACATTGCGCGGCTTGATCAAGTCGCTGTCCGCCGCCACCAGGCAGCTCGTCGCTTTGGTGAAGATCATGTTGAAGTTCTTCGCATCGGGGTCCATGCCCGACTCGATCATGTGCTGGCGGTAGTTGGCGCCCTGGCAAACGAACTGCTGATTACGGGTTACCGGGGACAGCAGTTTGACTTCGTTCTCGGCCAGCTCGACGCCCTTCAGTTGAAGCAGGTCGTCGATACTGTTCTGGCCGATGAACTCGCCGGTCGTGGCAAAGTTTCCTGGAATCGGCGTGATCAGGTTCTGACGTATGACCCCCCAATGGACGGCATCTTGATATTCGAAGCGGACAATATGGACAGCGGGCATTGAAGGCACTCCTGAAGCATCGTTCGCCCGTTTTGTCGGGCGGAGTTGTTGTACTGGGCCAATGTGGGGCAGGGGCGCACGGGCAGCCTGCTCCAGCGCATCGGGCAGACGGTCTTATCCGAACAGGCGGAAAAGCGTCATGAGCTTGCGTAGCGTCAAGTCCGGGCTGTGTCGCAGATTGCGAATCAGAGCGCGCAGATTGACCAGCGTCAGCTTTGGCTGCGTGAAGCTCTTGGGCATGCGTTGCCCCCATTGCGCCATGGCCTCGCGGCTGACCGCATGAATGCCGGTGGGCTGCGTGGAAGTGAAAATGTCGCCGTCACAGTAGTGTTCGTGCTTGTCACCCCATGGGTCCTGCCAGTAGTCGAAGATTTGGCTACCCAGAATGTGCCGGCCGATTCCCCATGCGTGCTGCCAGCCTTGCTCCCGCAGGACGCGTTGACCCATGCCCACGGCATCGGCATCGACCAGCTCATAGGCGCTGTGGCTGTAGGTCGCCGTGAATCCCTGGGCAATGGCGAGGGTGTGGTGGTCCGTCGGAATCTCGCCGCGGTCCAGGCGCATGAACGTGACGATGGGGGTGCCATCCGGGAGAACCTGTATATCGCTGGGAATCAGTCCGAAATGCTGCGTATACCAGGCGCAGGTGGCTTGGTAATCGGCAACCTCGATGACGACATGGCCGAGGCGCAGTACTTCCGGGGGCGCTACCGGGGGCCGCTGAGCCTTGTTGATGCGTGGCTGCTTGTCCGCGAGATTGAACGCAAGCGCGGACCTGTGCGGCAGGGGATCGCTGGCGGACTGTCCATGGATGGCTTCCACAATGAATCCGGAGGGATCCCGCAGCCGGACCTGTTTGCCGATACCCGGATGCGTGATGGGCTCGACGGGCGAAGCCCCCTCGGTCTCGGCCAGGCGATCCAGATCAGCCTCGCTGCGAACTTCCAGTCCGAAGCCGAGAAAGCGTGCCTGGGCGCCCCGATGAATGCGGTAGCAGTAGGGTGTGGGGTCGGCTGCCCGGAGATAAAGCGTATCGGCATCCTGGTGACTGATGGTCAGGCCGAAGTCACTCAGAAAGCGTGCCGCGTCATCAAGGTCCGGTCGCTCGAAGATGAGGTGGGTAAGACGTTGGGCCTTGACTGTCGGGGCAGGGTGCCGGGCAGGTTGCAGCGTCTTCAGTCGAGGTACTGCGGTACTATTATTCATTGTTTTTCCTCTCCGAACTTTTTTCGGGCAAAGCCGCGCCCCGCCCCATGCATAGCAGGGGTGAAAACCATCTCGGCAGTGAAGGGCTAGTCGAGCGCGAGGAGCGCGGGCAGTTCCTCGGTCGCCAGTCGTCCAGCCTCCTGTGCAGGTACTCCCAGTGCCCGGAGCACGAATTCCGCGGTGTCGGCACCCGCATCGCGCCAGGTTCTATGACCTTCCAGCACCAGGAACATCGCGCCCAGTACACTGCTGGAGATCAGCGTGATGACCGAGAGCAGTTGCTCTTCTCTGAAGCTGTAGCACCCGCCGGCAAGCCCCTCCAACAAGTCCTTCGTGGCCTGGCTGGCGAACATCTCGCGTAGCGAGGCGTTACTCATCGCGAATCGATGAATGAAGGTGCCCCACTGCGGCTCCTCATGCGTGCGCCGGATGAAGAAGCGGATGCCGTTGGCAAGGCGGTGAGCAGGGTGGGTGAGGGTCTCGAAACTTTTGTTGACCCGTTCGTGCATTTCAGCGCTGAGATGGGCCGCAACCGCTTCGAACAGCTGCTCCATGCTTTTCACGTTGCTGTAGATCGTCCCGCGAGCAACGCCAGCCTCAAGTGCAAGATCGCTGATACTCACGTCAATGGCGCCGCGCTCGGCGAAGAGGCGAAGGGCGGCTTGATGGATGCGCCGTTGTACCGGATTCAGGGATTCCACGCTTTATCTCCAGGCTCGTCTGAGAATGTATTGAACACTCGTGTTCAATTATGGTCAACGACTTTTTTGAGCTGGAGAATGTTTTTTATCGGGATCCCTGTATCTACGGGCGTTAATAGGGGCTGGTTATTGGTTTTTTGGCTGTCGTGCCTGTGAGATTTTGAACATTTGTGTTCATTTTATGAGGGCTCTGGATCCTGGTCGACCGCTGCCAGGGCGGGGAGCGGCAGGCTGGCGATTTTCCTGGCTTTTGCAGGTGTAGCCCCCAGAGCCTTGAGGATCATTTCGGCGACCTGGATGTCGTGCTCCGCCTCCATGCGCCCCTCGACAATGGCGCGCATTGCCCCGGTCGTGCATGACAGCACCAGGTCCAGGGCGATGCCTTCGTCTTCGAAAGCAAAAGCGCCCTCACGACGGCCTTCGCGCAGGTCATCCAGCACATGGGCGGCCAATCGCGAGCGCGTGGCCTGGCCGAAATGAATGATGCGCAGAAGCGCACTGGCCCACGGGTGGTCATCGGCAGCCCGACCGATGAACATGCGCACACCGATGGACAGCCGCTGGGCGCCGCTGTGCACGCCTGTACTCAGGGCGGAGATGGTATCGGAGAACTCGGTGGCCATGGCGATGCCCACCGCCTCAAGCACTTCGTCGCGAGTGCGGAAGTAGTTGTAGATGGTGCCGTTGGAGACCGCCGCCTCCGCGGCGACCTCGAACAGGGCGATCTCCCCCACCTCCTTGCGCGCAACAAGGCGTTGTGCTGCATCCACCAGGCCGCGACGGGTGCGCTCGCGCTTTTTGTGGCCTCGCGTGAGCGCTTGGGGGGCGACTGATTCTGCAGCAGGGGTGGAAGAGGGCATTCTCAGGCTCGTAATCGGGGAGGCTCGCTGATGGTAACGGAAACGCTATCAACAATGGAGCCACGGCTCGCCATCAGGTCAATGCAGGTTTGAACCAGTTGGCCGGCTTCAGCGCCGGGAGCATGGTGCATGATGAGGCGGTCGGGACGTACCACGACCAGGGTGCCCTTGGCCGCCAGCGGCAGGAGGCCATGGCTCAGGTCCTCGATGAAGGCGCAATCGCCCTCCGGGCGCTGACCGCATGAGCCGATGTGCAGGAAGTTGCCGCCGGCTTTTTTCCAGGCGCCGATCTGATCGGCGGATAGCCGTGACAACGGGTCAACGCCAAATCCGATCAGGGTGAGGTGGTCCCCGAGCGCATCGTCACTCAGATGAACCTGTTGTTGGGCGTTGCGAACCCAGGCCTGGGGAAAGAGTCCTCCGCGAACCAGTTTGTCGCCGCGGCGATGGGGGGCGAAAAGACCGTTCTTGAAAATGTTCTTCGGTTTGATGTCCAGCTCCTCGAAGTATTTCCGGGTGGCCGGCGTCAACGCAAGCAGGCGCATCAGGCCATGGGTGAAGAAGGCCGCCAGCTTGTTCCTGGGCATGACCAGGCGTCCCATGAGCTTGGCCATATCGATCATGGCCTTTGCATGCGGCCGGCGTTCTTCGTCATAGGAGTTCAACACCGACGCCGAGGCCTGGCCGCGCAGGACCCAGGCGAGCTTCCAGGCCAGGTTGGCGACATCGCGAAGCCCGGCGACCAGGCCCTGGCCGACGAAAGGGGGCGTGATGTGGGCGGCATCGCCTGCAAGAAAGACGCGTCCCTTGCTAAAGCGGTTGCAGCAACGCGCATGGAATCGATAGACCGCCTTGCGCTCGATCTTGAGCTGTTGCGGATCGACCCAGGGCGCAATCAGCCTGGCGATGGTTTCCGGATTTTCCATTTCCTCCCGCGTCTCACCCGGTTGCAGCATGAACTCCCAGCGCTCCCTTCCACCAGGTGCGGGCATGTGCGGCGTGGGGCGTTCTGGATTGCAAAGGAACTCGATATGGTCGATCGCTGAACGGTGCCGATTACCGGCATCGACAATCAGCCAGTCCTCGGCGTAGGTCTCTCCTTCGAAGTCCTGGCCGATCAAGGTTCTGACCCTGGAGCTTGCGCCATCCGCACCCACCAGGTACCGGGCGCGAATAGAGTGGACTTGACCCTCCTGGTCCCGTACGGAGGCGAGGACATAGCCCGGCTCCTCGATCAGGCGTTCGAGTTCGAAGCCTCCCAGGCTGGTCACCGACTCGAACCGCGAGACCTGTTCTCGCATCGCCTGCTCAAGGTCGGGCTGATAGAACGTCACCAGTTTTGGGTGGCCGTCAATGCATCCGGTGGTATTGGCGCGACCGAAATCCCCGAGGACCGGGGAGCGCATCCGCACTTCGGGGATCACGATCTTCTCGAAAGCGTCCTCCGTCAATCCGGCGAGTTGCAGGATGCGCAACGCCTCGTTGTCCAGGGCGATGGCGCGGGGCATCAGCAGGATCTCATGGCTCTTGTCCAGAACCAGCGTCGTTATGCCGTAGCGTCCCAGCAGTGCCGCGAGCGTTGCACCTACCGGGCCGTAGCCCACGATCAGTACGTCGACTGCGCTTGGCGGCAGTTCGCCTGCTTTCTTGTTGTTCATACCGAGCCCTTGTTGTGGTTGTTTGTGGTCGTGAAACGCGACGTTTCATCCTCAGGCAGCATCAGGTTATGCAAAAATGAGATTTGTTTCAATATTGATTGATGTGTCATTATTGTATGGTCGCTCTTTTGCCAGCATGGAACGCCCAACTGTTTTCATCTGAGCCTGTAGGAGTCGCCTGTGGTGCGTGCGCCGTGTCATCCGAATCCACTCCGGATCCGCTTTGTCGGTTTTGAACTCGATGAGGCCAATGCCCGTTTGTCGAGTAATGGCGAGGCCGTGGCGCTGGCGCCCACACCTTTCACATTGCTGTGCGTGCTTGCGCGCCAACCGGGATTGCTGCTGAGCAAGGACGCATTGCTCGACGCGGTCTGGGGGCACCGATTCGTCAGCGAGTCGGTGTTGAAGACCGCTATCAGCGATCTGCGCACGGCATTGGGGGACACGCCCCGGCAGCCGCGATTTATCGAGACGGTGTCGCGGCGCGGCTATCGCTTCATTGCCACACCGTCCCCGACGCCGTTGACGCCCATGTCCCCTTCGAGAGCGCCGGAGGCTGACGCGCAGCCGACTCCGTTCGTCGGTCGCGTCGCTTCGCTTTCGCGCTTGCAACGGGCTTGGGACCAGGCACAAGGCGGTCAGCGTGCCGTGCTCTGGCTCGCCGGCGAGCCGGGGATCGGCAAGACCACGCTGATCGAGCATTTCATTGCCGGCCTTGACGGTGTCACCTGCGCGCGCGGTCATTGTGTGGAGCACTTCGGTACGGGCGAACCGTACCTGCCGGTGTTGGAGGCCATTGCCGGTTTGTGCCGCGTCGACCCGGCGCTGCCGACGCTTTTGCGCGCCGTGGCACCGACCTGGCTGTTTCAGCTGCCGTGGCTGAGTAGCGCACAGGAGCGCGATGCGTTGCGACACGAGCTCGCCGGTGTCGGCCCGGAGCGCATGCTGCGGGAAATGGGCGAGTTGCTGGAGCGCTACACGGAACAGCGCCCCTTGTTGCTGGTCACCGAAGACCTGCATTGGAGCGACAGGGCGACCATTCAGCTCATCGACTACATCGCCCGGCGACGCGGTCGCATCCGCTTGATGTGGTTGGCGAGTTTTCGCGTCGCCGAGGTGGTGGCACTCGACCACCCGCTCAGTTCGTTGCGTCACGAACTTCGCTTGCAGCGGTTATGCGAGGAGGTGGTGCTCGATCCGTTTTCGGAGACCGAGATCGCCGATTATGTCGCTGGGCGTTCGCTTTCGCTCGCCCGCGACGAAGCGTTCGTGCGTGCGCTGCACGATCGCACCGACGGCGTGCCACTGTTCGTGTCGTCGCTCCTCAGCGAAGTGATGGAGGGTTCGGCCGATGACGCCACCGTCGAGGCTCGGCTGGCAAACCAGGCGGTTCCCGAAAATCTGGCGGCCATCATCGACCACTATATTGCCAAGCTCGCCGGGGAAGAGCGTGACCTGCTCTCGGCGGCGGCGATATGTCGAGGCGATTTCCGGGTGGAAACGCTTGCGCTGGTCCTCGAGCGCGACCTCGCTTCGTTGGCCCATGCCTGCGAGGCGCTGGTTCGCGGGCGGATGTGGCTCACGCGGTCGCGGAGCGCCGACAGTGGCGATGCATCGGCGCTCCCTTACGCGTTCCGGCATGCGCTCTTGCGCCAGGTCCTGTACGACCGTACGCCACTTTCACTGCGCGTTCAGCTCCATCGTCAGGTCGGTGTTGCCCTTGAGCGTGAGCGGTCGCTCGGTGTGCCGGTCGCGGCGTCCGAGCTGGCGATGCACTTCGAGCGGGCCCGGCAACCGATGACCGCGCTGCGCTATTACGCCGAAGCCGCGGAGACGGCGCTGTCGCACTTCAGTCCGGCCTCGACGCTCGGCCTCACCCAGCAGGCGTTGATCCTGCTGCGGCAAGTGCCTGCCGGGGCGGAACGCGATGCGCTTGAAATCACCTTGGCCACGCTGCAAGGCGTGGCGGCGTTTCAAACCCTCGGCGTCGGTCACGAAGCCGCTGACGCCTTCGGCCGCGCCTATTCATTACTGGCAGGGGTACCCGAACATCCGATGCGTGGACGCCTGTTGCACGGGTTCGGTTACTTGCTGAGCCTGCGTGGCGACTATGCGCAGGCACTGGCGGTGGCGGCGCGTGCCGAAGCGCTGTCGTCCGGATCGGACGATCCGTTATTGATGTTGGCCGCCTGTGTCGTATACGGCGAAGTGTTCCATCTTCAAGGCGATACGCAGGCCGCCCGCGGCTGGATCGAGCGCGCCCTGGCGATCGCCGGGCCGTTGGACATCCGGGCGAGCGAGATCTTCGCGGCGGATGCCCAGGTCACGCTGCTTGGCATGCTGGCCCTTGAACTGCTGCGTTCCGGTTCGCTCGTGCAGGCTCGATCCTGCTTGCAGCGGGCCCGGGCGCGTGCGCAGGCGCTACGTCAGCCGATGACCAGCCTGGTCGCCGCCTGGCAGGAGGTGCTGATCGAGGTGCGGATGGACAACACGCTGCGCGTGGCCGCATTGGCCGACGCTATGCGGGCGCTGGTCGATGAGCACTCGCTCGCGCTGGGGCACGCACCTTGCCGTTGGTGGCGTGGCTGGGCCGACGCGCGCAACGGTTCGCCGGGCGATGGCTACCGTCGCATCCGCGCGGCCTTCGAAGAGCATGCCGGACTCGGCATGCGCTCCGGTACCAGCGAGGTGCTTGGCTACGCGGCCGAGGCCATGCTGCTGGCGGGCGATTGCGACACCGCGAAAGCCGAGCTGGAGGAGGCGCTTCGAGTGGCGGACGAACTGGGTGAGCGGGTGTATCTGCCGCAGCTGTTCCTGTTGGACGCGGCGATAGCGCGGGCTCAGGGCTGCCCCTATGCCAGCGGTGTCGCGGTGCGTCGCTCGGTAGGGGAGGCGCGTGCCCAGGGGGCGCCGTGGCTGGAGTTGCTCGCGCTTGTCGAGCTGTGCGCACAGTGCGACGCCACGGACAAGGAGCGTCAGGCCCTGGCAACGCTGGTCGAGCAGCTGCCGGAAGCCGAAGGAACCGAGCCAATGAAGCGCGCGCGCTTGCTGCTACAGGTGGCTGTTCCGGCTTGACAGCGCCTGCAGCAGTCGGACCCCGGTGGCGTCGGTGTTTTGCACGAGACCGGTCGCGACCGGACTCTGACCCTTTGCTTACAACTCGATCCGGGGACCGGTTTAGGCTGCCGTCGAACCTCTTTGATCGGTGCTCTGCAATGGTCCTGAATCCTGAATCCAAATACCCGAACCGCCGCACCTATGTGGTGAAGCTGCGTAGCGACGCGACACCGGGGGCCCTTGCGGGGCGCCTCGAAAATCTGGTGACCGGCCATCAGTGCGAGTTTTCCTGCGCTGAAGAACTGTTGGCGTCGATCACTGGCGACCTTGCGTCGATAGCCGCCGAGCGTACAGCGGACGCCGCCGGCGAGTGACGCCTCATCCCCGAAAGAACGCTCGACAGGGCGACCGAATCGCGACGCTTGGCTGACAACTTTGCGCGCTGTGGTCCCTATGCTGGCGTCATCTCGAATTTACCCGAGTCCAATCCGATGTCGCGACTTCACCCTTTTCTTTCGCTGACCCGCCATGGTGGGCAGACGACCCGCCACTCTGCCGATTGCCTGGCCGGCCCCGCCTGGGCGGCGGCGCTTGCCGTGTCGATCACGCTGGCCTTGACGGGGTGCTCCACTCCCGTCGTCGCGCCATCGCTGGACCTGCCGGCCAAGTTCGCCGCGGCCACGGCCTCCGAGATGGAGCCCGAGGCCGCGTGGTGGGAGGCCTTCAAGGATCCGGTTCTAACGGATCTGGTACGCCGCGCGATGCGCGAGAACCGCGATATCAAGATCGCCTCCGAGCGCCTCTGCGCCGCACGTGCCGGCGAGACAATCAGTCGTTCCTGGCTGTTTCCGAGCGTCAGCGGGTCCGCCTCCGGCATCGACCACAGCACTGGATACAGTGCCGCCACCAAGGCGGGCTATCCCGACGTCAAGAGTGGCGGTGTGGGTCTGGACGTTTCCTGGGAGCTTGACCTGAGCGGTCGTCTTCGGGCTGGCGCGAGCGCCGCCCAGGCGCAGGCGCTGGCCGCGGAACACAGCGTGCGCGGTGTGCGCCTGCTGGTGATGAGCGATGTTGCCAGCCACTACTTCACGCTGGTCGGTGCTTTGCGCCAGGTCGATACGCTGCGGGCCATGTCGGCGATGCAGGATGAGACGTTGCGCCTGGTCACCGCGCGCCAGCGGGTGGGGCTGGCAACCGCCTTCGACGTAGAGCGTGCGCGGGCCGACGCCGAATCCGCGCGCGCACAGATTCCGCCACTGGAAACGCTGGCGGCGGTGTCGCGTCATCGCATCGCCGTACTGATCGGTGACCAGGCCTTTAATGCCGCCGCCATCGTGCCCTCGCACGGCGATGTGCTTGTACCTCAGCCGCAGCCCGGGCAGCCGGCCACGCTGCTGCAGCGTCGCCCCGACGTGCTGGAGTCGATGGCGCAACTGGATGCGGCCAACGCGCGCCGCCAGCAGGCTGCCGCCGAATGGTTCCCGCGCCTGTTCCTCGGTGCCTCCTACGGCAACCAGGGGCTGGAGCTGAACGGTGTGGGGCTGGGCGCTGCCCGCTATACCAATGTGGCGGCCCTGTTGACGATGCCGCTGTTCAACGCCGGGCGCACCCGTGCCATCAACGACGTCGCGGAGAGCGGCCAGCGCGAAGCGCTGCTGCGTACCGAGGACGGCATCGCGCATGCGCTCGAAGACGTCGAGAACTCACTGGTCGGCCTTTCCCATGAACGCCAGCGCTCGGCCTCGCTGCAGTCGGCTGTCGCGGCCGCGGATTCCGCGCTGGGCCGCGCTCAATCGCTCTACGACCATGGCCAGATCGACCTGCTGCCGCTGCTGGACGCGCACCGTGTGCGCCTGACGATGCGCTTGAACGCCAACGACAGCAACACCCGTCTGCTGCTCGACAGCGTACAGCTTTACAAGGCGCTGGGCGGAGGCTGGCAGGTCTTCGAACCCGCGCCTTCCACCGTAACGGCCGCCGCTGTCCACCCACTTTCCTGAATCCCGTCGCCTACAACGAGGAATGGTCTTGAAGAACTCAATTGCTGCAGTCGGCTCTATCGCCGTCGCCGCGCTACTCTGCGCATGCAGTCCGGAGCAACCGCCGGTGCAGGCGCTGCGTCCCGTACGTACCGTCGAACTGCGCTATGAAGGCGCCCACGAAGCCAACCGTTATGTCGGCACCGTGCAGTCGCGCCATGAAGTGAGCCAGGCTTTCCGGGTGGACGGCAAGGTCGTCCAACGCAAGGTCGAGGTCGGCCAATTCGTGCACGAGGGCGACGTGCTCGCCACGCTCGACGACAGCGACTACCGACTGGCCGTGGAGGCGGCGCGGCAGTCGTGGACCGCCGCTGTCGCGCAGGCCCGTCAGGCTGACTCGGACCACCAGCGCCTGGGCGCACTGAAGGCCGATGGCTCGGTCAGCGTGGCTGACGACGAGCGTGCGCGGACCAGTGCCGAGACCTCCCGGGCGAACGCCGAGGGCGAGGCACGCAAGCTCGAGCTGGCGCGTAACCGACTCAACTACTCGGTGCTGCGCGCTTCGTGGAGCGGTGTGGTCACGGCCGTGCATTTCGAGGTCGGGCAGGTCGTGACGCCGGGAGCGGAGGTGGTTTCGATCGCCGACCCTGGCATGCCCGAGATCGTTGTCGATGTGCCGGAGGATCAACTGGCTGCATTCAAGCAGTCAGCCTTCAAGGCCTCACTGGCCAGCGCGCCGGACAAGACCTTCGAGGTCGGCTTGCGCGAACTGTCGCCGCAAGCGGCGCCGCAGACGCGTACCTACCGCGCGCGCATGAAACTCCTGGGCGCTCAGCCATTGCCGCTCGGTGCGACCGCCACCTTGCAGGTCGAGCGCAAGATGGCGGGGCTCTCGGTGGCGGCGGTGCCGGCCACGGCGCTGACGCAAATCGCCGGACAGCCGGCGCTGTGGGTGGTCACGCCGACGGATAAGGAATCGGTCGGCACCGTCGAACTGGTGCAGGTGGCGGTGTGGGGCTATCGCAATGACGAGGTGCTCGTCTCCGGCCCGGCGGCTGGTGCGCTTGTCGTGACCGCCGGTGTACAGAAAATGGCGCCTGGCCTGAAAGTGACACTGCCAGGTGCTGTTTCCCATGAAACGAAGGCAGTGGTTACGCGATGAACAACTTCAACCTCACCGATTGGGCGCTGCGTCACCGCGCCATCGTCCTGTTCCTGCTTCTCATTGTTGCAGTGGCCGGCCTGTTCAGCTTCACCAAGCTTGGCCAGCTCGAAGACCCGAGCTTTTCGGTGCCGTCGATGACCGCCGGTGTCGTCTGGCCGGGCGCGACCGCCCAGCAGATACAGGACGAAGTCCTGAACCGCATGGAGAAGAAGTTCGAGCAGATCGACCACTTCGAAAAGGTCGTCACCTTCGCTCGGCAGGGCTACGGCGGCATGACCCTGACCGTGCGCGGCGGCACCTCGAAGGCCGACCAGCGCGAGGCCTGGTATCAGGCACGCAAGAAACTCAACGACTTGCGCCTGGAGCTGCCTGACGGTGTGACCGGTCCGGTGGTCAACGACGAATATGGCGACGTGTACGGCCTGATGTACGCCGTCAAGGGCGACGGCATCGACCACGCCGACCTGTCGAATGCGGCCGAGGACATCAAGCGCCGTCTGCTGAAGGTGCCGATGGTCAAGAAGGTGGACCTGGTCGGCGAGCAGGCCAAGCGTGTCTACGTCGAGTTTTCCCACGAGCGTCTGGCCGCGCTGGGCATCACGCCGCTGGCGATCGCCGAAAGCTTGCGGGCGCAGAACGCCCTGCAGGCGGCGGGACAGATCGACACGCAAGGGGATCGCGTAGTCGTGCGGGTAAGTGGCCAGTTTGCCAGCGACGACGACATTCGCAATGTGCCTGTTGCGGCGGGCGGCCGGATGCTCAAGCTGGGCGACTTTACCACCATCAAGCGCGGTTATGAGGATCCGCCGACCTACACCGTACGTCACAACGGCCAGCCGGTGCTGATGCTCGGTATCTCGATGACCGACGACGGCAACGTCGTCGAGCTGGGTAAGGCGATGGACGTGGAGGTCGCGAAGATCCAGTCCGAGTTGCCCCATGGCGTCGAGCTGGAGCGGGTGGCCGACCAGCCCACCACGGTGAAGGATGCGGTCTGGGACTTCGGGCGTTCGCTTGTCGAAGCGCTGGTCATCGTGATTGCCGTCAGCCTGGCAAGCCTGGGCTGGCGTACCGGTCTTGTGGTTGCGACCTCGGTGCCGCTGGTGCTGGGTGGCGTCGCGATATTGATGCTGGCGATGGGGTGGAACCTGGAGCGTATTTCCCTCGGCTCGCTGATTATCGCGCTGGGCCTGCTGGTCGATGATGCGATCATCGCAATCGAGATGATGCTGGTGAAGATGGAGGCGGGCTGGGACCGCGTGAAGGCGGCGTCCTTTTCCTACCAGTCCACCGCCATGCCACGCCTGACCGGTGCGCTGATCACCGTCGCCGGGTTCATGCCGATCGGTCTGTCGAAATCGACCACGGGCGAATATGCCGGTGGCATCTTCTGGATTGTCGGCGCAGCGGTGGTGTTCTCGTGGATCTGCTCGGGCATCTTCACGCCTTACCTCGCGGTCAAGATGCTGCCCAAGGACTTCGGCAAGCACCAACATGCCGGCGACCCGTATGACACCCGATTGTTCCGCAAGCTGCGGGTTATGATCGACCGGGCCATTGAGCGTCGCTGGGTGGTCATCGGCGTGACGCTGGGTGCTCTGGTCCTGGCGCTGATGGGCTTGAAGTTTGTGCCGCAACAGTTCTTTCCCAGCAGTTCACGTCCCGAACTGGTCGTCGACCTGCGTATGAAGGAAGGCTCCTCTTTCGCGGCGACAGCCGAGCAGGTCAAGCGTATGGAAACGGTGCTGGCCAAGGACGAGGACGTCAAGTTCTACACCGCTTACACCGGTGCCGGCGCGCCCCGTTTCTATCTGGCGCTCAACCCCGAGCTGCCCAACCCGGGCTTTGCCCAGCTCGTCGTGATGACCAAGGACCTGGAGGCGCGGGAGCGAGTCCGTTCGCGCTTGGTGGCCTCGGTCGATCAGCAGTTCCCACAGGTCTGGGTGCGGGTTACCCGGCTGGAGCTGGGGCCGCCGGTCGGTTTCCCGGTGCAGTTTCGCATCGTGGGTCCTGACACGCAGAGGGTGCGCAAGATCGCCCGTGAGGTGGAGCACGTGGTGGCCTCGAATGCGAAGGTACGTGACGTCCAGCTCGACTGGAACGACCCGGTGCGAACACTGAAGGTGGCGTTGGACCAGGACAAGGCGCGTGCGTTGGGCCTCACGCCGGCTGACGTATCGTTGGCAACCCAGACCGCGATGAACGGCGCGACCCTGTCGCAGCTGCGCGAGCACGAGGACCTGATCGATATCGTCGCCCGTGCCGTGCCCGAGGAACGCCTGAACCTCGACACGCTGAAGGACATCAACCTGTACACCCGTAGTGGGACCGTGGTGCCGCTGTCGGAGGTCGCCCATCTAGGCAACGAGCTTGAAGAGCCGGTACTGTGGCGTCGTAACCGTGACATGGCGATCACTGTTCGTGCCGATGTGAAGGACGGCGAGCAGGGGGTGTCGGTGACGCAGGAGATTCAGCCGTTGCTCAAGGACATCGAGGCGAAGCTGCCCTCGGGCTACCGCATTGACGTGGGCGGTGCAGTGGAGGAGAGCGACAAGGCCAACCAGGCGCTGTTGGCGGTGGCGCCACTGATGCTGGTGAGCATCTTGCTGCTGCTGATGCTTCAATTGCAGGACTTCTCACGCATGTTGATGGTGGTGCTGACCGCGCCGCTGGGCCTGATCGGCGTGGTACCGGCGCTACTGGTGTTCCACGCGCCACTGGGATTCGTAGCGATCCTGGGCATCATCGCCCTCGGCGGCATGATCATGCGCAACTCGGTGATTCTGATTGACCAGGTGCGGATCGAGATCGAAGAAGGACGCGACCCGTGGAATGCGGTGTTGGACGCCGCAATCCATCGAACCCGTCCGGTGATCCTGACGGCGCTGGCCACGGTGCTGGCGATGATCCCGCTGACCCGCAGCGTGTTCTGGGGGCCGATGGCGATCGCGATCATGGGCGGTCTCACCGTGGCCACGCTATTGACCATCTTCTTCGTTCCGGCACTGTACGCGGCCTGGTTCAGGGTGCGTCGGCCTTCGGCGGGCTCTGCCGTGGTTTCTCAAGGAGAACCTTTTGCAGCAGCACTTCCAGCGGATGACGCAGTTGCCGGTCAGCCAGGCGCTTGACCTGACTGCGGCAGGAGTAGCCGGTGGCCAGTGCCTCGCCGTCCTTGTCCAGCTTGGTCGCCCAGGACTGCTCGAAGATGATCCGCGAGTTGTCCTGGTTGCGTGCTTCGTGGCCGTAGGTACCCGACATGCCGCAGCAACCGGTTGCCTCGGTGACCAGATTCAGGCCCAAGCGTGCGAACACCTGCTCCCATTGGCGGGTACTGGCCGGCACGTTGGTCTTTTCGGTGCAGTGGGC
Source organism: Pseudomonas batumici (assembly GCF_000820515.1). Lineage (GTDB taxonomy): Bacteria > Pseudomonadota > Gammaproteobacteria > Pseudomonadales > Pseudomonadaceae > Aquipseudomonas > Aquipseudomonas batumici. The sequence goes on along the minus strand of NZ_JXDG01000042.1, from coordinate 166,088 downwards.
CATCAGGCGGAAGCTGCCGGCTTCGACCGCGGCCTGTTCAGGCAGCACATCCATCAGCCATTCCTGTGGCAGCAGCACTTTCGGACAATCCTCCAGCCCCGGTACCTTCGGGTACTCCTGGCGGTAGACCAGGGTCATGGCCGGATCCAGGCCCACCAGCGGCACGCCGCAATCGGCCAGGGCCTTGAGCTGGCCGGCATTGCGCAGCGCTGCCTTGGCAAAGGCGCCGAGGAAGCCTTGTACGTGCAGCGGCTTGCCGTTGGCGCTGTAGGGCGCGAGGAACACCCGATGCCCAAGACGATGGGCCAGGTCGATGAAAGTCGCCAGCAATGGCGTCTCGAAGTAGCGGGTGAAGGCATCCTGGACCAGGACGATGCTGCGCTCACGCTGGGCCGGGGTCAGCTCGCGCAGGGCCGGCACAGAGGCCACGCCGACGCGGCAACGGGTCAGGGTGGATTGCAGGTTGAAGCGGCTGATCAAGGGACTGTCGACCATGCCGACCTGGTCCGACAGCAGCTTGCTGACCCATCTTGAGCCCATTACCGCGTTGTACAGGCCCGGTGCGTACGCCATGTATGGAATGGTGAATTCCAACGAGCCGATCAGGTAGTCGCGCAGCGGGCGCTGGTAGCGGCCGTGATAGAGCTCGAGAAAGCGCGAACGGAACTCCGGCACGTTGACCTTGATCGGGCACTGCCCCGCGCAGGATTTGCACGCCAGGCAGCCCGCCATGGCCTCATACACTTCGTGGGAAAAGTCCTCGTGCCCTTGCTGGCGCGCGCGATTGTTGCGTAGTCGCGCCGGCAGGCCCTTGAGCCAGGAGGCGGGCTTGCGGGCGGCGGCGAGTACGTCGACGTTGGCCACCCCTTGCAGGCGCAGCCACTCGCGGATCAGTGAGGCACGGCCCTTGGGGGAGTGCTGGCGCTCGCGGGTGGCTTTCCACGATGGGCACATGGCGTCGTTGGGGTCGTAGTTGTAGCAGGCACCGTTGCCGTTGCAGTGCACGGCGCTGCCGAAGCTCTGCCAGACCCGCTCGTCGATGGTCCGGTCGAAGTCGCCACGCAGGGGCGCCTCGTTGACCTTGATCAGCCCTTCGGCACTGTCTGGAGGGGTGCAGATCTTGCCTGGGTTGAGCTGGTTATGGGGGTCGAAAGCGCCCTTCAGGCGCTGCAGCGCCGGGTACAGCGCGCCGAAGTACTCCGGCACGTATTCCGAGCGCAGGCCCTTGCCGTGCTCGCCCCAGAGCAGGCCGCCGTAGCGCCGGGTGAGCGCTGCCACGGCGTCGGAGATCGGCTTGACCAGCGCAGCCTGGGCCGGGTCCTTCATGTCCAGTGCCGGCCGCACGTGCAGCACGCCGGCATCGACATGGCCGAACATGCCGTAGGCCAGGCCATGGCTGTCGAGCAAGGCGCGGAACTCGGTGATGTAGTCGGCCAGTTGCTCCGGCGGTACGGCGGTGTCTTCAACGAAGGGTTGCGGGCGCACCTCGCCCTCGACATTGCCGAGCAGGCCCACCGAGCGCTTGCGCATGGTGTAGACCCGAGTCACCGCCTCGGAGCCTTCGGCCAGCGTGTGGCCCAGGCGTTCAACGCCGGCGTCGGCCTGCAGGTGTGCGACGAAAGCCTGCACCCGGGCGTTGACCTCCGCCGGTTCGTCCCCGCAGAACTCCACCAGGTTGATCCCCAGGGTCGGGCGCTCGGCCTCTGCCGGGAAATACTCGGCGACGCTGTGCCAGACGATATCCTTCATCGCCAGCATCAGCACCTTGGAGTCGACGGTCTCGATCGACAGCGGCTTGTGCGCCATCAGTGCATTGGCGTCACGCAGGGCGTCCATGAAGCTGGCGTAGCGAACGTTGACCAGTACGGTGTATTTGGGAATCGGCAGGACGTTGAGCTTGGCCTCGACCACGTAGCCCAGCGATCCCTCGGCGCCGCACAACACGCTGTTGAGGTTGAAGCGGCCCGACTCGTCGCGCAGGTGCGCAAGGTCGTAGCCCGTCAGGCAGCGATTGAGCTTGGGAAAGGTGCTTTCGATCAGCTCGGCCTGGGTTTCCTGGATATGGCGTGCCACGCGGTAGACCTCGCCGGCGCGACCGGGCGCGGCGCAGGCCTGCTCGAGGGCGTCGTCATCGATCGGCAGGCTGTGCAGGCGTTCGCCACCGAGCAACACGCTGTGCAGCTCGAGCACATGGTCGCGGGTCTTGCCGTAGGTGCAGCTGCCCTGGCCACTGGCGTCGGTGTTGATCATGCCGCCGACGGTGGCGCGGTTGGAGGTGGACAGCTCGGGGGCGAAGAACAGCCCGTGGGGCTTGAGGGCGGCGTTGAGCTGGTCCTTGACCACCCCGGCCTGGACCCGTACCCAGCGTTCCTGGACGTTGATCTCGAGAATCTTGTTCAGGTGCCGCGACAGGTCCACGACGATGCCATCGGTCAGCGACTGGCCGTTGGTGCCGGTGCCGCCACCGCGCGGGGTCAGCTTGATCTGCTGGAAGCGCGGTTCGGCCATCAGCCGGGCGATGCGCGCCACGTCGTCGGCATCCAGGGGGAATAGGGCGGCCTGGGGCAGGCGTTGGTAGATGGAGTTATCCGTGGCCAGTACGGTACGGGTGCCGTAGTCGGCACTGAGCTGGCCGCGGAAGCCACTGGCACGCAGGGCATCGAGGAACTCGGGGTAGTGGGCGGCCGGCGGCTGGGTCGGCAGTTGGGCGATCATCGGAGGATGGCCTCTTTATCGGCTGATTCACGGAAAACGTGTCGCTGCGGCATGAGTGCCTCAGACACGGGATGACGAATGAGCCAATGTTCCTGTACCTTCCCGTCAGGGGCAAACGGATAATCCTGCCGCTATCGATGACTTTTATGAATGAATTACCGCCACCTGACGCCCTCGATGTCGTTGCTGCTGGCCTTCGAGGCCGCCGCCCGGCATGAAAGCTACACCCGTGCCGCCGCCGAACTGTCCTTGACCCAGAGCGCCGTCAGTCGCCAGGTCCAGGCGCTTGAGCAGCTGCTGGGGCTCACCTTGTTCCGCCGCGAAGGGCGCCAGGTGCAATTGACCGACGTCGGCCGCCTGTACCAGCGCGATGTGAGCGAGGCACTCGGGCGCATCCGCAGCGCCACGCTGCAGGCTCTGGCCTACCAGTCCGGGGTCGGGACCTTGCGCCTGGCGACCTTGCCCACCTTCGGCTCGAAATGGCTGCTGCCGCGCCTGCATGCATTCTATGGCGCCCACCCGGGCATGCTGGTGCATATACATTCACGCATCGAAGCCATCGACTTCGACACCAGCGAGATCGACGCCGCCATCGGCGTGGCCAATCACAATCTGCCGGGGCTGATCTGCCATCGTCTGCATGCCGAGGAACTGGTGGTGATCCTCTCGCCGGACGCCGCCCGGGAACATGCGCACTGGAGTCCTGTGCGGCTCAGCGAACAGGTATTGCTGAACGTCGCCAACAACCCTCACGCCTGGGGCGAATGGTTTTCTCACCACGACCTGCCACACCGGGCGATGCGCCTGGGACCCAGCTTCGAGCTGACGTCACACTTGATCCAGGCTGTGCGCGCCGGCATCGGCATCGGCCTGGTGCCACGCATCCTGGTGCAGGACGAATTGAACAGTGGCGAGCTGTTCAGTCCCGGCCATCCCTTCGCGAGCCAGCGCAGTTACTATCTGATTTACCCGCCACGCAACGAGACGCTGCCCTCGCTGCGGGCGTTTCGCAATTGGTTGCTGGAGCAGATCTGACACGAAGGAGGCCGGCGCTGCGCCGGCCATGAGGGCTTCAATAGCTGCGGATCGGCGTGGTCGACGGCACTCACAGATGTGCCCATTGCCACTGACCCGACCCGCGCTTTCAGCGGTCAGTTGTCAGGAAGGAAATGCACCTTGCGTCCGCCTTTCCAGGTTTCGCAGACCTGGATTTCGCGGATCTTGGTCGCCGGAACTTTCTCATCAAGCGGATTCTGCGCAAGAATCACGAAGTCGGCGAAGTGACCGTCTTGCAACGAGCCGGTCCACTGATCGGCATGGCATTGCCAGGCGGCGTCATAGGTAATGGCCTTGAGTGCCTCTTGCCGTGTCAGACACTGGCTTTCATTGAGCACCGGTTGCAGACGCGCATCCTTCACGAACTTGCCGTCCTTGCCACGTATGCCTTCCATCTTGCGGGTCACGGCCTGCTCCATCGAGCGCAACGGGCCCAGTGGCGTGACCGAGCAATCGCTGTGCAACGAGATGCGCATTCCCCTGTCCAGGGCGTCCCTGCACAGGTCGAGCATGTCGGTGGCCTTGTCCTCGAAAATGGCCTTTTCGAATACATAACCCCAGTAGCCCACGTGACCGATCAGGAAGCTGGGAGAAATGCCCAGGTTTTGCAGTTGATCGAGGGTTTCCTTTGTCAGCAGCGAGCAGTGTTCGATGCGATGCCGCTTCTCCAGGCCGCTCTGCTTGCCCAGTGCGTTGGCGTAGGCGTCGAGCGTGAACTGAATGGCCCGGTCGCCGTTGGCGTGAATCATCAGCGGCCATCCCGTGGCGACAGCCTTCTCCAGGGTTGTCTTGTACGCATCGGGAAGGGTGTCCGGGGTCTTGTTGTTAGCATCACAGAAGTTGAAGTTGCCCAGTGGCGGCGTTGTTTCGCAGCAGTATGGCTGGGCCTGATAGCCCGTCAGCCCCTGATTTGAACCATCCGAGATCAATTTGACCCCGGCCTGGTAGAAGTGCCTGGCGGCTTCCTTGGTCACGGGACGGTACGGCGGCAGATCGCTGAAATCCTTGCCGTTGTACGCCGCCGCATAACCGATCCGCAGATTGCGCGGGTGCGTCAGGCCATAGATGTCCAGTATCGCCTTGGACGGCGAATCCATCAGGGCGTCGTACACCAAGGTGACGCCGCGTTTGGAGGCCTGATCGAAAAAATTCTTTATGTACTTGAAGATGTTGACCAGATCCATGGCCTGAGCGAGCGGAATCGACTGGATGGCGGTCATGACACCGGTCTGTTCCTGCAGGGTGCCGCCGGTCTTGACGATGAACTCCTGGAGGGTCCGATATTGCGTTCGCAACGCCTGGCTGAGTTTATTGTTGTGGTCGTACACAGCCTTGCACGCGGCGGTGTTCAGGTAGACGGTGTGCATGGACGCGCTCATCATCAGCAACGGGTTTTTGCTGACGATGCTGTCAAGGTTGCCGATGTTAGCGTCAGTCGGATTGAAGTTGATGTCGCATTTAAAGGTTGTCAGCTGGTTTTGCCCGCCGGGGTTGAGCGTAAACGGCATCAGCGCTGGATCGACCATGTGTCCCAGAATCCACGTCGAATCGTCAGGAGGCAAGTTATCGCCGATGGTCGTCTTCAGATAATTCCAGTCATAGATTTCACGCAACTGCTGCGTCTTCTCATCGATGGCCCCCAGATCCAGCCAGCCCTGCATGACGCTGGACTGCACGATGTGAATGTGTGGCTCGATCAGGCCTGGCAACAGGGTTTTGCCCTTCAGCGGATACATCGTGTAGGCAATGCCCTTGGCCCGCATGCGGGCCTGGACGTCGGCGAGGGTGCCCGAAGCGACCACATCGCCGCCATGGATGCCCAGGGCTTCGACCTGTTCATCCATGTTGCCGTTCTTGAGGGGGTAGATGATGCCGTCGGTGAAGATGAGCGATTCGCTGCCGGGCTCCGGTAGCTGGCTCGCCACCTGGTTCGCCAGGGCTTTCAGGTCGATGGTGTGTTTGAGCGCATTCCATACCGGGTTTTCGCAGCCGCAATGGGTGCAGTTATGACCATTTCCATTTGATCCCATGTTGCATTCCTCAGGTTTTCGATGGTTTGAGGGGAGGGCGCACTCGACGTGCGAAGAGCAAGCGTAGCAGGCACTGCAAGGCTCGGGGCAACGACGAAAGGGCATTGCACGGGCAAGGGGGGAGGCCGATCATGGGGCGAGTCAGTTCATTGTTCATGTACGTTGTACCACAACGTCTGGCGACCACCCGACAACCGGAGTCCGATCATGAATGAGCAAACCTGCGCCTGCCCGCACTGCAACTGCAAGCTTGGCGAGCACGCGGTCGTGCGTCATGGCAAGCACTACTGCTGCCAGGCCTGCGCCGAGCATCACCCGCATGGCGAACCTTGCACGGCCTCTTCCAGCTGCCACTGCGCGGACAAGCCCAAGTAGCAGTTACAGCGCTTGCAGGTGCCCCGACGTCGACTGCAGATCAGACGTAAAGTGGGCTGGGATATCAGCGCGGAACCGGTTTTGATACCGGTCGAAAATTGTTGCTTTCGGCAAATGCATTGCACGTGTCGAATAGCAACGTTCCAGCCCGGCTGCGCGAGTGCGTCGCCGGTGACGCCATGAAAGCCTCCTCCCGAATACGACACGAGCGCACAGAAACGCTCCAGTGTCAGATCCTGCGCGGCCGGATGTCCCTGGCGCATCGCGCTCGTTTCTAAGACCTACACTGGATGAGGGACAACGATATCCAGCTCAGCGGCTCTGCCTGGTTTACCACCGGCCAACGCCAGGGCAGGAGAGGGCGCTATGCAGATTCGTAGGGTGGTTACCGGTCACGACGGACAGGGCAAGTCGGTGTTTATCAGCGACGCCAGTGCCCCTCGGGCCAAGGATTTCAGTGATATCCCGGGTTATGGCTTCAGCCAGGTCTGGTGCAGTGAGGCGGCGCTCGATGGCGATCAGAGCACGCAGGGCGGCTCGTTGTTGCCGGGTGTCGGCGGCTCCTCCTTGCTGATGGTCAGCTTCCCGCCGGATTCGGTGATGGCCGCGCCCTTGGACCCGCAACGGGCGTTTGCCGAGATGGTCGAAGCCTTGCCCGGGCTGATCGAGTGCTTCGAACCCGAGGCGCCGGGCATGCACCGCACCCCGACACTCGACTATGTGGTGATTATCGAAGGTGAATTGTGGTTGGAGCTGGATGACGGCGAGGAACGCCTGCTGCGCAGCGGCGAGGTGGTGATCCAGAACGGCACCCGCCATGCCTGGCGCAACAAGTCCGACCAGGTGGCCAAGGCCGTGTTCTTCATGCAGGGAATGGCCCGTTGAGCTTCAGCCTGGGCACGAGCGATTCATGAATGCCGTGCGGACTCATACGCACGGCTCGTAAGGGTAGCCTCCCATCTTCTTTCTGTAGCAGCCATTCTGGAAGAGCACTTCTCCCTCTTCCCGCAGCCGTTGGCTGAAGCATCAATTCAGTCGTTTGCGTGGTGGCTCTGCAATGTCGCATACGGTCGTCAGAGTGGCGTGCTCAGACTGCCCGCTCAAGCAACGGCATGAAATCCGGGCTGAAAATACGTTCAATTCACGACAAAAAACATTCCTGTTAACGACCGTGTGAATCGACATCAAGTCTATAACCTATTGTTTTTATTGAGGTATCATAAAATTCTATGTGAATTTTTACAGTATTCTATGTGTATACATAAAGAATACTAAGCGTTGACGATGCCACCATCGCATGCGAGTCTGGGCTCCACACCCAGCCGGAAACGCCGTACAGGCAGCCTTGGAAGAACGTAGTGAAGAAGGGCAAGAGCGCTTCGGCAACCTGGAAACCTTTGCTCCGCCGGCGATGAAGGCGCTTGTGCCGATGGAGTCTTGAATCCTATTGATCTTGGCCAACTCACGCTGAAGTTCAATAAGAAGTTTGCCGAAAAGGCAAAGCGCAATGAGTGTCAATCAGTCATGGAATGACAGAGGTTTACCTGAAATAGAGGTGGCTTGCTGTTACACCGCACGGGCTTCGGTTTTTCAGAAGCTAACATAATAAATTCAAACGTAGATCGAGGAACGCCATGAAGAAGATTTGGAAGGCCGTCTGCGCTGTCGCTGTGACGGGCATGATGTGTTTACCCGTTCACGCGGAAGAAAAAACCATCACGATGGGGACGCTGTCGTGGGAGGACTTAACTCCGATTACCGGTATTACCAAGAAGGTGCTCGAGGATTCCGGTTATAGCGTAAAAGTGGTTGAGTTTTCCGAGTGGGGCATTGCTTACGCGGCCTTGAGCAAGGGCGATATCCAGGTGCTCGCTTCGCAAACCGACTATGCGGCGAACGACTATTGGAACAAGAACAAGAACCGCCTGGAAAAGCTGTCCCCGGTGTCTTTCGGTCTTTACCAGGGCATTGCCGTTCCTAAATATGTGGGTATCGACTCCATCGATCAGTTGAATGACAACGCGCAGAAGCTGGGCGACAAGATCATTGGCATCGAGCCAGGTTCCGGTTTGATGAACGATGCGAACACGGCCGTCAACACCTACGGTATCAAGCTGAAATTGCTGGAAGGCAGTACCGCCGCCATGACCGCCGCGTTGAAGTCGGCCGTCGATCGTAAAGAGTGGGTCGCGGTGACGGTCTGGGAGCCATCGTGGATGGCGCAAAAGTTTGATCTGAAGTTCCTCAAGGATCCAAAAGGCGTTTTCCCGCCACCCCAAGGTTATTACTGGATCGGCCACAAAGGCTTCACCGGGGATTACCCGCGGGCGCGCGAGGTGATGGCCAGCGTGTACGTGCCGATTGCCGATATCACCTCGATCAACGGCGAGGTCAAGGATGGCAAGACCATGGATCAGGCGGTCAAGAACTGGACCGATAGCCACGCCGAGCTGTTGAAGCGTTGGGAAAATATAAAGAAATAACCCAGCACTTTTGTTTGCCACTGCCGCCCTTTGATTCAATTAGAGAGACCAGCAAAACTGGTTCGACGGGTTACAAAATGACAACGGCCAAAATAGACACTAACGAAGTGCTGGTAGATTGCCAGTCCGTCTGGAAAATCTTCGGTAAAAGCGCACCTGCGGCGATGAATGCTGTCGTTCAGCAAGGGCTGACCAAGACCCAGATCCTGCAAAACTACGGCTGCGTGGTCGGGGTCTCCGACGTCAGTCTCCAGGTTCGCCGAGGAGAAATCTTTTGCATCATGGGCTTGTCCGGCAGTGGCAAATCCACCCTGATCAGGTTACTCAACAAACTCATCACACCCAGCTCCGGAAAGGTCCTGGTCAAAGGCAAGGATCTGTCGTCCTTGACCTCCGCACAGCTGCGGGAGGTGAGGGCACGGCATATCGGCATGGTCTTCCAGAGCGTCGCTCTGCTGCCTAACCGTACGGTTCTGGAGAACACCGCGTTTGGTCTGGAAGTGCAAGGCATTGGCAAGGCCGAGCGCTACAAGGTGGCCGAGCAGGCCTTGGCCAAGGTTGGCTTGAGCGATTGGATGTCTCGCTATCCAAGCGAGCTTTCCGGTGGCATGCAACAACGGGTCGGGCTGGCGCGGGCAATCACCGCCGACCCCGAAGTGATCTTGATGGACGAGCCGTTCAGTGCGCTTGACCCCTTGATTCGTAGGCAGTTGCAGGATGAGTTCCGTCAACTGACCAAGGAGCTGGGCAAGTCCGCTGTGTTCATCACCCACGACCTGGACGAGGCCATCCGCATCGGCGACCGGATCGCGATCATGAAAGACGGCGTGATCATTCAGGTGGGTACGGCCGAGGAGATCGTGCTCAATCCGGCTGACGACTATGTCGCGGAGTTTGTGGCAGGCATTTCCAGGTTGCATCTGGTCAGGGCTCATTCGGTCATGACCCCTGTCGAGCCCTTCAGGGTGGCCAACCCGGGCTGTGATATCGCCAGGCTCCCCAAGGCCACGCTGGATGCCGATATCAACGAACTCATCGGATTGACGATGAAGTCCGAACGCGACGCACTCGCCGTATTGGATAACGGTACGGTGGTAGGGATCATTACACCGCGCGATCTGCTTCGCGGTGTTCAAGGCATTCCGAATGAGTTTTCGGCTTCATCCGCCGGCACCGCTCTGGAGGCGTCGACATGAGCACTCCTGACTTTTCCAGCCAATTCGACTCAGTCATTGACTCGAGCCTGGAATGGCTCATGGACAACGGCGACTTTGTGTTCAACACGGCCAATACGGTGTTGAAGGGCATTTACGAAAGCGTGCAATGGTGTGTTGCCTATCCTCCGTATTACGTCATCGCGATGCTCATGGCCCTGATCGGCTGGCGCGCGGTGGGTCTGCGCTTCGCGATACTGACAGGTTTGGCATTGTTGTCCTGTGAGGTCATTGGCCTGTGGCCGGAGACGGTCAGTACCCTCGCGTTGGTGCTGACCGCTACGGTGCTCGCATTGCTGGTGGCCATACCACTGGGCGTGCTGGCCGGGCTCGCGCCTTCGTTTGATCGGGTCGTGGATCCCTGCCTGGATCTGGTTCAAACCATGCCGCCTTACATCTATTTGCTACCAGCCATTGCGTTGCTCGGCTATGGCACGGCCACGGCGCTGTTGGCGACCTTTATCGTTGCGGTGCCTCCGGCCATGCGCTTGACCTCCCTGGGGATCCGCATGACGCCAAAAGAGTTTATCGAGCTAGGGGAGGCCAGCGGCGTCAACGGATGGCAGATGTTCTTCAAGATCCGCTTGCCGTTCGCCATGCCCAGCATCATGGCCGGGGTGAATCAAAGCCTGATGATGGCCTTCGGCATGGTGGTGATCGCCGGCATCGTCGGCTCCGGCGGCCTGGGTGAATCGATCTATGGTGCCGTTCGCACACTGGATATTGCCAAGTCGATCAACGCGGCCATTGCCATCGTGATCTTGACCATGATTCTGGATCGATTGGCGCAGAGCGCCGTGCGTTCCCGGAAGGGAGAATCCCAATGACTTCAGCAGACATCCATTTTTCTCCAGGTGAATTCCTGGCACCCGCGGTCGATTGGCTGAACGCCAATTTGCATGGGGTGTTCAAGGCGATCAGCCAAGTGATCGAAACCGTACTGGGCGGTGTTGAAAGTGCGCTGCTGGCGCCGCATCCGTACCTCATGATCGGCATAGTCGGGGGGCTGGCATTCTTTTTCGCGAACAAGAGAGTGGCCTTGTTTGCCGTATCGATGTTGGCATTCTGCTTGTTCTCCGGGCTTTGGGTTGCGTCCATGCAGACCATCGCACTGGTCTCGGTTGCGGTATTGATCTCCGTGGCCGTTGCCTTTCCGCTCGGTGTGCTGGCCGCGCGGGTAAAGAAGGTCGATGAGGCTTTTTTACCTGTGCTCAACATCATGCAAACCGTGCCGCCTTGGGTTTACCTGATTCCCGCCGTCATGCTGTTCAGCCTGGGGCGCGTACCGGCAATCATCGCGACCATCGTTTACGGCATTCCACCGATGCTCCGGTTGACGACCCTGGCCTTCAAGCAACTGCCCAAGGAGTTCCTGGAACTGGGGCAGGCGATTGGTGCTTCGCCGAGGTCGATTCTGTTCAAGATCGAATTGCCGACTGCCGCACCGACACTGCTGGTCGGGCTGAATCAATGCATCCTCCTGTCCCTGGCGATGGTGGTGCTGGCGGGTCTGGTGGGGGCGGGCGGTCTTGGTGCTGAAGTGACCAGGGGGCTCACAAGGATGGAGATGGGCTTGGGGTTGCGTGCCGGCTTGGCGATTGTCGCGGTGGCACTGCTGTTGGATCGACTGTCACGCGGCGCGTTGCAGCGTCACTCTCCAGCCAGACTCAATTGAGAGGGGGCGAGCATGAGGCATAGCTTTTTCTGCATCGACTCCCACGCCTGCGGAAATCCGGTTCGGGTGGTGGCAGGCGGTGGGCCGCTGTTGCCGTCCGTTTCGATGGCCGAGCGGCGGGAGATTTTCGTTCGCGAGCATGACTGGGTTCGAACGGCGTTGATGTTCGAACCCAGGGGGCATGACATCATGTCGGGCGTCATTGTCTATCCGCCCTCACGTGATGATTGTGACTTTGCGGCGTTGTTCATCGAAGTCAGCGGTTGTCTGCCCATGTGTGGGGCGGGCACTCTCGGGCTGGCGACCGTCGTGATTGAAGAGGGCCTGGTCACCCCCCGGGAACCCGGCAAGCTGGCCATCGAGACGCCTGCCGGGCGAGTTGATGTCGACTACACCATGAACGGCGAATATGTTGATTCGATTCGCCTGTACAACGTGGCCAGCTATCTGCACTGCGCGGATTTGGAAGTCGATGTGCCTGGTATGGGTACGTTCATTGTCGACATTGCGTATGGCGGCAATTTCTACGCAGTGGTTGAGCCGCAGGAAAGCTGGGCCGGCCTGAAAGGAATGACGACTGCAGACATTGTCAGCCTGAGTCAGAAGCTTCGTTCGGCCTTGGCCGGGATTTGTGATCCCGTGCACCCTGAGAACAGCCGAATCAGTGGCGTTCACCACATCATTTGGTGTGATGACGAACACGGCTCGGCAGCAGATGGCCGCAGTGCAGTGTTTTACGGGGACAAAGCCATTGATAGGTCCCCCGGTGGAACCGGTACTTCTGCCCGGATGGCTCAACTCTATGGCAAAGGGCGGTTGAAGCTGGGCGATACGTTCCGCAATGAAAGTCTGATCGGGACGATCTTTGAAGGCAAAGTCGAGTTCGCCATCAACGTTGGATCGTTCGATGGCATCAGGCCCAGTATTGGTGGTTGGGCCCAGATTACGGGGCATAACACCATTTTTGTGGACGATAGAGACCCTCTACGCCACGGTTTTCAACTTGCCTGACCGATCGCCAGACAGCGCCGGGGATAAAATAATTTCGGGTGCTGTCGTTGCGATTGACCTACGAACCAACCGACGTGTTCTCGAACGTAAAAGAGTGGGTCGACCCGTGATCGAACGACGCCAATTCAGCGGAGGCATGAAAGGGAAGAATCTTCGCTATTTGAATGACAACCCCAATGGAGCGACTCAAATGGTCAGGGCGGGATTTCTGCTGCTTGAGCACTTCTCGCTCCCGGCGTTTACCCAGGTTCTGGATACGATTGTCACGGCGAATCTTCTGCGCCCCAGGCTGTTCTCTTCCCGAACTTACGGTATGAAGACCGGTGAGGTTGTCAGCGATCTGGGCCTGGTCATTCGACCCGATGTACGCATCGACTATTCAATGATCAAAGACCTGGATCTGTTGGTTATCTGCGGTGGCTACCGGACCGAGCTGAAAGTGCCGGACGAGTTGATCGGCTTGCTGAGAATGGCTGGCGACCTGGGTGTCAGTCTGGCCGGGTTGTGGAATGGCGCCTGGTTCCTGGGGCGCGCCGGATTGCTGGACGGGTACCGTTGTGCGATTCACCCGGAACATCGCCCCGCGCTTGCGGAGTTCTGCAAGGTGACCCAGGTCAGCAGCGAGCCTTATGTGATCGATCGAGACCGGCTCACGGCGTCCAGCCCGTCGGGAGCATTCCACATGGCGCTGGACTGGATCAGGGGCCTGCACGGCAAGGCACTGGTTGAAGGGATCGAGGACATCCTCGCGTTCGAGGCGTCTCGCTACCGGCGCATAAAACCGGCTGAAAATAGATGTGTGAGTGCGCCATTGCGTGAGGTGGTGAAGCTGATGGACGCCAACCTCGAGGAGCCTCTTGAAATGGAGCAACTGGCGGTTTACGCGGGTCGTTCGCGTCGACAGCTCGAGCGGCTGTTCAAGGAGCAATTGGGCACCACGCCACAGCGTTATTACATGGAACTACGCATCACCGAAGCGCGGCGGCTTCTTCAGCACACCGAGCTGTCCCAGGTCGATGTGCTGGTGGCCTGTGGCTTTGTTTCACCCAGTCATTTCAGTAAATGTTACAGCGCTTATTTTGGATATCGTCCATCCAAGGAAGTCAGGCTGGTCAAGTAAAACGCGCCAGTTGAAATCAAAACCAGTGCTCCGAGTGGGGTGGGACGGACGTGTTCAGCCGCCGTCTGTCACCCCACCATGGAAGGTTGCTCAAAGCTTGTATTTTAATTGTAGACATAAAGAATAATGTTGTTTTATAGTGCGAATACAGGTAGTAGACCATGCTCACTTACCCGTACGAAGGTTTCCATGATGGCAACAAAAGAACTCGAATCGCAGGCGTCCTCCGAGCTGCCTGTTGATCGTAAAGCGGTATTGGGGGAGGCGTTGCGCCGCCGGATCCTGAGCATGGAATTGGCACCTGGCGCCGTGGTGGATGAACTGGCCTTGTGCGACGAGTTCGGGCTTTCTCGCCCACCTGTGCGTGAGCTCATGCGGCAGATGGCGGCTGAGGGCTATATCGACCTCGAAGCGAATCGGGCTGCCCGCGTGTCGTCGATGAACTATCAATCCTTGCGCAGCTTTTTCCTCGCTGCGCCGCTGATCTACATCGCCACGACCCAACTGGCCGCGACCCACGCAACACCCTCCGAGATTGCCGAGCTGAAACGCATACAGGAATGTTTCCGTGAGGCGATCGAAGAAAAGGATGTGGAGAAGCGTGTGCTCTACAACGATGAATTCCATTTGCAGATCGGCAGGATGGCGCATAACGCTTATCTGATGCCGAGCTTGCAGCGCTTGCTGATCGACCATGCCCGGTTAGGGAAGATCTTTTATCGCCATCCGACCACGGTCGATATGCAGGAAGACCTGGAGTTGGCGACTCGGCAGCATGACGAAATGATCAGTGCCATTGAAAACCATGACCCGGCTCTGGTGGGAGATATCGTGCGCGCGCACTTTGAACTGTCGCGTCGCAGAATGTCCGAATACGCCGCGCCGGAAGGTTTGGAAGTGGCACTTAAATACTAATCGGCAGTACCGGTACTACTTGCATAAGCACTACACATCATGTGATTGGATCGTGCAGCCGGGACGCTTTTTAGCGCTTACAACTATAAAGAACCCAGGTCGCGAAAATGGCAAGAATAAGATACACGCCTGCAGATGACTCCACTTGTGGCTGGTTCCACCTGAGCCAGCCCCGAGTGCCTCGTCCGTCTCACTCAGGGATTCGTTCGGCCCGCTGGGTCGTGGTGGGGGCCGGGTTTACCGGGCTGGCTGCCGCACGGCAACTGGCGCTGAACTTTCCTGATGACGAGATTGTGTTGATCGAAGCTCAGGAGGTCGGTTACGGCGCCTCCGGAAGAAATGCCGGATTCGCCATCGACCTGCCGCACGATATCGGCGCCGATGACTATATCGGTGATATCGGGACGGCAAAAATCAGCATGGAGTTGAACTTGGCCGGGCAGTCGATTTTGAAGGGGCTGGTGGAAAAGCACCAGATCCAGTGCCAGTTCAGTCTGTGCGGCAAATACCAGGCGGCCATCGAAGACCGCGGTATTGCGGTGCTGGATGCCTACCGCCGTGGCCTGGACAAGCTCGGTCAGGAGTACGAAATGATCGAAGAGCAA
The DNA here is from genome assembly GCF_000820515.1 of Pseudomonas batumici. Classification (GTDB taxonomy): domain Bacteria; phylum Pseudomonadota; class Gammaproteobacteria; order Pseudomonadales; family Pseudomonadaceae; genus Aquipseudomonas; species Aquipseudomonas batumici. Next base: position 150,889 of record NZ_JXDG01000042.1, on the reverse strand, counting down.
GACTTGCCGACGCATATTGGTACGCACTTCTATCGCAAGGCCTTGTTCACCCCTGGCACCGCACTTGTCCAGCCGGCGGCTTTGGTAAAAGGCCTGGCCGACAGCCTGCCGGCCAACGTAACGCTTTATGAAAACACCCCGATTACCGAAGTGGAGTATGGCGACAAGACCGTCCTCACCCATCAGTTCGGCCGTATCGTTGCCGACAAGCTGATCCTGACCAATAACGCATTCGCCATGAGTTTCGGTTTCTTGAAAGGTCGCATGCTGCCGATCTTCACTTACGCGAGCCTGACCCGGCAGTTGACGGAAGACGAGCAGGCACGCCTGGGAGGTCGACCTTATTGGGGGGTGATTCCCGCCGATCCTTTTGGCACCACGTTGCGTCGCACACCGGATAACCGCCTGCTGGTGCGTAACAGCTTCAGCTTCAATGCCGATGGGCGCAGCCATCCCAAGTATCTGCAGCGGTTCAAGCAACGGCATCAAAACTCGTTCGCGCTCCGATTCCCCATGCTCCCGGATGTCAACTTCGAGTACACCTGGGGTGGCTCGCTGGCGATGTCGAGGAATCATATGGCTCACTTCGGACAGTTGACGAGCAATGTCTACGGCGCGCTGTGCTGCAATGGACTTGGGGTCACGCGGGGCACGGTGACGGGAACGCTGCTGGCGGACTGGCTGGCGGGCAAACGCAATCATCTGATCGACTTTCTGTTGTCCTCCCCGGGGCCGAATAGAAATCCACCCGAGCCCCTGCTGTCAGCAGGCGTCAACATGAACCTTTTATGGGGCCAGTGCCGCGCGGGCAAGGAAAGCTGATCCAGTAACACGTTTGATAGATACGTTCGAATTTAAACAATCGATTGGAAGTTGTGAGTGCTATGGGTTCGCCCATGGCGGTTGACTGTTTCTGATCGAGACGGCTTTCGTTTGCCTGGATTTCGGGTTTGCGCTTCAGCCCTTCGAATGACCGAGGCGAAATAGGAGACAATAATGACAAGTCCTAATACATCCATCGAGGATGTTCCTCTCAATAATTTTCACCGTTTATTGACTGTCCGTTCGGGAGGCGGATCGTTTGTCGACGGTTATGTGTTGAGTATTATCGGCATCGCCATGTTGCAAGTTACGGCTGCGCTGAACCTGACAGAGTTCTGGCAGGGGATGATTGCGGCATCGGCATTGATGGGAGTGTTTTTTGGCGGTTTTATCGGTGGCTGGCTGACTGACAGGTTAGGCCGCAAGACCGTTTATTTTATCGGCCCGTCACTGTTCATCCTATGTTCGCTCGCACAATTCTGGGTGGAGTCGGCAGCGGCCTTGTTCGCCTTCAGGTTCATTATCGGTTTGGCGGTGGGCATCGAATATCCGGTGGCCACGTCACTGTTGGTGGAGTTCCTGCCAAAGAAACAACGCGGCCCCCGACTCGCGGCACTGACCATCCTGTGGTTTGCCGGTGCGGCATTTGCCTACGTTGTCGGTAATGCGATTCTCAATTCGGTTGGTGACGATGCCTGGCGTTACGCACTGGCGAGCGCCGCGGTCATCGGGCTGGTGCTGTTGTTGCTGCGCATCGGCACACCGGAATCCGCTCGCTGGCTGTTGAGCAAAGGGCGTGAGCGCGAGGCCGAGGGCGTGATTCAGCGCGTGTATGGCCCGCGCTATTCGCTTCGGGATCTGCCCGAGCAGCCGGACGAAAAGAAAATGACCTTCAGTGACTTGCTGCATTCCGGTTATGGCAAGCGCTTGTTCTTTGTCTCGGTATTCTGGTCGTGCTCGATCATTCCGGTTTTCGCTGTTTATGCCTTCGCGCCCAAAGTGCTCCAGGCGCTTAATCTGAAAGGCGAGTGGGCGTCCTATGGCTCGATGGCCATTACCCTGTTGTTTGTCGTCGGTTGTGTACTGGCCACTCGGCTGATCAATACGATTGGCCGCCGCAGCATGCTGATCCATAGCTTTCTGTGGTCGGGGCTCTCGTTGTTGATGCTGGCCGTGTTTTCAAACGGCAACGAAATGCTCGTCCTCTTCCTGTTTGGCGCCTATGCGGTCTTTATCGGTGGGGCGCAGGTTCTGCAACTGGTCTATCCGAACGAACTTTTTCCAACGGAAGTCCGCGCATTTGCCGTCGGCATCGGCACTTCGCTGTCCCGTGTCGGGGCGGCGGTTGGTACGTACCTGGTACCTGTTTCGCTGCAGACGCTGGGTATCGGCAACACCATGTATGTGGCAGCCGTCGTCACCTTTATCGGGTTGATGGCGGCCTGGGCCATGGCACCTGAAACACGTTCGTTGAACTTGCGCGACGCCGCGGCACTGAGCAGTTGAGCTGAAGGCAATCGGCTGTCCCCGAAACATGGCGGCGGGCGCCAGGTTAGGAAACATTCCCCTTACTGACGGAGAGGCAATCATGAAGTTCGAAGGCATTTATACCCCGGCAATTACTCCCTTGACCCCAACGGGGGAAATCGACAAGTCAGCATTCGCTGAGGTACTCGAATACCTGGTCGAGTCGAAGGTGCACGGCATTATCATCGGGGGGTCGACCGGCGAGTATTACGCCCATACCTCTCAAGAGCGCATCGCGCTGGCGGCCCAGGCCAAGGACGTGATCGGCGGGCGCCTGCCCCTGGTTATCGGCACCGGCGCCATCCGCACCGAAGATTCGGTCGAATACGCCAAGGCCGCCCGCGCTATCAAGGCCGACGCCCTCCTGGTCGGCTCGCCACCCTACGCGCTGCCGACCGAGAAGGAAAACGCCATCCATGCGTTGACCGTCGACCGCGCCGCCGACCTGCCGATCATGCTCTACAACTACCCGGCGCGCATGGGCGTCAGCATGGGCGAGGAGTATTTTGCGGCGGTGTCCGAATCGAAAAATGTCGTCGCCATCAAGGAAAGCTCCGGCGATATGGCGCAAGTCCATCGTCTGGCGCGCAACTACCCGAACATCGGCCTGTCCTGCGGTTGGGACGACCAGGCGTTGGAGTTCTTTGCCTGGGGTGCGCGCAGTTGGGTGTGTGCCGGGTCGAACTTCATCCCCCGCGAACACGTTGCGCTCTACGAAGCCTGCGTGATCGAAAAGGATTTCGATAAAGGCCGCAAGATCATGAGTGCGTTCATGCCGCTGATGGACTTCCTGGAAAGCGGCAAGTTTGTCCAGTCGATCAAATACGGCTGTGAACTCAATGGCTTGTACACCGGCAGTGTGCGTTCGCCGCTGCAACCGCTGTACGAGCACGAAAAGCAGGCGCTGAAGGACATCATCGCCACCCTCAAGCAGGAAGTCGCTCAAGTGATCGGGAGTTCGAACAATGTCTGATCTTCTCAGCACGGCCGAATATGCCGCCATCGCCCGGAAACTGAAGTTTCCCACTGAATCCTTCGTCAACGGTGCGCCCTACACATCGGGCTCGGGCAAGACCTTTACCACCACCAACCCGGCAACCGACGAAGTGCTGGCCGAGATCACGGCGTGCGACGCCAATGATGTCGATTTTGCCGTGGCCAAAGCCAAGCAAGCCTTCGATGACGGCCGCTGGCACAAGCTGAGTCCCGGCGAGCGCAAGAAAGTGCTGTTGCGCTTTGCCGATCTGCTGGAGCGCAACGCCCACGAGCTGGCGGTCATGGAAAGCCTGGACAGCGGCAAACCCATTCGCGAATGCCAACTCACGGACATTCCCGAGACCATCCACATGATCCGCTGGCATGCCGAGCTGATCGACAAGATCTACGACAACACCGCTCCGGTCGGTTCCGGCGCGTTGACCCTGGTGGTGCGCGAAGCCATCGGTGTCGTGGGCCTGGTGTTGCCGTGGAATTTCCCACTGTTGATGCTGGCGTGGAAAATCGGTCCGTCCCTGGCCGCCGGTTGCTCGATCATCGTCAAACCGGCCAAGGAAACCACGCTGACGGCACTGCGCGTCGCCGAACTGGCCCATGAGGCCGGCGTGCCGGCCGGTGTGTTCAACGTGCTGTCGGGCGGTGGCAGCGAAGTAGGGGAGCCACTGGGGCGGCACATGGACGTGTCCATGGTCAGCTTCACCGGGTCGACCGCGACCGGTCGCCGCTTCCTCAACTATGCGGCCGATTCGAACCTCAAGCGCATCGTGCTGGAGTGCGGTGGCAAGAACCCGGCGGTGGTGATGAACGACGTCGAAGACCTGGATCTGGTGGCGAGCCATGTGGTCAATGGCGCGTTCTGGAACATGGGCGAAAACTGCTCGGCGTCTTCGCGGCTGATCGTCCATGCCGACATCAAGGATGAACTGTTGAAGCGTATTGGCGTGCAAATGCGCGAATGGAAGATGGGCAGCCCGCTGGATCCGGAAAACCGCGTCGGCTCCATGGTCAGCAAGGCGCACTTCGAGAAAGTTCGCTCCTACCTCGAACACGCTGCCGTCGAGAAGAGGCAGGTTGTTTTCGGTGGCAGGACCGAGAGCGGTATTTTCGTTGAGCCGACCGTGATCGATGGTGTCGACGCTGAAAGTCGCCTGTTCCAGGAAGAGATCTTCGGCCCGGTACTCGCCGTGACCACCTTCACCACGATTGACCAGGCCATCGCCCTGGCCAATGACTCGGTATATGGCTTGGCAGCCTCGGTCTACACCGACAACCTGCGCAACGCCATCAAGCTGTCGCGCGAGATACGCGCGGGCGTGGTGACAGTCAATTGCTTTGGCGAGGGCGACGCCTCGACGCCGTTTGGCGGATACAAGGAGTCCGGGTTTGGTGGGCGCGACAAGTCCATCTGGGCTCACGATCAGTACACCGAGATCAAGACGATCTGGATTGACGTATCCGAGCGGTAAGTGACGGCCTTCATCGCGCACTTGTAGACACTCATCTCGACTTTCCATAAGGGGAGGTCGGGATGTTGCTGCCGCCAGCTTGAGCGTGTCCACGCTCAAGCCCTGAGCGATGCCGCTCATGTCGCTGATTCAGGGAACACCGGTGTCATTGGCGCTGCCCTTCAACCATAGACGCAGCTCTGTCTTGAGGAGATCGCCGTAGCTGTTCCTGAGCAGCACGTTGCGCAGGTCTGTCGGGTAGATGAGGGTGTCCCCATAGATGATGGTCTTGATTCCTTCGCCGTCGTAGCGCTGGTGGCGGGCCTGCTCGACCATGCTCGTGAACATGGCGGGGGCGACGAACAGCATGACAGTGCCGAACCCGTTTGCCAGCCCGAACAGTTCATCGGGGTTGAAATCGCGGGATTGCGGGACGACATGGCGCGCGGCCCGGCGCACATGGATCAGGCTGTAGAGACCGGCGCAGTGAGACATCGGCGCTGCATACACCACGGCCTCATCGGCATCGATCGGATCGACATCGGGCGAACAGCCCTGTGACATGGCCGTCAGGTTGCCGTGGCTCAGCATCACCCCTTGGGGTCGCTCGGTGGTATCAGGGGTATAGAACAGCCAGGCGAGGTCATCGGTATGGCGCGGACAAGGCGTGTCCGGCGGCGAAATGAGCGACGCGAGCGCTCCCATGTCCTCTCGGTCCAGTTCTCGACAGGCCTGGGGCAGGGCCCCGGGCGCGAACACCTGGCCGCCATCGGTGAAAATCAGCCGGGCTTGCGCGTTATCGACGATCCAGCCGGCCTCGACGGCGTGCAGCTTGTAGTTGATCGGCACCGCCACGGCGCCGGCCCACCAGATGGCGTAGAGCAGCTCGAGGTATTCACAGCAGTTCTTCATGAACAGCGCGACCCGGTCGCCGGGGGCAATGCCGTGCTCGTCGATCAGGTAGGCAGCGCGGTGCCGGACCAGAGCGACAAAGGCCTCATAGTTCGCGACTTGCCGCTGCCCTTCGAACAGGGCCGGACGCATCGGGTAGCGAAGGCCGGCTTCGTCCAGCCAGTTGGCGATATTCATGCGCGGCTCCTGTATGCCCGAAAGACCGAGGCAAAGTTGGAACAGAAAATACATGGAGGTATGACACTACCCAGATGACGAAGATCAGCGCCGGTCAGCTATCTATGTAGTTATTTTTCCGATACCAGTGCAGGGTATCGAATAGTGTTTCAGTTACGGGGCGGAATTCGCACCCCAACTCTTTCAGACTTTTGTCATGGCTGAAATGGGTGCGCCCTTGCTCTTGCTCCATGAGTTTGACCGTGGAGGTACTGATGAGCACCGGCTTTTTTGTAATCCGGTAATAGCCTTCATAGATCAAGGCAATGATCCGCAGCATGAGCAGTGGCACTTTACGCTCCGGTGCTTTTACGCCACTGACGCGGGACAGCGCCTGGAAAATGCTTTTCATGTCCATATGTTTGCCGGCGGCCAGATAACGCTCTCCGGATCTGCCGCGTGTGATGGCCGCGAGTTGATGTTCCGCCACATCCCTGGCATCGACAACGGAAAAGCTGCCCGGCAGTACCCCGGGTAATTTCTGTCCAACAAAGTCGAGCAGGAACTGTCCTGATGAGGTGGGGCCGATATCGCCGGGGCCAAACATCCAACCGGGTAATACCATGGCGATGAACATGTCCGGGTGCTGTGACAGAAAGGCCTGAACTTTTTGCTCGGACAGTATTTTGCTCAAGTAGTAATCGTCAGCCTCCCGTTCACTGCGCGACATGGTTTCATCGATCACTTGATCCCGATGGCCCTTCAACACGGCAATGGAGGAGGTATGGACGGCGCGACGAATGCCCGCGGCATAAGCGGCTTGCAATAATCGCTCGGTTCCAGTCACGTTGGTGTCATGCAGTTTCTGCCAGTGCTTTCCGCCTTTGTAACTGTCGCGGAAATAGGCCGCCGTATGGAACAAGGCATCGCAGCCTTGCAGGGCATGGCTGAAGGCGTCGACATTGAGCATGTCGCCTTCGACCCATTCGACCGGCAGATTGCCGAACTGCTTCTTGGCTTTTTCTACGGAACGAACCAGCGCTTTTACTTTGATCTTTCGTTTTAAAAGCGCATGGACCAGATTATTTCCGAGCAGGCCAGTAGCGCCTGTAACAAAGGCATATTCCATTAAATTCCAGCTCCTGTGGGGGCACCTGCTACTGCATCGAGATCGATGTCGCCGACTCGATGCTCTGTCAGGGTTGGGCGTACCAATGGTGCAATTAAAAACCATTCGGTATCTGAAAATCAAACGGTATTTGAGTAGGCGTGAGATCGAGGTTCCTGAGTCTTGCCTAAGACACTGAAATCAAACGGTTTAGTGTCTTGTCGGTAACGCGTATCCGCCCGGACCAAGCGGTTCAAGGTCGTCGCCAGAAATTTTTCGCCACTCGTCATCTGGCGCCAGGGACGTCACAAGGTCACCTCAATGACTCGCCATCTTGAGTTCTCCTTCTGCCCCCAATACATGGCACTCCTTAAAAAATTAAATGTAAAATTATTGAAAATCGCTAGTATCATATAGGGTGATGGGAGCTAGCTTTGTGCTATGAGCGGCCGATTTTTCACATCCAGTTACAGATAGGTGTTTTTGTTTGGCCAAAGGAACCGAAGGCGTGATCAAGAAGAGATTGGGGCGAGAAGAAAGTCAGCAAGTAACCAGAGACAAGTTATTTGATACTGCCACTGACCTTGTGATTAGCAAGGGCTTTCACGCCGCCAGCGTCAACGCGATTTCCGAGGAGGCCGGCTTTTCCAAGGGGGCCTTTTTTTCAAACTTTACAAGTAAGTCGGACTTGCTTCTGCAATTGACCCAGCGGTTCAAGAGGGTTGAGATAGAGCGGTTGAGCACGACCCTGGCTGCTGGGTATTCATCGGAAGAGCTGGCCCACGGCTTGAATGCCTATATCGACACACTCAAGAACAATGCCAGTTGTGCGATTCTTGATGCTGAGCTGCAACTGATTGCCTTGCGCGATGAGGAATTCTCGAAGCATTACTATGATTTGCATCAGGAAAACAGCGAAGCCTTGGGCAAGTTGATTGCCATCATATTCAATCACGCAGGCAAGAAGCCTCCTCTAACCAATGCCGCTCTTGCAAGGACCTTCACCGCGCTGTCGGAAGGCCTGATACTGCAAGGACATAAAGACCCGGCCTCTGAAATAAAGCTGGTATTGAACTCGCTCATACAGACAGCAGAACCTTTATAGCGCGCTGCCATTCTGGTGATGCATAGGGTATTCGCCTGTCCGAGGCCCAGACCTCGGACAGGATGCATCCCCATCTTCCCGGTGCGCGAGCGGATTCAGAACCCTCAACTGCCGGCTATTTCAATAGTGATCATCTTGTGCGCCCGGAAAGGCGTCAGTAGCGACTCGTCGGCGATTGAATCGGTAATCAGCGTCCACGGTCCTTTGAGGGGCGACCAATGTTGTTGGAGGGCGCGCCCCAATTTTGTGGCGTCAGCCAGCACGAACGTCTGTGCCGCTCGCCGGATCATGTTTTCCTTGAGGAAAGCCTGGTCGGCACTGGCCTCGCAAAGTCCCAACTCCGCCACGACGCCATCGGCGCTGAGAAAAATCTTGTCGGCACTCAAATGCTCCAGTGTCGCCTGCGCGGCTGCGCCGAAGGTCGACATACTGGAGGCACGCAGTTCCCCGCCCAGCAGGGTGATTTTTGCATCCGCAAGCCGAGCCAAGGCCGGCAATGCCAGGATATTGTTGGTGATGACATGCAAGCCGCGTCGCTCCACCAGGAGCTCCGCCAGGGCGCAGGTGGTGGTGCCGCCGTCGAGCAGCAGTGTGTCGTTGTCCCGCACGTGCGCCAGTGCCGCACGCGCGATGGCAAGCTTCTCCTGGCTGTGCTGATAGCGCCTCTCCTCGACGGAGGCCTCCGGCTCGCGCAGCCCGACATGAGCGGCACCGCCGTAGGTCCGCAGGATGAGGCCTTCCTCGGCCAGCGCGGTCAAGTCGCGGCGCATCGTCGCCTCGGAGACGCCGAAACGCAGGCATAGCTCCTCGACGTTCGCGGTGCCTGACAACACAAGATTCAGAATGGCCTGGCGGCGTGTGGCAACTTTCATGGATTTCCTGGATATCGGGTTCGACCGTCTTTATACGGTTTTCAACGGGGCAGTAAAAGGTCGCCCGGCAAAGTTACCGGGTGAAACGCTCGGACACACTGCCAAGTGTCCGAGCGTTTTGTAGGTCAACGGTTCAAGGCAGGTTCAATGAGCGGATTTTCCGATTGCTCCTTGATCGGTTCGACTTCGCCCAGCAGGAACAGATAGTTGAGAATGGCGACGACAATCAACCCGGCGGAAAACAGCAGGGCCGGAACGAATGAGTTGGTGGCGGCGACGATGAACCCGGTGATGATCGGACCGACCACGCCGCCCATGTTGGAGACGGTATTTTGCAGGCCGGCCAGCATCGAGGTCATGCCCCGTGGCGCGATATCGCCGGGCATCGCCCAGACCTGGGTGGCTGCTACCGTGGTGCCGGATTTGGCGATGCACAACAGGACGATGGCGAGCCAGGAGGATTCGGCGAAGGCCGCGAAGCCGATGCAGGAGGCCATCAGCAGGCCGACGACCAGGAAGGTCTTGCGAATCCGCGTCAATGACCAGCGCCCCTGGCGATAGATACGGTCTGACAGCCAGCCGGCGAAGACTTCCACCAGCATGGCCAGCAGCAACGGCAGCGCCGCGACGAAGCCCATGGAGATCAGGTCCATGCCGCGTTCTTTCACCAGGTAGGTGGGCAGCCAGGTGATGAAGAAGTACGAGTTGTAGTTGATGAAGAAGAAGCCCAGGCACATGGCCCATACATTGCGGTAGCGCAGCAGGTGGTACCAGCGCAGGGTCGGCTTGTCGCCGGTGCCTTCCTTGCGGCGCTGGCCTTCGCGGATGTGCCGCAGTTCGGCTTCGTTGACGCCGCTGTGCTGTTCGGGATCGTTTTTGTAGAACGCGAACCAGACCAGTGCCCAGACGATCCCGATGGAGCCGCTCAGGACGAAGGTCATCTTCCAGCCCACCAGGGCGATCAGCCAGACGATCAAGGGCATGGCGACCGCGCCGCCGAATTTCGAGCCGCTGTCGAAGATGCCGGCGACGGTGGCGCGTTCCTTGTCCGGAAACCAGCGCGAGGCGATCCCGGCGTTGCTGGGATAGGCCGCCGCTTCGCCCACACCCAGGCCGACGCGCAGCGCGAACAGGGAATTGAAGCCATTGGCCAGGCCGGTCATTGCGGTGGCCACCGACCACCACAGGACCGCGCCGCCGAGGGTGAGCTTCTGGCCGAAGCGGTCGGCCAGCCAACCGGCCGGCAACTGCAGCAGGGCGTAAGACCAGAAGAACGCCGACATGATCAGGCCCATTTCCGCGGTGTTCAGCGCGAACTCCTTGCTGATGATCGGGGCAGCGGCTGAAAGCACGACACGGTCGATGTAGTTGATCGCAATGGCGGTCCACATCAATCCGGCGATGAGCCAGCGTACCGAGGAAGCCTTATTATTGTTGTACATGGTTCCAACTCCGGGTTCGGATGTATCGCAAGACCTGACGACAGCGTGATCGCACCTGGGGGAGGGCTCGGACCGCCTGCCCATTGCGCTGCCGACAGTCGCTTCAGGTCGGGGGGCGGACGAGCTAGAGGCCGTTCACCACGAATTCAGGACGCGCATTGGCCTTCAGCACCGCGACGATGTTGCGCACGCAAGTCAGGCTCAGGATGTCCAGCGCGCCCGGCGTGTAGCCGGCGATATGCGGTGAAGCGATCACGTTCGGCAGGGCATAGAGGGGATGACGGGTGACGGGCTCCTCTTCGAACACGTCCAGTGCGGCCCCCCCGAGGTGTCCGCTTTCCAGCGCGGCAAACAAGGCGTTTTCATCGATGATGCCGCCCCGCGCGGCATTGATCAGGTGGGCGTGCGGCTTCATCAAGGCCAGGCGTTCGGCGCCGATGAGGTGGTGGGTGGCGTCGTTCAGGCCGATATGCAGGGTGACGTAGTCGGCCTCGCCCAACAGCGCGTTCAACGCCACCAGGCCGATACCGTTGGCCTCGGCAAAGGCCTGGTCCGGGAAGGGATCATGGGCAATCACCCGCATCGAGAAGCCGGCTGCGCGCCGCGCGACCTCCTTACCGATATTGCCCAGGCCGATGATGCCCAAGGTTTTGCCGTGGACATCGGCGCCGAACAGGCGCGGCCATTCCCCGGCCTTGGTTTGTTGATCGGCCTGGGCGATCTTGCGGGCGGAGGCCAGCAGCAGGGCAAAGGTGTAGTCCGCCACCGCATGCTTGTTGGAGTCCGGCACATTGCAGACCCACACTTTGCGTTCACGTGCGGCGGGCAGGTCGATGTTGTCCACGCCGACACCATGCTTGCAGACGATACGCAGCTCCGGCAGTGCATCGAGCACGCGGGCATTTATGGTGTTGAACGCGACGATCGCCGCTTGTGCGCCCTTGGCCCGGGCGATGAACTCGTCTTCGCCGATGTCGGCCGGCAGGTTGACGCATTCGATGGCCTGCTCGCCCAGCAGCGTCAGCGGCTCTGTCGAATACTTGGCAAAAGACGGGGAGGTGGAGACGATTCTCATGGAGCGGTCCTCAATATTATTTTTATGCTTTAAGGTTCTGCTGATTCAGGCGTTCGCGGGCAATCAGGCTGCCGTGCTGGTGCGTTTGTGGGCGGCCAGTTCCACGGCCTGGCGCATGGCCTCGGTCAGGCTGCGTTCGTCGGCGATGCCTTTGCCGGCAATATCGAAGGCGGTGCCGTGGTCGACAGAGGTGCGGATCACCGGCAGGCCGACGGTGACATTCACCCCGGCTTCCAGGCCCATGACCTTGACCGGGCCATGACCCTGATCGTGATACATCGCCACCACCGCATCGAAATCGCCGCGCCCGGCGCGGAAGAACAGGGTGTCGGCCGGCAGCGGGCCTTCCACGCGCCAGCCGCGTGCACGCAGCTCGTCGATGGCGGGTTGGATCTTGGTGGCCTCTTCGCCGTAACCGAACAGGCCGTTCTCCCCGGCATGGGGATTGATGCCACAGACCGCGATGAGCGGGTTGTCGATACCGGCGCGTACGAGGGTTTCGCGGGCGCGTTCAATCGTGCGTTTCACCAGGCCGGGCTCGATCCTGGCGATGGCGTCGATGATGCCGATATGGGTGGTGACGTGAATCACCCGCAGCGTCGGCGTCATCAGCATCATCGAGACCTCTTCGATGCCGGTCAGGTGCGCCAGCAGTTCGGTGTGGCCGGGAAAAATATGGCCACCGGCATGCAAGGCTTCCTTGTTCAGCGGCGCGGTGCAAATGGCGTCCAGCTCGCCGGCTTCGGTCAGTTGCACGGTACGTTCGATGTAGCGGAATGCGGCATCGCCGGCGATGGCGGAAAGCTTGCCGTAGGGCAGGTCGGCAGGAATCAGCGCCAGATCGATGCAATCGACGACGCCATGTTGAAAGCGCGCCTGACCGGGACGTTCAATGCTGTTCACTTTCAGGCTGCCACCGACAATACGGTTGGCATCGGCCAGTCGAGCCGCATCGCCGATCACCAACGGGCGGCAGGTTTCGTACAGCGAGGCGTGAGCCAGGCATTTCATGATGATTTCCGGACCGACGCCGGTGGCATCGCCCATGGTGATACCGATGACAGGACGTTCAGACATAGGGGGCTTCCTTCGTTAGGGTTGCGACGTGGCGGTCAGTTGCCGCCAGGCATCGAAGAGGCTGCTCGGCTGGCCGAAGCCGCCGGCTTTGGTGACGATGGGCAGGTCACGCCCATGCCAGCGGGCGCGGGAGAAGACCACGCCGGGGGCCAAGTCACCCTGAAGGTCCAGGCGCGGAATACCGGCGGCGCCGAGAATGGCGCGGGCGGTTTCGCCACCGGTGGCGATCAGCGCGCCCGCGTGGGGTAGGGCGGGCTGGAGCAGTTGGGCCAGTGCCGCGCTCAACTGCGCGGCCTGGCCGGGGTCGCGGTGTTCCTGTTGCAGACTGACCAGTACATGCCGACCCTGCTGCAGGGCCGTCTCGATCGAGGCGGCGATGGCCTGCCATTCGGCTGCTGTCGGTCCCGCGCACAAGGTGGCGGGAGCAAGGCGCACACGTAATTGATTGCTGTGTTCGGCCAGGTAGTTGGCCTGGCCCTGGGCGTGTCGGGACATACTGCCGACCACGCTCAACACCGGTCCGTTGCTCGACGTATTCGGCTGGGTTGAGACCGCTGGAAATCCCAACGCCTGCGGCAGCTGTCGGGCCAGCCCGGCAGAGCCGACCCAGAATAGTCGTTCATGCAGAGCCGCCGAGGCCTGGGCGATATTCGCAAGGTCCGTATCGGTTTGCGCATCACAGACCAGTGCTTGTACACCGTCGGCTAGATGCATGAGCAGGTCTGCCTGCAATCGCTGCATATCACGTACTGCATCGAGGGAGAGCGACGCACAGCGCAGACCTTGCGCCCTCAACAACTCCACCAGGTTGGCCGTGCCCGCGAGGTGCTCATTGCGCCAGACGTCCGTTTGATCGACGGGGACGTCATCGAGCTGTTGAACCCCGCCCACTGTCGTCCTGCCCATCAGCGGGAACGCCGGCGCAACCAGGGCCATGCCGCGAAGGGCTTGCAGCGCGGCCACTTCGCTGGCGATATTGCCGCGCAGGGTAGAGTCGATCTTTTTGTAAAGCGGCAGCTCGCCCGCCGGCTCTATTCCCAACACCTCGCGATGCGCTGCCGCGGCGGCTTGCGCGTCGAGACGCCGAGAGTCGAGGTCGAGGGCGATCACCTCGGCGCCCAGCGAGGCGCCGACATCCAGCCCGACTTGGCTGAGCACCACCTGGGTGACCATGCGCCCGGCGAAATCGGCGGCGCAGTCAGCGGCCCCGGAGAGGTCGTCGGCAATGATCAGGAGGCGCGGCATGGGCGTGGTGCTCATGGCAGCAGGCGCCGATAAAGTTGCTGGATATCGTCGAGGCTGAGGACCTTGGGATTGTTGGCCATCAAGCGAGTGACCTTGGACGCGGCCACCGCCATTTCCGCCAGATGTTCTTCCGCCACGTTGAATTCGCGCAGGTTCTGCGGGATGTTCAGGATCGCTGTCCAGGTGTGGATCTGCTCGATCAGTTTGCCGGCGGCCACTTCGTCGCTATCGCTCTCCAGGGCCACGCCACAGACACAGGCGGCGCGCTTGAGACGGGCGGCGCAGCTGTCCAGGTTGAAGGCCATGACATGGGGCAACAGCATCGCATTGGCGACGCCATGGGTGACATGGAACTTGCCGCCCAGCGGATAGGCCAGGGCATGCACGGCGGCGGTGCCGGCACCGGTCAGGGCCAGGCCGCCATACATCGAACCCAGCAGCATATCGCCACGGGCCCGTACCGAGTCGGGCTGTTGATAGGCCTCGACGATGCTGCCGGCGATCAGCCGCATGGATTCCAGGGCAAAGGTGTCGCTGAGCGGATTGGCCTTGGTGGAAATGAACGATTCCAGCGAATGGGTGAAGGCATCCATGCCGGTCGCGGCGGTGATCGCCTTGGGTAGGCTCAGGGTCAGCAAGGGGTCGAGGATCACCAGGGTTGGCAGCAGGTGACGGCTGACGACACCGATCTTCAACTCTTCGTCGGGCAGGGTGACGATGGCGTTGGGCGTGACCTCGGAGCCGGTGCCCGAGGTGGTCGGAACCAGCACCATCGGCTTGCCCGGGTTGCTGACCTTGTCGATTCCGAGCAGCTCCTTGAGCGGGGTGTCGTTGGTCAGCATCACCGCGAACAGCTTGGCCGCATCGAGCACGCTGCCGCCGCCCACGGCGATCAACGCGTCCGGTGCAAACGGGGCGACGTCCTCGCGAAAGACCCGTTCGATGTTTTCCAAGGTCGGCTCGATTTCGACGTTATCAATCATATGCACGGCGATGCCGCGCCTGGCGAACTGCGCCTTGATCTTGTCGGTGACACCGAGACGGTGCATGGCGTTCTGGGTGACCAGGACGACCTGTTTGAGCGGGGTATCCAGTAGATACAGCTTGTCGCCCAACTGCTCCAGGCTGCCAGGGCCATGGATGATGTTCTTGACGGTTTGGAAGTGATGGATCGCGGTCATGTCAGTCCCCTCAGGCGGTGTGGCGATAAACAGCCAACAGCTCTGCGAGTTTCTGCACGGCCGCCGGATCAAGGGGCTCGACCGGGGCGCGGCAGGGACCGACCGGCACGTTCAACAGTTCGGTGGCTTTTTTCAGCACCGAGGGCATGGTGCCCATCGCGAAGGCATCGCGCAGCGGACGCAGCAGTTCCTGAGCGGCCTTGGCGGCTTCATGGTTGCCGGCCTGGAAGTTGTTCCAGATGGACATGACCACATGCGGCACGGCGTTGGCGGTGGCGGCCACGGCACCGTCGCCACCGGCGAGCAGGTTCCAGTAGATCAGGGAGTCGGTACCGGCGAAGACCGCGAAGTCGTCACTGCGGTATTTGATCATCTGCACCAGGTTGTCGAAGTTACCGGCGCTGTCCTTGATGCCCTTGATCTGTGGGTGCTTGGACAAGGTGGCCACGGCGCCCAGGCCGATGGACATGCCGGTCTTGGCCGGAATGTTGTACATCATCACCGGGAGCGAGGTGGCGTCGCCGATGGCCTCGTAATGCTTGATCAGTTCCGATTGGCTGACGGCATTGAAGTACGGGGTGATGACGGACAACGCGTCGGCGCCCATGCCTTCGACGCGTTTGTTCATTTCAATCACTTCGCGGGTACTGAACGCCCCGGTACCGACCATGACGGGCAAGCGGCCCGCCGAGGCGTCGAGGGTGATGCGGGTGATTTCGAGTTTTTCTTCGTCGGACAGGGCGAAAAACTCGCCGTTGGTGCCTAGCACGAACAGGCCATGAACACCGGCTTCGATCAGGCTTTCGACCAGGCCGCGCAAGGCCTTTTCGTCCAGGCGCTGGTCGGCGGTAAACGGGGTGACTAAGGCGGGAACGATGCCGTGGAATTTCATGAAGGGCGCTCTTGTTTTGTTGTAATTGGAGCGAGAGTGATCGATTCGATCATGAATGGCAAGTAAAAAATGACTAAAAAAATCAATGAAATTATTTTTGTGAGCGTTATTGTTTGTTTTTGATCGAATCGATCATTTCTGCCAGGCTCCAGGGGTAGTGCCAGTCAGGTCCCTGAAGAATGCAATGAACGCGCTATCGCTGGAAAAGCCCAATTCGAAAGCGCTGTAGCTGAGGCTGCGCCCGGTGGAAAGCAGCTCGATGGCACGCATCAAGCGCCACTGTTGGCGCCATTGCTGATAGCTCATGCCGGTCTCGCGCTGGAAAATGCGGCCGATGGTCCGGCTGCTGGCGCCGATTTGCCGCTCGAGTACCTGGACGGTCGGTGGCAGTTGTTCGGGCATTGCCAGCAGTGGCTTTAAACGTCTGTCCTGGGGCAGGGGTAACAGCATGGGTTGTTGCGTCGCGTCACGAATTTCGCTGAGGCACAGTCCCAGCAAATGAACGAATTTGCCTTGCCGCCAATCGGTGTCGAAGTCGGCAGCAGCGATCGGCTCCAGTACTGCCCGTAGCAATGGGCTGACTTCGATCACGCAGACCTGTTGCGGCAGTTCGGTGCACAGCTCGGATGACAGATAAATCGATCGATAGTCCACGGCCTTTTGCATCACGGCGCGGTGAGCCACCCCCGAAGGTATCCAGGCCGCACGGGACGGCGGTAGCAGGCACAAGTGCTGCGCCAGCGTGATGCGCGTGCAGCCCTGATGGGTAAACAGCAACTGACCTCGTTGATGCTGATGGAGGCCGGAGTCGTGATCGCCCAGGGTGGCGGCAATGCCAATGACCGGCGCCGGGTAGTGGTCGGGGTTGAAAGCTGCATGGGCGTTGAGCCAGGCCATCGATTGTCCGATTTCAAGGATTAATTGTCCTGGTTTTGATAATACGCCACTTGGCAGGCTTCAAACTGGGCGCCTGTTTTTTCTGGCGAGTGAAGTGCTGATGAAGTCTAAAAGGCTGGTGGTGCTGGCCATTGCGCTATTAATGTTCCCGCAACTCGCGCAAACCCTTTACAGCCCAGCGCTGGCGGATATCGGCCGGGCCTTTGCCGTGGGGCCGCAGCAGGCAGCGCAAACCCTCTCGGTCTACTTCCTGTCGTTCGCATTCGGCGTGGTGGTGTGGGGGCGCCTGTGCGACAGGATCGGGCGACGACCCTCCATGCTTATCGGTCTTTCGCTTTACGCCGTGGCATCGATACTCGCGCTGACCTCCCGCACCTTCGATACCTTGTTGGTCGCCCAGGCGTTGGCCGCGTTTGCTGCCGCGGTGGGTTCGGTGGTCACGCAGACCCTGTTGCGTGACCGCTTCAACGGTGCGCAACTGGCGCAGATATTTTCGCTGATGGGCGTTGCGTTGGCCGCCAGCCCGGCGATCGGACTGTTCGGTGGCGCGAGCCTGGTGCACGCCTTCGGCTATCGAGGCGTGCTGGGGTGTCTGCTGCTGCTATCCCTGGGGTTGTGCTTGTGGTCCTGGCGAGCACTGCCAGAAACCCGACCTCATCACCTGGCTGCTGTCGGAGTGTTCGAGACGCTGTGGCGCATGCTGCAAGACCTTGATATCTGGCGTTCGGCGCTCTTGGTGGCGTTGTTCAACATCGCGCTGTTCAGCTACTACAGCCTCGCACCGTTCATCTTTGAAGACCTGGGTTTGAGCGGGCAATCGTTCGGTTACAGCGGCGTGATTCTGGCCCTGGGGTCCGGCCTTGGCGCCTGGTTCAACAAGCGTCTGTTGCGCCGAGGGTTCGGCAGTGCGCGGTTGATCCGTATCGCTGCGTTGTCGGGATTATTGGGTGGGGCTGGCGTGTGGCTGATGCAAGGCAGTGTCCTGTTCGTGTTGGCGATGCTGCCGGTGGTGTTGGCGTTTGGCATGGCGATTCCCAATATCCTCGGTTCGGCTCTGTCGAACTACGGTGATCGATTGGGTACCGCCGGTGCGCTGTTCGGCTTGTTGTATTACCTGCTGATTGGCGTCGGGATGATGCTCGCCGCCTGGTCCCAGGCTCTGGGTTTGACCTTGCTGTCATGTGCGGCACTGGGCTTGCTGTTGGCGAGGGGGCAGGGTAAATAGAGGCCTGCTCCCGCCAAGTCGGTTGTGGCCCACCAGTAGCCACATTCAGATTAGGTTCCAGGATATTCAGCGATGATCTGATCGGCGCCTGCTTTGAGGGTGTTGCTCAGACAAATGACTCAGAACCACATCCGAATACCGGCTACAAATCGAGCCTCGTTGGTTTTTTGTCCTTCGTCTTCGGCCAGGTCGGTGCTCTTGCCGTAGGAGCGATTCCAAGTCACCCCGATATAGGGGGCAAATTCGCGGGCAATTTCATAGCGCAGGCGCAAGCCCACTTCGGTATTCGCCAAGCCCGAGCCAATGCCGCGCCGAGGATCGTTTTTCCCGTAGAAATTCGCTTCCGCAGTCGGCTGCAAGATCAGGCGATTGGTGAGCAGAATGTCGTAGTCACCCTCGAACCGAGCAGCGGTCTGACCGTTCTCACCGATGTAGACGGTTGCTTCGGTTTCGAAGTTGTAGAGGGCCATGCCCTGAATGCCAAGAGCCCCCCAAGTCTGTGGTGAGCCGGGTTTGAAGTCTTGGCGTAAACCGGTGACGACATCCCACCACGGACCGATCGAGTGCCCCCAAAGCGCTTGGAGTTCGGCGCTCTCGGTTGCACCATGGGTACGTTCACCTTCCGAACGCAGCCAAAGACGATTGACGTCTCCACCGATCCATCCCTTTGCATCCCAGCTCAGTGCGCTGCCGTTGTCAGCATCCTGGTACTCGAACTTATCCAGCAGCATGAAGGCGTTGAGTTTTTTGTCGTGGACGCCATGACCCGCCACCGGTGGAAAGGCGGCTGCACGATCAGCGTCGGTCAGTGCGGGAATGGGGGTACGGCTCGTGGTGGTCGCTCCTGAATCCATACTCTCCATACCGTCCATTTGGCCCTGGTCCATGTTCATCCTGCTGTGATCCATGGTTCCCATCGAACCGTGATCCATCTCTTCAGCGGCGTTGGCCACGCCAGGGAAAGCAGGGCTGGTGGAGACTGCCAGTGCAATCAAGGCAGGGCATAAAAGCTTACTGGTCATGATCTCAATCTCCTTTACTCATCAACCCGTACTTCACGGAACATGCCCATTTCCATATGGAACAGCAGGTGGCAGTGATAGGCCCAGCGACCCAGGGCATCGGCGGTGACCCTATAGCTGCGCTTGGTTCCGGGCGGCATGTCGATCGTGTGTTTACGTACCATGAATTTGCCGTTCTCATCCTCAAGGTCACTCCACATGCCGTGGAGGTGGATGGGGTGGGTCATCATGGTGTCGTTCACCAGCGTGATGCGCAGACGTTCGCCATACTTGAGGCGCAACGGTTCGGCGTCGGAGAATTTGATGCCGTTGAACGACCACGAGAATTTCTCCATGTGACCGGTCAGATGCAGCTCGATGGTGCGATTGGGTTCGCGGCCGTCAGGATCCTGGAAAGTACTTTTCAAGTCAGAATATGTGAGCACCCGACGGCCGTTGTTTCGTAAGCCAATGCCGGGATCATTGAGCTTTGGCGTGGTGCTCATGGCTTGCATATCTACCAGGGGATTATTGGTTTCGGAAGCCGGGTGAGACTGCATATCACCCATGCCGCCCATGCCAGCCATTCCCGACATATCGCCATGGTCCATCCCGGCCATCTTGCTGTGATCCATGCCGGCCATGCTCGACATATCACTGCTGTCCATACCGGTCATCTTGCTGTGGTCCATGCCGGCCATGCTCGACATATCACCGTTGTCCATGCCGGTCATCTTGCTGTGGTCCATACCGGCCATGCCAGACATGTCTCCGCTGCCCATGCTGCCATGGTCCATACCGCCCATCCCCATGTCGTCCATGGTCAAAAGAGGGCGGGGATCGACCGCCGGTACCGGCGCTTTCAACCCGTTGCGTACCGCCAGGGTTCCGCGTGCATAACCGGTTCGATCCATGGATTGGGCGAAGAGGGTGTAAGCCTCTTCACTGACAGGCTCCACGATCACGTCATAGGTTTCTGCTACGGCGATGCGGAACTCATCGACGCTGACCGGGTTGACGTGCTGGCCATCGGCGGCCACAACAGTCATTTTCAAACCAGGAATACGGACGTCGAAGTAACTCATGGCCGAACCGTTGATGAAGCGCAGGCGCAGCTTCTCACCCGGTTTGAAAATCCCGGTCCAGTTACCGTCAGGGGCCAGTCCATTCATGAGATAGGTGTAGGTATCCCCACTGACGTCTGCGAGATCGGTGGGGTTCATTTTCATTTCGGCCCACATCTTCCGATCGGCCACGGCCGCGGACCAGCCTTGCTGGCTGACATCGTCGATGAAGTCGCCAACAGTACGTTTGTGGTGGTTGTAGTAGTCCGATTGCTTCTTGAGCTTGGCCATGACGCGACCAGGATCCTCGTCGGTCCAATCGGTCAGCATCACCACGTAATCGCGGTTGTATTGGAAAGGTTCAGGCTCTTTTGAGTCGATCACGATTGGACCGTAGACGCCTGACTGTTCCTGCATGCCCGAGTGGCTGTGGTACCAGTACGTACCGTTCTGATGAACCTTGAATCTGTACTCATACAGGCCATCCGGTGCGATACCGTGGAAACTCAAACCCGGCACACCATCCATGTTGGCCGGCAGAATGATCCCGTGCCAATGGATCGAGGTGTCCTGGTCCAGACGGTTCTTCACCCGCAGCGTGACCGTTTCTCCTTCGCGCCAGCGCAGCAGGGGGCCCGGTAGAGTGCCATTGATGGTCATGGCCGTGCGTGGCGAGCCGGTGATATTGACCGGGGTTTCACCTATGAACAGATCAAACTCATTGCCAGTCAGTACGCTCGGCAGACCAGGGCTGGTCACTGCCCATACCGGGGTGCGCCACAGGCCAAGACCGCCGAGAATGCCACCAGCGGCCAGGCCTTTGACGAATGTCCGCCTAGAGGTTTTGGAGTGCATGCCGTTTATGCCCAATCAATCAAAAGGGAAACTGTGCGAAACAACCCGTGAGTGGTTCATACAGGTTGTGCGCCAGACCATTCAGCAATTCTTGTGGTCCATCACTTTGGTTTTGCTTTCTGCGACGGGAGGTTGTGTACCTTGAGTTCGGGCTACTTGGTACGATTCCATTGAGTCTTTCATGGCCGCGTCCATGCGTCCGAATGTCCGGTCACCACCACCTTCGGCCATCGCCAGAGAAGAGACGGTCAAGGCTGCAATAATAAGCAAGGTTTTGACGGATTTCATTTAGGTATCCTCGGATGAGTTTTGATTATCCCTTTGAATCCACATCAGGATGATGATTCTTGGGGGGCGAGCTTGAGGCTCGACACAACTTTAAAACTCGTCCCCTGTCAGGAGCCTTAAGTGAATATTACCGTTGTGTCAGGTTGCGACTTCCTTCTTGACATAGGCGTAAGCGGGGCGCAGATCTAAAGCTGACTGAAATGTAATCGAACGGCGCGCGTTCATGTGGCATCGTGTATCCGTACTGTGACGCTGGAGTCTTGGCCAATTTTTCCTGCGTTAAGTACGTAACATGACGCGGAATACGCTGGGTATTCGTCTGTGGTTTTAACAAGAACCTAAAAACTAGATCCACCCCCAACCAAACCTCGAACCAACAGCTCAGGCTGTGAGGAGTCTTGCATGTCATTCCTTAAAACCACCACTATAGTTGTTACGCTGACCGCCGGTTTGCTTCTGGGTGCCGTTGCTCAAGCACATCCAAAACTCCTTTCTTCCACTCCAGCCGAAGGTTCGGATGCGGCGGCGCCTTCTAAAATTGAGCTGCATTTTTCTGAGAATCTCACGACTCAGTTCTCGGGTGCAAAACTGATCATGACCGATATGCCTGGAATGCCAAACTCTCCAATGGGCGTTAAGGCAGGCGTCTCGGGTGGCGGTGATCCGAAAACGATGGTTATTACACCTACATCACCATTGACCACGGGTACTTACAAGGTCGAATGGCGTGCGGTTTCCTCGGACACTCACCCGATTACCGGCAACTTTTCGTTCAAAGTGAAGTGATTCATGAGCGACTCAGTAAATATTGTGGTGCGCTTTGCTCTTTATTTTGACTTGATGCTGTTGTTTGGATTGGCAATTTTTGGCTTGTACAGTCTCAGGGGAAAGGAAAGAGCATCGGGCACGGTCTTGAATTTTGAGTCGCTTCTTTACGGCACTACTGTGGCAGGTGTAGCGCTTTCCATTACTGCCATACTGTTGCTTGCGAAAGCAATGAGCGGTGTGTCGGGGTTCATGGAGCTACATCACCACATTTTTCAAATGGTCCTCATGGGGACTGATGTCGGGTTGAGCTGGATGGTCCGAATAGCGGCTCTGCTATTGGCAATTATCGGCGTCGCATTGAATAAGCGCTCTCCGGCGCTCAGCCTCTGGATCGTCACCGCATGCGGCGCCATTGCACTGGCAACCCTGGCGTGGACAGGGCATGGTGCGATGGATGAAGGTAGCCGTCGCTATTGGCATTTTACCAGCGATATCCTCCATCTCCTGGCCGCAGGTGGCTGGTTGGGAGCTCTCGCGGCGTTCGCTCTACTGCTGCGTTTGAAATCACTGAAGGGCGAGCAGGAGGCACGAATCCTTGCTCGGGTACTGACGGGGTTCGAATCGGCTGGCGCGCTGATCGTAGTGGTCCTGAGTATCACAGGTGTCGTGAATTACCTTTTTATCGTAGGTCCATCCTTCGATGAGGTGATGCTGAGCACTTACGGCATATTGCTGTTTTTGAAAGTTCTACTGTTTTCCGCAATGATTGTGCTGGCTATTCTCAATCGTTTTCATCTAAGTCCGCTATTGGAGCGTTCAGTTCGAAAGGGAGAGTATTCTGTCGCGGTCAACGCTTTGCGGCGCAGCATGACCTTTGAGTTCTCAATGGCAGTCATCATCGTGTGTCTGGTTGCCTGGTTGGGTACTTTAAGTCCGGAAATGGAGATGAGCGCTGCATGAGGGTTTGAATCGCCTTTGCTCAGCTCAAGCCCGACACTGGGTCGGGCTTGAGCTGAGTAGGGTTGCTGCCGCTTTGCGATCTGAGTCATTTGAAGAACGCGTGCTTGCCCGCAGCGGCTTCGATGTCTCGATAAGTACGCCCATCGGTCACGCACAGAAGCGATCTGCCATCTCTAAAGTCCAGCGAAAAGGTGACCTCTTTCTCTTCGTCGGCCAGCATCAGGCCTGCAATCGCGCCAACCGGGCCAAGCACCATTGCCCCTGCCAGGCTAAGGCTCATCGTGCCTCGCATACCCTGATGTGAAGCCTCACTGACCGCCCTGATATCGGCAATTTCCGAGGTGGGGAGCTTCAACCCTGGCCAAGGGTATAGAGCCGTTTCTACTATGATGTAACCCCCCTCATGTTCTGCATGGCCATCAAGGAAATCTCCTGCCAAGATCTTTATCTTAGACATACGGTGTCCTCCCCGTAGTGACTACAGGAGAATTCAGCGCCTGCAGGCGGGTTGCGTCAATGGCTTCTGGATGAAGGGCTTGCTTTTCTTTTCCAGGCCACTTCGCACTGCCGCCAAGGCAGCTTTTATAGACATCGGAGCAGCCCCGAGCTTTGGCTGTTCCGCCCGACAGAGTAAAGACAATGGACCTGAAATTCAGCCATGTGGATGTTCTGGTCGAAAACCTTGAGGTGGCCTGTTCCTACTACGCCAAGGTCTTCAGCGCCAGAATCTCGAAGTCGTTTACCTGGGAGCGCGACGGCCTCCATGTGCGGTATGCGATTGTCATGTTCGGAACAGAGCGCGTGATGCTGGTCCAACC
The DNA here is from genome assembly GCF_000820515.1 of Pseudomonas batumici. Lineage (GTDB taxonomy): Bacteria > Pseudomonadota > Gammaproteobacteria > Pseudomonadales > Pseudomonadaceae > Aquipseudomonas > Aquipseudomonas batumici. Next base: position 127,158 of record NZ_JXDG01000042.1, on the reverse strand, counting down.
CATCGCAGGGAACCTGCGAGACCTCATGGACGCCAACGGCGAGGGCACGATCTACCGTCACTGCTACTCCACACCCGATATCGAGGTGGCCTATGACGAGTTGGTCGCCGTCGGCGTGCAGCCGGAGGATGAGAACGGAAGGCCTCTTTCCCGCGAGGCCCTTCAATCGCCTAGCGGCGTACGGATCATCTGGCTACCCAAGCGCTTTGGACACTTCTCCATCGAGTTGCTCGAAGAGCGTGAGTTGGAGCAGTTCATCCAGGACGCCTTTTCCACGAGAGCATGACCAGAAAGAACCCAGGAGAAGCCGAACAGACGATAGGCGATCCATTTCTGTTCATGTGTGCATGAAGGCGAGCTTGGCCCCAAGGGCCAGGAAGGCGACACAGAAACCGCGACGCATCCAGCGCAGCACGGCCGGGCTCGAGAGCACATGACGGCGCATCGAGGCGGCGAACACACCATAGAGCAGGAAAACCGCGAAGGTGATCGCCATGAACCCCAGGCTCAATTGCAGCATGCCCGGTACCGCGGACGCGCCATCGGACGTGACGAACTGTGGCAGGAAGGCGAGGAAGAAGATCGAGAGTTTGGGATTGAGCAGGTTGATCAGGATGCCGGACAGGATCACCTGGCCGTTCGAACGAGGCGCGGCATCCGGCTCGATCCGCAGCGCACCCTGTTCCCCAAGCGAGCTCCAGGCCATCCAGATCAGGTAGGCAACCCCCAGGTATTTGACGGTCTCGAACGCCAGTGCGCTGGCATGCAGCAAGGCGGCCAGGCCGGTGATCGCCGCCAGCATGTGCGGCAGGATACCCAGGGTGCAGCCGAAGGCGGCGACCGCACTGGCTCGCCGCCCGTGGGAGAGCCCGGCGGCCAGGGTGTAGACCACGCCGGTTCCCGGCGAGGCGACGACGATCAGTGAGGTGATGAGAAATTCGAGTGTCATTCGATTCCGACCTCGACGTGGCGCGCTCTGCTGGGCAGGGCGGGAGAGTTGTGGCGAGTGGAAGGGGCATAGCCAGATTTCATGGGCGGGTTCTCCGATCAACAGTGACTGCATCAGTCTGGCGGTCGGACGGATCTCGCTCTTGAACGAAATTGCAGCGGCCGGCCGATCGTGTCAGCGGCCCTGCTTCGCGTAGGTACCTGGCGAAAAACCGAAACTGCGCACGAACAGTCGTGTCATATGGCTCTGGTCGGCAAAGCCGCTGGCTGCCGCCGCTTCGGCCAGCGGAGTGCCGGCAGCGATCAAGCGCCGTGCCAGCTGGATACGCCGTTGCAACAGATAGGCATGAGGTGTGAGTCCGGTCTGGCGCGCGAAGGCGCGCACAAGTTGGAACCGGCTGAGTTCAGTCTCTTTCGCCAGCATCGACAGCGACAACGATGCCAATGGGTCGTCGTCGATCATGGCCTGCGCGTGGGTGATCCGTCCGCTGCATGATCGCGATGCAGGGCTTTTTCGCTCCAACAGGTGATCGAACAGACAAAGCAGCGTTTCGTCCACTTCCAACGAGCCCGGCGTGCCCCCGTTGTCGACCATGGCCAGGTAAAGGGCGCGAAAGGAATCCGCCGCTCGGGTATCGCGAATGACCGGAAAGGCGAATTCATGGGCCGGGATACCCGCATTCTCCGCCATCTCCTCGAAAGTCGCCGAGATCCACTTGGGATCGAAATACAGCATGTGCCAGCGCCGGCCCCCGTCTCCAATCGGGATACCGTCGTGGACCTCGCCAGGGTTGACGGTGATGACATCACCGGCCATGGCCTCAACCCTGCCGCGACCGCTCGCCGACTGCTGGGCGCCGCGTGAGATCAGTCCAATACCGAAGTGCTCATGCATATGGCGTCCGAAGGCCCGGTCGGTTTCCGCTTCCACGGCCTCCACGCCATCGCTTATGCAGCGAATCACTTTGAAGTGTTTACCTGTCATGTGCGCTTGTGTTCTGGATTGATAGCGACTCTGACATCTCTACCAGTAGCTGCCCAAGTGCATTGGCCGCCGGCGTCTTTCCCGTGATGCTCCAGATCAGTCTGAAATCGGCTTCCGGCAGTGGTGGCAAGCCATACTGGCCGTCAATCACCACCATGCCGGGGGCCAGGTCGTCGAACGGCAGGGCGGTGACGGCAAGTCCCGCCAATACCGCCGCTCGCAGTCCTTGTTGACTCGGGGAGGTGAAGGCAACCCGCCAATCCAGGGCGCCACGTTCCAATGCATCGACGGCCACTTGGCGGTGCACGCAGGGGGCCGGTGCAAACGCCAGCGGTAAGGCAGCATCCCCGGTCCATTCGAACGTCTGCGCCGCCGCCCAAACGAATCGGGTTTCGCGCAGTACAGTACCGACGACCTGGTCGCCTGGCAGTGCCATGATCACCGCCAGATCGAGCCCATCGGCATCCACCAGCGCGTGCAGATCAAGGTAGGTGCCGACGGTCACATCCAGGCGTACGGCGGGGAATTTTCTGGCGAACCGACTGAGTAACGGCGGCAGGCCGTCGCCGATGAAGTTTTCCGGTACGCCGAAGCGTACGGCCCCGGATACGGGGGACGGCTCGAAACGTCGGGAGAGGGCGTCTTGCGCCTTGAGGATGTGCTCGGCATGGCGCAGAAAATCTTCTCCATCTTCTGTCAGCGTCAAGCGTCGCGTAGTGCGCACCAGCAGCGCGGTATTGGCCTGTTCTTCCAGGCGTCGGATCTGATGACTGATGGCTGATTGGCTCAAGTGCAGCCGCTCCGCGGCGCGCGTGAAACTGCCGGTCTCCTTGATCGCCACAAAAGCACGCAAAAGAGCGGGGTCGAAGTCCATTAAGTCAACTCATGACGAATATTAATAAAACGTACGAAATTAAATCATTTCTGTCATTTTTTAATTGTTTCCAGAATGCAGCCGGTCACTGGGACTCGTGCCGGGTGACGCTGGCGAGGCTATTGCACCTTCCCCCGATGGGGATTCAGGGGGCCTTGCCAGTGCCCATCAACTGGATCTGGAAGATCACGATGCCGCTCTCTTCTTCGCAAAAAGATGTTTTCACCATCGCCGCCGTTTGTTTGGCTTCGCTGATGTTCGGCCTGGAAATCTCGAGTGTGCCGGCCATCCTGCCCACGCTTGAGTCGGTTCTGCACAGCGATTTCAAAGAGCTGCAGTGGATCATGAATGCCTACACCATCGCCTGCACCACGGTGCTGATGGCTACCGGCACACTGGCGGATCGGTATGGGCGCAAGCGGGTGTTCGTCGTTAGCCTGGTGCTTTTCGGCCTGACCTCTCTGGTCTGCGGATTGGCACACAACGCCAGTGTGTTGATCGCCGGCCGATTCCTGCAAGGTATGTCCGGTGGCGCCATGTTGATCTGTCAGGTGGCGGTGCTATCGCAGCGGTTCCAGTCGGGATCGGTGCGTGGCAAGGCGTTCAGTGCCTGGGGGATCGTGTTCGGCATCGGTTTGGGCTTCGGTCCGATTATCGGCGCCGTTATCGTGGCGTTGTCGAGTTGGGAGTGGGTGTTCCTGGTGCATACGCCAATGGCCGTGCTCGCGCTGGCCCTGGTGATCGCGGGTGTCGACGAGTCACGCGATCCGGAACGTCGCAGGCTGGATATCCCGGGGATCATCTCATTGTCGCTGGCAGTGTTGGGTTCTTCCTGGTTCATCACTCAAGGCGCGGGTTTGGGTTTTTCCGACGGTTCGGCTATCGCCAGTCTGATTGTGGCGGTGGTCAGCTTCATTGTCTTTGTCGTCGCGCAGCGTCGTTATGCCGCCCCCATGTTCGACTTCTCCGTATTGCGCATTCGCCGCTTCTCGGGCGCTTTGCTGGGAGCGGTGGGCATGAACTTCAGCTTCTGGCCATTCATGATCTACCTGCCTCTGTATTTTCAGAATAGCCTGGGTTACGCGAGCGTCGGCACGGGGCTGGCATTGCTGGCCTATACGTTGCCGACACTCGTGGTTCCGCCGCTGGGAGAACGGTTGGCGCTGCGCTATCGACCTGATGTGGTGATTCCCGCAGGCTTGTTCACCATTGGCCTGGGGTTCCTGCTGATGAGATGGGGCAGCAGTGTCACCGATGCCAGCTGGCTGACGATGCTTCCGGGCTGCCTGCTCGCTGGGACCGGGCTGGGGTTGACCAATACGCCCGTGACCAATACCACCACCGGATCGGTGCCCGTTGAGCGTGCCGGCATGGCATCGGGCATCGATATCAGCGCGCGCATGATCAGTCTTGCAATCAATATCGCCCTGATGGGGTTCATTCTGGTGGAAGGTATTCTGTCTTCCCTGCGCAACCAGTTGCCGGGCTTGTCCGAGGGAGTGCAACTGAGGCTGCTGGCGGAGAGTATTTCCGCCGGCAACTTTGCAGGGGTGGAGCAGACTGTTCAGAGGACTGCGATTCCACTTGATGTCGCCAACACAGCACTGGCGCAAGGGTTCGGCTGGGTCATGCTGTACGGTGGTGTTGCGGCATGGGTGCTAGTGGCGGCCAGTTGCCTGGTCTTTCGCTCGAGCAACGTCGTTCATTCCCAGCCGTACCCGCAGTAGAACGGTCTGATTCATCGGGATCAGCGTGGTGTATTGTCGAAGCGGAACGAGGCTCCGTAAGCCGACTCCGGCAAATGGCTGGCGCCGTCCGCTCGCAGCCGTGAGCGGAAGGTTCCACTGTGCGGCTGGGTTCTGTAAAGGCCGCGCTTGCGCAATTCGGGAATGATCAACTCCACGAAATCCTCCAGTGAGCCGGGACTGATCAACGGATTGATCATGTAGCCGCTGGTGCCGGAGAGACGGGCATGCTCTTCGATCCGATCCACGACCTGCTGCGGGGTGCCGACCAGGATCAGGTCGCTGCCGCGGGTGACCTTGGCAAAGCGTTGCTTCACATCGCCCGCGGTCAAGGGCTTGCCACTGCCATCGGGGTGCATGACATAGGAGGTCAAGCCTTCGGTATGGGTCGACAGGGCCTCGTTGTCGGCATAGCGGCTGATATCGATGCCGGTATCGCCCGCGTAACTGACCAGTTGCGCCTGAAGATGGTAGTTGCTTTGCAGAACGTCATATTTGCGCTGGGCTTCGATCTCGGTTCTGGCGGTGACAATGCGCAGCACGGTCAGGGACCGCACATCCTCGCGCTGACGGCCACGGGCCTGGGCCTTGGCCCATATATCTTCCAGACCCTGGCGGATTTCCCGAGGGTTGGATTTGGCGATGAAGATCAGCTCGGCGTGCTTGGCGGCAAACTCGCGACCACGACCCGACCAGCCGGCCTGGATCAGCAGGGGAGTGCGCTGTGGCGACGGCGAGGTCAGATGCGGTCCGGCCACTCGATAATGCTCGCCAAGATGATTGATCGGCCGTACCCGGTCACCTTGGGCATACAGGTGACGGGTCTTGTCAGCGATCACGGCGTCGTTGGCCCAACTGCCTTCCCAGAGCTTGTACACCACATCGAGAAACTCTTCGGCGCGTTCATAGCGGTCATCGTGTTTGATCATCTGTTCAAGGCCGAAATTACGGGCGGCGCTGGACAGATAGGAGGTCACGATGTTCCAGCCCACGCGGCCGTTGGTCAGGTGATCCAGGGTGCTGAAACGCCGGGCGTGGGTGAAGGGGTGTTCGTAGCTGGTGGTGACCGTGACGCCGAAGGCCAGATTCTCGGTGACCGCGGCCAGGGCCGGAATGATCATCAGCGGGTCGTTGGCCGGGGCTTCCACGGCCCATTTCATCGCTGCGTCGGCATTGCCGCCAAACACGTCGTAGAAACCCAGCACATCGCCGAAGAACAGCATGTCGAGGTTGGCCTGGTCGGCAATCCGTGCCAGGTTCGACCAGTAGCCCAGCGAGTTGATTGCCAGGCGCTCGTCGGCCGGGTGCGTCCAGAGGCTCGGCGCACCGCCGCAGCCGACGCTGGCTTGTTCGTAGAGGGCAAATAATAGCGGTTTTGGATCAGACATCTTCGTTCCTGAATGAAGTCGTTGAAGGGGTGGGCTCAGCGTTGGTTCTTGAAGCCTCTGCCGTAGTGCCGCTCAAGGCGCACCTGGATCAACTCCAGGCCGATGGAGAGCAGCCAGTAGATGACGGCCGCAGTGGTGAGCATTTCGATATAGCGATAAGACGACCGGCCATACGACTGCGCCAGGAACATCACTTCCCAGACGCCCATGACCGAAACCAATGAAGAGTCCTTGAGCATCGAAATGAACTGGCTGGTGGTCGGCGGAATGATCGTGCGCATCGCTTGCGGCAGGACGATGCGCACAAAGATCGCCGCGGGTCGCAGGCCCAGGGCGGCTGCCGCTTCACGCTGACCGGGCGCCACAGCCATGATGCCGGCACGAAAGATCTCGCTGAGGTAGGCCCCATAGTTCAGGGAGAGCGCCAGGATGCCGGCGCTGATGGCCCCGGGGACCACACCCAGTTGCGGCAGCCCCAGATAGATCAGCAATATCTGGATCAGCAGCGGTGTGCCGCGAAAGAACGAGGCGTAGAAACTGGCCACGCCGAATGCCACCGCGCTGGATGACAGGCGCGCCAGTGCCGTGACGAAACCCAGAAGCAGTGACAGCCAGATCGAGCAGAAGCACAGGAACAGCGTCAGTGCGGCGCCCTGCAGAAAACCGTTCGGCCCCAGGCGCAGGCCGACCAGGTTCGGCCACTTGTCCAGAATGATCGAGAACTTCAGGTCGAAGTTCATGAAAAACAGCAGGCACAGCCCGAGCATGATCGCCCAGGTCAGATAAAGTCGGGCCCGGAAACTGAGCAGAGGGCGCCAGCGACGCGGCTGGGTGTCGGCTGCCGAGGCCACCTGCAGCGGGTTGGGTTCGAAGGTGTTCATTGGCTGATATCGGCACCGATCCACTTCTGCGAAATCTTGCCGAGCGTGCCGTCGGCCTTGAGCTGGGCAACCACCTGAGTGACCTTGGCGTTCCATTCGCCATCGCCTTTTTCGATGGCCACGACGTTGGGTTCGGCATACAACGTCTCGCCGACGATCTTGAAGCGAGGGTCCTGGGCAATGCGTTCACGGGCGGTGACGAGGTTGGTGACCATGGCATCGAGGCGTACGCCGTTCCCCAGGGCGAGGTCCTGGAAGGCCACCGTTTCATTGTCATAGGGCGCCACCTGGACCTGATCGAATGGGTACTTCAGGGGTTTGTCCTCGGCACCCTCGATCACCAGATCCTTGTTCAAGTAGGACTCGTAGGTGGAGGCGCTGATCACGCCGACTTTCTTGCCCGACAGGTCCTTGCCCGAGGCGATGTCCTTGTTCTGGGCGTTCACCACGATGACCGCCGGCGACTGGTAATACTCCACCGGGAAGTCGAACACTTCGGCGCGCGCCTTGCTGGGGGTCATCGAGCAGACGCAGATGTCATAGCGCCCACTCCAGCGGCCGGCGGCAATCACGTCCCAGGACGGGGTTTCCAGCTTGAGTTTTACCCCAAGGCGCTGGGCCACGGCCTTGGCGACATCGACGTCGAAACCGTCCAGTTGGTTTTGCGCGTTAAGAAAGGAGAAGGGCGGATAGTTCTCCATCAAGACGCCGGTGAGCTCACCTTTCCGGGTCACTCGATCCAGCGTGGAGCCGGCGAATGCGGTCGAGCAGGTAGCAAGCAGGGCGAGGCCAAGCGGCAGAAGGGCTGACTTTTTCAAAGGCGGGTACTCGGGCGGTTATTTAAGAAGAATCTATAGATTTAAACGCACTATAAAATCTATTTGTACTAATTAAGTAGAATAACAAGCTTGCATCGGGCTATATCCCGATCCGCCTCTGTCGGCCCGCTGGCCAATGCCTTGGAGGCCCTGGTGTCAGCCAACACCAGGGCCCGCTATCTGCTTTTTTGCCTCAGGCCCCTGAGTTGCTGTCGATGAACTTCTCGTAATACATATGGAAGCCGTCGATACGCTGTTCGGTGAACCAGGTCTTGACGGCTTCGACCATGGGCGGAGGGCCGCACAGGTAGATGTCGAACGGGTTGGCGTTCATCGCCTGGCGGTCGAAGTGTTGGGGAATCCAGCCGGTCTTGCCTTGCCAGGCCGGCGACGGCTGGCTGACCACCAGGTGATACTCGAAACCTTCGATGCGCGTTCGATAATCCGCCAGGCGATTCAATTCACACAGGTCCGTGTCCTGGGTGACGCCATAGAACAACTGGACCGGTTGGTCACATCCGCCCCGGTCGGCCATCTCGTCGAGCATGCCGAGAAACGCTGATAGACCCGTGCCGCCGGCTACCATCACCAGTGGCTTGTTGACCTGCCTGAGATAGAAACTGCCCAGGGGGGCCTCGAACTCCAGCGCTTGCCCGACCTCACAACGCTCGCGGACAAAGTTGCTCATCACGCCATCCGGCAGCAGTCGGATAAGGAACTGCAGCTGATTGCCCGGGTTGGGCCGGTTGGCGAACGAGTAGGAGCGCCAGGCATCGGTGCCGGGTACTTTCAGGCGCGCGTATTGACCGGGCAGGAAGTCCAACAGCCGCTCGCTGGAGCTGGCGTCGACATGCAGGATGGCGGTGGTGCTGGAAACCTGTTCAACCCGGGTGATGACGGCGTGCATACGCTGAGTGGCGCCGGCATTGCACAGGCTTGAATCGAAGTCGAAGTAGAAGGACGCCGCGGACTGCACGCGCGTCTGGCACGACAGCATCTTGCCTTGCGCCAGGTCGTTTTCGCTGAACACCTCGTCGTCGACATAGTCTTGCGTGTACCGGCCTGTCTCGCAGCGTCCCTGGCAAGTACCGCAGACGCCTTCGCGACAATCCAGGGGAATGTTCACGCCGTTGCGCAGGGCGGCGTCGAGCAATAGTTCGTTGGGCTTGACCTCGAAGAACGCGGTCTTGCCATCGGCAAAGTTGAAAGCCACCTTGTGGTTCATGGCAACGTACTCCGTGGCTTACAAATGGTAGAAGTCGAGCACCGAATTGATCGTGTCGTTGAGCAGGACCACATGCTTGCGGGCAATCTTCCAACTCTCGCCGTCAGGCCGCAGGCGGTAGGTGGCGTAACCGTAGAATTGCTCGGAGGTGGCCATGCGGTAATACAGCGTCTGCCAGTTGAGCTTGACCTCCAGTTCGTCGTTCTCCAGCGCTGCGATGCGGATATTGTTGACCATGTGCAGGGTGCGCGGCATCGGGATGGTCGAGGCGGCCTTGCCGGTGCGCAAGCGGAATACCCGGTCTTCCAGGCCGCCCCGGTTGGCGTAGTAGATCAACGACATGCCCTTCTTCGGGTCAGTGGTGTAGACGTGCTCCGAATCCCATTGCGGCAGGTGGAACTCGCTGTCCTCGCTGAACAGGTCGAGGTAGGCGTCCCAGTCCTGGGCATCGCACAGTTCGGCCTTGCGGTAGCAAAATTGTTCAACACGGTATTGCAGTTGCGAATTCATGGTTACACCTCGCGCAGTTTCAGGGGTTGCTCTTCGGCGGCCTTGCGCGCCAGCCCTTCGAGCAGGAAGCGCTGCCAGTTGCCGTGCTGGTTGACGTAGAGCCCTTCGTGGGTGAATTCGGTGCCGGTCAGGGCCGGTTGGATGCCCAGGGTTTCACTGTTGCGGGTTGGGCCGCTGACCCATTTGTCATGGCCACGCGAGATGTCGCTCCAGCGCTCCAGGCGGGCCTGGAAGCCACGCTGGGCTTCACGGAATTCCACCAGGTCATCGGGGGTACCGAGGCCGGAGACATTGAAGAAGTCTTCGAACTGGCGGATACGGTTTTCGCGATCGCTGTCGGATTCGCCCTTGACCCCCAGGCAGAAGCTGTGGATCTCGGTCTTGTTCCAGGCCAGCGGACGGATGATCCGCAACTGCGAACTGATCTGGTCGAGGAAAAACATGCTGGGGTAGACGTTCAGGTTGCGCAGGCGATGCATCATCCACTCGGCCTTGTCCTGGCCATATTCCTCGACCAGGCGCGGCATGATGCTGGCGTAACCCGGGCGTACCGCCGGGTTCGGCATATCGCTGAACAGCACACTGTGACCGTTGTGGAAGGAGAACCAGCCGTCGTCGGTCTCGGCATCGCCGGCGCCCAGCTTGCTGTAGTCCAGGGTATCGCCGCTGGCGCTGCCTTTCTCGGCGTTGACCTGCTGGCGATGCTGCACCGTGGCGACGTAGTTGTAGTGCACGGTACTGACGTGATAACCGTCCAGGCCGTTTTCGTTCTGCAGCTTCCAGTTGCCGTCATAGGTATAGGAAGACTTGCCGGGCAGCACTTCCAGCTCGCCGGTGGCCGATTGCGCCACCATCATGTCGAAGAACACCTTGGCGTCGCCCAGGTAGTCTTCCAGGCTGTCGCTGGCCTCGACATCGAGGCTGACGAAGACAAAGCCCTTGTAGCTTTCGATACGGGCTTTTTTCAGGCCCCGGGTTGCCTTGTCGAAGCCCTCGGGGTATTCACCCGGCGCCTTGACCTTGACCAGGCGACCATCGCTTTTGTAGCACCAGGCGTGGAAGGGGCAGGTGAAGGTCGACTGGTTGCCCTTGCCCACGCGGGTGAGGGTCGTGCCGCGGTGTTGGCAGGCGTTGATCAGGGCGTTGAGCCGGCCTTCGCCGTCGCGGGTGATGATCAATGGCTGGCGACCGGCACGCATCGTCATGAAGTCGTGCCGATGGGCGATCTCGCTTTCGTGACAGGCGTAGATCCAGTTCTTCTCGAAGATCAGTTCCATCTCGAGATCGAACAATTCGGGTTCGGTGAACATGTCACGGGCGATACGGTAGATGCCCTCGACCGGACGGAAGTCCAGGCAACCCTGGATGAAGGCCTGCCATTGGGCGACGCTTTTCGAATAATGCATGAGTCGGTACCTGTTTCATCGGGCGAATCGGTACCTGCATTAGAGGAGGGCCTGGCGCTTTCGGTCTATCCACATAGTTGGCGAAGGTCATCCGGAAATTTTGTGTGCGTGTACGGTGCGCGGCGTTCAACTGTCCGAGTCATTCTTGTGGCCGGTAATCGCACAGTAAATGCACGAAACAAAGCCGCCGGTTCACCGGGCAGCCTCCGCAGGCAGCGCGTTGTGTAAGATGGTCGAAGACTATCCGGAACATCATCGAGTGCTTGCCTTGACTCGGTGATGGCACAGAGCTTGCGTCCGGACAAGCCAGCGCGCCGACAGAGCGCGTATCGAAAATAGCCTTGTTGAGTAGCGCCGATGAGTAGCAAGCCCAACTATCATTTTCGAGACATCCATGCCGATCACTTCGATCTGGCCGGCGCGCACTCATGGATGTCCACGATCTGCGGTCCCCATCTGCTCCATGCGAGCAAACCCCACAGCATTCAGTTCCACCACAGCGGCAACGTGCTCAAATCGATGTCGACCACCCTGGGCATCATCGAGTACGGCACCGATGTCACGGTGGGTGTCACGGACCTCGACAGCTTCAACAGCTACAGCCTGAGCCTGCCGTTGAGTGGCGAGCAGGAACTGAGCAGGGGCGGTGTGCTGTTACGTTCCGATCGTGACCATGGCGTTATCGTTTCGCCCAACCAGAGCCAGCAATTGAGCATCACCGGCGATTGTCGCAAGCTGCAGGTCGTCATCACCCGCAGTGCAATGCGCAAGACCCTGGAAGACCTGTTGCAGCATCCATTGGGCGCGCCCCTGTGTTTCGAGCCCGAAATGGATGCAGTGAGCGGGTCTGTTGCCTCCTGGTGGCGCACGGTCAAGCACTTCATCGAAGAGATGGAGCGCAGCGAACTTTACGGCCAGCTGCTCTTCAATCGTGACCTGGAGAGCGCCTTGCTCAAGGGACTGATCCTGTCCCAGCCGCACAACTATTCCGCTGAGTTACGCGAGCGTCTCGGTGTGAAGCTGCCGCACTACCTGGTCCGTGCCAAGGACTTCATTCATTCCCATGCCCGTGATGCGCTGAGCCTTGACGATATCGAGGCCGCCGCCGGGGTGTCGCGTTTCAAGTTGTTCGAAGACTTCAAGCGATACTTCGAAATGTCGCCCATGGCCTACTTGAAGAAATATCGCTTGATGGGCGTACGCCAGGAAATCCTCGAGGACCGCTCGGCGCGCAATATCTCGGTGATCGCGATGGGCTGGGGCTTCAGTCATCTGGGGCGTTTTTCCTGCGAATACCGCAAGTTGTTCGATGAGACGCCGAGCATGACGCTGCAGCGAGTCGAGGCCCGGCGTGACAGGCTCTCATGAGCCTGGTCGAATCTCATCACTCGATGGCTTCATAGGGCAAGCCGACGTAATTCTCCGCAATCGTCTTGCGTCCGGCCGCCGAGCCCGTGAAGTAATCGAGTTCGGTCTTCTGCAGACGCTGGCTGAAGGCGTCGGTCTCGGGAAAGCGGTGGAGGATCGAGGTCATCCACCAGGAGAAACGTTCGGCTTTCCAGACCCGCCGCAGGCAGATTGACGAGTACTTCTCCAGCAGGTCGGTGCGACCTTCGCCATACACCTTGAGCAGGATGCGATACAGCGTGCTGACATCGCTCGCCGCCAGGTTCAGGCCCTTGGCGCCGGTGGGCGGGACGATATGGGCCGCGTCGCCGAGCAGGAACAGGCGGCCATATTGCATGGGCTCGACGACGAAGCTGCGCAAGGGCGCGATGCTCTTTTCAATCGAGGGGCCGGTGACCAGCTGCTCGGCGACAGTGGCCGGCAGACGGCGCTTGAGTTCTTCCCAGAAACGTTCGTCCGACCAGTCCTCGACCTGTTCCTCGGCACCCACTTGCACGTAATAACGGGTGCGCGTCGGCGAACGCATGCTGCACAAGGCAAAGCCACGCTCATGGTTGGAGTAGATCAGTTCGTGGCTGACGGGTGGGGTCTCGGCCAGGATGCCCAGCCAGCCAAAGGGATAGACCCGTTCGAAAATCTTCAGCGTCTCTTGCGGTATCGATTGTCGAGAGACGCCGTGGAAGCCGTCGCAGCCGGCAATGTAGTCGCAGTCCAGGCGGACGGTCTCGCCGTTGCGCTCGAAGGTCAGGTAAGGACTGTCGCTCTGCATGCCGTGGGGCTGCACGTTCTCGGCGTCATAAAGCGTCACTGCACCCGCGGCGGCACGGGCCTCCATCAAGTCACGGGTGACTTCGGTCTGGCCGTAGACCATGACCGTCCTGCCGCCGGTCAGGGCCTTGAGGTCGATGCGTTCGCAGCGTCCGTCGAAGGCCAGTTCGAAGCCGTCGTGCACCAGGCCGTGGGCGTCCATGCGCTCGTTGACCCCCGCTTCGCGCAACAGATCGACCATGCCTTGTTCCAGCACACCCGCACGAATTCGGGAGAGGATGTATTCGGGATCCTTGCGTTCGACGATAACGTTGTCGATGCCTGCGCGGTGTAGCAGTTGACCGAGCAGAAGGCCGGAGGGGCCGGCGCCGATGATGGCGACTTGGGTTTTCATGGAGGATATTCCTGTCGGGTGCCGCTGAAGGCATGAGGCCTTGCCGGGCACTGTTGTTTTTGTCTCCTGTATTTTTAGTGGCTAAAAGGCGGATATGAAGGCAATATCCGACGCATTCCATGGACTTTTCGTGGGTCGTCGCAAGGGGGAGGGAGATGTCGAAATCATTCGCGGTGCCTGTTCCGGTGTTCAAGCTCTACGGCGAGACCGGTGCCTGGCCGACCCCCGACCTGATTCATTGCGAGTCGATCCCCGAGCGCAGCCAACTGCACGGCTGGGAAATAAAACCCCATCGGCACAGCGACCTGGTGCAGCTTCTCTATGTGCAGGCGGGGCAGGCGACGCTGAAAGTCGAAGACGAAATCCACCCCATCGATTGCGCCTCGCTGCAAGTCGTGCCTGCGCTGAGCGTGCACACCTTCAAGTTCTCCGAGGACATTCAAGGCCACGTGCTCAGCCTCGCGCAGCCCTTGGCCGAACAGCTCGGCGCCTCGCTCAACAGTCCGGTGTTGAGCACGGCGGCCTGTTACCCGATCGGTTCCGCGCAGCAGTATCTGGACACGCTGTTTTCCGCCATCACCCAGGAATACAGCCAGCACCGACCCGGCCGTGATCCGATGCTGCAATCCTTGATCACGGTGCTGACCATCTGGCTCAGTCGCCGTAGCCTGGAGCGGGCGTCGCCGGACGCGCTGCCGCTCGAACGAGGTCGCGAGCATTTGCAGGTGTTCACCCGGACTTTGGAACGACACTTTCGGGAGCACCTGCCCATTGAGCACTATGCGGCGACGTTGGGGATCAGTACCGCTCACCTCAATGCCCTGTGCCGGCGACTCTGCGGGCAATCGGCGCTGCAGATGATCAACCAGCGACTGCTGCTGGAAGCCAAGCGCGACCTGGTCTACACCGCCATGACCATCAACCAGGTGTCCGACCGCCTGGGCTTTTCCGAACCGGCCTACTTCTCGCGCTTTTTCAAGCGCGGCACGGGGCAGTCGCCGAAACAATTCCGTATCCAGCGTTAGCGGATGCCAGACCTCGAAGGCAGTGAACCGCGGTGAATATCGATACCCGAATCAAATTCCGCCACCTGGTGTGTTTTCTCGAAGTGGCGCGTCAGGGCAGCCTGGCGCGTGCCGCGGACAAACTGGCGATCAGCCAGCCGGCGCTGTCCAAGACCCTCAAGGAGCTGGAAACCCTGCTGGCCGCCATCCTCTTCGTGCGCAGTAAAAGCGGTGCGGCGCTGACCGAGGCCGGGGTGGCCTTTCTGCGTTACGCCGGTCCCAGCGTCCAGGCGCTGCGTGAAGGGGTCAACAGCCTGCGCTCCGGCGAGCACGAGCCGATCACCGCGAGGCTCGGGGTCCTGTCGACCGTGGAAAGCCTGCTGGTGCCCGAAGTCGTCTGCCGGTTGCACGCCCGGCATCCCGCGCTGGTGGTCAGCGTGGTGACCGGGCCGAGCGCGTACCTGCTGTCCCGGCTGCGGGTGGGGGAGCTGGATCTGGTGGTCGGGCGCATGACCGACAGTCCGCAGATCCTCGGGCTGGCCTTCGAGCACCTGTACAGTGAGTCCATGACCCTGGTGGTGCGCAGCGGCCATCCTTTGTTGACCGATCCGCAGGCCCATAAGAACCTCGAGAACTACCCGCTGGTGCTGCCGCTGGCGGGGACGACGATTCGCCAATTCGCCGACAGCCTGTTCGTGCAGCACGGCATCAGCCCCCCGCGCCAGCGCCTGGAGACCCTGTCCTTGACCCTGAGCCGGCGTTACGTGCAATGCAGCCAGGCGATCTGGGTCGCGCCTTTCGACGCGGTCAGGCAGGACCTGAGTCGAGGTGAGCTGGTGGAGCTGGAGTTGGGCATTCGCGAACCGGGTGGTTCGGTGGGACTGTGCAGCAATCCGGCGCTGCCGATGCCACTGGCGGCGCAATGGTGTGTGGAGGTGCTGCGCGAGGTGGGGCAGGACTATCGCGAAGGCCGTTATCCATAACCATCTGGATATGGATAGGGTCGGTTTTTTCAGTTTTGGAGGAGGCGCTATCAGGGGAGACTGGGGCCACGGGCTGCCCTCCACGCAGCCTTTACCTCTAACAACAAGGAGACCGACATGTCTGATGCGGACAACAGCCGCTTCGTCATTCGTGACCGTAATTGGCACCCCAAAGCCCTGACGCCCGACTACAAGACCTCGATCCTGCGTTCCCCGCGCCAGGCCCTGGTGAGCATTCCCCAGTCCTTGTCGGAAACCAGCGGCCCGGACTTCTCCCACCTGAAGATGGGCCAGCACGATAACGATCTGCTGTTGAACTTCAATCGCGGCGGCCTGCCCATCGGCGAGCGGATCATCGTTGCCGGTCGGGTCTGCGACCAGTACGGCAAGCCGATCCCCCATACGCTGGTGGAGATGTGGCAAGCCAACGCCGGTGGCCGTTATCGGCACAAGAAAGACAGCTACCTGGCGCCCATCGACCCGAATTTCGGCGGTGTCGGCCGTGCCTTGACCGACCGCGATGGCAACTACAGTTTCCGCACCGTCAAACCCGGTCCGTACCCGTGGCGCAACGGTCCCAACGACTGGCGTCCGGCGCATATCCATTTCTCCATCAGCGGCCCGTCGATTGCCACGCGATTGATCACCCAGCTGTATTTCGAAGGTGACCCGCTCATCCCGATGTGCCCGATCGTCAAGTCGATCGCCGATCCGGAAGCGGTGCAGAGCCTGATCGCCAGGCTCGACATGAGCATGGCCAATCCCATGGATTGCCTGGCTTATCGCTTTGATATCGTCCTGCGCGGCCAGCGCAAGACCCACTTCGAAAACCGCTGAGGAGGCACGCGCATGCCCGTTCAACTTCTGCCTGAAACCCCTTCGCAGACCGCCGGTCCCTACGTGCATATCGGCCTGGCGCTGGAGGCGGCGGGCAACCCGCCCCGCGAGCAGGAAATCTGGAACGAGATGGCCAAGCCCGGTGCGCCGGGCGAACATATCCTGCTGATGGGCCATGTCTACGACGGCAATGGCCACCTGATTCGCGATTCGTTCCTGGAGTTCTGGCAGGCCAACCACGAAGGCGTCTACGACAGCGACTACGATCTGGACAAGCCCTTCAACAGCTTTGGCCGTACCGCGACCACGGATGTCGGCGAGTGGACGCTGAAAACCATCAAGCCCGGCACGCTGAATAACGCCGCCGGAGTGCCCATGGCGGCGCACATCAATGTGTCGCTGTTTGCCCGGGGCATCAACATTCACTTGCAGACCCGCCTGTACTTCGACGACGAGGCCGAGGCCAATGCGCTCGACCCGGTACTCAACCTGATCGAGCAGCCGCAGCGCCGCGAGACCCTGATTGCCAAGCGGTGCACGGTGGACGGCAAGCTGGCCTATCGTTTTGACATTCGGGTTCAAGGCGAAGCGGAAACGGTGTTCTTCGACTTCTGACGGTCTGGCGTGCGTGCGGTTCATGGCGTTTGCCAAGGCAAGCGACCCTATAAAAATAAGAAGGAAATTCCCATGTCGTTATTAGCCCCCGTGCCCGTGGTCGGCACGCTGGATGTTCAGGCGTTGATCAACGCCAAGCCCCTGTCAGGCTATCAATGGCGGGTGGTGCTGCTGTGTTTTCTGATCGTGTTTCTCGACGGCCTGGACACGGCGGCCATGGGCTTCATCGCCCCGGCCTTGAGCCAGGACTGGGGCATCGATCGCGCGAGCCTGGGGCCGGTGATGAGCGCCGCGCTGATCGGCATGGTCTTCGGGGCGCTGGGATCCGGCCCCCTGGCCGACCGATTCGGGCGCAAGGTGGTGCTGGTGGTGGCGGTGTTCCTGTTCGGCGTGTTCAGTCTGCTGTCGGCCTACAGCAGCAACATCGACCAACTGCTGGCCTTGCGTTTGCTGACCGGACTGGGGCTGGGGGCGGCGATGCCCAACGCTACCACGCTGTTGTCCGAATACACCCCGGAGCGGCTCAAGTCGCTGTTGGTGACCAGCATGTTCTGCGGCTTCAACCTGGGCATGGCCTGCGGCGGGTTCGTCTCGGCGAAGATGATTCCCGTGCTGGGCTGGCACAGCCTGCTGATGCTCGGCGGGATCCTGCCCCTGGCGCTGGCCGTGGTGCTGTTGTTCTGGCTGCCGGAGTCGGCGCGCTTTCTGGTGGTACGCCATCGGGGCGTGGAGCGGATTCGCCAGTTGCTGGCACCGATTGCGCCGCTGGAGGTCGCGGCGGCCACGGGCTTCAGCGTGCCGGAACAGAAGGTGGTACAGAGCCGCAACGTGTTGAAGGTGATTTTCTCCGGCAGCTATAGCGCCGGTACCTTGTTGCTGTGGCTGACCTACTTCATGGGCCTGGTGATCGTTTACCTGCTGACCAGCTGGTTGCCGACCCTGATGCGTGACAGCGGTGCAAGCCTGGAGCAATCGGCCTTCATCGGCGCGCTGTTTCAGTTCGGCGGCGTGCTCAGCGCGGTGGGGGTGGGCTGGGCGATGGACAGATTCAATCCGCACAAGGTCATCGGCAGCGCCTACCTGTTGGCGGGCGTATTCGCCTGGCTGGTGGGGCAGAGCCTCGGCCATGTCGGCGTACTGGCCACCCTGGTGCTGTTGGCGGGCATGTGCATCAACGGCGCGCAATCGGCGATGCCATCGCTGGCCGCGCGCTTTTACCCCACCCAGGGCCGCGCCACCGGTGTGTCGTGGATGCTCGGCATTGGCCGTTTCGGCGCGATCCTTGGGGCCTGGGCCGGAGCGACGCTGTTGGGACTGGGCTGGAACTTCGAGCAGGTGCTGACGGCTCTGGTGGTTCCGGCGACGCTGGCGACCTTCGCGGTGGTGATCAAGGGGCTGGTCAGCCATGCGGACGCCACCTGAGAGTCCCTCACTGATTTTTTCGAATCCTGGAGCTGTGGTTTGAACAGACCGACGAATCAACTTTTCGATGCCTATTTCACGCAGCCGGCGATGCGGGCGATTTTTTCCGATCAGGGCCGTTTGCAGGGCATGCTCGATTTCGAGGCCGCCCTGGCGCGTGCCGAAGCCAGCACCGGGCTGATTCCCGGGGAGGTGGTCGGCGATATCGCAGCGGCCTGTCGCGCAGAGCTGTTCGATGTCGACGAATTGGCCGTCGCCATCGGCAATGCCGGTAATTCGGCGATCCCGCTGGTCAAGGCGTTGGGCAAGCAGATTGCCGTGGCCAACCCGACCGCCGAGCGTTACGTGCACCTGGGCGCCACCAGCCAGGACGTGATGGACAGCGGCCTGGTGCTGCAACTGCGTTCGGCCGTCGACCTGCTGGAGCGCGATCTGGCGCGACTGGCCGATGCGCTGGCCGATCAGGCCACGGGCCATGCGAGCACGCCGCTGGCCGGGCGCACCTGGCTGCAACAGGCGACTCCCGTCACCCTGGGCATGAAAATCGCCGGTTGGCTGGGCGCTGTCACCCGTCATCGCCGGCGCCTGGCTGAAATCAGGCCGCGTTTGCTGTGCCTGCAATTCGGCGGGGCGTCCGGCAGCCTGGCCGCCTTGGGCGAGCCGGCTTTTGCGGTGGCCGAAGCCCTGGCCGCTGAATTGAACCTGAACCTGCCCGACCAGCCGTGGCACACCCAGCGTGATCGTCTGGTGGAGTTCGCCGGCCTGCTGGGCATGATCGCCGGCAGCCTGGGCAAGGTGGGCCGCGATCTCAGCTTGCTGATGCAGACCGAGGCCGGTGAGGTGTTCGAGCCCGCCGCACCCGGTAAAGGCGGTTCCTCGACCATGCCGCACAAGCGCAATCCGGTCGGCGCGGCGGTCATGATCGGTGCGGCGACCCGGGCGCCGGGGCTGGTGTCGACGATGTTCAGCGCAATGCCGCAAGAACATGAGCGCAGCCTCGGCCTGTGGCATGCCGAATGGGAAACCCTGCCGGAGCTGTGCTGCCTGGTCTCCGGCGCGCTGCAGCAGGCGTTGCAGGTGATCCCTGGGTTGCAAGTCGACGCGGGCCGCATGCTGCACAACCTGGAGTTGACCAAGGGGCTGGTGCTGGCGGAAGCCGTGAACATCGCCTTGTCCCAGCGTATCGGCCGTGATGCGGCGCACCATCTGGTCGAACAATGCTGCCGCCGTGCGGTGGAGCAGGGCGCGCACCTGCGCCAGGTGCTCGGTGCCGAAGCGCAAGTGACCGCTCAACTGTCCGCCGAGGAGCTGGACCGCCTGCTGGACCCGGCCCATTACCTGGGACAGTCGCAGCGCTGGGTGCAGCGTGCGGTGGCCGAACATCACGCCTTGAAACCTTAGAAAAGGATCCGGAAATGGACGAACAACAACGTTACGAAGCGGGCATGAAAGTGCGCCGCGAAGTGCTCGGCGATGCCCACGTGGACCGCAGTCTCGAAAATCTGACCCCGTTCAATGGCGAGTTCCAGGAGATGATCACCCGGCATGCCTGGGGTGACATCTGGACTCGTCCCGGCTTGCCACGCCACACCCGCAGCCTGATCACCATCGCCATGTTGATCGGCATGAACCGCGAGGGTGAGTTGCGCCTGCACCTGCGCGCCGCGAAAAACAACGGCGTGACCCGCGACGAGATCAAGGAAGTGTTGATGCAGAGCGCGATCTATTGCGGCATTCCAGCGGCCAATGCCACCTTCCATCTGGCCGAAGCGGTCTGGGAGGAGATGGATGCGCAGTCGTGAGGATCAGCACCGCGCATGCAACCCCGCGGACTTCAACGTTGCCCCATACCGGTCTGTAGGAGCGAGCTTGCTCGCGATGGTCGTTAACGATGGCGCGTGTTTATCAGGTAAACGCGGCGTTCTTGAGTCCATTGCGAGCAATCGAGCGTCGACCGGCTGCTCCTACAGTTGAGGCGGGCTGACATCGAATCGTCATTTTTTGATCGCGGGAACGCCATGTTCCCTGAGTAGCATCTCTCCAATGAGATCGATCTCAAGCGAGCAAAAATGACTGATTTGAAAGAGGTTGCACGACTGGCAGGGGTTTCGCGGGCGACCGCGGCGCGAGTCTTTGCCTCCCCTGATGTGGTGCGTCCGACCACTCGGGAACAAGTGTTCGCCGCGGCGCGGCAACTGGGTTTTCGGCCCAATCGTCTCGGCCGCCAACTGCGCCTGCAAACCACCAACCTGATTGGTGTCGTGGTTCCCAATCTGCTCAACCCGGTGTTCGCCGAGCAATTCCAGTCGATGGAACGCGCTGCACGCCTGCGTGGTTACAACCTGTTGCTGGCAACCACCGACTACAGCAGCGAGCGCGAAAGCGCGGTGGTCGAGGAACTGTTGCGTCAGCGCGTCGATGGCCTGGTCCTGACGGTGACCGATGCTGATCGGAGCCGGGTGCTGCAAAGCCTTGCCGGCGAAGACACGCCTTTTGTCCTGGCCTATCACCAGCCCGGTAATCCCGACTACAGCACCGTGTCCGTGGATAACCGCGCGGGCATGGCGCTTGCCACCCGTTATCTGCTGGACGCAGGGCATCGGCGGATCGGCATGGTCGCAGGTCCCGCCTTGCAGTCCGACCGCGCTCGCCTGCGTTACGCCGGTTATTGCGAGGCGATGCGTGAGGCGGGCCTCGACAGCCTGCCGGTGATCGAAATGCCCGCCCACACCCAGGCCGACTTCGCCGCTCTCGAGCCGTTACTGCACGGCCCGCAGGCACTCAGTGCGCTGGTCTGTTCCAACGATTTGCTGGCGATCAGCCTGATTGCGCAACTGCGCCGCAACGGCTGGAGCGTACCCCGGCAGCTCTCGGTCATTGGCTTCGACGGCATCGCCCTCGGCACCCAGATACACCCGACGCTGTGCAGCGTCGTTCAACCCATCGCGACGCTGGCTAATACCGTGATCGATCAATTGCTGGCGCAGATCGCCGGTGCCGCACCGGCTTCCCATTGCCTGCCTTGCCATATCCGGCCAGGCGAAAGTACTCGACCCTACGAGGAGACATGTGATGATCCGCATCAGTAAAACCCTGACAGCGTTGCTGCTATGCGGCGTGGTCAACCTGGCGCAAGCCGTGGAAACGGCCATTTGCTACAACTGCCCGCCGGAGTGGGCGGACTGGGGCACGCAACTCAAGGCGATTGCCGATACGACCGGCGTGCAGGTCCCGCAGGACAACAAGAACTCCGGTCAGTCACTGGCGCAGTTGGTCGCCGAACAAGCCGCACCGGTGGCTGACGTGGTGTATTACGGCGTCACCTTCGGCTTGCAGGCGCAAAAGGCCGGCGTGGTCGGTACCTATAAACCCAAGGACTGGGAACAGATTCCCGCCGGCCTGAAAGACCCGGAAGGTCACTGGTTTGCGATTCATTCCGGCACCTTGGGCATCATGGTCAACGTCGATGCGCTGGGCGGCTTGCCCGCGCCACAAAGCTGGAGCGACCTGCTCAAGCCGGAATATAAAGGCATGGTGGGCTACCTCGATCCATCCAGCGCCTTTGTCGGTTACGTTACGGCGGTGGCCATCAACCAGGCCATGGGTGGCAACCTGGATAACTTCGCGCCAGCCATCGATTACTTCCAGAAACTGGCGAAAAACGCGCCCATCGTGCCCAAGCAGACCGCCTACGCCCGGGTGTTGTCCGGTGAATTGCCGATTCTGGTCGATTACGACTTCAACGCCTATCGGGCGCGGTACAAGGACCATGCCAACGTCGCGTTCGTGATTCCCAGGGAGGGCAGCATCAGCGTGCCCTATGTGATGAGCATGGTCGGTAAGGCCCCGCATCGGGCCAACGCCGAGAAAGTGTTGGATTTCGTCCTGTCCGATCAAGGCCAGGCCCTGTGGGCCAAGGCGTACCTGCGGCCGGTTCGGGCCATAAAGATGCCTGCGGACGTCGCCGCGCAGTTCCTGCCGGACAGCGACTACGCCCGGGCCGGCGTGGTCAATTACGAACACATGGCGGCGGTGCAGGAAGCCTTCTCCGCGCGTTATCTGAGCGAGGTCAAGTAAGTGATGGCTTCGCAGGTAAACGCTCAGGAAGGCCGTTCGGGTCGGACCCTCGTGCCACGCTTGCGACCGACCGCTGCCTGGGCGCTGGCGCCGGCAGCAACCGTGCTGTCGGCGTTCTGGTTATTGCCACTGGCGCACCTGATCGTGCTGGGTGGGCAAGGTCGCGATGGCAGCGACAGTGGCTATTGGCAGGTGCTGACCAGCGCGCAATACCTGGGCAGCCTGGCGCAGACCTGCATGCTTGCGCTGGTGGTGACCCTAGCGGCGCTGTTGGTGGGCGGCTTCAGCGGGGTGTTTCTTGCTCGCCAGCGCTTCTTCGGCCGTTCGGCGTTGGTCGCCTTGTTGACCTTCCCACTGGCGTTTCCCGGCGTGGTGGTCGGCTTCCTGGTGATCCTGCTGGCCGGCCGCCAAGGATTGTTCGCCACCCTTGGCCTTGAGCTGGCGGGTGAGCGCTGGATTTTTGCCTACTCGCTGGTGGGATTGTTCATCGGCTACCTGTACTTCTCGATTCCGCGGGTGATTCTCACGGTGATGGCGGCGTGTGAAAGCCTGGATCGCAGCCTGGAAGAAGCTGCCCATTCACTGGGGGCGGGTCATTGGCGAGTGGTCTGTGATGTCATCGTTCCCGGTTTGGCGCCTGCGCTGGTTTCTTGCGGGGCGATCTGCTTTGCGACGTCCATGGGCGCCTTTGGCACGGCCTTCACCCTGGGCACACGGCTGAACGTGACCCCGGTAGCGATTTATAACGTGTTCACCAACTACGCCAATTTCGCGCTGGCCGCTGCCCTGTCGGTGGTGCTGGGCGCGGTGACCTGGGCTGTGCTGTTGCTGGTCCGTCGGCTGGTCAAGGAATCGGGGGCAGTCCTGTGAAGCGCTCGGCGTTGTTTATCGGGCAACTGGCTTTTACCCTGCTGGTTTGCGCCTTCATGCTGGTGCCCGTGCTGATGTCGCTATTGGCCGGGTTGACCCGTAATTATTTCCAGGGGCTGTCCAGCGGCCTGACGCTCGATTGGCTGGGGCAAGTCTGGCAGGCCTACTCTCCGACCGTCTGGCTCTCCCTGCAACTGGCGCTAGCCTGTGCGCTATGTGTCTGTGTGCTGGGCGTGCCGGCGGCTTATGCGTTGGTACGGATGAACAATCGCTTCAGCCGCGCCTTCGAGGAGCTGATGGTGCTACCGGTCGCCATGCCCGGTCTGGCCAGCGCCCTGGCATTGTTGTTGACCTATGGCCAGTTTGGCGAGTTTCGCGGCAGCTGGGTGTTCATTCTGGTCGGCCATGTGCTGTTCACCCTGCCGTTTCTGGTGCGCCCGGTGATGGCGGTGATGCAACGCCAGCATCTGCCGGTCCTGGAAGAGGCGGCGGCCAGCCTTGGCGCCGGGCCGATCCGGCGTTTCTTCAGTGTGGTGCTACCCAACTGCCGAGCGGGGATCCTCGCCGGCGTGTTGATGGTCGTCACCCTGTCGTTGGGTGAGTTCAACCTGACCTGGATGCTCCACACCCCGATGACCAAGACCTTGCCGGTGGGACTCGCCGACAGCTATGCCTCGGCCAGGCTGGAAGTCGCCAGCGCCTACACCCTCATTTTCCTGATGATGATCGTACCGCTGCTGATTGCGTTGCAGGCCATCAGCGCCCGTCTTTCCCGTGGAGAACATCGATGACCGGGACCACCATTCGCCTACAGGGGTGCCGCAAGGCGTTCGCTGACGGCACAGTCGCCGTGCATGACCTGGACCTGACCATAGCGGCGGGGGAGA
Source organism: Pseudomonas batumici (assembly GCF_000820515.1). Lineage (GTDB taxonomy): Bacteria > Pseudomonadota > Gammaproteobacteria > Pseudomonadales > Pseudomonadaceae > Aquipseudomonas > Aquipseudomonas batumici. Next base: position 103,114 of record NZ_JXDG01000042.1, on the reverse strand, counting down.
CCCTGGCGGTTCTCGGCCCGTCCGGCTGCGGTAAAACCACGACCCTACGCCTGATCGCCGGTCTGGAACGTCCGGATGTGGGGCAGATATTTTTTGGCGACAACGAGGTCACGCACCTGCCCATCGAGCGCCGCAATGTGGGCATGGTGTTCCAGAACTACGCCTTGTTTCCGAACCTGGATGTGGCCGGCAACATCGTTTACGGCTTGAAGATTCGCGGCCTGTCGCCCGCCGAGCGCAACAAGCGTTGTGCGGAGCTGCTGGAGCTGGTCGGCCTGCATGACCACGGCAAACGCAGCATTCACGAGTTGTCCGGCGGTCAACGCCAACGAGTCGCCCTGGCCCGGGCCCTGGCCCCCCGGCCTCGGGTGTTGCTGCTCGACGAGCCCTTGGCGGCGCTGGATGCGCAGTTGCGCGAGCGCTTGCGCGGCGAGTTGGATCAGCTGTTGCGCAGCCTGGGAATTACCGCCGTGTTCGTCACCCACGACCAGGGAGAAGCCATGGCGCTGGGGAATCGCATTCTGGTGATGGAGCAGGGCCGCGTCGCGCAATTGGCCAGCCCGCGGGAAATCTATCAGCAGCCGGCCAATGCTTTCGTCGCCAGTTTTGTCGGCAACCTCAATGCCTTTTCGGTGATCGAGCGCACGACCGAGGGTTTGAAAGTCAACGGCGGCGAACTGCCATGGAACGGCGCCAGTCTGCCCGCCACCGTGTATTGCCGCCCTGAACATCTACGGGTGATGGCGTGCCAGGGGCATCTACGCGGACGTCTTGTCGGTCAGTTTTTCCAGGGAGCCCAAAGCCGCCTCCTGGTGGATGTCGGCGCCGCCCAGCCATTGTTGGTGGACAGCACCGATGGCGTCATCCATGCCGCAGGCGCGCCGATTGCCTTGGCCGTCGAGCCACAGGTGCTGTTCACCCTGCAATCCTGATGTCCTGATTTCCAGAGAGCTTATTTTGAATCGTTCATTTCTCATTGCGCAGATCAGCGATCTGCATCTCAAAGCCGCTCAACGACTGAGTTATGGCGTCGTCGATACCCTGGGTGCATTGCGGCGTGCGGTCGATCATCTGAATGCACTTCAGCCGCGCCCTGACATCGTGCTGGTCAGTGGCGACCTGGTCGACTTCGGTCGTCCTGATGAGTATGCCGTGCTGCACCCCGAACTGGCACGCCTGCACATGTCTTGCTACCTGGTGCCCGGTAACCACGACCATCGAGAACATCTGTTGGCGGCATTTGCCGATCACACCTACTTGCCGAGATCGGCCGGTGAACCGCTGGATTGGGTGGTCGAGGAGCATCCGCTGCGCCTGATCGGCCTGGACACCACCATCCCCGGTGCTCATGGCGGCCAGTTGCTGGACAGTCAGTTGCGCTGGCTCGATGAACAACTGGCCTGTCGTCCCGATGCCCCGACGCTCTTGATTCTGCATCATCCGCCCTTTACCAGCGGCATCGGTCATATGGACCGCGAGCCGTTCATCAACGCGGCGGCACTGGAACGGCTTATCGGCCGTCACCCGCAGGTGGAGCGCTTGTTGTGCGGGCACTTGCATCGGCCGATGCAGCGGCGTTTCGGCGCCAGCCTGATTTGTGTGTGCCCCGGTACCTCACATCAGATCGTGCTGGATCTGCAGCCAACCGCCCCGGCGCATTTCAATCTGGAACCGCCGGGGTATCTGCTGCATCACTGGCATGAGCAGGCGTTGGTGACCCATAACGCCGTATTTGGTGAATACCCAGGGCCGTATCCGTTCTATGACGCTCATGGCTTGATTGACTGATCACTAGAGGTCAAGTACCAGCACTGGCGTTTTCGAGCGCGAGCAGCAAGGGGGGAACTGGTCGTTGGCGGCTTGTTCATCCTCGGTGAGGGCGCCGGCGACAGTCTGGCCCAGGCCTATTACCTGGCGCCGACTTGCAACTGATGTTCTGTCTTCACGGTGTTGATGAAGGCTTGCATCGCCGATGACATGATCCGATGGTGCCGGGTGATCAGCCCGAAGGGTGGCAGACGCGGTTCGAAATTGATCGGCAGTGCCGCGAGCAGATGGCGACCGGGATAGTCGTTGACGACCGAGAGCGGCGTCACGCCGAGCATGTCGGTCTGCTGGACCAGCGACAGCAGGGTCATGATCGACGTGGTTTCGACGATGCTGCTCGGGACATCGATCCGCGCATTATGAAAGACCTGGTTGATGATGGTGCGCATCGGACTGGGCTGTTGTTGCAGCACCCAGGTCATGTTCCGCAGTTCGCCCCAGGTCAATTGCGTGTCCTGGGCCAAGGGGTTCTGCGCCCCGGCGATGACACACAGGGCTTCTTCACCCAGGCTGTCGAAGACCAACTCCTCAGCCCGTGCGCCGGGCGGAATCCTGCCGAGCACCAAATCCAGTTGATCCTGCAGCAACGCCTGCCAGCCGCGAACAGGTGCTCCGGTCGGTTTCTGAACAGACCAATCTGCTTGCACTTAATGCGGCCATTGAAGCCGTGCGTGCCGGTGAGGCCGGTCGTGGTTTTGCAGTGGTTGCCGATGAGGTGCGAACACTGGCCCACCGTACTCAGCAGTCGACGCTGGAAATCGAAAAAATGATTGCCAATATCCAGAGCAGCACTGGCATCGCGGTCGATTCGATTCAGCTAAACAGCGAACGGGCATCCAGCACACTTGAGGTGACTCGAATCAGCGGCACAATGCTTGAGCAAATTTTCGTCTCGATCAGTGAAATCAACACAATCTCAGAGCAAGGGTTCCAGGGTGGGTGACTGGCGCAGCAGATCTATCTGATGCGCCGGCACCAGCGTGCGCAGGGTCTTGTAGAGCGCGCGGGTTTCCAAAAGGTTCCACACCCGCAGCATGGTTTCCACTGCATCCAGTGGCTTGCTGATGAAGTCCTTGGCCCCCAGCGACAGTGCCCGCAGGCGGGTGTCGCGGGTGGCATCGGCGGTGAGCACGAGGATCGGCAGGTATTCGCCGCTCGGGATGCGGCGATTGAGCTGTTCAAGGATGGCGAACCCGTCGAACTCGGGCATGTGCAGGTCGAGAATCACCAGGTCCGGCTCGAAGCTGTTGAACAGGTCCAGGGTGCGCAGCGGTTGGGTGCTGCTCAGCACGTTGGTCAGCCCCTCGCGCACCAGCAGTTGCTCCATCAGATCGAGATTGGGGCGTTGGTCATCGATGATCAGAATGCGTAGGTCGGTGTTCACGCGCGCTCCGGAAGGTGCTGGTCGAGGTGGGCAAGGAATGAGGGAATGTGAATCGGTTTGCTCAGCACCGCCGTGGCGCCCGCTTCGCACAGGGCCTGGCGAGTGAGCTCGCTGGCGTCGGCGGTGATCATCAGCACCGGGGTGGTTCGGGTGATCGATGACTGGCGCAAGCGCTGCAGGACGTTCAATCCGTCGATATCCGGCAAGGAAACATCCAGCAGAATCAGTTGTGGCGCGTGTTGCGCCGCGAGGTCGAGTCCCAGTTGCCCTTGCATGCTGGACAGCAGTTTGATCCCGGGTCGGCGTTGCAACAGTGTTTCGATCAGCGCCAGGCTGGAGAGATTGTCCTCGATGTACAAGACCTGGCCACGGAAGTCCGGGCCGGCGAGGGCGGGGATTCCCGGGCGGTTGTCAACGGGCGGGGCGGTCGGCGCGACGCTTTGCTGCAAGCGTACAAAAGGCAGCTCCAGGGTGAATCTGGAGCCGACGCCAGCCTGGCTTTGCACGGTCAGGCTGCCTTGCATCATTTCCAGCAGATTCTTGCTCAGCGCCAGGCCAAGGCCGCTGCCTTCCACGTTCGGGTCGATTTCCAGGCGTTCGAACGGCTTGAACAGTTGATCGAGGCGATCGGCGGCAATGCCCTTGCCGGTATCGCTGACCGACACGGCGATGCGCTGTTGCTCCAGCTTGACGTCGATGCTGACTTGACCCTGGGGCCGGTTGTACTTGATGGCGTTGGACAGCAGGTTCAGCAGCACCTGGGTCAGGCGTTGTCGATCCGCGACGATCCCGCTGTCGACGGTCAGCGTCGGCAATGGCAGCAGGTGGATGCCGGCGTCGGCGGCCATCGGCGAGACCAGTGTCAGGGCTTCCTGCAGGGCGATCGCCAAGGGCACGGACTCGATGTTCAGCGGCAGGTTCCCGGATTCGATCCTGGCGATGTCCAGCACTTCGTTGATCAGGGTCAGCAGGTGTTTGCCGGCCCGCAGAATATGTCCGATCTGCGCCTTTTGCCCTTGGGTCGAGTCCATTTCCAGCAGTTGTGCAAAGCCCAGGATCGAATTGAGCGGTGTGCGCAGTTCGTGGCTCATGCGCGATAGGAACTCGCTTTTCGCCCGGCTGGCACGCTCCGCTTCCTCGCGAGCGGTGCTCAGCTCAATCTCGGCCGCGCGGCGATCGGTAATGTCCCGGGTGATCTTGGAAAAACCGCGCAAGGCACCGCTGTTGTCGTATTGCGCGGTGATCACCACGCTGGCCCAGAAGCGGCTGCCATCCTTGCGCCTGCGCCAGGCCTCCTCCATGTAGTGACCGTCGCGAGTGGCCTCGCGCAGTGCCAGTTCGGGATGCTGCGGGCACTCCTGCGCCAGGTAGAACACCGAGAAGTGTTGGCCGATGATTTCCTGTTCCGTGTAGCCCTTGATCCGCTCGGCGCCGGCGTTCCAGCTGGTGACGAAGCCCCGGGTATCGAGGGCGAAGATCCCATAGTCCTTCACGCCGTCGATGATCAGCCGCAAACGCTCTTCATTGTCGCGCAGCGCCCGCTCGCGTTCGGCCAGCAGCAGCCCGGCCTCCACCAGGCGGCTGCCCAGTTGGCCGATCTCATCGTTCTCCGGCGGTTGCGGCAGTAACGGCTGGCCGAGGGCCAGGCGTTGGGCGTTGCCCTGTACGTGCTGTACCCGGGCGACGATGCCTTTGGACAGGAGCAGCACCGCAACGACGGCGCCGAACAGCCCGCAGAGGGCGGCCAGCAAGGTCGAGAGCAGCAGGCGCTGGCGGGTCGCGGCAGCGGCGGCGGTGCGTTCGGCCAGCAGCGTGTCCTCAAGGGTCAGGATGCTGCCGATGTGCTCGCGCAGTTCGTCGAGGATGTATTTGTTGTTGATCAGGATGCTCGTGATCGACTCGGGACTCGCCTCACGGTCAGCGAGCATTTCCTCCAGGCCACCGATTTTGCTGTTGATCAGCGGCGTAATGGCTTTCAGTTGCTCGCGCACCCGTTCATCGCGCACGTTGCCGTCCAGCCGGCGCAGGGCCGATTCGATCAGCGGCTTGGCCTTCAGATAGCCCGGCAGGAAATCCTCCCGGTGGGTCAACAGATAGCCGCGCACGCTGGCGGCGGCCTCGGCGAGCAAGGTGTGTACGGTCTGGATATCGCCTTGCACCCGCAATACCCGGCGTACGTCTTCTTCAGCGTGTGCGGTCTGGCGTTCGGTGATGTAGATCAACACCAGCGACAGCAACAGGATCACCAGGGGCAGGGAAATCACCACCAGGGCCTTGCCCCGTAGCGGCAGGTCGGCCCAGCGTCTGGCGTAGAACACTTTCATGGTTGCGTCACCAGCCCCAGTGCAATGCCCCGGACCGCGGCCTGGGTTCGGTCGGCCGCACCGAGTTTGCCGATGACCCGTTCGACATGGGCCTTGGCCGTGCCGGTGGTAATGCCCAGTGTCTCGCCGATTTCACGGTTACTCATGCCGTTGGCCACCAGCCCGAGCACCTGGCATTCGCGGGCGGTCAGGTTTGTGCAGGATGTTGTTGCACCGTTGGCATTGCGTTCGGTCATGCGCCGTAGCAAGCGGGTACTGACGGCGTTATTGAGGGCTTCCTCGCCTGCGGCGACGCGCTGCAGGGCGTCGATCACTTCAGCGCGGCTGGCGTCCTTGAGCAGATAGCCCACGGCGCCGGCATTCATCGCCGCCTCCAGGTGATCCGGGCTGTCGTCCATGGTGAAGATCACCACTTTCAAGGCGGGCAGGCGCTGCTGAAGCAGCCGTGCCGCGCCCAAGCCGTTAAGCACCGGCATGCGAATGTCGAGGATGACAAGGTCGGGCAGCAACTGTTCACACAGCTCCACGGCTTCCTGACCATTGCAGGCCTGGCCGACCACGTCGAACTGCGGATGGCCGGCCAGCAATGAAACGAAGCCGGTGCGGGTGACCTCGTGGTCGTCGGCCAGCACCAGGCGCAGGGCTTGAGTCATTGGGTGGCTTGCTCCAGGTCGAAAGGTACGCTGACATGCAGTTGCGTTCCGCATCCTGCGCGGCTGGCGCAAGTGAGCCGTCCGCCCAGCAGGCTGGCGCGTTCCTGCATCGCCGCCAGGCCCAGGTGCCGGCTGCCGCCGGTGTCGAGCGGTTGCTCCATGGCAAAACCTTTGCCGTTATCGTCCACCCGCAACGAGGCCTGGCCTTCGTGCAGCGCCAGTGCAAGCCGGACCTGGCTGGCCTGGGCATGCTTGAGAATGTTGTTGATCCCTTCCTGGGCAATCCGGAACAAGGCGATCTCCACCGAGTGGGGCAAGCGGGTTTCGCAACGCTCCGTCCAGTGCACGACGATCCCGGCCTCCCGCAGGCGATCGGCTTCCTTGTCGAGCGCCGTCAGCAAGCCGAAATCGTCGAGTACGGTCGGGCGCAGGCCGCCGATCAATTGCCGGCCTTCACCCACGCAATGCTGGGCCAGGGTCAGGATGGCCTGCAAGTCCGCGTCCAGCGCATCGGGCAGTGGCGGGCAGCGGCCGGCAAAACCCTGCAGGCGCTGATGCAGTCCGGCGAGGGTCTGGGCCAGGCCGTCGTGCAGGTCATAGGCCATGCGTTTGCGTTCATCTTCCTGTGCCCTGAACAACCGATTGACCAGGTCCGACAGGGTGCGATCCCGCGCGATCAGCGCGGTCAGCAGGCGGTCGTTTTCCAGGTGCGCGGCCAGCAGGGTGGCGAGCAGTTGCAGGGACTCGATGTCCTCGTTGTCCGGCGCGTTGATGCCGACGCTGTTGGCCAACACCAAGGTGCCGAAGGTATCGCCATCACCGCCGCGCAACGGCACCCGCAGCACATTGGACAGGAGCGCTCCCGGCTGTTCATGCCAGCACGGCGCGTGCATCGAGGTGTCCACGCGGCAGTCCAGGCTGCTCAGGCGTTCATGGCTGCCCTGGCTGGCGGTGGTCCTGACCTGTGCGTCGGCGTCCCGTTCCAGCAGGATCCCATGGTCCATCGCCAGGAAGGCGCAGGCTCGGGCCAGCACGCGCTCGCGCATGGCAGCAGGGGTCAGCTGGGTCAGCTCCTGCCCGGTATCCACCAACAGCCGCAGGCGCGCCGCGCGACCTTGCGATTGTCGATACTGGGTCCGAATGGCCAGGGCACTGCCGGGGTCATGGGGCGGGTTCTGCATGCTACGGCTCCGGCGCTTACGAGTGGCGCGCCCGTGCGGGCGAGGGCGTCATTAAACCTTGTAAACGGGGCAGGGGCTATCTGCCGAATGGCATAGGTCGATGGCTCCGGTTGGCCGATGGCGGACGGCTTCCTGATCGGCAAAGTGGGCTTATCGAACACCACTGGAGCGTTGTGATGAAACTGAAGACCTTGGCCATCGTCCTGTTTGTTGCCCTGAGTGCCCCGTTTGTACAGGCGGCAGAGACGGAGCCGTATGTCTACACCGGCGTGGCCGCACAGCCGGAGAATGTGAAGGATCGTGAAATTGCCGGGCTGTTCGACCGCTGGAACACGGCGTTGCAGACGGGTAATGCCCAGGCCGTGGTCGACCTGTATGCCCCGGACGCGGTGCTGCAACCGACGGTGTCCAACAAGGTGCGCACCACGCCGGCGGAGATCAAGGACTACTTCGAACACTTCCTGGCACTCAAGCCGGTGGGCCAGATCAACTACCGCGATATCCACCAACTGGGCAGCAACGTTGCCATGGACAGCGGCGTCTACACCTTCACCCTGACCGAAGCGAACGGCAAGACCCGCCAGGTGCAGGCGCGTTACACCTTCGTCTACGAACAGGTCGAGGGGCAGTGGAAGATCCTCAACCACCACTCTTCGGCGATGCCGGAGACGCAGGCCAAGCACGCGGGGAAATGACCCCGGCCGGTTTTCGACCAATTCTACCGATCATTTGGCCAGAGCCCCGCTTGAGCGGGGCTTTCTGACTGACTCGACATGCTGGCTCGTTCCTATCGTTTGTGATCTATATTCCTTAGCGGACCTGTTGATTATCTCTTTCGCACGGACGCTACAAGGAGAACCAGTCGTCTCCTTGGGCCATGACATCCGGCGGATGCCCGCTAGCCTAGAGTGTTGGTACAACGCAGGGAGCACACGATGTCGATCCAACGGCCAGATGGACTGAGGTCGGCCCCGGCTATCGCAAAGTCCGCGGAGGTCCTTTCCAAGGCCACGAGCGGTCTCTTTCGGCATGGACTGGAGCAGGTCAAGGAAGCCTACATCCTGTTTCCCTTGTTGGCCGCGCTCCTGCTGCTGGTCATCTGGACGACGACGCTGTACCTCATCAACAGCGAACTGACCCGTGCGCAGCACAGTGCCGCCATGGCCAGCCTGGAGATCGGCGCCACCTACGAAGCGCAGATGCTGCGCGCCGTTCACGAAATCGATCAAACCCTCAAGCTGGTCAAATACATCTATGAGGCCGAGGGTGAGCCCAATCCGCTCCCCCGGCTCAAGGAGCGGGCGTTGTTGCCGCCGGCCCTGCTGTTTGACGTGAGTGTGGTCAACCCGGAGGGCGGACTTGTGGCGGGCATCCGGGCGACGGGAAACGCCTCTGACTCGGATGAACTGCAGACGCTGCGGCACGACGATACGCTGTCGATCAGTCGCCCCTGGAAAAATCCGCTGACAGGGGAATGGCGATTGCGTTTCAGTCGTCGCCTCAATGCGGCGAATGGCACGTTTTCGGGCATCGCCAGGGTCGAGGTCGATGCCGCCTATTTCGTCAGCAGTTATGACGCCTCGAAACTCGGCGACCAGGGCGTACTCGCACTCCTGGGAACCGATGGCATCTTCCGGGTGCGGCGCACCGGGGAGTCGGTGCTGGCCGGCGATTCCGTCGACTACGCGGCCCTGGTTCCCGATACCGAGGACACCCGGGCGCTGCTCTCGGCCAACGGCTGGGACGGCGTGCGCCGCTACACCAGTGCCCGTCAGCTCTATGACCTGCCCCTGGCGGTGATTGTCGGGTTATCCGAAGAAGAGCAACTGGCCGCCGTGACCCGGCAAGCGCACACCTACCTGTGGCGGGCCGCGGCGGGCAGCCTGCTGTTGGTGCTGCTGGTCGGCCTGCTGAGCCGGATGAGCTGGCAACTGGCGCAAAGTCGCTTGCGCACCGCCGAAGCCCAGGCCCAGCTCGTCGCGATCGCCCGTCAGGCCGGCATGGCCGAAATCGCGACCAACGTGCTGCATAACGTGGGCAATGTCCTCAATAGCGTGAATGTCTCCGCCGAAGTCATTACCCGCAAACTGCGCAACAGCAAGGCCCTGGGACTCGGTAAAGCGGTGCAGCTGATGAACCAGCATGCCGCGGACCTGGGCCACTTCATCTCCCTTGACGAGAAAGGCAAGCTGCTGCCGGCCTATCTGAGTCAGTTGGTGGATGCTTTGGCGGTCGAACAGAAGAGCATGGTCGACGAACTTGAGCAATTGACCAAAAGCGTCGATCACATCAAGGAAATCGTTGCGGCGCAGCAGTCCTATTCAGGCGCCTCCAGTCTCTGCGAGGCCGTGCAGGTCCAGCAGTTGATAGAGGATGCGGTGCGTATGAACGCCAGCCTCATTGCGGCCCGTCAGATCACCGTGGTGAAGGAGTTTGCCGACACGCCCTTGTTGCAACTGGACAAGCACCGTGTGCTGATGATCCTGGTCAACCTGATTAAAAATGCCGGCAGTGCGATGGACAACAAGCCGGATCGCCAGCCGCTGATCACTCTGCATACCGAGATGATGCCGGAGCATACCTTGGTGATCAGGGTGATCGACAATGGCGAGGGTATTGCCGCGGAGAACCTGACGCGAATCTTTGCCCATGGCTTCACCACGCGCAAGGATGGCCATGGCTTCGGTTTGCACAGTTGCGTCCTGGCCGCCATGGAGATGGGCGGTGCGTTGAAGGCCCAAAGCGACGGACCGGGACAGGGTGCGATCTTCACCCTGGAACTGCCCATCAAGGACTGTTGATCCTATGACGCCAAGACTCAACAGGCTGGCGCTGGCGGTGATGACCTTGTATGCCGGCGCCGTCGACGCCGACGATTCCACCCCGTCCATGTTTTCACTGAGCAGTTTTGGCACCGTAGGTATCGTTCATTCCAGCGAGAAAAATGCCGACTTCACCTCCAGCATCTATAAGCCCAACGGTGCCGGCCACACCCGCAACTGGGATGCCGATGTCGACAGTCTGGTCGGTGCACAGCTGACGGCCAATTTCACCTCGCAGCTCTCGGCCGTGGTGCAGGTCATCTCGGAGCAGCGTTATGACGACAGCTACCGTCCCGGCCTCGAATGGGCGAACTTCAAGTATCAGTTCACCCCCGATTTCAGTATGCGTGTCGGGCGCACGGTGCAGCCGGCTTTCCTGTTCTCCGATAGCCGCAAGGTGGGTTACACCCTGCCATGGGTACGTCCGCCGGGGGAGGTCTATAGCATGGTGCCCGTCACCAGTACCGATGGCATGGACCTCAGCTACCGGTTGCACTTTGGCGATCTCACCAACACCGTGCAGGGCAATTACGGTCAGAGCGAGCCGCGGCTGCCCCATAACACGGGGAAAACGCTGGCCAGGGACTCGTGGGGCGTATCCAACCTGACCGAATACGGCGCCCTGACCACCCGCGTCACCTACCAGCAGACCCGCTTGACCGTAGAGTCCTTCAACCCACTGTTCGACAGCTTCAGAGCGTTCGGCGAGGAGGGCAATGCCATCGCGGATCGCTACGACAGTAATGGCAAGCGCTTTGAGTTCGTCGGTGTGGGGGCTATCTATGACCCGGGCAAGTGGTTCGCCATGGGCGAATGGGGGCGTCTCGACAGCCATTCGGTCATCGGCACGCTAAGCGCCTGGTATCTCAGCGCCGGCTACAGGATGGATGCGTTCACGCCTTATGTCACCTATGCGCGGTCCAGGACGCTCAGCGAAACGTCCTCCGCGGGTTTGACCACATCGGCTTTACCGCCAGACTTGGTGGGGGCGGCGACAGGCCTCAACGGCGCACTCAATACCATCCTGGCATCGAGTAGCAGCCAGCAAACCCTGTCCGTGGGCGTACGTTGGGATTTCACGAAAAATATGGACGCCAAGCTGCAGTATGACCACACTCGTTTAGGCAGCAGCGCAAGCGGCCCGTTGATCAACCTTCAGCCGGGCTTCGAGCCGGGCGGCACCTTCAGCCTGCTTAGTCTCGCTGTCGATTTTGTCTTCTGATGAGGCCGATCATGCGGTTTCTCAAACGTACTGGATGCGCGATGGCAGGGGTCGTTCTGTACGTCGGCAGCACGCTCGTCATGGCTGATGTGGTGGTGGTCGTCGCCACTGCCAGTCCGGTGAAGGCGCTGGCGAGCAATCAGGTGGCGGATATTTTCCTGGGCAAGGCCAATCGCTTTCCCAGCGGTGCACAGGCCGTTCCGATCGATCAGCCCGAAGGCTCCGTGACCCGCGATGAGTTCTATACCAAGTTCACCGGCAAATCCGCCGCGCAACTCAAGGCTCACTGGTCGAAGATCATTTTCACCGGCAGGGGCCAGCCTCCGGAAACGGTTTCAAATAGCGCGGAAGTCAAAAGACATATCGCCGAGAACCCCAATACCATCGGCTATATCGAGGCGCGAGAAGTGGATGGCAGCGTCAGGGTGGTCCCCGCCGACCCGCAATGAGTTAGCTGTCCCTGGTTGGACGGGCCGTCTGCGCTTGCAGCAATACCTTGAACTGATCGGCCGGGACCGGCTTGTTGAAGTAAAACCCCTGGAATTCGTCACAGGCGTTGTCACGCAGGAAATCGGCTTGCTCCTTGGTTTCCACGCCCTGGGCGACCACGGTCAGGCTGAGGGTCCTGCCCATCGTAATGATGGCCTCGGTCAAGGCTTTATCCTCCGTCGCGTTGGCGACATCACGGATGAACGAGCGATCGATCTTGATTGCATCGAGCGGGAACTGCTTGAGTGCCGAGAGCGAAGAGTAACCCGTACCGAAATCGTCGATGGCAATCCGGACGTTCAGTTTTTTCAGCCCGGTCAACACCTGTAGCGCTTTTTTGACGTCTTGCATGAGCAGGCTCTCGGCGATCTCCAGTTCCAGCAAACGGGCATCCATGCCGGTGTCCGCCAGTATCGTGGCGAGGTCGGTCAGTAGATGCTCATCGACAAACTGACGAGCCGTCAGGTTCACCGCGATACCCAGGTGCGGCAGCCCCTGCTGCTGCCAGGCGACGTTCTGCAGGCAGGCCGTCCTGAGTACCCACTTGCCGATGGGCACGATCAAGCCGGTTTCCTCGGCGACGGGGATGAATTGCATGGGGGCCACCAGCCCCAGGTCGGGGTGTTCCCAGCGCAAGAGGGCTTCCATGCCGGTGATCTGGCCGCTGCGGATATCTCGCTTGGCCTGATAGTGCAGCCGGAACTCATTGCGTTCCAACGCATGGCGCAAGCCGATTTCCAGCGTCTGCCGTTCCAGCGACTCGGCGTTCAGTTTCTCGGAGTAGAACTGGAAGTTGTTTTTACCGCGCTGCTTGGCCTGGTACATCGCGATATCGGCGTTTTTCTTCAGTGTCTGTTCGTCCAGGCCATCCTGCGCAAAGATGCTGATGCCGATGCTGGCGGTGACCCGGAATTCTTTCCCGCGCAGGTTGAACGGCCTGGCCACCGCGGAAAGGATTTTCTGGGCGGTGGTCGCGACATACGTGTCCTCGGACAGCTCCGGCAGCAATATCACGAATTCGTCGCCGCCCAGTCGGGCGACGGTATCACTGGCCCGCACGCACGCCTTGAGGCGGACCGCGACCTCTTGCAGCAACTGGTCGCCGGCATCGTGACCAAGGGTGTCGTTGATTTGTTTGAAGCGGTCGAGGTCGAGGAAAAGCACCGCCAGTTGCCGGTGATAACGGCTGGCTTCCTGGATGTTCTGGATCAACAGCTTGCTGAACAGGCTTCGATTGGGCAGCGCCGTGAGACCGTCGTGATAGGCGAGATACTCAACGCGCTCGGCATAGGCCACTTTGGCTTCGGCGGCCTGCAAGCGGCTTTGCGCCAGCTGCCAGCTCATCCGGCTCAGCAGGCCGACCAGCAACACCAGCAGCAGGCTGCCCGTTGCGGCCCGCCACAGGTAGGTATGCGCTTGCCGGGTCACGGCGGCCAGTTGTTCCTCTTCGGATAACCCGACAATCACCGCGAGGGGGAAGTCATAGAGCTGGCGGGCGCTGGTGTAGCGGCGCACGCCATCCCAGCTATTGGTCAACAGCAGCGCCTGGGTGTCCTCGGTGTCAGGCACCAAGGCCGCGTAATCGACGGAGTCGCCAGCCAGCACCGACTCCCCGGTGCGCTGTACCCGGAAGAGGCCATCGGTTCCCAACAGTCCGAGTACACCCTGGTCGCCGAGTTTCGAGGCGTCGTAACTGCTGACGAAATAGGCCGCATCGACCTCGACCCTGACGATGCCCGAAAACGTGCCATTCGCCGCATTGAGGCGACGACTGAAGCGCAATCGCCATTCCCCCGTGAGCGGGTCTTTCCAGGGGCGACTGATCGACAGCGTATCGTTGTGTCGCAGCGTCTGCAGTTCATCCGGGTCGCTGATATTGCCCGTCTCGCTTGCCCGGGTGCTTGCCACCAGTCCTCCGTCCGGGCTGACCACGCTGACGTCAAACAGCAGCGGTGGCGGCAATAACGCGCGTTCCTTGAGCCGGGGGAGGGGATTGCGCTCACCCTCGGCCTCATAGGCGTATTTGACCAGCTTGAGGGTTTGATCGATTTCACGAACGGCGCGCAGCATCTGTGCTTCGTAGGTGGCACCGATCTCCAGGCTGACCGTGGCGGCGTTGCGTTGAGCCCGAGTCTGTTCGAGTCTGATGAAGTAGAGGGTGGCCGACCAGATGGCCAGCAACAGCAGAACGGCCGATAGCGGGAATAAGAGGTAGGCTTCCTTTATATGCTCGCGCACATAGCGAAAGAGGCTGCCCGTGGCCTCGGCAGTGGCGTCTACGGACTTTGCGATACCGGGAGCCGATCTCAGTCCATTTGCCCCGTGGATCGACATACTGTGCTCCCTGCGTTGTAGCAATACTCTAGGTTGGCGGGCATCCGCCGGGGTGATGGCTCAAGAGAGCGGCTGCCGCTCCTTGTGGCGTCCCTGCGAAAGAGAGGATCAACCGATCCGCTGGAAACTATAGACCACAAACCGTACCCACCCCACGCCATGATGCAGTTGGATCCGCGGGTGTTGACCGCGCAGGCGAAAACGCCCCGAACCATCAAGGCCGGGGCGTTGCTCTTCAGCTGAAGCGTTTAGTGCCCGGCGCTCTGCCCGCCGTCCACATGCAGGATCTCACCGGTCACGAATCCGGCGGACTCTAGGTAGACAATGGCCTGGGCGATATCGCTGATTTCCCCCATCCGCCCAACCGGATGCAAGCGCCCCAGTGCCTCATGGGTTTCTTCAGCGTGCATCGGCGTCTTGATGATCCCGGGGCTGACCGCATTGACCCGGATCCCACGCTTGGCGTACTCGATGGCCAGGGACTTGGTCGCCGAATTGAGCCCACCCTTGGTCAGCGATGCCAGCACCGATGGCACGCCTTCCACCGCATGATCCACCAGGCTGGTGGTGACGTTGACGATATGGCCTTTGCCATGTTTCTCCATCTCGGTAATCGCCAGCTGGGTGATATAGAAGAAACCATTCAGGTTCACCGCCAGCACGTTGGTGTAGTCCTCATGGGTGTAGGCGGTGAACGGCTTGGCGAGGAACACGCCGGCGTTGTTGATCAGGCTGTCGATGCGACCGAAACGGGCCACGCCTTCACGGATGACGCGCTCGGCGGTGGCCGGGTCGGCGATGTCGCCGGCGACGGTGAGGATGTCCGGGTCGCTGGACGCCTGGATCGAGCGGGAGGTGGCGACCACCCGGTAATCGAGGTCGCGGAAGGCCTTGACCACCGCCGCGCCGATACCTTGGGAAGCGCCGGTGATCACAACGACTTTTTTTGCATTGCTCATGATGAAACCTCTACGGAAAGTAAGGGGAGTAGGGCGCGATCAATCAAGCCGCGGCTATTTCCCGCAGCATCTGTTCGTAGTATTCGACCGATTGCGAACCGGACACCAGGTGGCGGTCGTTGAGGATCATGGCCGGTACCGAGTTGATCCCACGTTCGCGGTAGAACCCTTCAAGTTCACGGACCTCCTCGGCAAACGCACCAGACGCCAGCACTTCACGGGCCCGGGCAGCCTCCAGTCCCGCTTCGGCCGCCAGACGTACCAGGGTTTCGCGGTCGCTCGGGTTCTGGCCGTCGCTGAAGTAGGCGCGCAGCAAGGCTTTCTTCAGCTCGATCTGCCTGCCTTCCTGCAAGGCTCAGAGCAACAGCCGATGGGCATCAAAGGTGTTGTAGAAATGGCTGCGCTTTTCCAGGTCGAACTGAAAACCAATGGCCCGACCACGACCCATCAACATCTGCTTGCCGGTGGCGACTTCCCCGGCCAGGTTGGCGATCGCCTGCTCCAGGGCCGTTACGCCCAGGCGCACCAGGGGCAGACCACATCGGAGATGAAGTCGAGCTTGACGGGCGCGCTCATGATGGCTTTTCCGCCAACTGCTTGCGGTATTGGGTCGTGGTGATGCCGGAGTAACCCCAGTTATCGGTATCGACTTCCTCGATCACGATGTGGGTCTGGTCCGGGCGTTTGTTGAGGACCCGTTGCAGGGTTTCGGTGATTTCGGCAATGACCTGGGCTTTCTGCTCCGAGGTAACGCCATCGCGGGTAATGCGTACGCTGACAAAAGGCATGACAACTCTCCAGTGGCTTGCCCATCGGCATGGTGGGCAGACAGTGGAGTCAATGTATCAGGCCGGTCTTGAGGGATAAAGATGGGGTGGAGAACATCATTGATGACGTGATGTAATGAGTTGGGCCGGCCGTTTTGTGCTTCACCAGTGGGGGTATGACGGGAGGTGTCAGAGCGAGGCGTTAAGCTCGCTGATAAGGGTTTCCCGATATTTCAGGGCCGAGACCGAATCTTCGCCCAGATGACTGGCGACAGCGCTCAGGAGTCCTTGGGCCAACAACATGAACGCGCACATGCTGTTGCTGTAGAACAGGCTGTGATTGGGAACATAGAAACTATGGAGTGCTGCCTTCGCCAGCGGCGAGCTTGCCGAATCCGTCAGGGCAATGACTTTCACACCATGTCGGGCGGCCACTTCGGCGGTGGCTATCACACTGGGGGTATAGGGGAAGCAGCTTGCAACCACCAGCACATCGCCCTCATCCAGTTGCGCCAGGGCATCGGCAACCCCCTGTCGACTGCTGTCCAGCGCCGAAACGTCGGGACGCAACATGCCCAGGCCGTAGGACATGAACAGCGCCAGGGAGTTGAACTGGCGCATGCCGTGTACGCGAACCCTCTTTGCGGTCGATAGCAAGTCGATCGTTTTTAAAAAGACCGTTGGATCAACCTGCTCGATCATGCTGGCGATATTGGCGCTTTCCTGTCGGCCCAGTCGGGTCAGCTGGTTCATGGTGTCCATGTCGCTGGTATTCACGACCAGGCGCGAAGCCTGGTCGCTGTAGAAGTGCTTGCCTTCAGTGATCTCGCGACGAAAGACATCCTGCAGCTTGCTGAAGCCGCCATACCCAAGGCGCTGTGCCAGCCTTGACAGGGTGGAGGCATTGACGGCCAATTGCTGCGCCAACTCGCTGATGGAGGAGACTGCCGTCCGTTGCGGTGATTCGATCAGTGCCATCAGTACACGCCGGGAGCTGCTGCCCAAGGCGATGTCCACTTCGCGACGCTCAATGGCATCCAGCAGTTGCTTCAAGCCGGTGACGGTATCGGGCAATACTTCATTGGGCTTGGTCATTGAGAAAGTCCATTCACGAGTGGAAAGCGGGAACCACGCCCTCGACGTCCGGGGCGTCGGTTTCCCGACGGATGTAAACCCGCCATTCTACAGTGCTTGCCCCTATGGAGAAGAGGGCCGTCGCCAAGGTATTTTCATCGTCGGGATCGTCGGCGGCACAGCGGTAGACCGGTAGATCCCTGTCCGACTCATCGCGCAGGATGGCCAAGGCCTTTTCAGGCGAGAGGGCGGTGGTTGATCGGTTCAAGTACTGGTCGACGCGGTGTTGGCGTGCCGATGAGCTGCCTGTGATGCGCTGCGGGACCTGACTGAGTGGTTCGCCGATCAGATGGTTCGAATGACCTGCTGGCTGCTCGATCTCGATGACAGCGACCCCTTCGGCTGTTGCTTCCACGCTCACCAGGCGGGTACTGCCCAACTGCCCGAACGTATGATGGAAGGCCCCCGCGCGCCCCGGCTGCGATACCACCGCCAGTGCCTCGTCGAGGGTGGTTGCATCGAGTGTCGCGCGTCCAAGAATCTGCCTGGGCATACCCACTGGAATAGTGGCGGGGCGGATGTTGTTGACCGTCGCGACCAGGCCTCTTTCGTTCACTGCGAATGTGTGGCCCGGTATCGAACCGGGATACACGAAGCTTGTAAATGCCAGGCCCGTGTCGGGGCTCGTACTGAGGATTGCGCAATGGCCTCGCAGTTGTGGCAAGCCGTCTTCGTTGTGGGCGATCAGGCTGCCACCTGGGGTAGGGCAAAAGACGGTGGTACAGCCATCCACGCTGGACGGGTTGACGAAATCGCCACGACAATTCCAGAGAAAGACTTCCTCCACCGGTAATTGCAGGCCGGCGGCCAGCCCCTCGATTTCCTGCCAATAGCTCGGGAACGCTGTCTGCACCAGGCCGCGCATCCGGATTGCAGTGGGGGTGCCGACCAGATCGGCCAGGTGGCGCCAAAGTGCATGGGGGCGCAGGTGATTCTCTACCGCGGTCCTGCCGAACACACCCAGGCCGTATCCGATTTCGTAGTTGCTGCCGGCAAGATTCAGTCGAGCTAAAGACATGGTGGCCTCTTCAGGATACGTGCTGGAGAAACTCTCGCAGGCGAGAGCTGGGTGGATTGGCGATGAGTTCGGCAGGCGGGCCGTCCTCTGCTATCCGCCCCTTGTCGATGAAGATCAGCCGGGTGGCCACCTTGCGCGCGAAGTCCACTTCATGGGTCACGATCACCATGGTCATGCCTTCTTCGGCCAGGGCTTTCATCACCGTCAGTACCTCGTGGCGCAACTCCGGGTCGAGCGCTGAGGTCGGCTCGTCGAACAGCATCATTTTCGGTTTGACTGCCAGCGCCCGGGCGATCGCAACGCGTTGCTGCTGACCTCCGGACAGTTCGGAAGGGAAATGGTTGGCGCGATCTGCCAGCCCGACCTTGGCGAGCAACTCGCGGGCGAGTCTTTCGGCCTCGGCCTTGCTGGCGCCGCGGACCCGGATCGGACCGAATGCGACATTTTGCAGCGCGGTCATCTGCGGAAAAAGATGGAACTGCTGAAACACCATGCCCGCTTCCTGGCGAATCAGTCGTTCATCCACCTTCGGATCGTTGACCACCAGGCCGTCCACGGTCAGCTGGCCGGAGGTGACGTCCTCGAGCTTGTTGATACAGCGCAACAGGGTGGATTTTCCCGACCCCGAGGGGCCGATGATGACCACCACCTCACCGCAGGCAATGTTCAGGTTGATGTCATGCAGTACCTGGGTGCTGCCAAAGTGCTTGGAAACGCCTTTGAACTCGATCATAGGATTTTCAACCTCGATTCCATGCGTCGCAGGACATGGCTCAGTACCAGGGTAATGATCAAATAGATGATGGCCACCGCCGACCAGATTTCCATGGCCCTGAAGTTGCCGGCAATGATTTCCTGGCCTTGGCGAGTCAGCTCGGCAACGCCGATCACGATAAACAGTGAGGTGTCCTTGATGCTGACGATCCACTGGTTGCCCAGGGCCGGGATCATTCGGCGGAAGGCCAGCGGTGCGATGACGTAGCGCAAGGTGTCGCGTTTTGACAGGCCCAGCGCGAGGCCGGCTTCACGGAAGCCGCGATTGATCGAAAGCACGGCGCCACGGGTGATCTCTGCGATATAGGCACCGGAGTTGAACATGATGGTGACCACTGCGGCGCTGAACGGATCGATGCGCACCGGGATCATCAGGGGCAGGGCGAAGTAGATGAACATGACCTGCACCATGATCGGGGTGCCACGAATCAGTTCGATGAAAACCAGTGCGAGCCGGCTGCTGATAAAGTCGCCGTAGGCGCGGGCAAAGCCCGCGACTACGCCGATGACTGCGCCACCCAACAACCCCAGGACCGAAATCCACAGTGTCAGCTTGGCACCTTCCAGCAGAACAGGCAGCGCATCCCAGATAGCGCTCCATTGGAAATCCATGGTCAAGAACTCTCTGTCTGAAGGCGAGGGTGATTACTGAGGATCGGTGCCGAACCATTTGCGATAGATCTGCGCGTAGGTGCCGTTCTCGCTGATTTTCTTCAGCGCGGCATTCACCGGTTCACGCAGCTCGCTGCCTTTGGGAAAGGCGATGCCGTACTGCTGGGCCATCATTTGCTGGCCGACGGCTTTGACCTGGCCCTCGCCTGCGGTCTTGATGTAGTACAGGACGTTTGGCGTGTCGTGCATCGCAGCGTCCACACGACCGGTCCTGAGTTCCAGGTAGGCGTTGTCGATGTTCGGGAACTGACGGAGGTCCTGGGCCTTCAGATTGGCCTTTGCATAATCCGCGGCGGAGGTGCCGCTCTTGACCGCTAGGGTTTTGCCCGCAATGTCCGCCTCACCCTTGATGCTGTCATTGTCGCTTTTGACCATCAGCAGGAAACCGCTGTTGTAGTAGCCATCCGAGAAATCGATGGCTTTCTTGCGTTCTTCCTTGATGGTGATACCGGCCAGCGCAACGTCGACGTTGTGGGTTTGCAGGGCAGGAATGATCCCATTGAAATCCATGGGCTTGAGCTGATAGCTCAGACCCATTTCCTTGGCGATTGCCGCCCACAGGTCGATGTCGAAGCCGACGTATTCATTGCCCTGCTTGAACTCGAACGGCACGAAGGCGGTGTCGGTCGCGACCAGCAGCTCTTTGCCGGCGGCGAAGGAATGGGAGGCGCAAGTGAGCAGCAGGGCAGCCAGAGAGGCCTTTAGCAGTCTTTTCATTGGTTTTTCCTCATTTCACTGTGATGCGCTGGCCGCAGAGGCTGAGCGCGTGGATACCGGCAGTTTTTGCGACAGGGAAACCCGTACCTACATCTGTTTTTATTAGAAACCCGGCTACCCACGAGGAACGAGGGTGCACGAAAATGACGCCTTTGTGCAAAATACACCTGCATATTTGAATTGTGCAATAAAAAAATGCATTTCTGGTTTTCAGTAGAATGCCCTGTTTATTGGGCAATCCTCCGTTTCCCCCCATGGATCTAGCCGAAGGCTGCAAAAAAATTGGCAAATAAGCGTTGCATTTGAATTTTGTGCAATTATTATTTGCAAAAAATCAGGAGGGATCATGAGCCACGTATTTCACCGCAGCCTTACGCAGCGTTACCCGACGGCCGTCAAAGGTGATGGCCCCTACCTGATCGATAGCAACGGGCGCCGCTATCTGGACGCCTGTGGCGGCGCCGCCGTTTCGTGTCTGGGTCACAGTGATCCGCACGTGATTGAAGCTATTCGCCAGCAGGTCGGACAGTTGGCCTATGCGCACACGTCATTCTTCACCACGGATGTCATGGAGGAGCTCGCCGATTTTCTGGTGGCGCGCGCGCCGGAAGGCATCGAATCGGTGTATTTCGTCTCAGGCGGTTCGGAAGGAGTGGAAGCGGCGCTGAAACTGGCCCGGCAATACTTCATCGAAATCGGTCAACCACAGCGCAAACACCTGATCGCGCGTCGTCAGAGCTATCACGGCAATACCCTTGGCGCCCTGGCCACGGGCGGCAATGAAGGGCGGCGCAAGCAGTTCGAGCCGCTGCTGATCGACGTCAGCCATGTCAGCCCTTGTTATGCCTATCGTGAACAACTTGCCGGCGAAACTGCGCCAGCCATGGGCCTGCGTCTGGCGGCAGAACTTGAGGCGGAAATTCTGCGGTTGGGCGCCGAAAACGTCATGGCCTTCGTCGCCGAGCCGGTGGTCGGCGCGACGCTGGGCGCAGTGACCGCGGTGCCCGGTTATTTCAAGGCCATTCGCGAGGTGTGCGACCGGTACGGTGTGCTGTTGATCCTTGATGAAGTGATGTGCGGCATGGGCCGTACCGGTACCTTGTTTGCGGCTGAACAGGAGGGTATCAGTGCCGATCTGATCATCATTGCCAAAGGCCTGGGCGCCGGTTACCAACCCATTGGTGCGACGCTGGTGAGCAAGAAAATCCGTGACGCGATTGCCCAGGGCTCGGGCTTTTTCCAGCACGGACACACCTATATCGGTCACGCCACGGCGTGTGCCGCGGCACTTGCCGTGCAGAAAGTCATCGAAGGGCAGGGCTTGCTGGCGCGGGTCAATGTGCTGGGCCGTGGTCTGCAAGATCGCCTGGTCGAGTTGCTGGGAACGCACTCGAATGTCGGTGATATCCGAGGGCGCGGTCTGTTCCAGGGCATTGAGCTGGTGGCAGATCGAGCCACCAAGCAACCTTTCGATCCAGCACTTAAACTCCACGCGAAAATCAAGCAAGCCGCCATGGCTGAAGGCCTCATGTGCTACCCGATGGGGGGCACGGTCGATGGGCAGTACGGCGATCACATCCTTCTGGCGCCGCCATTCATTGTCGACGATAGCCACCTGGACGAGATCGCAAGCAAGTTGCTCAAGGCTATCAACCGTACGCTGTCAGGGCTTTAAGGAGTTTCAGATATGGTCATCCAATCACGCCTTGGCCCTCTGACCGAAGATCAGATGGACGACGCTCAGCGGGCGGTTCTCAAGGACATTCTGAGTGGCCCGCGCGGCAATCTCGACGGTCCATTCCTGGCCTGGATTCACAGTCCCGAACTTGCCAGTCGTGCACAGCAGCTCGGCGCATTCTGTCGCTATGGCACTCGCCTGGATCCGCGCTTGACCGAGCTGGCGATCCTCGTCACTGCGGCTTGGTGGCAGTCCCAGGCCGAGTGGCAGATCCACGAGCCCATTGCCCGCGAGGCCGGTATTTCCGACAGTGTCATAAGGGCCCTGCGCAAACAGGTTGTACCTGAGTTCCAGCACGACGACGAACGGATCGTTTATCGCATCGGCAAGGCGCTCTATAAGCACCGTCGTGTTGATGAGACGTTGTACACCGAAGCCGTTGATGCCTTTGGCGAGGCTGCGGTGGTCGAGCTGATCGGTGTCTTCGGCTACTACGCACTGGTGGCGATGACACTCAATGTCTTTGCGGTTCGGCGAGATACCGACTCGCCACTGCCATTCCCCGAACCGTAGCGCTGGCTCAAGGGGCTCAGGCCAACAGTTCGCTGATCCAGCGTGCTTGCCGGGCGATGTCCTGCACCTTTTCCTCGGGCACGGCCTGCCGCGCCCGGGCGAAGTGGGTCAGGGTCCGCTGCTTCTGGCGCAGCCTGCGTTGCCACTTGAGCAGGAACGCCGGGCTGCGTGCCTGCATCTGCAGCGGGCCGAAGTACAGCTCCTCGGCGGTGTACATCACCGGCCCGGCGCGCTCGGCGATGATGATTTCGTAGTCGAAGCGGTTTTCCCGCAGCACTTCCTCGCAGAGGATGCGATAGCCGTTTTCCATCAGCCATTGGCGCAGTGGCTGCTCGCCGCCGTTGGGCTGCAGGATCAGGCGCTCCTGGCCGCTCAGACGTGCCTTGCCGCTGTCGAGGATGTCGCGGATCGTCTCGCCGCCCATGCCACAGAGGCTGATCGCCGTGATCCCGTCTTCAGGTTCGATCGCTGCCAGACCGTTGGCCAGGCGCACGCTGATCCGCTGGTCGAGGCCGTTCTCGCGCACGGTGCGTTCGGCCGAGCGGAACGGTGTCAGTGCCACTTCGCCGGCCACCGCCGCCGCGATGGCGCCACGGCGCATCAACGCCACCGGCAGGTAGCCGTGATCCGAGCCGATATCGGCCAGGCGCGCACCGGCTGGCACATGCGCCGCCACGCGTTCCAGGCGCATGGACAATGTCTGTTCGTTCAACTGCAGCCCCTTTTCACCACGAGCGTCCGGCACCTTTGGCCGGATCGGGGCGCGACTCTATCGAGCTACGGCGTGCATTTCAAATGCCTGCGACCGGGGTCATGGCTCGATTCGTATCCAAGGGGGCTGTAATAGCAGCAGTTGAAGGCGCGCGCGGTGTTACCCGGCGCGCCAGTCTGTCATTTGCTGGCGTCCAGCACGACGCGGTAACGGGCCTTGCCACTGCGCAGGCGATCGACGGCTTCGTTGACCCGGCTCATGGGAAAGTGCTCGACCTGCGGCAGAATCTGATGACGGGCGCAAAATTCCAGCATGGTCGCCGTGGTGCTGGGTGAGCCCACCGGCGAGGCGGACAAACTCTTCTGTTGGAGAAGCAGGTCGAACACGTGCACGGGAATAGCACCAGGCACGGCGCCCACAAGGTGCAGGCGGCCCTTGCCGCGCAGTGTACCGAGCATGGCCGACCAGTCGAGGTCGGCATTGGCAGTCACCAGGAGAAAATCCAGGGTGCCGGCAATGGACTTGAGGGCGTGACTGTCGGTAGAGGCGACTACCTTGTGTGCGCCCAGTTTCCTGGCTTCGTCCGCCTTGCTCAACGACGAAGTAAAGGCCGTGACTTCGCAACCCCAGGCGTTGAGGAAGCGCAGTGCCAGGTGACCGAGGCCGCCGATTCCCACCACACCGACCCGGTCGGTGGGCTTGACGCCGAACTCCACCAGTGGGTTGAACACTGTCGAGCCTGCGCAGAACAGTGGTCCGGCCATGGCCGGATCGAGACTGTTGGGTATCGGAAGAGCCCAGGCCCAGTGCGAGCGCAGTCGGTCGGCGAAGCCTCCGTTGCTGCCGACTATGGTGGGTTGGGCGGTGCCGCATAGCTGGTGGGAGCCTTCGACACACGAGGAGCAATGCATGCAGCTGCCCTTGTACCAACCAATGCCGACCCGTTGCCCGACTTCGAGATTGCGTACCTGTGCGCCTACCCGCACGATACTGCCGACCACCTCGTGGCCGGGGATGAAGGGGTAATGGCTGAGTCCCCATTCGTTATCGATCATCGACTGGTCGGAGTGGCAGACGCCGCAATACTCCACGGCGACTTCCACTTCCTCTTCACCCAAAGGGCCGGGATCGTAGCTATAGCGCTCCAGCGGAGCGCCGGCCGCCGTTGCGGCCCAGCCGGTGAAGGAAGTGAGTTCGGTGTTATCGCTCATTGGATACCTCCAGGTCAGGAGACAGGGTTCTGGCACCTCAGGTGCCGCGGCGCAGCCAAGGGAGTGTAGCGTATCGCTTGCCGTTGTTTCGGTTACCGCTAGCCTGGGGCCAATAGTGGCCGGTGGTCGTTGTATTTCGCTTGTCGCCGGCGTTTGGCTAAGCTGAATAGATCGGGGGGAAGTGAAACCTGAGTGATAGCGGCCATCAGCGGATCTGGATTGGCATCAAGACGGTACTCCCGAAGGAGACGACCATGTATGCGGTGATAAGAACCTACCTGGGTGTTGGAGCACGGCAGCTTTTCGAGTTTTTGGAAGAACGCAATGCCGACATCGAAGCGACCCTGCGGACAGTGCCTGGCCTCGTCAGCTACACACTGCTCAATACGGGTGATGGCGGCACGTCGGTGACGGTTTGCACGGACAAGACCGGCAGCGATGCGAGCTTGAAAGTCGCGCGCGACTGGATTCAGAAGAATGCCTCGCATATCCGCGCGAACCCGCCGATCGTAACGGAAGGTCCGGTCATTGTGCAGATCAAATAGCGTGCCGTTCTGATTGATTTCACGACACAATCAGATCCACCCTTGATCACCACAGCCCACCAGGCAGGACACGTGAAGCATTCGATATTTACTGTAGCGCTGCTCTGTCTATTGCTCGGCTCTCCCGTCAGGGCCGAGCAGTATCAGGTCGTTACTGAAGAGTGGGCACCGTACAACTACCTGGAGAACAATCAGCTCACCGGCATGTCCACGGAGATCGTTCGGGGCATCATGGCGCTGACCGGGGATAACTTCGAGGTGGTGCTGCTGCCCAGTATGCGAGGCATCCGCGAATCGAAGACCCGGCCCAAGACCATCATTTATTCCCTATTCCGCACGGCGGAGCGCGAACCGTTATACAAGTGGGTCGGACCGATCGTTGAGGAGTCCATTTACCCCTATCAGTTAGCCAATGCGCAGCCGCCGGTGAATTCCCTGGAGCAACTGCTGCACGCCCCACGGATCACGACGAGACAGGCCGGCCTGATCCCCGACATTCTGCAGGCGCGGGGCTTCAACAACCTCCAGAGAATTGCAACCGAGAGCCGGCAGCTCTATCGCCTGCTGCTGGCCGGGCGCACCGACATCATCGTAGGCGACACCGCGGCGGGGGTGGCCTACTACAGTCGACAGTTGAACATCGCCCCCGGCACGCTGCGGCAGATTCCCGTCGAGATCTATCGCTCATCGCTGTACATCGCCTTCAGTCGCGACTGTGATGACAAACTGGTCGCCGCCTGGGCCGACGCCCTGGAGCAACTGCGCCACTCGGGCGAACTGGCGCGCATCCAGGATCGGTACAGTCAACGTATCGGGCAATGAATACACGTATTCTTGTTCAGCGTCCCAAGGACTGCTATCGGCCAAAGCAGAAGCTGGACAACCCGCCCTACAAGGCGATAGCGTCAGTCGATCAGACCCACCCTCCTGAGCGATGAGGACATGGAATGTTGCGTATATTGGGTAAGGCATCGTCGATCAACGTACGAAAGGTACTCTGGGCCTGCGTCGAGATTGGCATTCCCTTTGAACGGGAAGATTGGGGGACGGGTTTCAGGTCGACGCAGACACCTGAATTCCTGGCGCTGAATCCCAACGCGATGGTGCCGGTCATTCAGGACGATGACTTCATTCTTTGGGAGTCAAACTCGATCATTCGCTACCTGGCGTCTCGTTACAACGGCGCTCACCTTTACCCGACTGAAGCGAGAGCCAAAGCGCGGGTGGATCAATGGATCGATTGGCAAGCGTCAGATCTCAACAAGTCGTGGAGTTATGCCTTCATGTCGCTGGTCAGGCATTCGCCTGAGCATCAGGACAGCCAAGCATTGGCCGCCGCGTGCAGCAACTGGTCGAGGCATATGGAGATCCTCGATCGACAGCTGGACTCAACCGGGGCCTACGTCAGCGGCGACGAGTTTTCTCTGGCGGACGTGCCGATCGGCCTGTCGGTTAATCGGTGGTTCGAAACACCGCTTGCTCATCCGAATCTTCCGGCCGTGAGCGACTATTACGAACGCTTGAGTCGTCGACCGGGCTACCGCCTGTACGGAAGAAACGGGACGCCATGACGTAGAGTTTCAGGGGGCTGAACGCTCGGCTATCGGTCCAGCAGAGGTGCCAGCAGTGCACACATGCCGCGCCAGTGCGAACCCTCCCAGTAAACCCGTTGGCAGGTGTCGCAGCGCAGGAAGTGCGAATAGAGGGCGCTGACGCGCGGCGGCACCAGCGGCCGGGCCAGTTCCGGGCTGATCTCGTGCAGCGGCAGGTTGCAATGAAGGCACAGGCTGAAGGGCCGCGCGCTACGTGCCAGGTCGAGGCGCTCGTACAATTCGCGCAGCTGCAGCGACGGTTTCAGGGCATGCACGTAACAGCCGTGGCTGATGATCTTGCGCTTGAGCAGTTCGCGGTCGCGGGTTAGCACGATGCGTCCTTGCTGCGAAGCGATCTCGGCGATCTGGCCATCCTCGAAGCCATTGTCGTAGAGGGTGTCGAAGCCGCTCATGCGCAGCAGGCTGGCCAGCCCGCCAAGGTGCGCATCAGCGACGAAGCGCAGCACCCGTAAAGGTTGCGCACGAACCTTGAGCAGTGGGCTGATGTCCAGCGCTTCGAACTTGGGATACACCGCCAGCCGGTCATTGTCGAAGATCACCCGCTCGAAGCCCACCGACTCGCCGTTGAGCAGCACCAACTCGACCTCGGTGTGCGGTATCCCGAGCGCCTCGATCATGTGCTTGACCGTCGCCCCTCGCGCGCACTCGCAAGTGAAGGACTGCCGCCGCCGTTCGGCCGGCAGGAAATCGTTAAGCTCCTCGTAGAAGCGGAAGGTTGCGCTGGTCATGCTGAACAGTATGGCAGGGCTGCAGTATGAGCGAGGCTAGTCGGCCGAAAGTCGCCGCTCAACAGTAACCTTTATCAGCGATCCGCCAGAAAACGCGACAGTGATTGCGCCAACGCATCGAACACCAGCGCGATACGTCGTACTCGCCGTAGGTCGTGGTGCATGGCGATCCAGACATCTACACGGAAATCGACCTGTTCCGGCAGCACCCGCACCAGCCCATGGCGGCGCGCCAACTGGCTCGAACACACGCCGATTCCCAACCCGGCCCTGAGCGCCGCAAACTGGGCCAGATGGTCATCAGTGCGAATGACTGCGTGTTCCGACGTGCAGAGGAAACCCTGTTGCCCCAGAAACGCCACTTCCGCCAGGTTGCGATCAGGGCCGATCAGTGGATAGTGACTCAATTCGCTTGCATGGTGGGGTACGCCGCTCTGCGCAAGCAGTTCCGCAGTCGCGTACAGGCCTATGTGCAAATCCCCCACATGGCGCGTGACCACGGCCGCCTCGGTAGGACGACGAATACGCACCGCCACATCGGACTCCTGCAACGCCAGGGCCTCCAGGCGGTTCGAGACGCTGAGCTCAAGGGTCAATTGTGGCTGGGCCGTGCGAATCTCGCGCAGCATCGAAGGAAGCACCTCAACGCCAAGCAACTGGCTGCTGGTGACGCGCACCGTCCCCCCAGGCACGCTCGCTTCGGCAGACGCGGCACGGGTGAACGCCTCGGCGGCCAAGGCCATGGATTCAACGTGGCCGATCAGCTCTCTAGCCGTATCGGTGGGCATCAATCCCGACGGGGAGCGGACAAACAGGCTCATCCCGACGCTGTGCTCAAGTGCATCTATACGGCGCCTTGCAGTGGCCTGCGCGATGCCCAACGCGCGCGCGGCAGCAGAAAGACTACCGGTTCGAAGGACAGCCAGGAAAACCCGCTGGGTTTCCCATTGGAGCTGTGGGGCGTTCATACATTTCCTATGAGCAGATAAGCAGGTTTGATCAGTTTTAATCAGGTCGACACTCGCGCATGCTTTACCGAAATCAACACCCCCATCAAGTGCCCTGTCGCGCCAACAAGAGACTTGACTCATGAGCCTTGCCGGTGGATGCCGCTGTGGCGCCGTATCTTATCGCTCGATGACCGACACTGAAACGAGGTCTCCATGAACAACCAGACACCCCATGCCACCGGTACCTGCCGTTGCGGACAAGTGACCTTTGAAACCCATTGCGGACCTGTTATCACCAGCGCATGCCACTGCGTGGGCTGCCAGAAAATGTCCTCGAGCGCATTCTCCCTGACCGCGCTTTTCCCGGCCGAAGGCTTCGTGATCACACAGGGCATCCCGGTCATCGGCGGCCTGCATGGCACGACCCGGCATTTCTTCTGCCCATATTGCCTGACCTGGCTGTTCACTCGCCCTGCCGGAAACGAGGCGTACATTGGTGTGCGCAGCAGCCTGCTGGACAACCCGGAGCATTACGCCCCATTCATGGAAACCTGGACCCGTGAAAAATTATCGTGGGCTAATACGGGGGCACTCGTCAGTTACGAGGCTTTTCCTGAGCCGCAAGATTATCCCGCGCTAATGGCTCAGTTTTCGCAACGCTGACGGTTGCGCAGAGGTGTGCTGAGTTTCAGCGAGCTGAACGGCCGATAGACTTGGAATCAGCGGTCTTGGCACAATGCGCACCTGGAAAGGAACTCACCCAAGGAACCCCATGGCCCGCCCCGTACAGCCCCTGCGTTCACTATTGTTGCTTGCCGGATTGCTGTTGAGTGTGGGCACACCCGCAGTGGCGGCATCCTTCGATTGTCAGAAAGCGTCGACAACGGTGGAGCGGGCCATCTGTGCCAGTCCCGAATTGAGCGAGCTGGACGGCACTCTCGGTGCACACTACAGCAGGGCAATAGCGAAGCTGGCACCTGATCAGCGCGATGCTTTGCGCAGTGGCCAACGTGCCTGGTTGCAAACTCGCAACGCCTGCGCCGCTGACCTGGACAAACTGACGGCTTGCCTGCAACCGGTGCTGAGCCAGCGGGTGATCGAGGTGGGCAAGCTGACCCAGCCGGACACGGCGGCCCTGGACGCGATTATCGCCAGCATTCCCTACCACCCGGCTGAGGCGGCACAAGGGCTGAGGCATTATCCGAGCAGTGAGTTAGCCGCGGCCTGGCTGGTTTATCTGCATCGTTTTGAGCCGGCCAGCGGGGTGACGAAAGAGGAGGCCGAAAAGAACCGTCAACAGGTACTCAAGGTATTGGCTGACGACGACTTTCCGCGCTCGGTGTTCAGCGACCTGGAGAATGATCAGTCGGTGAGTCGCGACCGAGTTGAACTGACGTTGCTGCGCATGATGATCGAGCGGGCAGAGTACGCGTTATTCGCTGACCAGCGCGCCTATGTCCACTGCTTTATTTTCTCGCGCCAGGGCGAGGCCGCCTACGACGCCTTTGGCCCGCTCTACGGTTCTACTCGCGACACTTTTGCACCGATCTGCGTCCCTCAGGGCAACCTGTTCGAGCAACGTCCCTGGAAGCAACTGAGCAGCAGCTTTGACGAGGTGGTGTCTGCGGCGAGCGAGAATGCCGGCACCATCCGCTTTGCCAGCTATGCCGACTGGCACTTGATGGCGCTGCGAGCTACGACGTCTCCCCGAGACTTTCTCAAGGCGCCGGCCGCACAGGCGGATGATCCCGAACAGATCGTGCGTGATTGGGCCGACGACAAGTCCTGGCCGAAAAAGCAGCGTCAGCAGGCCCTGGCTGCGGTCGAGCCCGCCCGACAGGTGACCAGCACCTGGTTGCAGCACGAGCGCGGTTTATCGGCGGGCGAGGCGCAACAGGCTGCGCGGGAGATCGTTCGGCAATGGATGAGCCAGCGCCTGGATTTCATCGGCGAGTAAGCCCCGCTGTTCCCCTGCCTCTGTACTGGGTGACGCCTCCCGGGTGGGGGGACATTCAGGGCATTTTCAAACCGGGCAGTGCTGCCTCGCCTTTGGCGGTCAGAACCGGCTGTAACTGGTCCCAGGTAAAGCTCAGTTCATTGTCGCAACCGTCACCCGTGGCGGGTGTGGAGAATTTCATGCCTTGGGTATCGAAGGTCAGGTCGAAGTCCGAGTAGCTGGTCACGGCCGGGCAGCCCTCGTCCACGGTAGCTTGCTTGGTCAGCCAGGCGCTGAACTTGGCGGGCAATTGGATAGAGCCGGAGTAGGGACTGTCCCACTCGTAGCGTCCGCCCAGCCAGGACCACGGATCAACGCTTTCACCGGTTTGCAGGTTCCAGGTGTGCAGGCCCCAGCTGATACCGTTACGGCCGGAACCGGCGGCCCAGCGGTAGAACCTGACGGTGATCCATTGCGACGACCAGTACATGGGCTCGACAAGGATTTCACTGGTGGAGGTACCGCCGTTGTTACCCAGGGCGTTGCGCCGCTCCTGGTAAAAATCCTTTTGGCCTTCAGGGCTGATCGCCAGGCGTGCCAAGTCTTTATTGACCTTGGCCATTGCCGGTCCATCCCCTTCGAGCTTCAAGGTGACTTGCGCACCTTGGGTCTTCACCTGATAGGGGTGGTCCTGGAAGATTTTTTTCTCGACCTTGGCTGTCGGCGGTACGGCTTCGATGGGGGCGTTGTAGGTCTCGCTGGCACAGCCGTCGGTGTTCGATGGGGTGCCGATGCGCTCAAGGTGCAGGGGGACTGGTTGGCTGTCCTGGTTCTTGCTCCACGCCCCGGTCAACGCATCACCCTGTGGCGCTTCCAGCCGCCAGATACCGGTTTTGCCTTCTTCGACCCATGGCTCATCAGCCTTGTCCCGGGTCAGTTGAATGGGCGTCAGGAAACGCTGGTAGTAGTAACTGGCGCCCTGGTTAGGCGCTGCGTTGAAACAGACAGTGACGGGGCTTTTGCCCAGCGTGCCTTTCCAGACGCCGGCCAGGTCGGCGTGGGCCAGGGGGGAGAGGGCTACTAGGCAGAACAGTAAGGTTTTTTGCATAAGTATCAGACGTCCGGTTGTCCGATGAATGGGCTTATCACAGTTTATAGCCGATCTGCCGCAACAGGCTCTTGCGCCACAGGATGTCTGCGTCGTCTTCAAGGTCATGGGCACAGAAACCATCCACTACGCCCAGGATCGCTCGCCCTTGTTCCGTCTCGGCGAGAATCACTTCAGTTGGATTGGCTGTTGCACAAAAAATACGGCACACCTCTGGAACCATTTTGAGGGTGTTCAACACGTTCAGTGGATAGAAACCCTCGCCCAGGAAAATGATGAAGCTATGGCCTGCGCCGATGGCTTTCGCATTCTTCTGTGCAAGTTCGATCATTGAGGTATCGGTGCCAGACCATCGCACCAGGCATTTGCCGGAGGCTTCACAAAAGGCCACGCCAAACGGGATGCCCGGCACGGCATTGACCAGCGCTTCATGGATATCCTCGACGGACTTGATGAAGTGCGTCTGACCCAAGATGAAGTTCGTCACATCCGGCTTATCGATTTTCAACGTGATGAGTTGCATCTCAAACGCCTCCTTTCACGGTGTTTCCACTATTGCTTGAAGATCGGTCGCGAGCGTGGTTTGCGCCGGCCCGATGGACTCGGGCGGCTCAGCAGGATCCGGGTGTAGCGCAGTGTGTTCAGTCTCTGCCAGGCGCCCTCATAGTTGGCGCTGTCGTATTTCCAGGCTCCTACCCAACTCTGTTTCTGCACGCAGGCCCTGCAGATCTCGAACTGTTCCTGGGGTTCGAGTGCCAAGGCTCCTTTCAGTATATCCAGCACTTGCCCCATGGCGACGGCGAGCAGATCCACCTCCTTGGGTCTGATGTCTTCGTAACTACTGCTCAGGAAGTCGTGCTCGTCATCGTAGTCGGAGAAGAATGCCGCGGCAGACATTTGCAGGTCGTTCACGAGTAGTTGCTTCAGCACCAAGCCGCTGCAGTCCAACTCCTGAACCTTGTGCGCCACGATCATCTCGCCAAAGCCCACTACGGCTGAAGTCAGCCGGTGCCTGAGGCCGAACAGTGGGAGAAACGGCACATCGTAGTCGTTGAGCGCATTGGAAATCAGCAATCCTTGTGGGAAAACGTGCGGTAAAGCGCTCTGGTAACTCACGCTCGAGTCGGTACCCGCCAGGTCCTTCACGAAAAATACGTGGCATTTGAAATCGTCATTACCAGCGAGGAATACCTCCAGTGACGTTCGCAGGAACAGAAGGCGCTTGGTCGATCCGTCGAACGTGAATCGGTAGGCCAGCATCGGGCACTGCATGGTGATGCCGAGATCCCTGGCAAGCTCGGCCGGTGCTATCTCTTCGGGGGTGGCGCTGTCGGGAAACTTGCCGCGCAGGCTGTTGGCGATCTCGTATGTCGGCGCCTGTGCACCAGGCCCCTGCCAGTTGTCCACGAACACGAAGGTTTCGATCCGGCTGGCCGCTGCGAACAAGGGGTTGGCGATATCGTCACCGGAGCCGGGATAGAGCAACGTGCCTGTCCTTCCGGCGCTCGTACAATAGCCATCGACCTGTACGTCGATGGCCTTGAGAATGTCCTTGCGGCCGAATGGCAGCCCCCAGTCGCACATAGTCTGTTCCTTGAGTGAGGTCCCTGAGCGGTGAGTGGCACCGTTTCGGGCATCAGCGTAGTCCAATTGTGGCGACGCGTGTGGTCATTCCCCCCGTTTTCTGCGCCTCCGATTTTTAAACTGTCGCTCTGGACGCCTGGTTGCTCTATGTGCGTTTGATTTTATTTTTTTGTATTACAGGACCTTGATGTTTGAAGTGGATGGTTTAGGGGGTTGAGCGTTACACGAGATCTTATTTGTCATGTAGATATTTCCTACACTCCGCTGTGGTTTTTTCCATTGTGAACATAACGATCAACTTCTAAGCTTATTTGGCGGTTAGGAAAAATCGCGTTTTATTGTGGGCTTGTAATATTTGGTTGTTGAGTATTCGGCTTTTTTAATTGTTGATTTAATGTGGGCCAAGGATGACCTGTTCGAACGTATTGCAATCTTATTGTCTCGAGTTGGCGAGTGTTCCGGTCTTTGCCGATAACTTTGCCGGCGACGATGTGCGCTTTTCCGACGAGTACGAAAGTCTGGAGCGAGAACTGGGCAAGGCGCTTTCCCCTTATGCCTCGACCGGAGTGGATTGGGGCAAGGTCAAGGTCGAAAGCGAGGTGATCCTGCGTCGCCACTCCAAGGACCTGAGAGTCGCCTGCTGGATGGCCTGGGCGCTCTACAAGCAGGCATCGTTCCCAGGCTTGCTGGCCGGGCTGGGGTTGATCGGCCACCTGTGTGAACACCACTGGCACGTGCTGCATCCGCTCAAGTCGCGTACTCGTTCGGCGGCGATCAACTGGTTGATCGCTCAAGTTGAAAAGGCGCTGGAAGGTGAGTGCGGGGAGGTCGAGCAATCGTCCGTTTTTATTGCGCTGGCGGCACGTCTCGCCGAGCTGGACAAGCTGCTTGATGAGCGGCTGGCTGGCGAAGCGCCGGCGATCAGCCCGATTGCACGGCGTCTGTCGACCTGGGCCAATCGTCCCGCTTCCCGTCGGCTTGAGTCGGGGCAGGCACCGAATATCAGCCCCCAGGCGCCCTTGGCACCTTCCGGCTCATCCACTCACGCAACTCGCATTGATAGCGAGAAGGATGCGCAGAAAAGCCTGCGCCAGCTACAGGAACTGGCCCGTCCATTGTGTGCCTGGTGGTTGCGCCAGAAGGTAGCGACGGCCAAGGCCCTGGGCTTGAGCCGCACGCTGCTCTGGTTGCCCATAGAGCGGCTGCCGGAACATGACGGCGAGCGCGTGACGGCCTTGCGAGCGCCACCCGCGGACACGCTCAGGGTCTATGCCGAGGCGTCGACGCGGGGCGACCATGAGGCGCTGTTGCCCAAGTTGGAAGCCACGCTGGCGAGCGCGCCATTCTGGTTCGATGGCCTGCGCATGTTGTGGGAATGCCTTCAGGCACTGGGCCTTGCACGGGCGATGCGGGAGCTGGAGTTGCACTTTGCGCTGTTTCTCGAGCGACTTCCCGGTATTGCCGAACTGCGCTTCCACGATGGTGCGCCCTTTGCGGATAGCGTGACCCGAAGCTGGATCAGTAGCCAGATCTCATTGCATTTACGGCCGGCTGTAGCGCCGAGTACCAGTGATGGAACATCTGCCGACGCTGCCTGGGAACAGGCGCTGCGGGATGTTCAGCCGGTATTGCTCAAGGACGGTTTCAAGTCCGCGGTCCAGCTGCTGATCCAGGGTATGCAGGTGGCCCGGGGGGAGCGTGCGGCGTTTTTCTGGCAACTGGCGCTGGTCAAGTTGTGCTTTCAAGCCAGGCAGTACGAGTTGGCCAGGCTGAAACTCGATGCCCTGGATCAACAACTACAGGCTGGCGGACTGTTGGCTTGGGAGCCGGATCTGGCCACGGAAGTTTTGACTTTGTTGTATCGGTGTTTTGAAACACTGCCTGAAACCACCGCCACGCTAGAGGACAAGGCACGGGTGTATCGCCGCCTTTGTCATCTGAATCTTGATGCGGTCATTATTTAAAATGGAAAAGAGAGTAGCCCATGGCTCGAGAATCATCTCAACCCTTGAAGGAACGCATCAACATTACATTCAAGCCTGCCCAGGGCGGGGCCGTGGAGGACGTGGAACTTCCCTTGAAACTTCTGGTGGTCGGCGATTTTGTCCAACGCCCGGATGAGCGGAAAGTTGAGGATCGAAAGCCAATCAGCATCGACAAGAACAGCTTTGACGATGTCATGGAAAAGCAACAACTACGTCTTCAGTTTAATGTTCGCAATGTACTCAAGGACAACCACGGTAGTTCAGAGCTGGCGGTCGATCTGAGTGTGCGCGGTATGAAGGATTTCGGCCCGGCCCATCTCGTCGAACAGATCCCCGAGCTCAAGGAACTGATGGCCTTGCGCGAGGCACTGGTTGCCCTCAAGGGACCACTGGGGAATGCGCCGGCGTTCAGGCGCGCCATAGAGGGTGTGCTTGCCGATGGGCAACTGCGTGACCGAGCACTGATTGAACTCGGCCTGGATCATTCGCCCGCCGAACCTGCCTGATAACAAGGAAGCCATTGTGATCATTAACGATACCGTACAGCAGCACAGTGAGTTGACCTCGGACTATGGCGTGCTCGATTGCATCATCGCCGAGACGAAACTGACACCCGAGGACGACGCCTATGAGGTGGCCAAGCGCGGCATCTGCGCGTTTGTGGAGGAGTTGCTCAAGCCACAGAACAGTGGCGAGCCGGTAAAAAAGGCCCTGGTCGATCGCATGATCGCGCAAATCGACATGAAGCTCAGCCGGCAGATGGATGAGATCCTGCACCATGCACAGTTCCAGTCGTTGGAGTCGTCCTGGCGAGGCCTGCACCTGTTGGTGGACCGGACGAACTTCCGCGAAAATATCAAGATCGAACTGATGAATGTCTCCAAGCAGGATCTGCTGGAGGACTTCGAAGACTCCCCGGAAGTGACCCAGTCGGGTCTTTACAAGCATGTGTACACAGCGGAGTACGGCCAGTTCGGTGGCGAGCCGGTCGGGGCGATCATCGGTAACTATGCGTTCTCGCCCAGCGCACCCGATGTGCGCACGATGCAGTATGTCGCCAGCGTCGCATCCATGGCCCACGCACCGTTCATTGCCGCCGCCGGCCCGCGTTTCTTCGGGCTGGAAAGCTTTACCGGGCTACCCGACATAAAAGATCTGCGCGACCACTTCGAAGGGCCGCAATTCGCCAAATGGCAGAGCTTCCGGCAAGAGGAAAATGCTCGCCACCTGGCCCTGACGCTGCCGCGATTCCTGCTGCGCAGTCCCTACGATCCGGAAAACAACCCGGTGAAGACCTTCGTCTACAAGGAGAACGTGAGCGGCGACCACGAGCATTATCTGTGGGGCAATACCGCCTATACCTTTGCCACCCGACTGACCGACAGTTTTGCCCGCTACCGCTGGTGCCCGAACATCATCGGGCCGCAAAGCGGCGGGGCGGTGGAAGACCTGCCTCTGCACCATTTTGAAAGCATGGGCGAAATCGAGACCAAGATCCCTACCGAGATCCTGGTGTCGGACCGGCGTGAGTATGAATTGGCCGAGCAAGGGTTCATTTCATTGGCGATGCGCAAGGGCAGTGACAATGCCGCGTTCTTTTCGGCCAACTCCGTCCAGCAGCCAAAGTTCTTCGGCAATAGCGAAGAAGGCAAGGATGCCGAGCTGAACTACAAGCTGGGTGCGCAGCTGCCTTATCTGTTTATCGTCAACCGCCTGGCGCATTACCTGAAGGTCCTGCAGCGTGAGCAACTCGGCTCCTGGAAGGAACGCACGGACCTGGAATCGGAACTGAACAAGTGGATACGCCAGTATGTGGCCGATCAGGACAACCCCAGTGCGGAAGTGCGTGGGCGGCGACCCTTGCGGGCGGTCAACATCACGGTCAGCGATGTCGAGGGGGAACCTGGTTGGTACCGGATCGGCTTGAGCGTTCGACCGCACTTCAAATACATGGGGGCCGACTTCACGCTGTCCCTGGTCGGCAAGCTCGATATAGACAAGCCGGTCTGAGGCCATGGGCTATGGCAGTCTGTTCGAGCGGTTGAGTGGTCAGACCCGGTATCGCCAAGGCTCGAGCCTGGAAAGCGCCGCCAACGCGTCGGTGGCCAACCACTTGACGCGGATGCTGGGCAGCCGAAGGGGCAGCGTCCAGGCGCTGCCTGATTATGGCCTGCCGGATATCAACGATATGCGCTTGAGCCAATACGACGCGTTGGTCGAAACCGCCCGGGCCATAGGGCAATTCATCGAAACCTATGAGCCGCGGCTGTCTGCCGTTTCCGTGGTGCCCAGGCCGTGCGCGCCGGGCTCACTCAGGCTGTCTTTCAGCATCGAGGGGATGCTGGGGGTGGGCAATCTAAAACACAGAGTCCGTTTTCTGGCGGCGCTGGATGAGCGCTGCGAAGTGACCGTCAGAACGGACGAGGGATGAGGCGTGTCGTCGTTCAATCGATATTACCAGAGTGAGTTGAGTGCCTTGCGCACCCTCGGCCGACGTTTTGCCGAGCGCAATCCGGCCCTCGCACCTTTCCTCGGGGAAAGTGGCAGTGATCCGGATGTCGAGCGTTTGTTCGAAGGGTTCGCGTTTTTGACCGGACGCTTGCGAGAGCGCTTGGATGACGACCTGCCGGAGCTGACGCATTCACTCATGCACCTGTTATGGCCCAACTACATGCGGCCGTTGCCGGCTTTCAGCGTGCTTGAATTCGAACCGTTGTCGTTGGCCGCGCCGGCACTGGCGGTGCCCCGCCATTCGCCGGTCGAGAGCTGCAATGTCGAAGGGGTGCGCTGTCGTTTTCGCACTTGCTATCCCACCGAGGTGTTGCCGCTTGCACTGAGTGCCTTGAGCTATTCGACAAAGGGTGATCGGAGCCTGTTGAGCGTGCAGTTGAACATGACGGGCGAGGGGCATCTGGGGCAACTGGACCTCAAGCGTTTACGTCTGCACCTGGCGGGCGAGCGTTATATCAGCCAGATGCTGTACCTCAACTTCTCACGTCATCTGGAAGGCATCAGCCTCGTGTTGCTGGGGCGCGACCGGCAGGCACTGCTGGATGACGGCGGGTTGCCCCAATCGTTTCCCCTGCCGGTTCAATCGATGGTGCCCGTGGGCTTCGCTGAAGACGAGGCATTGATCCCGTATCCGCTCAACACCTTCCGCGGTTATCGCCTGTTGCAGGAGTATTTCTCCTTCAAGGATAAATTCCTCTTTGTCGATCTGCTCGGCCTCGAAGCGTTGAGGCAGTTTCCTCAGGATATCCTGGCCAACGTGCGGGGGCTGGAGATCCGCTTCACGATCAAGGCGGCGGATGAGACGCGGGAGCTACGGCCCACGCTTGAGAACATCAGGCTGTACTGCACACCCATCGTCAATTTGTTCCCGCACGATGGGCTGCCCCTGCAACTGGACGGCAAGCAGGACGAATACCTGTTGTTGCCGGCCGAGTATGAGTCCGGTCAGTGCGGCGTCTATTCGGTGGAGCGCATGACAGGCTGGCGCGCCGGTGGGTTGGGTTATCGTGATTTCGTGCCTTTCGAATCCTTTGAGCACGATAGCCATGGCGGCCAGGGGCAGTCGGTTGCGCACTACACGATGCGTCAGCGCCCTTCGTTGGCGCACGACGGCCTGGACACCTATGTCCGCTTTACCACCGAGGGGGCGTTGCTGGCTGAAACGCTTTCCACCGAGCTCATCTGCACCAATCAGAACCTGCCCCAACGTCTTTCGGTGGGCGATATCTGCCGGGCCGGCAGCGGTCTTGCGGAGTCGTTGAGCTTTCGCAATATCATCCCGGCCAGCCGCTTTTATCCGCCGCCCCTGGGGCAGGGAATGCTCTGGAAACTCATCAGCAACATGTCACTGAATTACCTGTCGCTTGCCAATATCGTGGCATTGCGCAAGGTGCTCGAGACCTATGACTTTGCCAGTCACCACGACCCGCGAGCGCAGGAGGTCAGTCAACAGCGACTCGCCGGTCTCAAATCCATCCGCCATCAAGCGGCCGATCGACTCTATGGCGGTCTTCCCCTCCGAGGCCTGAGCACCGAGTTGACGATGGACCCGCAACACTTTGGGGGAGAAGGGGACCTGTTCCTGTTTGCCACGGTACTCAATGAGTTTTTTGCACTGTATGTCGGTCTCAATTCATTTCACGAATTGAACGTTCTCAGTGTCAAGGGAGAGGTTTATAAATGGACACCGCGCCTGGGACAACAACCGCTGTTTTGAATCCACTGACGTGCACGATTCGTGAATACACGCTGTTCCAAGCTGTTTTGACGGTCATTGCCAGGCTACGGGAAGCCTACCCCGATCTGGATGAAGACAGCCTGTACGAGAAACTTGAGTTTCAGGCCAACCCGAGTTTTGCTTTTCCCGGCAGTGATGTTGATACGGTGATGTTTTTTGAAGAGGCCGGCTCGTTACGTGCCTGTTTACGCTTCAACCTGATTGCTTTGTTCGGCGCCAGTTCTCCATTGCCCGTGTTTTATGCCGAGCAGGTACTTCAGGAAACAGAAAGCGGACAGGCAACCCGTGCTTTTCTGGATGTGTTTCATCATCGCCTGCAACGGCTGATATTGCCCGTATGGCAGAAGTACCGTTATTACACCCGTTTCCGCCGTGGCGCCACGGATCCGGTTTCCGAGCAACTCTATGCCCTGGCCGGCCTGGGGGGAGAGGATATCCGCCAGGCCGAAGAACTGGACTGGAAGCGCCTGCTGCCTTATCTGGGGCTATTGAGTCAGCGGGCCCATTGCGCGGCGCTGATCGAGGCGGTGCTGCGTTATTACTTCAAGCGGGTTGAAATAACCATAGAGCAATGTGTCAAACGAACACTGATTATTGTGGAGGGCCAACAGAATAGCTTGAGCCTTGCCAACAGTTCATTGGGACATGACCTGGTGCTGGGAACCTGTGTGTCCGATTGCAGTGGAAAGTTTCGTATTCATATCGGAAACCTGGATTGGCTGGGTTTTCATGACTTTCTTCCCGGTGGTCCCAATCACCCGATATTGAATGCATTGGTGCGTTTTACCTTGCGCGATCCCTTGAACTTCGATGTTCGTTTGGTCTTGTGCGAGACGCAGCGGCGAGACTTGCATCTGGGCGACAAAAACAGTTGTCGTCTGGGCTGGTCAAGTTGGCTGGCGCCGGAAAAATCCGACGGTGCTGTCACTGTTGATCACACCTTTTATTGAGCGTGGCAACTATGTTGATTAACGAGGCTAGGGCGCTGGTGGCCAAACTGGCTTACCTGGCACGTGCAGAAGATAGCGTCTTGCTATTGCAAGAGTTCGTTTGCATGGCGGGTCAACTGAGTCTCTGCGAGTTATGCCAACTGTACCTGCTGGATGAACAGGACTCGACATTGCACCTGAGTCATGAATACACCCCGCAGACCAATAGCGGTGCGCTTGCCATAGCGTTGCAGCCGCAGGCAGTGCCGCCGTTGCTGCGTTATGTCCTTGAGCAGGGTCGATCGCTCTACCTGGCCGAACTCGATGACAGGCTCCACGACACCGGTTTTCTACCGGGGAATGAACAGCCCTGGCACTCATTGCTTTGCATTGCGCTGCCTGGGCACCTGCACAAGGTGCAGGGAGTGTTGGTCTGTGCGAGCGCCCGGAGCATCGACCCGGCAGGACTTGAGGAGGCGCTGGGCGCACTGGGGACGCTGGTATTGGCCCAACTGCCACTGTTGAAGCATGCGCCGCGCACATCGACGCGCTTTGCCGTGCCGGGCGCCGGCTACTTCGGGATGATCGGCAGCAGCGCGGCCATGCAGCGGACCTGGCGGCTGATCGGGAAGGTGCTGGACAACAATTTCACCGTCCTGCTGGGCGGTGAGACGGGTACCGGCAAGGAACTGGTGGCACGGGCGATCCACGAACATGGCGCTCGGCGTAACCGTGCCTTCGTCGTTCAGAACTGCGCCGCTGTTCCTGACAACCTGCTGGAAAGCGAGCTGTTCGGTTTTCGCAAGGGCGCCTTTACGGGTGCCGATCGGGATCGGCGCGGCCTGTTCGACCTGGCGGATGGCGGGACCTTGCTGCTCGATGAGGTCGGCGACTTGGCGTTGCCGTTGCAGGCCAAGCTTCTACGGGTGTTGCAGGACGGCGAGATCCGTCCCTTGGGCTGCAACGACAGCCATCGTGTTGATGTGCGGATCCTCGCGGCGACTCACCACGACCTGGCGGCTCTGGTGGCTGCCGGGCGCTTTCGCGAGGATCTCTACTACCGCCTGGCACAGTTCCCCATCGAGCTGCCGCCCTTGCGCGAACGGGACGGCGACATCGTGCAACTGGCCCGGCACTTTGCGCAAAGCACCTGCCAGCGGCTGGGCCGAGCGCCGTTGCAATGGTCGCCCGCCGCTATCGAACAACTCTGCACCTATGCCTTTCCCGGCAATGTCCGCGAACTCAAGGCGCTGGTGGAGCGCGCCGTCCTGCTCTGCGAGGGCGATGTCCTGCTGGCCGGGCATTTTGCCTTGCACCCCGGGCGTCACACCCCTGGCCGCAAAAGCCTGCGCGAACGGATGGACCAGATAGAGCGCAATCTCCTGCTGACGGCCCTTCGCGAGAATGACGGCAACAAATCCCGGGTGGCCCGTGAGTTGGAACTGCCTCGTCGCACCCTGTTGTATCGCATGGCGCGTTTGAACATCGACCTTGCCCAGCGTGCGAGCTGAGCGGTTTTGCCTGCGTATTCGTTTTTGTTCATGGAGAAAACAATGTCTGTTCGTCATTGGTTATCGAGTGTTTGTCTGTTGATGACTATCGCTGCGCTTTACGGTTGTAACGGCAACTACAGGTTTGACGATGAGGCCTACCACTCGTTGGGTGAGGCCACGGCTGTCAAGCGCCGCTCATAGTTCAAGGAGTGCTGTTTCATGGAACTGATTTTTTATGTGTCCGGTGGACCAGGGGACGCAGGCAGCCCCTTGCAAAGCCGGCCTTTCACGCGTGCTGGCGGCACCATAGGGCGTGCCCCCGAATGCCATTTGAGCCTCGTCGATCCCGCGCGACATCTCTCTGGTTTTCACGGGTTGGTCAGCTATCACGATGCGGCCTTCTACCTGACCGATACCAGCCGTAATGGCATCCAGCTCAAACACAGCGGCGCCTACCTCGCCAGAGGGCGGGAGCAACGTATCGAGGACGGCGATGTATATGTGCTGGCGGGCATCGAGCTACGTGCCAGTCTGCGTCAACCTTCTGCGGCGGCTGGACGACTGCCCCAACCCGGCCAGGAGTTGGGGGAGGCGGTCCTGCTCGATCTCGACCCCTTGCGTGCGCTGGATCAGCAGGAGCGCATCTACAGTGAACTGGACCAATTGAGCGCTGTTGCCAACGGCCGGGCCGCCATGTATTCGGATCATGCTCCAGGCATCAGGGAGCGTGTGCCGCTGCCCGAGTGGAACACGTCGACCGTCATCGCCGGCGGACACCGGCCAGGGCAGCCACTGGCCGATTTCTGGCCGCGTTTCGGCTGTGCACTGGGTGTCGACCTCACCGATTTCAATGAACAGGATCGCGAGGACCTGGCACTGCAGACTGCCCGACTGGCCCGGCACCTGAGGGCTACGGAGTTCCTGGCGGCCAGTTCGCAAATCGCTCGCCTGACCGACAGCTTCTCCCACTCCGCGCGCCGGAGGGACGAGCATGTTTGAGGCTCGCTCATTGCTACTTTGCACGAGTATCTGGCTGCTGTCGGGCTGTTCGGCATTATCGCCTTTCTCGTCAGTGACCAAGCTGGACCTGCAACTGACGGCCAGTGAGCAGTTGAACCACGACCTCAATGGACGGCCATCTCCCATCGTGCTGCGCTTGTTCGAGCTCAGGCACCCGGTTGCCTTCGAGAACGCCGACTTCTTCAGTCTCTACGACCGCGCCAGGGAGTCGCTTCCCCAGGACCTGATCGCCACCCAGGAGCTGGAGTTGCGCCCCGGGGAAGACTTGGCACTGAAACTGCGCGTCGCCCCCGGCAGTCGCTACGTGGGGCTGTTGGCGGCCTACCGCGATCTGCCTCACACGCGCTGGCGTCATGTCCTGACCTTGCTCGCCGCCCAGCGCAGCGAGGGCCGACTGGTACTTGATCACACCGGCATTCATCAGGCTTCCGGATTACCCGAGGGAACGGAGCAGCGCCCATGAACAGACACAAGGTCATCTGGCAGGAAGGGATGCTGTTGCGTCCTCAGCACCTGCAGCACAACGATCGCTACTACGACCACCAGCTCAAGACCCGGACCCGTTTGCTGGGCCCGCATTTCTGGGGGTTCACCCAGGTGGAGATCGACCCGCAGTTTCTGCGCATCGGCCAGATCGTGGTCAACCGGGCCGCCGGCGTACTGCCCGACGGCAGCTTGTTCGACAGCGAGGGCAGTCACCAGCCACTGATGCTGGAGGTCCCCGCCAACAGTGGGCCGATGCCGGTCTACCTGGCATTGCCACTGGTCACGGGCAATCACATCGAGGCCAGGGCAGCGAGCCAGGAGGAGGTACTGGCGCGCTACTGCAGCTATGAAG
This sequence comes from Pseudomonas batumici, assembly GCF_000820515.1. Classification (GTDB taxonomy): domain Bacteria; phylum Pseudomonadota; class Gammaproteobacteria; order Pseudomonadales; family Pseudomonadaceae; genus Aquipseudomonas; species Aquipseudomonas batumici. The sequence goes on along the minus strand of NZ_JXDG01000042.1, from coordinate 59,685 downwards.
CCCAGGTCATGGACTCCAATGCCGGGGCACAGACCCGCAGTTCGATCCTCTGTGCTCAACCCGATCTGCACCTGCTGCCGGGCGAGGCGGGCAACGACCAGGCCTGGGTAAAGCTGCCGTTATGCCAGGTACAGGGCAGCAATGCCGAGCGGGCCATCAGCCTCGACCCCGAGTTCATGCCGACGGTGATCGAAGTGCAGTCTTGCGAGTTTCTGAGCGCCTGCCTGAGAGAAGTGATCGCCTTGCTGGGCAACCGAGGTCACTGCCTTGCCGAGCGGATGTGTTCCAACGGCAAGGTGGGCGGGGCAGAGGTGGGAGAGTTCATCATGCTGCAGATGATCAACCGCACCGAGCTGCTGCTGCGGCACTATCAGGAGCAGGCCGGCCTGCACCCTGAGCGACTGTATCGCTTGCTGCTCGAAGTGCTCGGTGAATTGACCACGTTCTCCGCCGGTTTCCGACGCCCCGAGTTCGTCCCCGCTTATCGGCACGGCGACCAGGGCGGCAGTTTTCGCATCTTGATGGTCGAGGTGCGTCAGTTGCTGTCCATGGTCCTCGAGCAGCACGCCATCGAACTGATCCTGGAGCCCCGTCATTACGGCATCCTGGTCTCTCCCCTGGTGGACTCGGAGCTCATCGGTTCGGCCACCTTCGTTATCGCCGCCAGCGCCGGTTGTGGCCGCGAGCAATTGCGCCAGCGTCTGCCCGCCCACCTGAAGGTCGGCACCGTCGAGGGGATTCGCGATCTGGTCAACCTGCATTTGCCCGGTATACGCGTGACGCCGCTGCCCGTCGCGCCGCGACAGATTCCCTTCGATTCAAGCCAGACCTATTTCAGCCTGGAACCCAATGCCCAGGAACTGGCGCAGTTGGCCCGTTCAGGCGGGTTCGCCTTTCACCCGTCGGGCGAGCTCGGTGAGCTCGAACTGCATTTCTGGGCTATCAGGAGTTGAGCATGCACAAGGGCGAAACCCATGCTCCTCGGGACGACTTGACGGTACTGGTCGGGATTGACGAGGGCAACGTGTTCCAGGGGCCGTTGACGGACGCCGGCCCCATGCCGAAGGTCGAACAGTTGCAGGCGCGGATGATTCATGCCTCGCGTGCCCGGCCGCAAGAGACCGTCACTCAGGGCATCAACTGCCTGGTCATCGCAGCGTCGGACCTGCTGGGCGAACTGGCGGCCATCAGCCGTAACGAAAGCGACCGCGGCTTGGGCGCCCTGCATGAGCGCCTGGTGTTGAAGCTCGAGGCCTTCGAGGCGCAGGCCCTGCGGCTGGAACTGGAGGCCAGCCAGGTGATGAGCGCCCGTTACGTGCTTTGTACCGCGTTGGATGAGGCGGTCATGAGCGCCGCCGCCGGCCAGGAGAGTCATTGGTCGAAGATGAGCCTGCTCAGCCGCTTTCACAACGAGACCTTCGGTGGCGAGAAGTTCTTCCAGTTGCTGGAGCGCTTGCTGCAGGACCCGGTCAAGCACCTTTCCCTGCTGGAACTCATGTACCTCTGTCTGGCACTGGGCTTCGAGGGCAAATACCGCATCGCCAACCGGGGCTCCCAGGCGCTGGACGCTACCCGGGATAGCCTGTATCGACAGATCCGCCAGGTCCGCGGCGAGCCAGCCCGAGAGCTGTCGCCTTGCTGGCAGGGATTGGGGCGGCAACCGGCCAGACGGGTTCGCTCGGTTCCCGGATGGCTGGTGCCGCTCTTTACCCTGACCTGCCTGGGCGTCATGTATTCCGGGTTTGCCTGGGTACTGGGGGAACAGAGAACGCTGGTTCTGCAACATTACCCACCCCAGAACCCGCCGATCGATCTGCGCAAGGACGTGAAATGAAGAAGTTGTTGATGAGCCTGATCGCCGGGCTATGCCAGACCTGGTGCTGGAGCCTCTTGTTGGTGCTGGGCATGGCCCTGTTCATCTGGTTCGCCGGACCTTGGCTGGCCGTGGCCGACTACCGGTTCTGGGCCGGTGCCACCGCCCGTTTGCTGAGTATCTGCGTGCTGCTCCTGGGGTGGGGCCTGTCCATGGTCCTGGTCAGTTGGCGTCGCAATCTTCGCCAGCACGCCGAGGAGGAGAAGGACTCGACGCAAGCACGCCTGGTGACGCAACGCCGGCTCAATGCGCGCATGGGCATTCAGCAGCAGCGTCTACAGGCGCTGGGGCGGTGCTTGAACAGCGCGGATCTCTATCGGCGTCATGGCAAGCAGGGACGCAAGGTGTTGCCCTGGTACCTGGTGATGGGGCCCCGGGGGGCTGGGAAAAGTACACTGCTGGAAAGCCTTGGACTTGAACCGGTCTTGAAATCACAGGACGAGCAGCCCCTGAATGCCGCTGGCGAGGGGGAGGATCTCGAAGGTTATTTCGCGCCGTCAGCGGTGCTGCTTGAGGCGCCGGGCGGGTATCTGGAGCAACCCGACGCGGCTGCCGACGGGCGAGTCTGGTCGGCTTTGCTGACGCTGTTGCGCCGCCGTCGTCGCCATCAACCGCTCAATGGCGTCTTGCTGGTGGTGTCGCTGAAAAACCTGGGGGAACTGGATGATCAAGCCGTCGACAAGCTGGCATTGCAGGCACGGTCTCGGCTGTTGGATATTCGCCGCAAGCTCCATGCAGAGGTACCGGTTTACCTGGTGTTGAGCCATGCCGACAGCCTGCCCGGCTTTGCCGAGTTCTTTGACGCCTTGTCCCGCGAGGAGTGGGATCAGGTCCTGGGCTTCAGTTTTCCCAAGACGTTGTCCAGCCCTGGGAAAGCCGCATTCCGGGAGATGTTCGACGCGCTGTTGCAACGCCTCAACAGCCAGTTGATTCAACGTTTGCATCAGGAGCGGATGCTCCAGCGCCGAGCACGGATTCTCGAGTTTCCCCGTCGGTTGGAACGTATCGCCATGCCTCTGGGGACCCTCATCGAGGGGGTGTTTTCACGTAAAAGCCATTCACGCGACCTGCGTTTGCGCGGCGTCTACCTGACTTGTGTACGCGACCAGCGCCCAGGCTTCAGCGCCGACCTGCTCGAGCAGGTGGTGTTTCCCGAAGCGCATGTCGCCGGGCTCGATGGGCGGGAGCGACGCCGCATCGAATGGGGGCAAAAGGCGGTATATGGTGCCGCGCTGGGTGTACTGGCGGTATTCGGTCTGATCTGGAGCGTCGGCTTTTCCTCCAACCATGAGCGTCTTGAGCGCATTCGCGAGTTGGCTCGGGAACTGACGCGACACCCGCTGCTACCGGCCACCCAGGACGATGGGCAAGCCTTGCTGGCGGCGCTGGACATCAGCCACGCCGCGACCCAGGTCTTCCCCGCGGCCGGCGAGGTACCACTGTCCGAGCACAACGGCCTGTATCAGGGTGAAAAAAGCCGGCCGCGGGTCGAGCGGGCCTACGAGCAGGTGCTGGGTGAACGCTTGCTGCCTTACATCGCCCGCGGCCTGGAGACTCAGGTGCGCGGTCAGCACCATGATCGCGAAGCCCTGCTGGACAGTCTGCGGGCCTACCTGATGCTGGGTTTGGCCGAGCATCGCGAGCCGTCCTGGCTCAAGGAAAGGATCCGGGTTCAATGGGCCGCCCAGCATCAGGCTCTACCGGGTTTGCCGAGCGATCTGGAACCCCATCTGGATCGTCTGCTGGCACAGCCTTTCAGCTACACACTCGACGACAACCTGGTTACGCAAACTCGCCAGTTGCTGCGCAAGGAGTCGTTGGCCAGCGTGGTCTACCGCAACCTGCGCCAACAGGGCGAGCGCTTGCCCGACTATCGCCTCAGCCAGCATCTCGGCAGCCAGGGCGCCGCATTGGCCGGCGTTGACCATGCCATTGCGGGGTTGTACACCCAGCGTGGCCATCGGCAGTTCTCCCTGAGCCTGGGGGCATCGCTGGCCGGACAGATCCAGCGTGAGCACTGGGTGCTCGGTGAACGGACGCTGAACGCCACCGAGTTGCATCAACTGACTGTCGAGCTGGAGCAACTCTACTTCGCCGACTATGCGCGCCATTGGGGCGAGGCGGTGGCGGCGCTGTCCTTGCAACCGCTGCTGGAGGCGAGCCTGGGCAGCGGTTACCTGTCGACCCTGTCTGCCGTCGATTCGCCGTTGATCAAGGCGCTGGCATTGGTGCGAGAACATACCCGGTTTTCGGCGGGCAGCGATGGCGAGAAGGGCGCGTCGGAGATTATGCCGGTCAATCCGGGCAAAGCGCTGGCGGCAGTCGCCGACCAGGCCGCGGGCGCGTTGGCCAATAGTCTGCCGAGTGCCGGTCGCGAGGCCATGCAGCGCCGCTTCGAACCCTTGCATCACCTGCTGGACGATGAGGGCGCGCCAACCGCCGAGCTGCGCATGGCCTTGCAGGCGCTGAACGAATTACAGGCGCAACTGGCGACCCTGGTACGGGCCCATCAACCGGAACAGGCGGCCTTTGAACTGGCAAGGTCGCGAATGAGCGGCCAGCGTGATGCCATGACCCACCTGCGTACCGCCGCCGCCCGCTTGCCGGTACCGGTGAGCGAATGGTTCGCGGCGATCGCCGATCACAGTTGGGGGCAAGTCCTGACGCTGGCCCATCAGTACGTCGATCGTCGCTACCAGCATGAGGTGTATGCCTTCTACAAGGAGTCGATTCATCAGCGCTATCCGTTTCATGCCCATAGCAGCAGCGATGTCGCCCTCAATGATTTTCGTGAGTTCTTCAAGGCTCAAGGGGTCGTCGAGCGCTTCTTCAATGATTACCTCAGGCCTTTTGTCAGCAACGAGTCTGGGGCCTACCAGCTGCGTCGGGTTGACGGTCTCAGCCTGCCCATTTCATCGCCGGTGCTGCAGCAGATGGGGCGGGCACAACGTATTCGCCAGAGCTTCTTCGAGCCCGACTCGCCGGAACCGTCGGTTCGCTTCCGGCTCGAGCCCTATACGCTGGACCCGGTGGTCAGTCGTGCCGAGTTCCGTTTCGGTAAGCAGTCGATGGAGTACCGCCATGGTCCGGTGATACCGGTGCTGTTTCATTGGCCCAGCGAGACCGAGGACGGGCGCACCAGCCTGGTGTTGGAGCGAGTGGCCGAGCGTCCGGTCGGGATCGAGAAGAACACCGGGCCCTGGTCGTTGTTTCGCCTGCTGGACCTGATGCAGACCGAATACCTCAGTGGGCGCGACGTCATGGTGATGAAGGCGGACCTGGCGGGTGCGCGTTTCAATTATCTGTTGGCCAGCCAGCGCTCACCGAATCCTTTCGAGCTGGAAGCGGTGCGCCGCTTCCAGTTGCCGGCGCAACTCTGATGGCACCGTCGAGAGCCTCTGGCAGTGCCGGGCGGACCGACCCCGGCAAGGTCAGGCCGCGCAACGAAGATGCATTTCTCGACGGCGCGGCCCAGGGGCTGTGGGTCGTTGCCGACGGCCTGGGCGGTCATCAGTCGGGGGACATCGCCAGCCGGTTGATCGTCAATCAACTGGCCGCCCTGAAACCCGAGCCGGATGTTGAGCTGCGCAGCGAAGCGGTCAGGCGCTGCCTGCACTGGCTGAATCGCCGCTTGACCGAGGAGTTGACCCTGGCGTGCGATCGGCGGGGCGGCGTTATCGGTAGCACCGTGGTCGCGTTGCTGGTCGAGGAGGGGAAGGGCATCTGCATCTGGGCGGGGGATAGCCGCTGTTACCTGTGGCGCGATCACGCCTTGTACCAGTTGTCGAAGGACCACTCGCTCCGGCAGCAAAGACTCTCTACGCAAGCGCAAGCTCCTGGCAGCGGCGATCGACAGTCGGGTGATCACGCACTGACGCGGGCGGTTGGTGCACAGTCGCGCCTGACTCTGGAGGTGTTGACGTTCGAGGTCCGCCCGGGCGACGTGTTTCTGCTGTGCAGTGACGGTCTTTACCAGTCAGTGGACAACAGGCAGCTGAGCGCTGCGTTGGCCCTTGGCTCAGCTCGCCGGGCGGTGGACTGGTTGTTCGATTGTGCCTTGGCGGGTACGGCAATGGATAACCTGACGGCCGTGGTCGTCCGGCGATGACGGTGTCCCAGCCATGGCTACAAGGTTGCCTGCCGGGTATTGAGCCGGTATCGACAGCGCGTCTCAGCGAACTGCCGCTGCTTCTGGCGCAGCGCTACCGTGTCGAACGCCTGTTGGGGGCGGGTGCCATGGGGGTGGTGTATCGGGCCCGGGATCTGTTGCACGAGCAGTTCGGTGACCCGGCGCCCTGGGTGGCGCTGAAACTGCTCAATCCCGACTTTGTCGACATCACGGATGCCAGCGCGTTGCTCTACAACGAGTTCGTCCTGATGCGGCGCCTGTGCCATCCCTGTGTGGTGCGTACCTACAGCTTTGAAGTCGACAGTGCCTGTGCGCGTACTTTCATGACCCAGGAGCTGATTGAGGGCACGAGCCTGGACTGGTTGCTCTGCGAGCGTCCCGAGGGGGTGTCCTGGTCGGTATTGCAGCCCATGGCCATAGGTCTTCTGGAGGCATTGGCCCATGCGCATCGGCGTGGGGTGTTGCATGGCGATGTGAAGCCAGGCAACGTCCTGTTGGCGGAGGATGGCCCGCGGCTGTTCGATTTCGGCCTCGGTCGGCCGATGGCAGGGGTGTTGCCCGGGCTGGCGCAGTTGGACAGGTCGCGCGTCAAGGCCTGGACGCCGGCCTATGCGGCAGCCGAGTTGCTGGAGGGGGCACCCTTGTCGGTCGCGACGGACATCTATGCGCTGGGATGTGTGCTGTATGAGCTGGCAAGCGGTAGACACCCGTTTCATCGGCTGGATGCGCTCAAGGCCAGGGCTCAGGGCCTGGGCCGCACCCTGGGACGCCCGGCACAACTGCCGAACCGCCTCTGGCCGGTCTTGCGTCAGGCGCTGAGCCTCGACCCCGGGCAACGGAACATCGACGCGGATCAGTTGCTGGAGGCTTTTCGCAAGGTTCCGTTCCGGTGCCGTTGGTCGCGCTTCTGGCAACGCTGATTTTGCTTGACGCTTTATAGACTATCGAATGAGGTTGATGCGTGATTTAAAGGTGGTGGCTATTCTCATCAACTGGACTACGACTCTAAAGGGTGTCTGAAGATGGCGATTTACACTGAACAAGCATTCAAGACGGAAGCCAACGCCCAGTGGGGTCGTATCCAGAACGACTTGCCGACATGGCACAAGCTCCATACCGATAGAAGAAAACCCGGAAAGAACTATGTCCCTGTTATCGCAGACGCTATCGCCAACGGCTGGAGCGTCTATCACAACGCCTCTTCCAGCACGCTCAAGGAAATGCTGCTGGGCGATGTCAAACTCCGCTCCGAGCTTTCGATATTGAAAAACTTCGGCACTACGGCCGGAACTCAAACCATGATGGCTCTCAGACCATGGAAGGTGGGCGAAGTGAGCATTACCGAGGACGTAGTAACGGAGTCCTTGATCGAGCAGAAAAAGCAATACACCGCGGCTATTGCCGAGGGCGTCAGATTGGGCAAAAGCACCGACAGCCTGGTGAAGCCGAACGAGGGAAGCGAGTTACTCTACAAGGGCAGTATTCTGAATGACGGCTTTTGGTGGCCCTTCGTTAACGACGCCTGGGTTCTCGGCGCCGTTCACCAGCTGAAAATTTTTCACCTCACGCTGGCCAGTGTTGACGACGACCTGCTGTGGGACGGTGCCGCAGCGCGCTGCCGTGTACTCGGCAGAGAACTGATAGGGCTCAAGACCGCCGGCTATTCGTTGGTCGGCCTTCCTTCGTGGGTGACCACCAAGCCTGTGGTTCCCGCTGTGGCATCCGGCTTTTCGACCGCCAGTACCACAGGGGTCAAGGCGACTGACGCCGAAGTCAGAGCGGCTCTCGGATTCACGTTCGCACCCAACTCCAAAGCCAAGGCCCTCAATATATCCCTCACTTCATACCTTGCAGAGATCGACAAATACAAATCTGCAGCGGAGATCCGAACAGCCATCTTTGGAAGCGAAGTCAGCTACGCCGCCTATGACTACCGTGCCATCGTTGAAAGCTGATTCGTGGTGTTCTACCCCCTGAGTGTTCAGGCTCCGTGGCAAGAGCGGATCGCCGGCCAGGCGGCAGGCGTCCGTCAGCGTGAAATCAGGTAGCCGGTCGGCTGCCGCGGCGTACATTTCGGTCATCCGTCCGATCAAACCGGGTGACCAGTACCGTTGAGTGTCTATCATTGTCAGAAACGTGAGGCCTGCGTGAAAATCGCATAAGCTACATGCCATCATTTCGACCACAGGGAAGGGTTTCATGATCACTGCAGCGACCTCGTTTCTCAAGGCCGAGTGGGCGGATGCCAAGCTCAAGATTGGCCATGTGGTGCTCTTTGTGGCCGCGGTGTGTATCTCACTGATAGGCATCAGTATCTGGGGGGTGTTCAACTCCTTGCAGTATCACCTGCATGACAAAGAAATCGAGATGTCAAACCTTTCCAAGGCGTTGTCATCCAATATAGCGGCGACCTTCGCTCAAGCCGACACCGTGATACTGGGGATCCAGGGGCAGGTGGGAATCGAAGGCACGGGGCCGGAGACCCTGAAGCGATTGGGGGATGTACTGAAAAACCAACAAAAAAGCCTGCCGCAGGTACATGGTTTTTCTATTTATGATGAGCAGGGGCTCCGGTTATTCAACTCGAACGGTAAAGTTCCCCCCGGCGCCAATAACTCGGATCGCGACTATTTTACCTACCATCGCGACCATGCCAGTCTAGAGCCCTATATTGGCCCCTCCATACTCAGCCGTTCGACAAACGAATGGATCATCAGCATCTCGCGCCGACTCAATCATCCTGACGGCAGTTTTGCGGGCGTGACCATCGCCACGATCTATCTCAAGTATTTTCTCAGCCTCTACGACGGTATCGACATGGGGGAAAATGGCATTATCAACCTAACCTCTTCGACCGGGCATATCGTCGTGCGCAAACCCTTTCACGACGCTGATATCGGTACTGATATTTCAACGGGAGAGGTATTCGCCTTGTTGAAGCCCGGGGTCAGTTCGGGCACCGCCACTATTCGATCATTTATTGACCATGCCGAGCGGGTCATCAGCTTTCAACGTGTCAATGGCTACCCCCTGGTGATCATCGCGGCCTTTGATAGAAACGAGATCCTGGCGGACTGGCGCAGCGAATCCTTTGCGAGCTTTCTCATCTCATCGGTATTGCTGCTCACACTGAGTTTCCTGGGCTATCGACTGATCAAGCTGATGAGCCTGCAAATTCACGCACAAAAAGAATTGCAGCGTTCTGAAGAAATTTATATCGAGGCCAACAAGGAACTCGGGCAAATGGCGCTTGAAGATGGACTGACAGGACTGCCCAATCGCCGTAAATTCGACTTGTTTATCCATGCTGAAATAAACAAGGCCAGGCGAAGATCCGATGATGTTGCGCTGATCATGATCGATGTCGATCTTTTCAAGAAATACAACGATCATTACGGTCATGTACAGGGCGATGAATGCTTGAGGTCGGTAAGCACCATCATCAAGAGAAATATAACCCGGGAAGGCGACCTGGCTGCCCGGTACGGAGGGGAGGAGTTTGCCATCGTCCTCTCGAATACCGACTATGTGGGGGCATTTATTATCGCTGAGAAAATTCGAACTGAATTGGAGAAAAGTTCAATGGAACATAGCGAGTCGCCGGCCAACGTCGTCACCGTCAGCATTGGTATCAGTACTTTATCCGGCTCGAAATCCGACACGCCCGAGGACCTGATCGATATCGCTGACAAAGCACTGTACGTCGCAAAAACCAACGGCAGGAATCGGACCGTTATTTCCAATTATCTTGATGCCACGGCTTGAACGGATAAGTCTCGGGTCGACGCCATTCAAACGCTCGCCAGCCAAGCCTGCTGGCGAGCCCGAACCGACGCATCGGACTCTCCCACCAGCTTGGCATAGAGGCCCGGCGCCGTAGCACCTTCGGTGCTGATCAGCAGGATGCGCGACTGGGCGTCGATGCCGACCTCAGCGGCAAGGCTCGGCGCTGCGGCAAGCCGTATCAGTCCTGCCAGCCCGGCAACGGCTGACTCGCCGGCTTCCACCGGAATATCGCGCCGGCTGCCCGCCGCGAGGCGACGCATGGCACTCACCGCTTCGTCGTCATGGAGGGTCATGAAGAAGTCGATGCTGGGTTGCAGGAACTTCCAGGCCAGGGGAGAAGTTTCGCCACAGGCGAGTCCGGCCATGACCGAGTCCACCGAGCCCGTGGTCTTCGCGGCTGTTCCGGCCAGCGCACTCTGATACAAGCAGTCCGCTTGCTCCGGTTCGACGACGATGAAGGTCGGGCGCTGCTCGCCCTGCAGCTCCCAGAGATAGCTGACGATGCCGGCCGCCAGACCGCCCACCCCGCCTTGCAGGAACACATGGGTGAACGCGCCGCCGCCGCTCCGGCGCAGGGGGAGCGCTTCGACGATTTCGGCGGCGATCGTGCCGTAACCCTGCATCACGTCGCGGGGAATCTCTTCGTAACCCTCATAGGACGTGTCGGAAACCACCCACCATCCGTTGCTTTGCGCGAGCGCGGCGGCCTCTGTCACCGACCCGTCGTAGTTGCCACGGATGCGAACGATCTCGGCACCGTAGGCGGCAATCGCCTGCTCACGCTCGAGGCTGACGTTGGCATGGAGGACGATGACGCAGCGACAACCGACACTCTGCGCCGCTGCCGCCAAGGCACGGCCATGGTTGCCGTCAGTGGCACTGACGACCGTGAAATCGCGCAACACCGGATGGTGTTGCCCCGCCAGCAACCCCTGAGGTTCGAAGCCCTGGTCCGGGAACTGGCGCAGGATAAGACGCAGCAGGGCAATCGGTGCACCCAGCACCTTGAAACTGCCCAACTGCGAACGTTGCGATTCATCCTTGAGCCGAATCTCCGCGACCCCCAGTTCCGTGGCCAGATCGGGGAGTGAGTGCAGGGGCGTGGCGCCGCGATTCAGCCGCGACCACTGGGACAGCCAGGCGCGACTCTCAGCGGCCTTCTCGACACTCAGGATGCGTTTCAGGGCATCGGGGTAGGTCTCACGTTTTGCGTTGGGATTGGCGAGCAACATCACTGACTCCTTCGGGCAAGGCAGGGCCATCACCACCGGTCTTCACCGGTAGCGGGTAGTTTGAATGGGGAATTACGGGTGGCTGTTCAGGCGGCGGACCACCACATCGAGGAGCACCTCGGCGCCCTTGATCAACGCGTCGTCATCGGTGTGTTCGCGCGGGTTGTGGCTGATGCCGCCCCGGCTGGGTACGAAGATCATCGCCGCCGGCGCAATCCGCGCGATCATCTGCGCGTCATGCCCGGCACCCGAGGTCATGCGCTTGTGGCTGAGCCCGAAGCGTCGGGCCGATGCCTCGATTTCGTCGGCCAGGCCGGCATCGAAGATCACCGGTTGGAAGCGTACCAGTTGCGTCGTGTCGATGTGCACGCCTTCGGCCTCCGAGATCTCGGCAAGGAACCGGGACAGCCGCGCTTCAGCGTTCGCCAGCCGCGCGTCATCGGGATCGCGCAGGTCCACGGTGAAGCTGGCCTTGCGCGGTATGACGTTGATTACATTCGGCTCGAAACTCATGCAGCCGACCGTGGCCAGGGTGGTTGCGTCCGAGTCGTTGGCGATCTTGCGCAACTCGGCAACCACCGCGCTGGCCACATAGCCGGCGTCATGACGCAAGCGGGTAGGGGTGGTGCCCGCGTGGTTGGCGTTGCCTTGCACGATCACCCGTTGCCAGGAGATCCCCTGGAGGTTCTCCACCACGCCGATCAAGGTGTTCTCGGCTTCCAGGATCGGCCCTTGCTCGATATGCAGTTCCAGGTATTCGTGGGGAACAATGGAGCCCGGCTCCAGATCGCCGGCGTAGCCGATGCGCTCCAGCTCGTCGGCGAGGCGCGTGCCGTCCGTGCCGATGGTGGCCAAGGCCGCTTCGACCGACAGTCCCCCGGCGTAGACCAGTGAGCCCATCATGTCCGGCTGATAGCGAACACCTTCTTCATTGGTAAAGGCGCCGATGGTAATGGGCCGCGCTGGCAGCACACGGGCCTGACGAAATGCCCGGACCACGGCCAGGCCGGCCAACACGCCATAGCAACCGTCCAATGCACCCGCATTGGTCACTGTATCGATGTGCGAGCCGATCATCAGCGGGGCTGGTTCGCCCTGGTCGTCAACAGCGCGGAGCGTGCCGAAAATGTTGCCGATACGATCGACCTGGATCTCCAGGTCCAGCTCTTTCATCCAGGCCACGAGTTGGTCGCGCCCGGACTTTTCCGCATCGGTCAGTGCAATGCGGGTGCGGCCGCCGTTCAAGGGGTCAGCCCCCAGTTCGCCGAGGGCTCGGATCTGCTGAAGGAGAATCGCACCGTTCAGGCGAAGATCGGGAAAGGGGCTCATAGGATTCTCCGGGCGCTACGGGCGGCTGAAGGCCCGACAGGTTCGTGGGTGGATCATGGTTGCTGGGTAAATCTTATTGCAACGCAGCGCACTTATTTCTTGATTTTCGGCTGCCGAATGAATTTTTATTCCGTTTTCAGCGCCACTTGCGCTTGCCCATTGAAGAACCCACACCCATGAGCCTTGATCATTTCGATTTAGCCCTGCTCGAAGCCATCCAGCAGGACGCCACCACCTCCCAGCAGGACCTCGGCGCGCGGGTAAACCTGTCGTCCGCCGCCGTGAATCGCCGGTTGAAAAAACTGAAGGAGGACGGCCTGGTCCGCCAGACCGTCGCGCTGGTGGACCCGGTGCGCCTGGGCTACGGGCTGACGGTCATCGCCGAGGTGGAGGTGGAAAATGAGCGCCTGGACCTGCTGGATGCGATGAAGCGTACCTTCCTGGCCTGCCCGCAGGTCCAGCAGTGCTACTACGTCGCCGGCGAGTGCGATTTCGTCCTGATCCTGGCGGTCAGGAACATGGAGCAATACACCGAGCTGACCCGGACACTGTTTTTCCAGAGCAATAACGTCAAGCGCTTCAAGACATTGGTCTCGATGAGCAATGTGAAGGTCGGGCTGGCTGTCCCGGTAACGGATCCTGCCTGATGGCGTCCAGTTCCATAACGAAGCGCCAGGGGCAGCGTCATGCGTGCCATCCTCACGCTTCCCCAGGCGGCCTGTGCTACAACTGACTCTCGTATCATTGCGTTCGAGGGCCGGTAGCCTATGCGGTTATGTTTTTTTGATGGATCAGACCGCATCGAAGTGGGCGACAGGGCCGGATTTGTTCATGAGCCGTTCGATACGAGGACGGGTAACAGAACCTATGACCAGCCAGCGGTCAAGATGGACCTGCATGAGACGTGGCAGGTGGAACGTTTTGTTCGCCGATATTTTCAGGGGGCCGGGGAGATGCACCGCTTGCGCTCCTTGCTCTCCAGCCAGCTTTCTCATGACTACCGCCTACCTGATGAGGAGGTCCTGAGACAACTGTCCAGTCAACTCCAGAATGGGCAGTTGTGTGCCTACGTTTATAAATACGTACCGATGGTGCGTACAAGAGTGCCGGCGCCGGACGCAATGCCTCGGATTGATACGCCGAGAGCAAGGCCCCCGACTCGTCGCCTGCCGAAAAAGCCCAGTGTAGACACTGACACGTCCGCACCTGCTCCGGCAGCCGCCGTCCAAGCCGAATCCGAGCACCAGAAAAGTATCAATGCCGTACAGGATAATCAGGCCGCGACACTGGTGGAAGCCGCCAAGAGCGGGACGCCTTTTTGTGAAATATGTGAACTCAATAAGGCCGAGTCTTGAACAGCGACGGCGACAGGATGAATCCGACCACACTCGAGCGGTTGATGATGCTGCTATGGCCGAACGGCGATGACGCTTCAGGTGATGGCGTCTATTGGTTACTCGACGGGGCGCGTGATCCCGGGATCGTACAGTGGCTTCGATCCGGCGAACTCAGGTTCTCGTGCCTGTATTCGGGTCAGATGACCCCGAGTCTTGAGGCGGCAGCCCCGTACCTGGTACAGCTCATGCCCAAGTCTCCGGCCACCCGGGAGCTGCTTGAGCGAGGCTGGGGGCGCGCCTGGGGGATCTTCATTTTTGCCCCTGCGGCATTGCCGATGCCCGCCATACGCTTGCATCTGAAGAAGTTCCTCCGTGTCCGGACCGAAGATAAAAAGCTGCTCATGTTTCGTTATTACGATCCACGGGTCTTGTCGGTCTTCCTGCCCACCTGCACCGATGAGGAGTTCACGAAATTCCTCGGGCCATTGAACCGCCTGCTGGTCGAGCTGGACGAAGGTGAGCGATGGAACATCTTCGACCTGGAGGATCGCAGCCTGCGGATCGTGTCGGCCTGACAGGCCGCGATGCCGCCAGCATCGACTCAAGCGCTTCTGGCAATTTCCGCTCATAACGCGTAAAACGCCCCTCCAAGCCCTCATCTAGAGGGCTTTGTCATCTGCATCCCCGTACTCCAATCCGAAGAATTCAAGCATGAACCTACGCAATATCGCAGTGGGGCTGTCGGCCCTTGTGTTGTTCTCGACCGGCGCGGCGCAAGCGCGCAACCTGCTGGACCTCATCGATCACCCCAGCCAGCACGAGAAACAAGGACACCGTTCGGGCTCGATCAGCCAGAGCGCAGCGATTGATCTCTATTCAAGCAAACAGCAGCAGGCCTCCTTTGACGGCTGTGCAGACCTGTTCCCGGGCGCCCGGCCGATCAGCACCGCCAGTGTGCCGGCCACGATGAAACCCATGGCGCTGTGTTCCGACAGCTTTGCGGTGCTGTACTCGCAAACCAGCAAGACCCCGTTGGTGGTGGTGGAGCGCCTGAGCGCGGCGCAGCTACAGGATGCCAAGGGGGAGGAGCGTACCAATCAGTTCTACCCGGACCCGCGTATTCCCAAGGGCGCGCGAGCCGAGCTGAGCGACTACCGGGCTCAGCATCCGGCCATGGATCGCGGCCATCAGGCCCCGGCGGCGGATGCCCCGAATTCGAACGCCATGGCCCAGTCCTTCGCGCTGTCGAACATGGTGCCGCAGGACCCGACCAATAACCGCAAGATCTGGAGCAAGGTCGAGGCCGACGTCAGAAAGTTCGCGATGCGCGCCGAGGGCAATGTGTTCGTCTTTACCGGCCCGATCTTTGACGAGGGCCACACCACCATCGGCGACGACCAGGTCTGGGTCCCCACGCGCCTGTTCAAGCTGGTGTACGACGCATCGTCGAAACGGGCCTGGGCCTACGTGCTGCCCAATACAGAAACCCGCATCGAGAAACCGATGGACTATGAGACGTTCGTGAAAACCACCGGGCTCAAGCTGCTGGACCAGCTACCGGTCTCGGGCTCGGTGGTGCGTTCCTGAGTGTCGGGCGTGATAGCGGCGCATCGTTTTTTCAACGGTCTCGATGCTGCGTGATGTACGCAAGGACGTCGCTCATCACCTGTTTCGTCGCCGCATAGCACTCGTCCGATGCGGCACGAATCACCTCTTGCGATTGTACGTATCGCTGTTCAACCAGGTCGCTGGCGCAATGCTTCAACATTGCGTCAACGCTGGCCCGTGTCATTTCCATATGGAACTGCAGGCCGATCACGCAATGGCCCAACTGAAATGCCTGGTTCTTGCAGGCCTCGCTGCTCGCCAGGTGGAGGGCGCCCTGAGGCAGATCGAAGGTCTCGCCATGCCAGTGCAAGACCTCGATCGTCGCCGGGAAGTTGAACCTGCCGGCTGAGTGAGTGGTTGCTGAAATGGGAAACCAGCCAATTTCTTTCTCGGACGCCGGATACACACGGCTCCCTTTCGCCGCCGCAATGAGCTGTGCGCCCAGGCAGATACCGAGGACGGCAACACCACTGTCGATGGCCTGGGCGATAAAGCGTTTCTCAGGGATCAACCACGGTAATTCGGATTCGTCATTCACGCTCATCGAGCCGCCCAGTGCGATGACCAGATCAATCCCCGTCAATGCCGGAAGTTCGGCGGACTCATAGAAACGGGTGTAAGTGATCTGGGCGTCGTGTTCCTGAAGCCAGGTTTCGATGTTTCCCAGGCCTTCGAACGAAGCATGTTGCAAAACGTGGACGCGCATATTGACTCTCCCTTTCCAAGCAGACAGGGCTGCCCTGACTTGATAATGGTTGCATTACAGCAGATCTATCGTCGGCAGGGCTGCCGGGGTCAGGCGAAGAAGTAGGTATCTTCGAGCAGCATGTCCTCAAAGAAGGCGCCGAAGGTGTGTTCTTTATTGCGGATATGTATTTCGAGCACCCACAACTGTCGAGACGGCGTGAAGGTGATGTCCGCCATGGGGCCTGGGTAGATGGACGCGTGGGGGAAGTCCGCAAGGCGGTGTCCGGAAAGATCCATGTTGAGCTCCCAGCCACGTTGCTCGGCGCATGCGAGCGCAAACTCATAAAGTGCCTTGCCTGTTGCTTGAGTGGACAGCCAGTGGCGGCGGACGTCGTGAAATATCTCCCGCGCGTCAGTGGCGCAATGGGCCATGTCCGGGTTGCTGCCTGTCACGAACGTATCGCCGCCATCGCCTTCCCATTCTTTCCAGGTCGGGCCAATGTCAATCAGGAAGATATCGTCCGCGCCCAGGACCATTCCAGGTTCGGATGCTTCGCCAAAGGTCTTGGTCGTATTGCTGCCAAAGCGAACATAGACCTCATGCCAACCCCGGAGCATGGCGTGCTCGGCGAGGACGTCCTTGGCCATTTCCACCGCGTCTTCTTCGACCATTCCGGGCTGGACCCTGCGCGCGATCTCCTGGATCGCGTAACGCGTCATCTGGCGCACGGTCATCATTTGGCTCTCGCTGTAGGCTGGTCCTACGGCTTCCACGGTTTGGCGGTCATGTATCAATGTCATGGGGGGACTCTCGATCAGGGTAGTGGACAGGGTTAAACGGCCAGTGCCGGAATGCTGAAATGCAGCCCGTCCAACGCGGGCTCGATGATGATCTGGCACGCTAGTCGGTCCAACTGGCCCGCTTCGGGAAGCGCCTGGAGCAGCCGCTGTTCTGAACGGGCAGGTGGCGGGATCTGGTTGAACCAGTGCGGTGTCAGGCTGACCCGGCAGGTCCCGCAGGATTGCCGACCACCGCAAACGCCCTTGAGTACACCCGCGGCCCGCAAGCCATGCAGCAGCGACGTACCAGGTTCAAGCTGCAGGCGGTTGCGGGTCACTTGCTGCGGCTGCTGGGTATCGAAGGTGGCGTTGACCGACAGGGTGTCGGCGGGTGGCCGAGGGGTGGCCGCCGGTGCCGTTGCGCTGACGAAAGCATCGGCGAAAAAACGTTCGGCGCGCAGCCCGTTGTTTTGCGTCAGCAGGGCTTGCGCGGCATCCACCATGGCGGGCAGGCCGCAGGCGTAAACGAGCGCGTCGGCGAGATCCGGATGTTGCCGCGCCGCCCAATCCTGAACGTAGCGCGGCTCGCCATGGTCCCTGTCCGAGGCACTGGCGCTCATGCGGAAATGGAAATTGGGGTGGCGTGATTCAAGCGCCTCGAACGCAGCCGACTCATAGAGTTCCTCGACATGGCGGGCTCCCCAGTACAGCCACACCGGGTTCGTGCAACCACTCGACAGGGCTGCCTGCACCAGCGCCTTGATGGGGGCGATGCCGGTGCCGGTTGCCAGAAAGAGTATCGGTGCATCGGGTGATGTCGGCGTTTGCCAGACACAGTCACCATAGGGCCCATAGACCTTGAGCGAACTCAGGACGCTGCTGCGCTCACGCAGCAGCGTCGAGAATTTCCCCTGTGGATGCAGGCGCACGTGCAACTCGATCGCACCGTCAGCCGCCATCGCCGTGGCGGGCGAGTAACTACGCAGTTCGCCATTGGCGAGTTCGATGCTGATGTATTGGCCTTCACGGTAGTGCAAACGCCGGGCGCTGACCGGGAGCAGTACCAACCTCACCACCTGGTCGGTCACGTCCTCCCGTTTGGCGACTCGATAGTCAGCCGTAAGAGCGTAGCGGTGCGCAGCGATAGTCATTTTTGAGACAGCCTGGGTGTTAGGTCGTGATCAAAATGCTATCGTCTGTCTGGTCCTATTCAATCATCCAGATTTGATAAGTCTGATGGTCCAGAAAAATCCGAGACAACGTGGACGTCCATGGTTAAACGATGGGATATCAGTGTCGAACTCGACCGAACGGCGACCGCTTCGCTGAATGCACAGCTCGTGGCGGCCCTCACGGAGCGGATACGCTCGGGGTTGCTACGTCCCGGCGACTCGTTGCCGACTTCTCGTGAGTGGGCGGTTCGGTTAGGCGTGAACCGCAAGACCATCGTCCTGGCGTACGAAGAGTTGACGGCGCAGGGGTGGTTGATCACCCAGCAAAAGCGCGGGACCTTTGTGTCCCCGGAACTGCCCGTGGTCAAGCAGGAGGCCCGTGTCGCGGCGGTCGCCCAGCGTCTTTCGGGGCGCCTGCCAGAACCTGGCTACCAGCCTTACGGCAGTGTGTGCCCGCCGGTGGTTCAGATAGGGGACGACGTATTCGATTTCAGTGACGGCGCGCCCGACACACGCCTTGTGCCGTTCGAGGAGCTGTCGAGGGCTTTCCGTATTGCCCTGCTGGAGTCGGCGCGCGGCAATCGGATGGGCTACGGCGATCCTCGCGGCCTGGGCCTGTTGCGTCAGGAACTGGCCGCCATGTTGCGCGCGGAGCGAGGCCTCAATGCCGACGCGGATACCTTGTGCCTGGTGCGGGGTAGTCAGATGGGCATCTACCTGGCCGCAAAAATGCTGGTGCGCCCCGGCGACGGAGTGGCCATGGAGCGCCTGAGCTACCCCCCGGCGAGGGACGCGTTCCGCGCCTGTGGTGGCTCGATTCACAGTATCGAGCAGGACGAGCTCGGCATGATCCCCGATGCGCTGGAGCGGGTGTGTCGAGCTCAGCGCATACGGGCCATTTACCTCACGCCGCATCATCAGTTTCCAACCACCGTGACCATGCCGATAGATCGCCGCATGCGCCTGCTGGCGCTGGCGGAGCAATTCGATTTCGTCATCATCGAAGATGATTACGACCATGAGTTCCACTTTTCGCACAGCCCGATGTTGCCCATGGCGAGCGTGGATCAAGGCGGGCGCGTGATCTACATCGGGTCGTTGAGCAAGATACTGGCACCGGGTCTACGCATCGGTTACGTCGTGGCGCCACCGCTCATCATCAACCGCCTGGCCAACGAAATCCTGCTGGTCGACAGGCAAGGCAATACCGTTACCGAACGTGCGGCGGCGCACCTGCTGCAAAGCGGCCAGCTCAAGCGCCATATTCGGCGAGCGCTACGGGTTTACGAACAGCGTTGTCGGTTGGCGGTCCAGGCCGTCCATGAGCACCTGGGCGACGTGGCCAGCGTCACCGCACCCGGCGGTGGTCTGGCGCTGTGGATCAGGTTCACCCAGCCGCTGGATATGGCGCTCCTGGCGCAGGACGCCATGGCGCAAAACATCCGCATCCTGCCCGGGCACTTGTTCGGCGACGATGACTCGCCGGTCCAGGCGATGCGCTTGGGTTATGGCAGTCTGGATGAGCGAGAGTTTCGTCACGGCATCGAACGACTGAGCCAGGTGGTGAAGGGGAGGGTGTTGTCGAGATGAGCCCCAAGGCGGCCTGGCCGGCGTGCTCGGGGCCTTCGACCGGGGCGGTGTAGCCAGGGCCACGGGACGTCCTGTCTGCCCTGGCTATTTTTCCGAGGACTGCGCCGACCTCAAGCGCTCAAGGCGAGGTAGTCGGTGTAGCCCTTCTGGCTGCCGCCGAAGAAGGTCGTGTGGTCCGCTTGATTCAGCGGCGCGCCCGCTTTCAAGCGCTCGACAAAGTCCGGGTTGGCCAGGACCATCTGGCCGTAGGCCTCCATATCCGCCAGCCCTGCAGCCAGGTCGGCGCCAATCTGTTCCCGTGGGCGGCTTGGGCGGTTCAGAATCAGGGTGTTCTTCCAGAGCTTGCGGATGTCAGCCAGCAGTGCGTCGTTGCCTTGATGCAGGACATGCACGTAGGCAAGGCCCAGTTTGTTCAACTCGGCGACCAGATAGCGGTAGAGGCTCGGGCCTTCTTCGCCTTCGTCAATTCCCCACATGGCGGTGCCGGGCGAGAGACGGATGGCGGTCTTGTCGGCCCCGATTTCCTCGGCGATGGCGGTCGCGACCTCGATGGCGAAGCGTGCGCGGTTCTCGATCGAACCACCGTATTCGTCGGTCCGGGTGTTGGCGCTCGGGGCGAAGAATTGCTGGATCAGATAGGCGTTGGCGCCGTGAATCTCGACACCGTCGGCGCCGGCTTCAATCGCTCGACGCGCGGCGAAGCGGAAATCGGCGACCGTCTGGCGTACTTCTTCAGTGCTCAACGCGCGCGGTACAGGGATGTCCTGCATACCGGTGGCGGTGAACATGGGCGTGTTCGGCGCAATGGCGGACGGTGCCACACCCTGGCGATGATGAGGCGTGTTATCGGGGTGCGACATACGACCGGCATGCATCAGCTGGATAAAGATATGACCGCCCTGGGCGTGTACCGCCGAGGTGATTTTCTTCCAGCCCGCCACGTGCGCATCGCTATAGATCCCCGGCGTGGTGAGGTAGCCCTGGCCATCGGCGGATGGCTGCGTGCCTTCGGCCACGATCAGGCCGACGCTGGCGCGCTGGGCATAGTATTCGGCGGCCAGTTCCCCCGGGGTTCCATCGAACTCCGCGCGGCTACGGGTCATGGGGGCCATGACCAGGCGGTTTGAAAAAGTCGCCTTGGCAACGTGGATGGGCGTGAAGAGTGAGCTCATGGTGCGACCCTCAAATGAATTGCGAGGAACGCATCATCCGTCTTATTATTTTTGGGATAAATGGGGCTTTCTGGATTTGATTGATCCATATGTGGAGCAATGTTCGTGGAACTGCTGAACGATATGGCGTTGTTTGTCGAGGTGGTCAAAGCGAAAGGGTTTCGCGGGGCTGCCGAGGTGATGGGCATGCCGAACTCCACTTTGTCGCGGCGTATCAGTGCCTTGGAGAAGGCGATCGGCTTGCGGCTCTTGCATCGAACAACGCGCAAGGTCGAGCTGACTGAAGCCGGGCAGATCTACTTCGAGCGCTGCAAGCGCATTGTCGATGAAGCCCGGCTGGCCCATGAGCAGCTTGGCGACATGCTGGCGCAGCCCAGCGGTGTGCTGCGGGTCTCATTGCCCGTGGACTTTGCGATCACCTACCTGGCGCCCTTGATCGCCGAGTTTGCCGGCCTATATCCGGGAATCACCTTCGATCTCGATCTGAGCCCACGGCGAGTCGACCTGGTGAGCGAGCCCTTCGACGTCGCCATTCGGATTGGCGAATCTGAAAACTCCCAACTGATCGCACGCCCCCTGATCACGCTGGTGCCGTATTTGTACGCCTCGCCGCGTTATCTCGAAGTGGCGGGTGTACCCGATACACCGAGCGATCTCGAACGGCATCAGTGTCTGAATATCCTGAGGGACGGGACCTGGACCCTGAACAATGGTGCGCAAACCCTCTCGGTGGCGGTGGGAGGACGTTTCATGGTCAACAGCGTCGGGTTGCTGCGACGGCTGGCGACGCTGGACCAGGGGATTGTGTTGATGCACGACGAAATCATTGTCGATGAACTGCGTAATGGCCAGCTGCGTCGGGTCCTGCCCGAATGGAGGGGCAAGGCGGTGACGGTTTATGCCGTCACCGAGACGCGACTGCTGCCCGCCAAGACCCAACGTTTCATCGAGTTCCTTCGAGCTCGGCTGGCGTGAGCGGCTGTTCGGGCACCTCCTGATGGTGAGTGGTGCCAATGAACATGTACATGGCCGGCACCATGAAGAGCGTCAGCAGGGTGCCGATCGAGAGGCCAGAGAAGATCACCAGGCCCATGTCGTGACGCCCGGCCGCGCCGGCACCGGAGGCCAGGACGAGCGGCACGACGCCCAGCACCATGGCCGCGGTGGTCATCAGGATCGGCCGCAGACGTACCGCGGCGGCCTCTTCGATGGCCTCGCGCTTGGCGCGACCGGCGCGTTGCAATTCGTTGGCAAATTGCACGATCAGGATCCCATGCTTGGTGATGAGCCCGAGCAGGGTCACCAGCCCGACCTGTGTGTACACGTTGATGGAGGCGAAGCCCATCGTGATGAACGCCAGTGCGCCGAACAGCGCCGGCGGCACCGAAAACAGGATCACCACGGGGTCCCGGTAGCTCTCGAACTGGAACGCCAACGCCAGGTAGACGATCAGGATGGAGAACAGCAGAAGGCCGACGAAGCCGCCCGACTCCTGCAGGAACTGACGCGACTCACCTGACGCATCCGAGGTGTAGCCTGACGGTGCGACGCTGTTGAGGATGCTGTCCAGCTTCGCCAGCAGTTCACCTTGGGACAAGCTGCTCACGCCGGAAAGGGTGGCGGAGTTGAGCTGCTGGAAGTGGTTGATCGACTCCGCCTCCGTGGATGTCTCGATATGGGCCACCGTACGCGCCTGGATCATGGCGCCGGAGGGCGTGCGGATGTAGTAATCGAGAATCTGCTCGGGGTTGAGACGGTTGACCTGCAGGACCTGGGGAATGACCTTGTACGAGCGCCCGGCGGTGGAGAAATAGTTCACGTAGTTCCCACCCAGCGCCGCCGAAAGGGCCGCGCCGACGTCGGCCTGGGTCATCCCCAGGGCCGCGATCTTGTCACGGTCGACCACCAGCGTGGCTTGCGGCTTGTCGATCTTCAAGTCCAGGTCGGAGAACCAGAACAGCTTTTGCGTTTGTGCCTCGTTCATCACCGCCTGGGCGACTTCATTGAGGTTCTGGACCGACTCGGTGGTGGTAATGACGAACTGGATCGGCAAGCCCTGGGCGCCCGGCAACGACGGCAGCGGAAAGGCCGCGATCTTGGCACCGGCCACCTGGTTCCACTTCTGTTGAAGGTCCAGGATCAATTCCGCTTGCGAGCGACTGCGTTGTCCCCAGGGTTTGAGTAGCACGCCGCCGAGCCCCTGATTGAGTGATGGCACCCCCGTGAGCTGGAACATCTGCGCGTACTCGGGCTCCGTTTTCGAGATCTGGAAGGCCTGGTCAGCCAGGCGCTCCATCTGCTGCGGGGAGGCCGTCGGCGCCCCTTTGACCTGCATGAACACCAGCCCCTGGTCTTCGGTCGGGGAGAGCTCGCTCTTGGCGGTCATGCCGCTGGCGGCCACCAGCAGGAACAGGATAAAGCCAAAGATGACCAGCACCGGCCAGCTGTCGAGTCCGGCTGACAGCACCCGGTGGTAGCGGCTGCGCAGCAGGTCGAAACAGCGATCCAGCCAGCGGGCGAATCGACCTTCTTCCTGCCCGGGCTTGAACAGTCGCGACGTCATCATCGGCGAGAGGCTCAACGCCACCACGGCCGACACGGTCACGGCGCCGGCCAACGAGAAACAGAACTCCTTGAACAGTGCGCCAGTGAGACCGGTGCGCAGCCCGATGGGGACGTAGGCGGCAATCAACACCACCGTCATGGCGATAATCGGCCCCCCCAGTTCCCTGGCCGCGACCATGGCGGCCTCCATGACCGCTTTACCTTCTTCCTTGATATGGCGGTCGACGTTCTCGACCACGATGATCGCGTCATCGACCACCAGGCCGATGGCCAGTACCAGCGCCAGCAGGGTCAGCAGGTTGATCGAGTACCCCAGCAGGAACATGATGAAAAAGGTTCCGATCAGCGACAGTGGTATCGCCACCAGGGGCACAATCACCGCGCGAAAGGAGCCGAGGAACAGGTAGATGACGATCGAGACGATGATCATGGCCTCGCCGAGGGTCTTCACCACCTCGCGGATCGAGGTATTGATGAACTCCGTGGAGTCGTAGACGATCTCGCCCGTGACGCCGGCCGGCAGTTGCGATTGCAGGTCGGGGAAAGCCTTTCTGACCTCGGCGGCGACCGTCAGGATGTTGGCAGTGGGGGCCACCTTGATACCGATGAACACCGAACGCTTGCCGGAGAACGCGACGCTGGTGTTGTAGTTCTCCGCACCCAGGGTGACCGTTGCCACATCCTCCAGGTGCACCAGTGCATCGCCGTTCTGCTTGACCACCAGTTGCTTGAATTCATCCGCCGTGTGCAGATCGGTTCCGGCGGTCAGGTCGACCGTCACCATCTGGCCTTTTGTCGAACCCAGGGCGGACAGGTAGTTGTTGCTGGACAAGGCCACCGAAACGTCCTGTGCCGAAACGTTGTGGGCGGCCAGCTTGTCCGGGTCCAGCCAGGCGCGCATGGCGAATTGGCGCCCGCCGAGAATCTCGGCCGTTTGCACGCCTTCGAGCGAATCGAGCTTGGGCTTGACCACCCGCAACAGGTAATCGGTGATGTTGTTGGTGGGCAGTGCATCGCTGTAGAAGCCCAGGTACATGGCGTCCGTGGTCTGTCCGACCGCGACCGTGAGCACCGGCTCCTGGGCCTGCGCCGGCAGCTGGTTCTTCACCGAGTTGACCTGGGTATTGATCTCCGTCAGGGCCTTGCTGGCGTCGTAGTTGAGCCGCAGGGTCGCGGTGATGGTCGAGAGCCCGGTAATGCTTGAGGAGGACAGGTAATCGATGCCCTGCGCCTGGGCGATGGCCGACTCGAGAGGTTGGGTGATAAAGCCGGCGACGGTGGCCGCATCCGCGCCGTAGTAACTGGTGGTGATGGTGACCACGGTGTTTTCGGTGCGAGGCCACTGGTTGACCGGCAGCCCGAAGATCGACCGCAACCCCAGTATCAGGATGAACATCGAGACGACAACGGCCCAGACCGGTCGCTTGATGAAGGTATCGGTGAGTTTCATGGGCGGGCGGGCCTCATTGTTCCTGTGGCGTCGGTGACGTGTCGTTCAGCGGCGCATCACGGTTGTCGATTTTCACCGGTGAGCCGTTCTTGAGTTTCATCTGGCCACTGGTGATCACCTGGTCGCCTTCCTTCACGCCGGACAGGATGGCCACCTGGTCGCCGCGGGTCGGCCCCGTCTTGATGAAGGTCTGCTGTGCCGTGAGCACCTCGTTGCCCTGGTCACTCGGTACCGCGATGAACACCGTTGTCCCATAAGGGTTATAGGTGACGGCGGTTTGTGGAACCGTGAGATAGCGCTGCTTCGTACCAGACTCCACGACGGCCTGGGCAAACATGCCGGGCACCAGGCGTTGCTGCGGATTCGCGATGGTGGCTTCGACGATGACGTTGCGCGTGGTCGGGTCGAACTTGGTGTCGATGGCCGTGACCTTGCCGGTGAAGGTCTGCTGGGGCAGGCCGCCTGCCGTGACCGAGACGGCTTGACCGAGGGCAATCGCCTCCAACTGTGCCTGCGGGACGTTGAAGTCGATGTAGATGGGGTTGAAGGTCTGCAGGGTCGCTATCTTGTCGCCAGGGTTGAGGAATTGACCGGGATTGACACTGGTCACCCCGATCTTTCCGGCAAAGGGGGCACGGATGGTCTTCTTCGCCACCAGCGCCCGTTGCTGCTCTGCCGCCGCCACTTTCGCTTTCAGGTCGGCGTCGTCCGCATCGACTTGTGCCTGGGACACGGCGCTGACCGCCAGTTGAGCCTTGTCGCGCTTGAGGACCGTGACGGCCAGGTTGGCGGTGGCTTCGAGCGAGTGAAGCTGGGCGATGTCCGAGTCCGCATTCAACTGGACCAGCAGGTCGGCGGCCGCCACCTCCTGGCCCGGTTTGAAGCCGATCGTGCGAACGATACCGCCGACCTCGGTGGTGACATCGACACCCCGCACCGCCTTCATCGAACCCACGCTGGAAACGCTCGGCTGCCAATCGGCCAATTGCGCGCGGGTGACCGTCACCACGGAGGGCGGCAGGGGGATCTTGGATTGGGCGATCACCTTCGATATCTGCATGAATTTCACGCCGGCGATGATCGCCACGATCACCAGCACCACTGCGAGCATGATGAGCATGGGCCGCAGCAGCCGTCGTTTACGGACACCACCAGGTGTAGTCGGCGGGGTCGATAGAGCAGAGGCGGTCTTGGCGTCGGCCATGGTGTTTTCTCACTGTTTCAATAACGGTCAGGACTTCCCAGGGAGGCCGGGGCCACATCGGTTCGGTTCCACCAGCCACCGCCCAGTGCCTGGAAGAGGGCGGTGGTGTCGCTATAGCGGGCGCTCTGCGCCCTGACGCGGGTGAGTACCGCGTTCTGGTAGGTCTGTTGCGCCGTCAACAGTGTCAGATAGCCAACGGCGCCCAGGCGGAACTGCGCCTGGGCCAGCGCCAGGCTGTCGCGGGCCGCCTGTTCGGCCTGCACTTGCTGGTTGAGCGTATCGGCATCGGCTTCCAGCGCTCTGAGGGCGTTGGCGACATCCTGGAAGGCCGCGATCACGGTGCTGCGATAACGGGCGGCCGATTCGTCATACGCGGCCACGGCGGCCCGCTTGCGGTGTTCGAATGCGCCGGCGTCAAAGATCGTCTGACTGATCGATCCGGCAAGACTCCAGAACCCCGTGCCCGAGGAAAACAGCTTGGTGCCACCGCTCGCACTGGAGCCCAGCGCAGCGGTGATGTTGAATTGAGGCAGTTGATTGGCAACGGCAACGCCGATATTGGCGCTGGCCTGATGCAGTTGCGCCTCGGCGGAGCGCACATCCGGGCGCTGCTCCACGATGGCCGAGGGGAGGCTGAGCGGCAACTGCTCTGGCAGCTGGAGGGAGGCC
Organism: Pseudomonas batumici; assembly: GCF_000820515.1. Lineage (GTDB taxonomy): Bacteria > Pseudomonadota > Gammaproteobacteria > Pseudomonadales > Pseudomonadaceae > Aquipseudomonas > Aquipseudomonas batumici. The sequence continues at coordinate 33,102 of NZ_JXDG01000042.1, read as the reverse complement.
AGCTCGAAATGTTCACCCCGGTCCTGGTCAGGAAAGCGGCCGAGATAGGCCATCAACTGGTTGCGGGTTTGCGCGAGCTGCTTTTGCAGCGGCGGCAGCGTCGCGCGGGTTTGTGCCAGTGACGCCTGCTGCGTGAGCACGTCGGTATTGGCGATCGCCCCAAGCCGCCGTCGTGCCTGCAGAAGCGCCAGCTGGTCGCTCTGGAGCCGGATAATGGCCTCGGTGGCCGTCACCTGATCGCGCAGGGAGGCCAGGGTCACGGCGGTGTTGACGACATTCGAGGTCAGCGTGAGGTAAGTCGCCTCCAATTGGTAGCGCTCATATTCGGCCTGTGCGGTGGACGATTCGATCTGCCGACGGGTACCGCCGAAAACATCCGGGGCGTAAGAGACGCTCAGCGAGGCTGAGTTGACGGTGAGAATCTTCGGGGTGAAACCAGGCGTCGTGGCCGCCGATGGCAACTCTCGAGTCTTGGACAAGCTGCCACTGAGGGAGGGAAACAGCGCCGCCTGATCGGCGTAAACCAGTTCGTTGGCCTGATGCAGGGCGGCTTGAGCGGCGGCAACATCCGGATTGGCCTTCAGCGCCTCTTCCACCAGCGCGTTCAGTGCCGGCGAGCGGAACAGCGTCCACCATTGGCCAGGGATGTCCATGCCCGCGACCAGCTTTTGCGCGGCGCCTCCCGCCGCCACGTCCGCCGAGGCCGTCGTCGTGTCGAGTTTCTCCCGCGAATAGCCGGCGTTCTTGGCGACACTGGGCCGAACAAAGTCTGGCCCTACGGTACAGCCCGTGAGCATGGCGATGCAAAGCACACTCGCAGGAGCGAGAGCCTGGCAGATGCGAGAGGTCGCCTTCCGTTGGGATTGCTCTGGCTCTTTCATGGGCTCTCTAATTGATCAATTAGTTAGTTTATGAATAGACCAAGCCTATGCTCTTTACCTCCTTGGACAACGGTTAATGCGCAAGATTCGGGAGGCGGGCGGCACCCACTCAAGGCGTGACGGCCCATCAGAAGACTAATTGCTGAGTTAATTGGCGGCAAGTCAAGTGAAATTTCTTGGGCAGGCCGCGTCATGTCACCGAGCCACTTCAGTCAGTACGACGTGGCCAACACCTCGAACGCATTTTTAATGAAAGGCGCGGCGACACAGAGGAAGGTCACACCGATACTCCATTGCAGGACTCGGGTGGAGGACCGTTGCTCAGCCCGTTGTTCCTTGAGCTCGGCCCGGAACTCGGCCCGCTGTTCCTTGAGTTCTGCTCTCAGCTCGACCCCCTGCTCGCGGAGAGCGGATTGGAGCTCCTTGATGGACGAACGCAGTTCAGTGCCCAATGCCGTGATGGACTGTGTTAAATGTGTTTCAACTTGTTTTAGGTCTGATTTGAAATGTGCTTCAACCTGTTTTAGGTCAGCTTTCGATGCGAGATTTTCCACTTCAGCCTCCCACGCGTGCACAACAGCCTTGGCCTTGTCTGATGGAATGCTGACAGTGGTCAGCGCGTCGTAGAGCGTAATGGCGGGCGTCATTCTATCTCCTGTATTTGACAACGGCCCATGACAGCCACCTGATGTCGAGCCGTGCGTTGCGGCGCGGGGCTTGGGCATTCAGCCGGCAAAGGCGTCGCCGACACTGATCCATGGCACCGATACTGGACTCAAATCCCCTGGATGAGATAGCTGGATGTTTCGCTGGATTTTGTAGTCCTTTTCCTAGCGAATTGAGTGCCACAGATTGTTTGTCCAGGCAGTGAGGCGTGGGCGAGTCAAACGTCGTGAGTGTCATCAGCGGTACCGCTGAAGCCCGGGGGCACAGAGCCCCCAGGCCCAGTACGGTCATGGCATTTCCGGCAGCTCCTGAGGGCGCAGGTCGAACACCAGCACCTCGGCATCCGCGCCGTTGCTCAAGGTCAGCACCTGTTCATCCCGAACCCGCACGCCATCGCCTTCCTGCAGCTGCACGCCGTTGAGTTCGACCTTGCCCCGGGCCACGTGTACATAGGCGTAGCGATCGGCGGCCAATTCCAGGCTGGCGCTTTCCTTGCCGTCGATCAGCGCGGCATAAACCCGCGTATCCTGACGCACGCGCAGCGAGCCGTTGGCCCCGTCAGGCGAGATGATCAGTTGTAGACGGCCGCGTTTCTTCTGGGTGCTGAAGTGTTCTTGCTGATAACGAGGTTTGGCCCCGCTGACGTTCGGCACGATCCAGATTTGCAGGAAGTGCACCGGCCGGGTCGCCGAGTGGTTGTACTCGCTATGTGCCACGCCGCTGCCGGCGCTCATCAGTTGGACGTCGCCGGGGCGGATCACCGAACCGGTGCCGAGGGTGTCCTTGTGTTCCAGGGCACCTTCGAGCACATAGGAAAAAATCTCCATGTCCCGGTGCGGGTGTTGACCGAAACCTTTACCGGCCGCCACCCGGTCATCGTTGATCACCAGCAGGTCGGAAAAACCCTGCTCCCGCGGGTTGCGGTAGTTGGCGAAGGAAAAGGTATGGAACGACTTCAACCAACCGTGATTGGCCATGCCACGATCAGAGGCTTTGCGAAGGGTCAGCATGATGAGATCTCCTGCAGGGACGTTAATTCGTCCGAGTGAGGAGAAGGTTAATGTTTACCATTTTGTGCAATAAGTAGGTGAAAATTGAAATACTGTCTCTTTCAGATTGACAATTTTGTTCGACGAATCACGTATGCTTATTCCATGAGCACGCCACCCTCGGTCAGACTGTTCAACGTCGGTGTGACGCTTCCATTTCTTTGATATCAGTGACTTACAAACCATGAAAAGCGTGGCAATGGTGCTGTTCCCGGACTTCCTCCTGCTCGACATGGCCGGGCCCATGGAGGTGTTCTCCATCGCCAATCGTTATCTGGCTCCGGACGATCACTATCATCTGTCGATGATCGGCACCGAGCATGGCCCTCTGCGAGCTTCCAACGGTGTCAGCGTTCAGGCCGATGTGCATATTGATCAGGCGTGCGAGGGCTATGACCTGTTGCTGGTACCGGGCGGCCCCGGGGCCTACAACGAAAGACATCCGCCGTTGCTCGCCTGGCTTCAGCACGCTGTCCGCCGGAGCACCTGTTATGGCTCGATCTGCACGGGCGCTTTCGTGCTGGGGAATGCCGGTTTGCTGGACGGCTATCGCGTGACGACCCACTGGCATTATACGGAGCGGCTGATCAAGGGTTTTCCCAAGGCGACGGTGGAGACCGATCAGATTTACGTTCAGGACCGCAACCTGATCACTTCCGGCGGCGTCACCGCCGGCATCGACCTGGCACTGGCGGTGGTCGCCCAGGATCACGGCAAGAAAATCGCCCAGGACGTGGCCAAGGTGTTGCTGGTGGTGATGAAGCGCCAGGGTGGGCAGGCGCAGTTCAGCCCGTTGATGTCCGCGGTGGCGTCCCATGAAACCCCGGTCACCCGGGTTCAGCACCATGTGCTCGAACACCTCGATGAAGCCTTCAGCATCGAACGCATGGCCAGCCTGGCGAACATGAGTGCGCGGCATTTCGCCCGGGTATTTGCCCGGGAAGTGAACATGACGCCCATGGAATTTCTGCAAAGCGCGCGTATCGACTGCGCCAGAAACCTGCTGGAAACCAGTGACCTGCCGCTCAAGACCGTCGCCTACAAGAGCGGCTTCGGCAGCGTGCGGCACATGCGTTTTCTGTTCAGTGAAAAACTCGGCTTGACCCCCACCCAGTACCGGGAACAGTTTAGCTAGGAGCTTCTTGTCCGTTCTGCGCACCGGGATGGCCGTGACGCTCCCCCCGGGGCAGTTGTACGGTCACCCAAGCCTGCCAAGATAGTCGCGAACGCTTGGCAATAGAGATGCGGGAGCCTGGGCGAACTCGCGCAACGGGTGATGCCGTACCTTGAGCCGGGCCAGGTTTTCAGCACGTGACCCGGTATGAACAACCTCAGCGATTTGAACAGCGATACGGTACTGCGGTTCGGCCCCTACGCGTTCCACCCGCGTCAACGGTTGGTCCTGGAAGGTGATCGGCCGCTGCGCATGGGGGGGCGGGCACTGGATATCCTCCAGGTGCTGGTCGACCGCGCCGGCAACGTGGTCAGCAAGGACGAACTGATCGCCTGTGTATGGCCAACCTCGGTGGTCGAGGAAATCAACCTGCGTGTCCACATCGCCGCCCTGCGTCGGGCCCTCGGCGACGGCCTGGGTGGGCAGCGCTACATCGTCAGCATTCCCCAGCGCGGTTATAGCTTCATTGCCCCGGTGCAGCGCATTCAGGAGGGCGCATCGGTCTCGATCGACAGCGTGCGCAAGCCCCAGCATAACCTGCCAGTGCGGCTGACCCCGGTCACCGGTCGAGACTCGGTGGTGGGCAGTGTGGTCCGGCAACTGCCGGTTCGCCGTTTCATGACCCTGGTCGGTCCGGCCGGCGTCGGCAAAACCACGGTGGCCTTGCGCGTGGCGGAGCTGCTGTTGCATCACTATCGCGACGGTGTCTGGATCATGGATCTGGCGATGATCGATGATCCGACACGGATTATCGAGTCTCTGATTCGCACCCTCGAGCTGGACGGTGGCGTGGACGCCCTGGTGCCCTGGCATGCCTTGCTGGTGTTCGATAATTGCGAGCACCTGCTCGAAGACTGTCGAACAGCGGTGGAGACGTTGCTGGTGGCGGTGCCACGGTTGTCGATCCTGGCCACCAGCCGCGAGCCGCTGCGGGCATCGGGCGAAACGGTGCTGGGTTTGCCACCCTTGGCCGTGCCGCCCGCGTCAGCGTTGCACAGTGTGGCCGACGTCATGGAGTATTCGGCGGTGCAGCTGTTTGTCAGCCGGGTTCGAGCCCGTCAGCCGGCATTTACCTTGCGCGAGCGGGACCTCAAGACGGTGCGTGAAATCTGCCGCCGACTCGATGGTCTGCCGTTGGCCATCGAGCTGGCGGCGGCGCAGATCGACGCGCTGGCGCTGGTGGGGCTGCAAGCCCAGTTGGGCAACTGCCTGCAACTGCTGACCCACGGGCGGCGCACCGCCGTTGCGCGGCAGCAAACCCTCAAATCCGCGCTGGACTGGAGCTATCAGCGGCTGAGCCCGCTGGAGCAAACCGTGTTGCAGGGGCTGGCGGTGTTCAAAATGGCCTTTACCCTGGAGGCGGCCGTCGGCGTCATCGGTTGTGCGGTGCTGCGCCCCACCCGTCTGGTGGACGTGGTGGAGCGGCTGGCGCGCAAATCGCTGCTGTCGGTCGAGCGGGGCAATGGCATGACACGCTACCGGCTTCTCAACACCACCCGCACCTACGCTCGGGAGAAACTTGAGCGCAGTGGATTGCTGCGGGTGTTTGAAATGCGTTATGCCCGCTACTTCCGCCAGACCCGCTGGGCGTTACGCGGACCTGTGTCGTTGCAACTCGTCGAGCAGCCAACGGACCTGGGTTAGGTCTGGCGTGGCAAAGCCTTCAGTGAAGCGATCGTAGATCGGCGCCAACAGGTCATGGGCTTGCTGGAAGTGGCCTTGACGCTGCCAAAGCCGGGCCAGTGACGTGGCAGTACGCAGTTCCCAGGCCAGGGCACCCTGGGCTTTTGCCACCCCCAGCGCCTTGAGCAGAACGGCCTCGGCCGTACTCTGACAGTCTTCCGCAAGCAGAGCATCCGCTCTGGCCCGGAGGATTTCCGCCGTGCTCCAGCCCGCGGCGCCGTCTTCGGCCCGTGCCAGCAAGGCGTCATCGACGAAGCCGGTATTCAGGGTGACCATGATTTCCTTGATCAGCCCGGTAACGGGTTGCGGGTTCGAGTGTGCACCATCGGCATCGATCACCTGCGCGTAGTGCCGGGCCCAGTTGTGGAACAGCAGCACTGAATGTTTTTGTGCTTGCTCGAGCAGCAGGCGCAAGAGTTCGCGGGCAGTTCGACTGTCGCCGTTGTAGTGGGCGATCAGGCAACCGGACAGTGCCAGCGTGTAACAGATGGACGTGCCGTGGTCGATCCGGATCGCAATATCCAGCGCCTGACGGGCGGTGCACCAGGCCTTTTCGGGATAGCCCTGCAACCAGAGGATCCGCGCCAGGATGGTCAGGGCGGCGACGCTCTGGTCGTACTGGATGCCAAAGCCGTGGGTGAAGCGATTGAGGTGTCCGCTCTGGGCCATACGCTGAATGACCTGTTCGGCATTCTCCCGCGCCAGTGGCTGATCCCCGGCAAAGTGCAGGGCCAGCACCTGCAAACGGTGAGTACTCAGGGACGCAATGGCATCGTCTTGCAAACCCAGTCGATCGAATTGCAGACTCTGTTCCAGGGCCGCTTGGTAGTTGCCGCAACTGAGATTGACCGCCATGTGCCCGGACACGGCTTTGAGCTGACCGGCCACGTCGTTGCAGCGTTCGGCCAGGGTCCTGGCGCTCACAAAGGCTTCGACGGTTTCGGCGGTACCGCCCTGGGTATGGTAGCAGGAGCTGCCGAGGGCAAGCTTGAGGGCCATTTTCAGACGAGGGCAGGGCTCGGGCGTCGATTCGAGCAGTGCCAGGGCCTTGCGCACGTACACGCCGTGTTCCTTGAGCAGCGACAGCTCCTGCCAGAGGGGTGTCGAAACCGAAGCCAGTCGGATCGCCAGTGCCTGCGCCCCTTGAGCGTTCAAGCTCCAATCGAGGGCCGAGCGAATGTCTTCCAGACTGCGGGCGTAGCGCTCGATCCACACACAGGTCTGGACGTGCTCCCAGTCGTTCTGGGCCTGATGCATCAAGGCCAGGCAGCGTTCGGCGTGGCGTTCCAGGGTGCTTGGCAGATCAGTCGTCTGGTCGAGTTTTTCCAAGGCATAGCTGCGGGTGGTGTCGAGCAGACGGTAGAACACCTCTTCGTCGCCCACCTCCACGTTCAGCAACGACTTGGCCACCAGTTGCGTAATCGAGCCAAGCACCTCGCGGGGCACGATGTGTTCACCGACAATCACTGCGGCCGCCGACTCCAGCGTGAATCCTCCCCTGAACACACCCAGTCGACGCAGGCAGGTTTGTTCGCAGGCACTGAGCAGCTCGAAGCTCCAGTCGAGTGTGGCGCGCAGGGTCTGATGCCGGCCCAACGTCGTCCGGCAGCCCTGGGTGAGCAGACGAAAACTGCCTTGCAGTTGCGTCAGCAATCCACTCAGGCCAAGGTTGCCCACTTGCGCCGCGGCCAGTTCGATCGCTAAAGGAATGCCGTCCAGACGGCGGCAGATCTCGATCGCCAGAGGCAGCTCGTCATCGGTCAGTTCGAAACTGTCATGACTGGCCATCGCCCGCTCGACGAACAACTGTACCGCCGAAAAGGTCAAGGCTTGGGTGCGGTCCAGTGCGGCGATGGGCGGTGGGCAGTCCAGAGACTCCAGGCGCTGGACGAATTCGCCTTCGGCCCGCAGGCTCTCGCGGCTGGTGGCCAGAATGTGCACCTCGGGCGCGCCGCGAAGGAGGCTTTCGCTGAGCAGCGCAACGGCGTCGATCAGATGCTCGCAGTTGTCGATGACCAGCAGCATCTGTCGCTCGCGCAGGAAGCTCGCGAGACAGTTCATCGGTTCGGCGTCGTGCAAGGACAGGCCGAGCAGAGTCGCCAGGTGGGTGGTGATCATCAACGGGTCGTTGAGTGGGGCCAGGTCCAGCAGGCGAATGCCGTCCCGGTAGCGGCCGATCAGTTGTTCGGCGACGCGCAGCGCCACGGTGGTCTTGCCGATACCGCCCGGGCCGACGAGGGTGATGAAGCGCTGGCGTGGCAATTGCGTCACAAGACTGTCGACCAAGGCCTGGCGACCAATCATGCGCGTCCGACGAATGGGCAGGTTATGGCCGCTCTGCTCGTGCCCACCGCTCGCGGGACGTTGGACGACCTGTTCCAGCGAGTACGGCGCGACAAAGCTGTAACCACGCTGGGCCACGGTGACGATGTAGCGCTGGCCGGCCTGGCCGTCGCCGAGGGCCTTGCGCAACGCCGCCATGTGCACTCGCAGATTGATGTCTTCCACCACGCTTTTGGGCCATACCCGGGCGATCAGTTGTTGCTTGCTGACCACATTCCCGGCGTGCTCCAGCAGGATCAACAGAATGTCCATGGCACGCCGACCCAGGCGCAGGGGCTGGTCGCCCTCCAGCACCAGACGCTGTCCGGGGTAGATCCGGTAGGGGCCGAAATGGACAACCTGTTCGGGGGGAAGGGTCAACGGGGTACTCCTGCTTGCATCCGCCCATCACGCGGTATCCGAGCATTTTCCTTGGATTTTTTCGTCAGTGCAACGCGGTGGCCGAGCGCCTGTCCGGCATGCGCATCGACCGCCGGGTTTCCGGCGCCGCTCGCAAGCTCCGAATTGACTGGACGCGGCAGTGGCACAGGGGGCGTCGGGTTTTTTGGCGCACCGTTGAGAATTAACAACGTTTAACTCGTCCTGCGTTCGGGTTACACCCAAAAATCCAATACTTCCAAGCCCATCAACTGCAGCACCGGTTTTCGTGCTTCGTGCCGCAAAAGGGATCAACGTTTCAGGAGGATGCCGGAATGAGCAACGTGGTAGTGGTCTATCACAGTGGCTATGGTCATACGCGGGTCATGGCCGAAGCCGTGGCCCAGGGGGTGGAACGGCACCTGGGTAGTACCTGCCAGCTGATTCCGGTCGAGGAAGTGGACGACCATTGGGAGCGCTTGCACCAGGCCGACGCGATCATCTTCGGCGCCCCGACCTGCATGGGCAGCGCCTCGGCATCTTTTAAACGGTTCATGGAGCTCACCGCGTCGTTCTACCTGGCCCAGCCCTGGCGCGACAAACTCGCCGCCGGCTTCACCAACTCCGGTTGCCTGTGCGGTGACAAACTCAACACCTTGCTGCAGATGGCGGTCTTTGCCGCCCAGCACTCGATGATCTGGGTTGGCCTCGGCCTGCTGCCCGCACGTTCCAGCGTCGGCGTGTTCGATGGGCAATTGAATCGCTTGGGCAGCTCCCTGGGAGCCATGGCCCAGTCGAATGTCGAACAGTCCCCCGATCATGCGCCACCCCCCGAAGATCGTGATACCGCCGCGCACTTGGGTGAGCGGGTTGCGCGCCTGGCCGAACGAATGGGGCCATCCATCAGTTTGATTCACCCAAACACCCCCGACGTCTTACCTGAGGAGTCATCGCCATGAGCACATTCACCACCCGCGACGGTACCGAGATCTACTACAAGGACTGGGGCAGCGGTCAGCCCGTTGTCTTCAGTCACGGTTGGCCGTTGAATGCCGACAGCTGGGAATCGCAGATGATCTTCCTGGCCTCCAGGGGTTACCGGGTCATCGCCCATGACCGCCGTGGTCACGGCCGTTCCAGCCAACCCTGGTTCGGCAATGAAATGGACACCTACGCCGACGACCTCGCGCAGTTGATCGAGCGGCTGGATCTGCAGAACGCGGTGCTGTTCGGGTTCTCCACCGGCGGCGGCGAAGTGGCGCGCTACATCGGTCGACACGGCACCGGTCGCGTGGCCAAGGCCGGGCTGATTTCCGCGGTGCCGCCGCAGATGCTCAAGACCCAAGCCAATCCGGGCGGCCTGCCGATGGAAGTGTTCGACGGCCTGCGCCAGGCGTCCCTGGCGGACCGCTCGCAGCTGTACAAAGACATCGCCAGCGGGCCGTTCTTTGGCTTCAACCAGCCTGGCGCCAAGCCTTCTCAGGGGATGATCGACTGGTTCTGGATGCAGGGCATGATCGCCGGTCACAAGAGCACCTATGACTGCATCAAGGCGTTCTCCGAAACCGACTTCACCGAAGACCTGAAAAAGTTCGACGTGCCGACCCTGGTGGTACATGGCGACGCTGACCAGATCGTGCCGATCGAAGCCGCCGGCATCGCCTCGGCCAGATTGATCAAGGGCTCGAAACTGCTCGTCTACCCTGGCGCGCCCCATGGGCTGACGGATACGCACAAGGATCAGCTCAACGCCGACCTGCTGGCGTTCCTCCAGGCCTGATTGGCCCCGGCGCGGGCGTTCGGCCCGCGCCGGTTTTCTGCCTCTGCATGAGTGGCATTCCGGCGCCGGGGTGATGCTCGGTTGTCATTCCTGAAAGCGAGCGGTCATGCCGCTCGGTTTGATCATTGGGCGTAACGTTGAGCGACAGGTGAGGGGGTGGCTTGTGCTGTGGTGGGTGGCGCGGATCGCAGCGCCTGACAGCGCCAGGCGAAAGGCGTGATGCCTTCGCTGCGGGTGAAAATGTGGCAGAAGTGCGCCTGATCGCAGAAGCCGCACTCCAGACTGATTTGCGTCAGGGTCATGTCGGTGTTCTGGATCAGTTGCTTGGCCCGGGCGATGCGCTGGCAACGAATCCAGTCCTGGGGGGACAGACCCGTGCTGCACTTGAAGGTGCGGGAGAAATGGCTGCGGGACATCGCGCAGGCCCGGGCCAGTTCAGTGACTTCCAGGGGTTCGCCGAGGCGGTCGAGAATCAGTTGCTTGACCAGGCTTTCGCGCCAGGGCGTGAGGGCACCAGTGGTGGCTTTTTGCGCTTTCGTGGCGAAGTGCTGAGTATGAGCCATGACAAATATCCGTTGATGGGAATGCGTCGGCCCACTGTACGGTGGGCCTACACCCCCCTTTGGAAAAACAGGTTTGCGTAGATGGCTTGATTCTTGGTCGCAGGGCTCGGGCTTGCGAGTTAAACGTTGTTAATTCCTCTTGTTAAGCGCACATGATTGAGTAAAGTCCAAAAGACTGGTGCCTGACTGAAAACATAATGGAACCGTAGCTATGAACCGTAACGATCTGCGCCGCGTCGACATGAACCTGCTGGTGATTTTCGAGGCTCTGATGTTCGAGAAGAACCTGACCCGGGTCGCCGAAAAACTCTTCATGGGTCAGCCGGCCGTGAGCGCCGCGTTGGGGCGCTTGCGTGACCTGTTCGACGATCCGTTGCTGCTGCGTAACGGCCGCGGCATGGAGCCGACGGCGCGGGCTTTGGCGATTCTCAAGGAGCTGCAACCGGCGATGGACACCATCTCCGGGGCGGTCAGCCGGGCCAAGGAGTTTGATCCGGCTACCAGTTGCGATGTGTTTCGCATTGGTCTGTCGGATGACGCCGAGTTTGGCTTGTTTCCGGCGCTGTTGAGCCATCTGCGGGAGGAGGCACCCGGGATCATTGTGGTGGTGCGCCGGGCCAACTACCTGCTGATGCCGACGTTGCTGGCGTCCGGGGAGATTTCAGTCGGGGTCAGCTACACCACCGAACTGCCGGCCAATGCCAAACGCAAGAAACTGCGGGATATCCCCTGCAAAGTGCTGCGCGCAGACAACCGGCCTGGAGCACTGACGCTGGATGAGTATTGTGAGCGGCCCCATGCGATGGTGTCGTTTTCGGGGGATTTGAGCGGCAACATTGATCTTGATCTGGCCAAGGTGGGGCGCACCCGGCGGGTGGTGTTGGGGGTGCCGCAGTTCAGTGGATTGCGGGCGTTGCTCGCCGGGACTGAGATGATCGCTACTGTTCCCGACTACGCCGCTTGCGCGCTGGTCGAAGGCTGTGCCTTGAGGGCCGAAGATCCGCCGTTTCCCATCGATGAGGCAGAGTTGTCGATGGCCTGGAGCGGGGTGCACGACAATGATCCGGCGGAGCGATGGTTGCGCTCGCGGATTACCCAGTTCATGTCCGAGCCTCTGAATATTCCAGCTTGATCGTTCGCTCGTAAAGAGAGCACATACGTTCAATTTTCCCCTCCCTCGCAGCGGCATTATCGAATCCAGCCCCGGCGCATCGACGCCGCGGGTTGTTCACCTGTGCTTGCGCACAATTTCCGTTTCGCCGGAGCCTTTCGTCATGCCTGATTCCAATCGACTCGACCCTGCAACCACCCATCCGGTGCGGGGGGTCGAAGAAGTCGTGACCCTGATCGTCAAGCATCGGGTCAAGGCCGGTTTTGAAGTGCCCTATGAAGCCTGGCTGCGGCGGATTGTCGGTATTGCCGGGCAGAGCGAGGGGCATTTGGGGGTGGATGTGATTCGCGGCAAGAGCGCCGGCCTGGCCATGTTTACCTGCGTGCTGCGTTTTTGCTCCACCGAGGCCATGCAGCGCTGGCTCGATTCGCCGCAACGACAGGAGTTGGTCAACGAAGCCGCGCCGATGCTGGCGGATGGGGACCAGACCGAGGTCAATCCGGTCAAGGAATTCTGGTTCGCGCCACAGGCCGACGCCGGTTCGCCACCGCCGCGCTGGAAGCAGGCTGTGGTGACGTTGCTGGTGATCCTGCCGCATACCTTGCTGGTGCCGCTGATCTGGGGCCCGCTGCTCAAGCTCAACGCCTTTCTGTCCAATTACGTGGTTGCCACGTTTCTGATCACCGTGACCATCGTGGTTTCGGTGGTGTACCTGTTCATGCCCATGGCAACGCGCTTGTTCGCGCCGTGGCTGCAAGCTGGACAGCCTCATTCCACTCCGCCTGAGGAAACCCGATGAACGCCGATCTGATTCTATTCAATGGTCAATTTCATACCGTTGACCGTGAAAAACCCCTTGCCAGTGCGGTGGCGATCACCAACGGCCGCTTCGTCACGGTGGGTACCGATGCCGAGGCCATGGCCCTGCGTGGCTCGGGCACCCAGGTCATTGACCTCAAGGGCCGCTGCGTCATCCCAGGGCTCAACGACTCGCACTTGCACCTGATTCGTGGGGGCTTGAACTACAACCTGGAACTGCGCTGGGAAGGCGTGCCGTCCCTGGCCGATGCCTTGCGCATGCTCAAGGACCAGGCCGACCGCACGCCGACACCGCAATGGGTGCGGGTGGTGGGCGGCTGGAACGAATTCCAGTTCGCCGAAAAACGCATGCCGACGATTGAAGAGCTCAACCAGGCGGCGCCGGATACGCCGGTGTTCGTTTTGCACCTGTACGACCGCGCCTTGCTCAACCGCGCAGCGCTCAAGGTCGTCGGTTACACGCGCAACACGCCGAACCCGCCGGGTGGCGAGATTGTGCGCGACGCCAACGGCGAGCCGACCGGCATGTTGGTGGCACGTCCGAACGCGATGATTCTTTACTCGACCTTGGCCAAAGGGCCGAAGTTACCGCTGGAATATCAGGTCAACTCGACCCGTCAGTTCATGCGTGAACTCAATCGTCTGGGCCTGACCAGCGCCATCGATGCCGGTGGTGGTTTCCAGAATTACCCGGACGACTACGCAGTGATCGAACAGTTGGCCAAGGACCAGCAACTGACGGTTCGCATTGCTTATAACCTGTTCACCCAGAAGCCCAAAGAAGAGCTGACCGACTTCAAGAACTGGACCAGTAGCGTCACCCTGCATCAGGGCGATGACTTCCTGCGTCACAACGGCGCCGGTGAAATGCTGGTGTTTTCGGCGGCGGATTTCGAGGACTTCCTCGAACCGCGCCCGGACCTGCCGCAGACCATGGAACAGGAGCTGGAACCGGTGGTTCGCCACCTGGTCGAGCATCGCTGGCCGTTCCGTCTGCACGCCACTTACAACGAATCCATCAGCCGCATGCTCGATGTGTTCGAGAAGGTCAATCGCGACATTCCGTTCAACGGCTTGCCGTGGTTCTTCGACCACGCTGAAACCATCACCCCGCAGAACATCGAGCGGGTGAGGGCGCTGGGAGGCGGCATCGCGATCCAGGACCGCATGGCGTTCCAGGGCGAATATTTCGTCGACCGTTACGGCAGCAAGGCCGCCGAAGCCACGCCGCCGATCAAACGCATGCTCGCCGAAGGCGTGCCGGTGGGCGCGGGCACCGACGCCACACGAGTTTCCAGTTACAACCCGTGGACCTCGCTGTACTGGATGGTCAGCGGCCGCACCGTCGGCGGTCTGGCGTTGTACGAGGAAGGCTTGCCGCGCACCACCGCGCTGGAACTGTTCACCCACGGCAGCGCCTGGTTCTCCTCCGAACAGGGCAGGAAGGGCCAGATCAAGGTCGGGCAACTGGCGGACCTGGCGGCGTTGAGCGCGGACTTCTTCAGCGTCGAGGAAGAAGCGATCAAGTGGATCGAGTCGGTGCTGACGGTGGTCGGCGGCAAGGTGGTGTACGCCGCCGGCGACTTCGAAAAACTCGGGCCGGCCAGCGTGCCGGTGCTGCCGGACTGGTCGCCGGTGCTGAAGGTTCCCGGCCACTGGCGCCCGAATTCGCCGTTGCAGGCCCAGGTGCACCAGTGCAGCGGCCCGTGCGCGGTGCATACGCACAGCCATGAGAAGGCGCGCCTGTCGAATGCGCCGGTCAGCGATTTCGCCGGTTTCTGGGGCGCGTTCGGCTGTTCCTGCTTCGCCTTCTGATTTCGAAAAAAGCGCCGGCCTTTCTGACCGGCGCTCCCTGCAATAACCATCCACCGAGGAGTTTCACATGAGCAACGTTCCTTACAAGCGCCTGAACAAAGACGATGCTGTTGTGCTGTTGGTCGACCACCAGACCGGTCTGATCTCGCTGGTGCAGGATTTCAGCCCGAACGAGTTCAAGAACAACGTCCTGGCGCTGGGCGACATCGCCAAGTTCTTCAACCTGCCGACCATCCTCACCACCAGTTTCGACAGCGGCCCGAACGGCCCGATCGTGCCGGAACTCAAAGAGCAATTCCCGGACGCGCCGTTCATTGCCCGCCCTGGCCAGATCAACGCCTGGGACAATGAAGACTTCGTCAAAGCCATCAAGGCCACCGGTCGCAAGCAACTGATCATCGCCGGCGTGGTGACTGACGTGTGCGTGGCGTTCCCGACCCTGTCGGCGATTGCCGAAGGGTTTGAGGTATTCGTGGTCACCGATGCTTCCGGCACCTTCAACACCACCGTGCAACAAGCAGCGTGGGCGCGGATGTCGGCCGCCGGTGCGCATCTGTTGAACTGGTTCGCGGTGGCCTGCGAGCTGCAAGTTGACTGGCGCAATGACATGGAAGGTCTGGCGAATCTGCTGTCCCAGCGCCTGCCGAACTATCGCAACCTGATCAACAGCTACACCAAGTTCACTGCCAAGTGATTGGCTGAAAAAATGCCCGCCGATGTGCGGGCATTTTTTTTGCGCTCAAGAATGTTCAGGGTCAATTCCTTTTAATGAGGTGCCTGAAAGTGAAAAGGCGGCTATAAAGCGTTCAGCTGTCAACCAGAGAGTGACAATGAACCCGTTCGAAGACATGCGTATTTTTTGCCAGGTCATGGACTCCGGCAGCTTCACGGCGGCGGCCGATCAGTTGGGGCTGTCCAAGCAATTCGTCAGCCGACGCCTGATGCAACTGGAAGAGCGCCTGGGTGTACGGCTGCTCAATCGCTCGACCCGGCGGCTGGACGTCACACCCCTGGGACAGAGTTATTACGAGTCGGCCTTGCGCCTGCTCAGCGAAGTCGAGCAGGTGGAGCAGGGGATCGCCGGCCAGACCAGCGAGCCTCGTGGCACCATTCGCTTGAGCGCGCCGCTGTCGTTCGCGGTGGCGCACTTGGGTTGTCTGCTGCCGGTGTTTTTGCAGCGCTATCGCGACGTCACGGTGGAAGTGGACTTGAGTGATCGTCCGGTGGACTTGCTCAGTGAGGGCTACGACCTGGCATTGCGCATCGGTGTGTTGGAAGATTCGACACTGATCGCCCGACGCCTCGCCTCCATCCACCGGGTGTACTGCGCCAGCCCGGCCTACCTGGCCGAGCGCGGTACGCCGGTCAATCCCGAAGACTTGCACAGTCATGACTGCCTGCCTTACGGCCACGGTCGCCAGGTGCAATGGCGTTTCGAAGGGCAGGGCAAACCATTGACCGTGAACGTCACCGGAAGGATGCGGGTCAACAACGGTGAATTGCTCAAGGATGCGGCCATCGCCGGCATGGGCATTACTTATTTGCCGACCTTCATTGTCGGATCGGCCTTGAAGGACGGGCGGTTGGTGCAGGTGCTGGACAACTTCCGCCCTGAGCCGTTGACGTTATCGGCGGTCTATCCGCAGCATCGTCAGGGCTCGCGGCCGGTGCAGGCGCTGATCGAGTTCTTGCGCGAACGGCTGGATCGGACCGAGGGTGGGCTTTAATTTTCCAGATTCGCACACCCATACAATCGCGCTGCTCCAACGCCGCCGAAAATAGCACCTCTCAAACCTATCTGGAGAAGTGTTATGGCAACCGCAAAAGCAGCACCCGGCAAAGGCCTGATTGATCCGAGCAATCACGCCCTGATCTTGATCGACTTTCAGTCACAGATGGCATTTGCGACCAAATCCATCGACGCTGTCTCACTGCGTAATAACGCTGCACTGATCTCGAAAGCAGCGAAGGAATTTGGCGTTCCTGCCATTCTTACCACCGTCGCTGAAAAAAGTTTTTCGGGCCCGATGTTCGAAGAAATTACTTCGGTCTTTGCCGGCCAGGAGCTGATTGATCGGACCAGCATGAATACCTGGGAGGACGAGCGTATCGCCGTCGCCGTGAACAAGATCGGTCGCGACCGCATCGTGCTTGCCGGTCTCTGGACCTCGGTCTGCATCGTTGGCCCTGCGATCTCGGCGCTCGAACAAGGCTTCGAGGTCTACATCATTTGTGATGCGTGTGGCGACGTTTCAGACGAGGCTCATGAGCGCGCTATCGAACGCATGATTCAAGCCGGTGCGCGTCCGATGACCTCGCTTCAATACCTCCTGGAACTGCAGCGTGACTGGGCTCGCGGTGACACCTATAACGAGACGGTGAAAACCGCTATCACTCACGGTGGCGGCTATGGTCTTGGCTTGATTTATGCCAAGACCATGTTCAACGCGTCGGAAGGTCACTGATCTGTATCGCGCCTCTTCCTTGTTGAGGGAAGAGGCGCACTCCGGTAAGCGTTGGGAGGCCATGGAACATGTCCGCATCTGATAGGAATACGACGACTGCACCGGATGTGGCGCTGTGTTGGCTACGCATCACCGGTGTACTGATGCTGTTGCTGGTGCATGGATTGCCCAAGCTTTTCAACTTCGAGCACGAACTGGGGTTGATCGAAGACCCGTTTGGCTTGGGGGCTCGGTTGACCTTGTCCCTGGCCATTTTTGCGGAAGTGTTTTGTCCGATATTTATCGCAGTGGGGCTTCTGACGCGCCTTGCGACACTGCCTGTTCTATTTTTGCTGGTTGTATCGGTCATCTGGGTGCATCCCGAGTGGAGCCTGGCCGAGGGCCAGTTCGCCTGGCTGCTGCTGATCATCTTCTCGACGATCCTTGTCGGCGGATCTGGACGATTGGCCTTGGGGACCGGGCTGTCGCATCGTTGGCCGCTCCTGAGCAAACTGTAGGGGGAAAGGGTGGGTACGATGACTAAAGAGCAGGCCCCGATTTCGGCCTGGCAACCGCTTCGCCATGGACTGTTTCGCAGTCTGTGGCTCGCCAGCATTGCCTCCAACATAGGGACGTGGATGCATGAAGTCGGTGCCGGCTGGCTGATGACCTCCTTGTCGGCCAGCCCTTTCATGGTGTCTCTGGTACAAGTAGCGGCTGCCGCTCCGATGTTCCTTCTGGCGCTACCCGCTGGCGCGCTGGCCGACATCGTCGACAAACGACGCTACCTGTTGGTTGTCCAGGCAGGGATGGCCGTCGTTGCACTTGCGCTCGCCCTGATCACCTTTGCGGGCCTGATGAGCGCTACGCTTTTACTCCTGTTTACGCTGGCCATGGGGATTGGAACGGCGCTGACCATGCCGGCATGGTCAGCGTTGACACCTGAGTTGGTTCCCGCCAGTGACCTGCCCGCCGCGATATCGCTTAGCAGCGTGGGGGTCAACGTTGCCCGGGCACTCGGACCGGCCATTGCCGGCATCATCATCAGCCTGGTAGGGCCATGGGCGACCTTTGCCGTCAATGCCCTGTCCTTCTTTGGCGTTATCGCGGTGCTCGCCTTGTGGCATCGCACGCCACAACAGAGCGTATTGCCGGCAGAACGCCTGTTTGGCGCGATACGTGTGGGTTGGCGTCATGCCCGTAGTTCACGGCACCTGCAGCGAGTTCTGGTGCGTGCCCTGGCTTTCTTTCTGGGCGCAAGCGCCGGTATGTCCTTGCTTCCACTGATCGTGCGAGGTGAGCTGAAGGGCAGCGCCGAGCAATTTGGGATCCTGCTCGGTTGCGTCGGGATCGGGGCGGTTGCGGGTGCAATGTTTCTACCCCGAATTCGTCGTCTGATGGCTGTCAATCGGCTGATGACATTGGCCAGCCTTATCTATGCGGCAGTATTGCTGGCCTTGGCATGGATTCAGGATTTCTATCTGCTTATTCCGGTGATGCTCGTCAGTGGGGCTGCCTGGATCGCGGTATTGTCCAGCCTCCAGGTGTCTGCGCAAACATCGGTACCGGCGTGGGTCAGGGCGAGGGCGTTGGCGGTCTACATTCTGACGTTCTTTGGCAGCATGGCCATGGGCGGTCTGATGTGGGGGCTGATCGCCAGCTGGCTGTCGATCTCGATATCGCTGAGCTTTGCCGCTGTCATCATGGTGTTGGGAGTAGGGGTGGGCTGGTGGGTCAAATTGCCTGCGCTGAGTGCGGAAGACCTGGCCCCTTCGCTGCATTGGCCTCAACCGTTGATCAATGTCGAGGCTGATGGTGAACGTGGGCCCGTCATGATCACGCTCGAGTATGAGATTGACACGACGGATGCCGATGCCTTCAAGGAGGCCATGGAAGAAGTGCGCAGAATGCGCCACCGCAACGGTTCTTTTTCCTGGCAGTTGATGCAGGACACCGAAAATCCGCAACTGTGGATAGAGCTGTTTTTTGACGAGTCCTGGCACGATCATCTACGCCATCACGGTAGAGTCACTCGCGCAGAGTTGAAAATCGAATCAGCCGCCCGGCGCTTTCAGATCGCCGGAAAGCCTGTTCGTATTCGGCACCTGCTCAAAGGCTGACGGGTGAGTCTCGCTCCGTTGCAATCAACGTCTCGACAATCCCAAAACCCGATGAGCGGCTGTGTGCGGTAACGCACACAGCGTACGTTGGCCTAATCTTTAGTAGTTGGGGGACTTCTCCTGGAGAGGTGGCGGATATGCTCGATGTTCCCAAACCACAACAGAACCATCTTCTGGCGGCCCTTCCCGCGCAATCGCTGGAGCGCTTGCTGCCCTACCTCGAACTGATCCCCTTGCCGCTGGGTGAGGTGCTCTACGAATCCGGCGATATCCTGCACCATGTCTATTTCCCCACGGACTCCATCGTTTCCCTGTTGTATGTGATGGAGGACGGTGCCTCGGCGGAGATTTCCGTGGTCGGCAATGAGGGCTTGATCGGTATCGCTGTTTTCATGGGCGGGGAAAGTACGCCCAGCCGGGCCATTGTCCAGAGTGCAGGACATGCCTACCGATTACCCTGCCAGCGGCTCAAGGACGAGTTCAACCGCCACGGGGAGATGCTCCAGTTGATGCTGCGCTATACCCAGGCGCTGATTACACAGATGGCCCAGACCGCGGTCTGCAACCGGCACCACTCCATCGATCAACAACTGTGCCGCTGGTTGCTGCTGTCTCTCGACCGCCTGCAGGACAATCAACTGACCATGACCCAGGAGTTGATCGCCAATATGCTCGGTGTCCGCCGCGAAGGCGTGACCGATGCCGCCGGCAAGCTGCAACGCCTGGGCGTTATCGAATACAGCCGCGGCCACATCACGGTGTTGGACAGGGCCGCGCTCGAGCAACTGAGTTGCGAGTGCTATGCCGTGGTCAAAAAGGAAACCGACCGCCTGCTACCCAGTGAGCCATTGCCGCCTACCGACGAATAGTCGCGGGCCAGCGTCAGCATGCCCTTAATCGCTCCAGTGTATGTTCACCGTATCGATAGATTTACCGTTGAGGGCAACGGTGCGGCGCTCTTCATGTCCATTGGCCTTTGCCACTACCCGGTATTTGTTCGCCGGCAATTGAACGTAGAGAATGGGACCCACTTGGTTCAGCGACAATAGAGCGTCGCCTTTTTCACTCTGGATCAGTACGTCGACATCGCTCAGGTACTTGTTGCCCGACCCCGTTGAAAAGACGAGATGAAGGTTGTAGCCCTGGGTCTGCAACAAGGCCTTTGACTCATCCTGGCCAATGCCACCTGCCACATAGCGGATTCCATTCTGCTCATGCGGTTCCAATTGTACCGCGGACATGTCGACCGGTTCATTGTTGGCTGCAGACAGCACAACGGGAGATACACCCATCAACAGGGCCAAGGCAAGTCTTGAAAACCTCACTGAATAAATGAATTTCATGATCAATACTCCTTGGTTCGTACTCGAACCAATGCATGTACTGCCAGATTGCAAGGAATGGACGGAGTGGGTCTGTGCGCTAGTACACATAGACTCAGAAAGGGGAGTCATAAAGTGATAGTTTGCACTGTGTGGGATGGCGTACAGAATATTGCCGCGAGACAGCACAGAATAAAAACAACAACAGAGCAGCCATCGCTGCAGCAGGTCTAATCATGAACGCCATGACTGATTCAGCTCTGGTACGGCGTATCAATGCACAGTGCCATCCACTGCTACGCTACCTTCACAAATCAAGTGGCGTGCGCTATTTGGCAGTCTGTGAGGCCGGCGGTACTTATGAACTAAGTCCTATCAGTGGCCGTTCAATACACGCGACCGATACGGAGTTGGCCAATAGGGACGTCTGGGAAAGGTTGATTTGAACAGCGTTTCGCCAACCCCGTTTGTCGATCATCACTGCATTGCTATAGACCAGGCTACCGACACTTTCCCGATGTCCGCCTCGATTCAACGTTTGATCAGCGAAATCTTGGTGCCTTCGATGCTGACGCCCGCCATCAGGCCCTCCTGGTCAAAGACAAACGCGTAGGCATCGTCCTTCAAGGTCGAGGTCGACAGGTTTTTCGAGAGCCCCTGGTTAGCCAGGACAACGGTGGGGCCTACACCGAGCTCCCAACCCTTGGTTGCACGGACATAGTTGACCGCTTTGTCAGTCACCAGGAACACCGCATAGGCATAAGACTGGGCACCGGCCTGCAGTCCCCATGAACCGGTCACCGAGTTGTAGTAACCGTCCACTTTCGGGCCACTGAGCATCACCCCCTCGCCATAACTGCCACCAAACACCAGGCCTGCTTTGACGACTTTGGGAAATACCAGTACAGCCTTGGCACTGTGGGATAGGGTTTCGGCAAATGGTTGAGTCTTGTAGAGCATTTGCAAGGCCTGCCGGGATTCTTTTTCCAGATCCTCGGCCGTGGCGGCGCTTGCACTATTGAACAGACCTGTCGAAACCAACGACAGGGTTGTGACAGCGATAAACATAAGTGAGCGTAGTGAAGTGATCATGGTGGTCCTCCAATGCCAGCGATAGCGATGAACCAGGCTGGCTGTCTCTGCGATCATCCGATCATTGTTCGGCCGCGGCCGACCTTTGATCAGAGTGGGAGTCGCTACCGATTCTTGTCTGTTCGGTAGCGCACACAACACTGCACATCAATGAGATTTACTGGCTGTTTCGAGCCGTTCTTCTCGTTCATTGCGGAACAACTTGTCCGCGGTTTTTTTCTGATCGGCGGAAAGCACGCCATATAACGCGCTAAACGACGCGGCAAGTTTTTGCATATTGTCTGCGTGCATCTGGGCCAATTTGGCATAGGACTGCATCGCGTCATCGGCATTTAGCGATGACAGCTTATGCGCACGATCCAGGAAGGCTTTATCGGTGGCATCTGCATTGTCACGCATGGTTTTCGCATAGGCCTCCCATTGTGCCGACTGCTGCTCGGTGATCTTCAGTTTGGCGTGCAGTTCGTTGACCCGTTTTTCTACAAAGTCGGCGTGTTTTTTTGCGTGACGGGCAGCCGCTTGTGAGACAGCGTCGGAACTGTTCGCTGCCGTCGTCTGTGCCGAGACAGAAGTCGTGAGGAAGGCCAGCATCAATACGGCTGGCATGGCCGCTTTGAATACGAAGTTTTTCATGTCTGTATACCCGGATTAAGGGAGCGGATTGACGACAGTGGCTGGGGATCTATCGGTGAGTTCAGCCGGTTGCCTGGGGGGCAGGGGGGCATGGAGCTCAATAGCCGGGTGGCGGATAGTAGTACCTGACCCCTGGCGGTGGCGGTGGCGGCGCTTCCCTGTAAATCACGGCCGGCGGCGGCCGCAGGGCACCGGCGACCGCGGCTCCCAGCAGCGCGCCGGCGATGATCCCGCCCAGATCGTCACCACCGCCGCGATAGTCACCACGATCACCGCGATAGTCGCCATGGCCGCCGCGATAGTCGCGATGGTAAACCGGCCGCCCGTGCCCCTCGCGGTAATGGTCATGCTCCGCCTGTGCGGGTAGCACGGATGCCGACACGGCAATGGCGCCAACCATGACTGCCAGCCGGCGGTATAAAGATAGTTTCGATGTGTGGGTCATGGGTTGTGCCTCTGCGATCATCAGTTGGCAGCGATCTGCCTGATGTCAGGTTGACCCTGTGGTCGAAGCGAGTCTGTTCGGTAGCGCACGCTGGAGGGGCGACACGGCCCCTGTGCCCGAACCGTTATCGCTTGAGGCCACTATGCGCGGCAGCGAACCGACGAGCTGCTGGGGGCATGTCATCGTTCCATACCCGGCATTCAGGGATTTTGCTGTGACACACATTGGCCCATGGCAATGAATCGGAGCAGCCGCTAATCCGTTGCATTGGAGAACGATCAAATGAAACGCACGACCCTATGGATCCTGGTACTTTCCGGTGCCCTCCTGCTGGGGGGCTGTTGGCCTTATTGGCACGAAGGTCACGGCGGGCATGAGCATGGCCGCTACTTCGGTGACGATCGAGGAGGGAGTCAGGGATATAGCAGGTAAAGCCACGGCTCAAGGGCGGGTCCCGGCACCCGCCCTGTTATCCCAGGTGACGTGGGAGAAAGCTGACCGCCAGGGTCAGCCTTTGAGTTTTGCCGGGTCCGCTTGCAACAGTGCTTTGTCCTGAAGCTCGGCCAGGGCTTGTTTCAATTGCGCGGCACCCGTCGGCGTATTGTCCGGGTGCAAGGCGTGTTCCAGCACGTCCCTGAAACTCCGGGTTCTCGATGAGTTGAGCGGGGTGACCGTCTGCTCCAGCAGACGCCCCATCACGTATCTGGATATCCGCGTGGATTGGCTGGCCGACTGTGTCACCGAGGCGTTGGTCAACTCACCCTTGTCATAGCTGATGGTGGTGTGGCTGCTGGCGTGGTCGTCGATCTGGTAAAACAGGTAGTTCTGCGACTCGGCCGCGCTGGTCAGCTTCAGCTTCTGGCCCGGGTACAGCGGCTGGTGATAGCTGGCGGACAGGTGCGATTGCTGGTCCTGCTCTATGGCGCGATTGAACGGATCGCGGCCCTTGAGTCGAGTGGATTGGGACACGTCGTAGGCAAAGGTATCCCGTTCGCCGGGACGCATCGGGTTGCTCGCCTGGGCCGTTTGTTTCACCGACGCGGAGAAGTCAGCCAGGCCGGTCAACAGGTTGCGGTCGATATTGCTCGGCGCCAGCGGGTCGACGGTGGCGGGTGTGGTGGCCGCGCGGGTGTCGGGATAGTTGCTGTTCAGGGTGGAGAACGCATCCTTGAACATCGACATCAGTTGCCGGTCGCCGTTACCCCGGCTGGTGGCGGCGTCGATCTGCTTGAGGTAGCTCTGGAGCGCCTTCTGCTGTTGATTGGCGTTGCCGCGAATCGCCTGGCTCTTGAGGTCCACGGACAGTTGCAGGTCACCCGCGGGCCCGTTCATGCGTACCGAGCGTTGCTGGCCGTCGGCATGGAAACTCAGGGTCTGGGTGCGATTGTCCTCAAGCTTGAGCTTGGTACTCAGGTCGACCGAGGAAAACACCTTGGAATCGAACTGGGTCAGGGCAGCCAGCTTCAGTTGGGGCGGCTCGGCGGTCAGACCGTCGAGCGCGGATTGGAAACCGCCGGCCATCTTGGCCAGGGCGGCACTCTCTTCATCACTGAGCTTGCCGCCATCCACGTGGGCCTGCACGGCCAGGCCATTGTCCTGGTTCGCCAGGCTCAAGGTCACGGTTTTACCGCTGGCGGTCTTGAGGGTCAGGCTGATGGTGCTGTCGGCATTGCGGCTGTGCAGCTGGGATTGAGCGGCAGACAGCTCGGTGGCGTTGAGCGGTTTGCTGCCTGGCGCCTGGATAACCGACTGCGAGATGTCCTTCTTGCCTTCGGCCAGTTGCGCCAACAACGCCGCGCCGAGGCCGGCAAAGCGGTTGGCGTTGGAGCGGCTGGCGAGGTTACCGCCCATCGTGAACGATATCCTGTCCAGCGGGCTGTTTTCCCAGGCAGGCGCCGCCGCGGCGTCAGACAAGGCGCCACGGGCGTTGTAGGTGTTGATTTCGACCACAGTGTTCTGGCCAATCATCACGCTGGAGGCCGGGGAGGAAACCGCAGCGGTTGCGTTGGCAGGCTGTACGCCAGCCGGCAGGTTGCCAGTAACCTGGGAAGGGTTCAGCGTCAAAACACTGATCGACGATATCCCTGTCATGGAGCCTCCTGAGTCAAGAAAGTTGTTCTATGTACAGGAGTGTATCGACTACGACACATTAAACTTGAGGATCGCCCGAGGGTCCGGCCGGACGGCTTCAGCCTGGCGTATCGGGCGTCAATGAGCGAAGTGTTCGAAGGCGATGCCTTGCGCAGGTGCCGGCACTAACGAATCAGCTCACCCGTCGTCGAGTCGCGTCCTGGGAGCGGTCGCTGCTCCTGGCCGTTCAGGTCCTGCTGCCAAGCCCGCAGGCCATAGATCGCCAGCACCACGAAGCCGGCGTACAGCGCCGCTGTCAGTTGCAGGTCCTTGAACAGGAACAGGCCGACGTAGAGGACGTCCAGCACGATCCACAGCCACCAGCTGGCCACATACTTGCGCGCCGCCCAGACACTGGCCACCAGGCTGAAGGCGGTGAGCGATGCATCCATCCACGGCACCGCTGCATCGGTAAGCCGGTAGCACCCCCGCGCCCAACGCACCGCAGAGCAGACCCAGCAGGCCTTCACGCCAGGACAGCCGGGCGACATGGACCTTGCCCTCGCTCAGCTCGCCCTGGCTCCAGCGCCACCAGCCATAGCCTTGCAACACGGCGAAGATGCCTTGCAGCAACGTATCGGAATACAGCTTGGCGTCGTAGAAGATCCAGGCGTAGAGCAGCACCGCAACGACGCCGACCGGCCAGCACCAGCGAATGCGCCGGGCGGTCAGCCAGACGCCGAGGACGTTGACTAGGACAGCGATGATTTCAAGTGTGGACATGCAGGGTTCCTTGACGGAAACGGTAGCGGTGCCTTGACCGGGAGCGGGGAGAGGAGCGGGCTAGTTTGGTATTGAAATTGATACTTATCAATGAATTAGCGGGGTATTTTTCTGCAATGAGCCTTTCAGGTCAAAAAATACCGAGAACTTTTTGAAATATTTCAGGTGTGACAAATCAAAGAATGGGCGGACTTTTTGCCCCAAGCGCAGCTCAGCAGCGTTCAATCAATACGCGAAATGGCCCGCTGAAAAAACTCACATTTCCCACATGCTTCAGGCGTCGGAGAATATTGCGTGCACTAAACGTCATGGCTACAGTTCGACTGTCGCTGCAAATTCAGCGATACGGGTTTTGCAGCCCGGATCGAAAAGGCGCACAGCACCGCGTAAGCGGTTTAAGGAGCGTCACCATGACAAAGAAAATGCCCCCCGATCTGGCTACCACTCGCAACGCCCTCAGTACTGCCGACAAAGGCATCTACCTGCGCAAACTCTCTGATACCCCCTCCAACGAGCCTGAGTCTGTCCCGGCAAACACACCCCGTTTGCTCAACACCCTCGCATTCACCTGCTCCAAACCCGTCACCCCCAAAGCCCCATACAAACCCACGCTGTTTGCCATCCAGCCGGGCATCAATGCCCAGGACGCACTGACCTACGTTTCGAATCTGCTCGAAACGGCGGAACTCAATGGTGACGAAATCAGCCTGCATACTAATCCCGTCGAGCGAGCGTTGTTCTGGGGCATGCTGCATTCGGTGGAGGTAGCGCGTGCGGTGGTGGATGCGCTGCTTGAGGGCGCGTCCCCGTCCAATCAGCTATCCCCTGTAGTGGAGCAACCCTCCGATTGATTGAGGTCGTAAGAAAATAAATCCCGTTTCTCCATTTAGAGAGATCAAGCGCTTGGCCGCTTGATCTCTTTTCTGTTTAAGGGCTGTGCAAGACGTAATAGCGTCGTGGCTTTGCTGAAGCTCACCCTCCAAACCATGACTGGCTAATGAGTGTCACCTTTTGCACTTATCTTGTCTCACCCTCTATTTGGCATGCTCAAACCTCTTGAAACAAAGCAACCCAACCATGCTGACAACGGCGAAGACGAGCCAACCCATGCTGATCGGCGTCCATCGTGCGCCCATACTCCCCAGATAGTTTCCCAATGCTCCACCTATTGCCCAAGAGACTGCTGACGCGCCGAAATAGGTTCCCGCGTTGCTCTCGGTTGTGAGCTCAGCGAGAGCGATATTCGACGCGGGCAAGATGAGGCTTTCGCCGAAGGTGAAAACTAAAGCGATGACGACGAGGATCACCAGAGACTGCTGTGAGTTCCATTCACGTAGGAAAATGAGCGCTGCCAGTGCGAAACAGGCGAGCAGCGCGAGATGACCGATTGACATCAGCGATTGCCACTTCGTGCGTTGAAACCATCGCATTCCCAGAAGCGCGGTTAAGACACCGAACAAGGCGTTCGCGATGTATAACGGTCGCACACCGTTATACCCTGACACTCCCTGAGCGAAAGTCAGCGGGATGAACACATAAATTTGCGTGTACACGGTCCAGAACGGGATAAGTGCGAGGCAGAGTCTTCGAAATTGCCTGTCGTGGAAAGCATCAAAAAACACAGAGGCCCCGCGCCTCGGTCTTTCATTCACGCGCCTTCGTACAGCCGCGAACGGTGCCACCAAAGCCAACGCAGCGAAAATATAACCGCTCACCTCAAATGGAAAAGCGCCGCTATGGACAGGCAGTACGAACAGCACTGTTGGCCCGACCAGCGCACCCAGGTTAAGTACAAGATTATTCAAGACGAATACACGCGAACGAATGTCTGTTTTGAGGGTGCCGAACACGGAGTACGCGGTCGTTTCATAGAGGGCTGCGCCGAGTCCACCCAAGAACGCACATGCGGCCAACGCGGGGAAATCGAGAACATGGCCCAAACCGATGAAACCCAGAGCACGGCAGACCAGGCCTAACGAAGCCAGCACTCTGCTACTGAAGCGGTCGGTAGCGGATCCTAGAATAAGCGGCAACAGCCGACTCGACAGCAGGCTCACGGTGAGTACGCTCGCGATGTCGCCGGAGCTCAAATGTCGCTCGACACTCAGAAAGGCAGCCAGCAGCGGAAAAGACCCGAACACCGAGAGGTTAACGAGAAACTGCAGAAAGAGCAGGACCGTTGTTGCTAAGCCGACTCCGCCGGTAATTCGATCAAAATGCCGCGAAGCCCGGCCAACCTTCGTTGATTGCATGGCGTCACTCGCAGACCGAACTCGTCGCAAATCGAGTTTATTTCTCAATGCGCGATGATCAAAATCGTCCATCCTTCTCTCCCTGATGTTTTTATGGACCGGAAGGACGAAAAGCACAAAAAAGCCCCGTCCGTTTCCGGCGGGGCCTTTCGGTTAAATTGTGGCAAGTGTTTAGAGCGCACAACCTCCCCGCGGCCCGCCGATGGCGGTCGTGGTGGTGGTTGTCGTGGTGGTGACGAAAAATATGTTCATAAAATTTAACGTAACGCGCTCCGTATTGTTCGTCAACGGCAGATTGGTGTTTTCTCTAAGGGAACTCTGAAAAACACTTCCAGATTTCAATGAAAAGGAGACCAACGAAAAGAACGAAGCTGAAAAAATAAATCTGTCCCCTTTGGGAAGCCACGGTGCGCCCCTGATAGTCCAGAGAGGCGCGAGCCTTGCTGCCTTCCTTGCATTTGATAATTGACGTACCCTTTGAGGATCTTTCAACTCCGAATTAGACCGACTGGATGACCGGTGCCGACCTGCGGGTGAGCCGCAGGCCAGACAACTCGGTCAAGATTGACTACAAACGACGAATCACTCTAAGGGAACTAGAACATGCCATCTGCCAAGAGCGTCATTGCCAGCAATCGAGACGCCTGGAACGCTTCTGCCGAGCACCACAGAAGCAGTCGCACCTGGAAGAGTCTTGTCGAGTCCGCTGGCACTCCGGATTTTTCCTGCCTGGATGCAACCTTGACTGAGCAACTGCGTGACATAGGTCTTGCAGGCAAGGATGTTATCCAACTGGGCTGCAACAACGGTCGCGAGTCACTTTCGTTGTTTGCCTTGGGTGCACGATCCGTCGTGGGCGTGGACCAGGCCGCCGCGTTCCTCGATCAGGCCCTTGAGCTGACCGCCCGATCGCCACATACCCCGACATTCGTCGAAGCGGACGTGCATGAGCTGCCCGCCAACCTTTACGAAGCTTTCGATGTCGCACTGATCACCATTGGGGTCCTGAATTGGATGCCAGACATCAAGGCCTTCTTTGCGCACGCGGCAAAGACCCTCAGGCCGGGCGGCACGATGGTGATCTACGAAACACATCCCTTCCTGGAGATGCTGGACCCTGAATCTACCGACCCCTGGAGAGTCGCCAGCTCCTACTTCCAGGCAGGGCCAGTGGTTGAAGACAAAGTCATCGTTTACGAAGGCCAAGGAGAGGCCAACGGAGTAACTAGCTACTGGCACCCCCATGGCCTGGGTGAAATCATCACGGGCGCTATCCGTGCCGGTTTGCGCATCAGCCATTTCTCGGAGTATCCGCACTCCAACAGAGAAGAGCTTTATGACATCTATGAGCAAGGTTATTGGGACGTGCCGATGTGTTACATCCTGACGGCCATCAAGATGTAGCCCTGGACCCGATAACCGGTTGAGCAATCACTGAAGTTCCAGTCGCGTCGATGCCCTTCGGCCAGCCTTGAACCCATGTTCCTTGGCCGCGGACGCCACGATCAGCGCAACCAACAGCATGCCCATCAACACCCAGGGAAAAACTCCGGTCCCCAGGGTTTCCAGGAGCAGGCCCCCGAGCACGCCACTGGCGGCAAATGCGAGGTTGAAGACGGTCACCAGCATCGACTGCGCCACATCGGCACCGTCGCCGGCTGCGTCCGCCAGGGCGGTCTGCAGCAGTGTCGGCGAACCGCCGAAACTCAGTCCCCACACTGCGATGCCAATAAAGGTCACGCCCGCTGGTGCGCCGCTGAAACCCAGCATCAGCGACACCAGGGCGAACGCCCCGAGGCTGAGCAACACCAGGCGACGCAGCCAGCGATCCACCAGCAGGCCGGTTATCCAGATACCGCCCAACGCGGCCACGCCGAACGTCAGCAACGCCCAATCCAGTCGATCGCCCAGTCCGAGGGCGGCTAGAAACGGCGCGATGTAGGTGTAAAGGGTGTAGTGGGCCATGATCCAGAACAGCATCACGACCAGTATCGGACGTACGCCGGGGATGTTCAGGACCTTGCGCATCGGCAGCCGTCGGACGCTCGCCTGGCCGGGATAATCAGGCACCTTGAACCGGACCCAGAGCATCAGCACCAAGCTGAGCCCGGAGAGCACGCCGAATACGCCACGCCAACCGAGCAGGGCACCCAGCCAGGTGCTGAGCGGGACACCAAACGCCAGCGCCAGCGGTATGCCGAGCATTGCCAGGGCCATGGCTCGACCCTGCAAAGGCACTGGCACCATTCGCCGGGCATAACCGGCCAGCAGGCTCCAGGCCAAGCCGGTAGCGATGCCGACCATAAAGCGCGCCAGCAGGGTCAGCGACAGATAAGGTGACAACGCGGTCACGGCGTTGCAGACCAAAAAGGCAGCGCCCGCCAGCAACAGGACGGAGCGCCGTCGCCAGTTTGCGAGGGCGATGGTCAAGGGAATCGCCGCCAACCCTGAACCCAGCGCACACAAGGTGACCAGTTGACCGGCCCAGGCTTGTGAGATGCCAAAGCCTTGGGCGATCTGCGGGAGCAGGCCGGCAGGTACGCTTTCGTTGGCGGTGGCGATAAAGCTGGCCATGGTCAGTGCCAGCAGGGCGGCCAGGGGGATTCTCTCGGGGGTGGCCGCAGCGGTCGCGCGCCCTGCGTTCTGTTTGCCGGTCATTGTCTGCACCTCGATTGCGGGAAGAAGGGCGAGTCTGCTGGCTTTCCTTGTATTTGATAATTGGCGTACTCTTTGTCTGTCTTTCAAATCTGTATTTAAAATGGCAACTGACCGATTGGGTGATATGCGTTTGTTCGCGGAGGCGGCGAGTCTCGGCAGTTTGTCCGCGGCCGGGCGCAAGCTCGGGCTTTCTCCAGCCGCCGCGAGCGCACGGCTGATCAAGCTGGAGATGGCGCTGCGAACCAGGCTGTTCGATCGCACCACGCGGCAATTGCGCCTGACCGACGAGGGGCGGTTCTACCTGCAACATTGTTGGGTGGCCTTGCGCGCCATTGATGACGCGGAGGCGGGGCTTCAAGCCAGTCAGCAGGGCGTGCGCGGAAAAGTGCGGATTTCGGCCTCCGCCGATTTCGGGCGCAATCTGCTGAACGATTGGCTTGAAATATTCTGCGACCAGCATCCAGAACTGAGCATCGCGCTGACACTCTCGGACTCCCTGTCGAACCTGCTGCAGGACGATGTGGATCTGGCTATCCGTTTCGGGCGGCCCAGCGACGGCTCACTGGTCGCGCGGCAATTGGCGCCCAACTGGCGGGTGCTGTGTGCTTCACCTGACTATCTGACACGACGGGGTGAGCCGGCGACCCCCGCGCAGTTGGTTGACCATCAATTTATCGTGCTGGTGACCTCGGCCGGGCCCTTGAATGAATTCCACTTTGTGGTGGATGAGCAGCACTGGAGTCATATCGTGCCGACGGAGCAGGCCTGGGAAACCAACGACGGTGCGTTGGCCCGAGCCTGGGCCCTGGCTGGTCGCGGCATCGCACGCAAGACCATCTGGGACGCTGCCGCGGATATCCGCGCCGGGACACTGAAAGCCCTGTTACCGGATTTCAGCGTGAATGAGGCGGGTGTCTATGCCGTATTGCATGCCAACCGCTACCAGGTACCCCGAGTGCGTGCGCTGCTGGACTTTCTGATTGAGCGCTTCAGTCACGCTAGCGAGGAACTGCTGCGTGACATGCAGGTACCGCGTTTTTAAAGGGGAGAGGGGCTTTGTCGGTCACTCACGCGTCAGTCGACAAAAATAATCTTCGACACCAACTCCGCACTGTTCTTGGCCTGCAGCTTCTTCATCAACCGGGCGCGGTGGACTTCCACGGTTCGGTGGGAAATCGCCAGCTTCCTGGCCACTTCCTTGCAGGTCAGGCCGTTGACGATATGCATCGACACTTCACGTTCGCGGGGGGTGAGGTCCACCGTGGCGTGGTGCGCCCGGTCCAGGCGCTCGAAGTGCCAGACCATCAGCTTGAACGGATCGTCCGGGGTCAGGGTATAGCCTTGCGACCGGGCCCAGAACACCTCGCCGTTCTTGTGCTGCATGAAGCGCTCATCGGAGTAGGAACCGGTCTTGCTGCACAGCAACCAGTTGCGGCTGCGATTGCCGATGGTCTTGTAGTCCGCCTGGGACGGGTAGATCAGCAAGGTCAACTGCCCGAGCAACTCCTCGCGCGGATAGCCGAACAATTCCAGGAAGGCTTCGTTGCAGTCGAGCATCACGCGGTCGCCGGTGATCAGTTGCGCTGCCGGTGACACCTTGAATGCCAGGCGCTGAAGGTCTTTCAGTTGCTGCGTGAAGACGGTCATTGGCATCCTGCCTCGGTAGGGATCCTGTACGGGCGATATCGCCCTCGGGTCGGCTACGTACCCAAGTACGTAATTGTACTAACTGGCGAGCGATCCCGGCGGTGCGCCATTGTAATCAATGCCTGATTCAAACCAAGAAGAAAATCACCATGATGAATGATTGCGTATCCATTGTTGCGGCCGGCCACTCGCCCTTTGGCCGTCTTGCCGGTTCCACCCTGGAAGATCTGATCGTTCAAGTGACCCGCCAGGCGCTGACGGACGCCGCGATAGAGGCTGCGGAAATCGATGCGCTGTTCCTCGGGCATTTCAATTCGGGCATGGTCCCGGACGGGTTTGCCGCCTCGTTGCTGCTGCAAGCCGACCCGGGGCTGCGTTTCAAGCCGGCCACCCGCTGTGAAAACGCCTGTGCCTCGGGGGCGGCGGCCATCCAGGCGGGGATCAACGCGATTCTCTCAGGCTCCGCCGAACTGGTGCTGGTGGTGGGCGCCGAGAAGATGACCGGCAACTCCACGGCCGAGGTCACCCGCGCCCTGGCCGGCGCCGGTTACCAGAACGATAGCGAGGAGGCCGGGCTCAGTTTCCCGCAACTGTTCAGCCTCGCCGCGCAGCAGTATCGCCAGCGCTACCACTGCCCCATGGCGTCCATGGCCGCCATCGCGGCGAAGAACCACGCCAACGCCATGGCCAATCCCCTGGCGCAGATGCACAAGGTGATGGATTTCGAACACTGCAACAATGTCTCCCAGAGCAATCCCTATGTCGCGCCTTCGCTGCGCCTGACCGATTGCTCGCTGATCAGCGACGGTGCGTCGGCCATCGTGCTGGCCTCGGCCAGGCGCGCCCGGCAGTTTCGCCGTGAGGTACTGATCCGTTCGGTGGCCCAGGTCAACGATCTGCTGCCGATAGCGCGCCGCGACATCCTCGCCTTCGAAGGGCCGCAGCGCGCGATCCACTCGGCCCTGCGCAGCGCCAGTGTGACCCTGGGCGACCTGGGCTTTGCCGAGGTCCACGATTGTTTCACCATCGCCGAGCTACTGATCTATGAAGCCATGGGCCTGGCGCCCCGGGGCGAGGGGCATCGGGCCCTGGATGACGGGACTGTGCGCCCGGGTGGTCGCCTGCCGGTGAACCTGTCCGGCGGACTCAAGGCCAAGGGCCATCCGGTGGGGGCGACCGGGGTCTCGATGCATGCCCTGGCTTTTCGGCAACTGACCGGCGAGCCAATCGGCCTGGCCGCGGCGAATCCCGAGTTCGGCCTGGTGTTCAACATGGGCGGCATGGCGGTCGCCAACTACGCCTCGGTCCTTCAGGCACGCAGGAGCTGAGCATGAATATCGCCAACTGGTTGGAAGATACCGGGCTGCGCTGCCCGGAGCAGCCGGCCTTGTTCGA
>NZ_JXDG01000041.1 GCF_000820515.1 Pseudomonas batumici | reverse complement strand
GGTAAGGATCTGACGATTGAGAGTGGTGGGGGTATTACCTTCGAAGGGCAGAAGGACCTTCATCAGGAGAGTCACGAGAAGACCAACAACAACGCTTTCTGGGTTTCTTCCAAAGGCAGCGGCAAGACTGACGAGACCTTGCGTCAGACCCAGATGGCCGCCGCCGGCAACATCACCATCAAGGCCGTCGAAGGTCTGAAAATCGACCTCAAGCAGGTCGACCAGCAGTCGGTCAGCCAGACCATCGATGCGATGGTGAAGGCTGACCCGAAAATGGCCTGGCTCAAGGACGCCGAGAAGCACGGTGATGTGGATTGGCACCTGGTAAAGGAGATTCACGACTCCTACCAATACAGTAACTCGGGGCTTGGGCCAGCTTCGCAGTTGATCATTGCCATCGTGATGGCGGCTGTTGTCGGGCCTGCCGTTATGGGGGCTATGGGGGCGGAGGGGGGCGCAATAGCGACGGCGGTCAATGCTGGGACGATAAGCGCAAGTACTGGCGGAGCCTTATCCGCCGCCACAGCGGCTGTAGCCACGGGCGCCGCTACAAACGCGGCCACTAGCTTTATCAACAATGGCGGAAACCTGGGAGCGGTCTTCAAGGATGTCACCTCGTCCGATGCCCTCAAGGGGTATGCCATCTCGGGCCTGACGGCGGGACTGACTGCGAAGTATTTCGATGGCTGGACAGGGACCAAGACTGACCCGATAACGGGAAAAATTACCAGTCCTCCTCTCAACACATGGACGGGGGTTGGGCAGTTTGCTGCGAACCAGACTCTGCAAGCGGGCACCTCAACGCTGTTGAGTAAATCCCTGGGGCAGGGCGGCAGCATGGGCGATGCGCTGCAGGGGGCGTTGTTCAATACCTTGGCGGCAGTCAGTTTCAAGGCTGTGGGTGATTACACTCTCGGGAAATACGAGGATGGCACGCCGCAGAAAGCGGCTATTCACGCGATGGTCGGCGGGCTGTTGGCTGAAGCAACAGGGGGCGACTTTAAAACCGGAGCTCTGGCAGCTGGAGCCAATGAACTTCTGGTCAATCACCTGAGCGCGCTGGTTAAAGATGACAAAGGTCTGTTGACCATGTCATCGCAGATCGTTGGCGTCCTGGCGGCAGCAGCTCAAAGCGACACCGATGCCAGCAAGATGGAGAAAGGGGCCTGGGTTGCAAAAAATGCAAGCCAGTACAACCGGCAGTTGCACGCGGATGAAGACAAATGGATTCGGGAGCATGCCAAGGAATTTGCTGCCAGTCAGGACATCAGTGAGCAGGAAGCGACGGAGCGGTTGAGCCAGCAGGCGTTGAAGGATGTCGATTACCTGTGGCGTGCTCTCTTGAGCGATGGCACTGATAACGCTGCAGCGAAATTTTTGGCGGGCACCGGCAAGACTTTTACCAATGACTTGGGTGAACAGCAGGCTCTGTTCACCGCGAAAGGCCAGCAGTTGTTCCGGCCAGAGATGTTTGCCGACACGGCTGATCCGCAGTTCTATCGCCAGTTCGTACAAAGCGGTATCAGCCGTCCGTTGAGTGAAGGTCTGATCAAGGAGATGAAGGACTCCGGCGTCGACCTGAAGAATGGTGCGGTGGATCTGGCCAAGTTCGTGGTTCAGAACCCAGGAACTGTGGTTCCGGGTATTTGGGAGGGGGTCAAAGGTGCGATCACTGGCATCCCTGATGGGTTCAAGGAAAGTGGTCATGCCATCGGTGAAGGGGCGGCAACAGCGTTCAATGATGACATTGCGGCCAAACTCAACGCGATCTATGGGGTTGACGTATCTACTGCCCAACAGGCGCTTTTCTTCATGCGGACTGTTGCAGCGGTATCAGGCGCTGGAAATGCCGGGAAGGCAGGAGCAAAAGTTACTGAGAAGGTCAGTGAGGCGGTTGGTAAAAAACTAGACGATATTCTCAAGGAGGCGAATGAGCGGGCGCTGCTGGCCAAGAATGGCGAGAAGTTGCCAGATGGTAAGCTGAATCCGGAGCCAGTCATCGGGCCTTGCTGCTTTGCAGCAGGAACCATGGTCGCCACTCCTTCGGGGGAGCGAGCTATCGATTCGCTCAAGGTCGGCGATATCGTTTGGAGCAAGCCCGAAAAAGGAGGCGAGCCCTTCGCTGCTGCCATCCTTGCAACTCACGTCCGCACTGATCAACCGATCTATCGACTCAAGCTGGAAGGCATCCGTACAGATGGCAAGGCCGAGAGCGAAACGCTGCTGGTAACACCTGGGCATCCGTTTTACGTTCCGGCACGACATGGTTTTATCCCGGTTATCGACCTTAAACCGGGGGATTTGCTTCAGTCACTGGGCGATGGCGCGACTGAAAACGTCTCAAGCCAGGTTCGATCGTTGGAGCTGTTCCAGCCCCAGGGGAAAACGTATAACCTGACGGTAGACATTGGTCATACGTTCTATGTAGGCAAGCTGAAGACTTGGGTGCATAACGTTGGGCCTTGTAGTATTGATGGGAAGCCAGTTTCAGGGGGTAAAAGTGGTAGTGACCCTGAGTTACCACAGTCTAGGGGAACGCTGCTTAAAGAGGCTGCTGGTAATTTAGGATATGATAGGCGCATTCCCCCACAAAAAGCACCATTTGACTCTCATGGTCAACCAGTATTTTCAAATGGGAAGGAGTTTATAACTCCAGACATAGATGGTCATAACGTTTCTGATGGTTGGAAAGTTTTTAATCGGAAAGGGCAGCGTGTAGGAACTTACGATAAAAATCTAAATAGAGTGAAAAACTAATGGGTTTTGGTATTTTTTTAGATCATGTGTTGTCCGACTCTTTTGGTGTTGCATCTCTAAAAGGGGTTATACATCTATCAGGTAGTCAGGAGTTTTTCTATGCGCCGGTTTCTTATTGGGGGCGAAGAGAGTATATTGAGAGTTGGCGTGCAGCATTTACGACTGGGTATGCTCGTGGTGAGCATTCTGTCTTGGTTACATCTATGCTTGATCCAGAAAAGGCAAATTTTCTTACCGTATGGGTTCTGTACTATGTAGGATCTAAAGTATATGTTCAGAACTCAATTGTCTTTTTAGACGAGGTCGGAGAAAAATTTGATGTGTCCGATCCGAACTCTTATGTCGGTCCTCGAGAAAAAATTGATGAGGATGGGAATGAGATTTCAGAGTGGGAGGTCTCGTTGGATGATGTTGTTTCGTTTTTTGAAGGCTTAAGTTAGGGGCAGATTTATTTTTAGGGGCGTTGACAGGTACCGCTCGTTTTGTTGGTAAGGTCGAGGGTGGTTGGTTTTCGTATTGAGTGACTTTGGAAAGGTGCCCTGCTGGCTATGTCTGAAAATGAATCTGTCCTCTTTTCATCGGTCCCATTTTTTAGGGGCACCGTAGTGCTGAGGAACTGATTTATGTCTATATTGTTAAGCTATAAAGAAATTCAGCAAAAGATATTTTTTCTATTATCCGATTTACTGTCGCCTTAAGCTTAGAAAGAATAAGAAGATAGGGTTTTCTTGGGTTGAGGGGGAGTTAGAGGTCGGATATGCATTGAATGAGCTGGATGGTAGTTTTAGTAGTCCGACAGAGGAGCTGATGCTTTATACGGCAGGGCTTATGCTTTCCGCTGGCAGAGAGCCGGAAATTGCATGCAATATTGCTTCGAAAGATATAAGGGAGTTAATCGGTATTCATGGGCTGGAAACGCTCTTGGCACGCCTTTCTGATTCTGATGCGGAAGAGGTTAGATCGGATTTGGAACTTTTGGAGATTATTTGATGGTTGTGGACGAAAAGGGGAGGTCGGCCAGATGACTCTCAGATTTATTTTCTCCTCCTGAAATGGGCGTCAAGTATATGACTTCAAGGGTGCCATCTGTGGCAATTGAGTTTCTTCGACGGCTCACTGGTAAGCAGGTTGTCAAGCTTGTTAAGAAAAGGTGACACCCATTTGGGTTGTGATCGAGTACGACCAGTATGGCCGGCAGGTTAAAAGAACGGATTACACTAATCACGGATATGGGAACCAAGGAAAGCCTGCGGAATATCATTCCGACCCGCACATGCATACCATATGAATATGGTCCAGGCTATGGCTCCAATGGGAAAGAGACGAGGGTCCATAATGATTGGTCTTCCAGAATTGAATGAATTGCTTGTTGCTCACAACTGCTTGCATGAAATTAGTATTCAGTTGAATGAGGATGGGATGGCTTATGATTTATCTCTATCGATTTCGGCCTCTGAAAAGGTAGGGACTGATGTCGTGCGTATCAGATTCATTGATATTAGCCAATTTACGTCCCGTGATTTTGGCGGCGGATTAACTCAACTGATGCATATGAACGTTAATAAGCTGGATTCTGGCCTTGATAGGATGCGTTATCAATTGAGTGATCTTGAAGATGGAAAATTATCGTTTTATTTTTCATCGTTCTCGGTTGCTTAAGTGGTGCAAAAGGCGCAGGTACTGCGCTAGAAACTACCAATCCCAGTGAAAATGGGACGGATTTGAATGGCACTTCCTTAACGGCTAAATACTTGAGTTGAAAGCAAAAAGTGAGGCGGGCCGGTCTTCGATAGAAGGGGCGATTGAGCCCAGCATTCCTACTTTTTCTTACAGCAATAAGCTGAAATATCGAATAATGTCGCACGAAACGGGGAGCCTGACTCCCCATCCCGCGCCCTACATCATGTCAGCCACTGACGCCGGCCATACGCTTATCCAATACCGAATCCACCCACAACTGCGCCAATTCAATCAAATGCACCACGCCCATCGCCACCTTGCGGTTGGCGCCGGTCTGGTTGTCGGCGTTTTCATAAGCTGTGGCTGCAGCGGATTGCAGAATGGAATACGCATTGACCAAAGCCTCTTCCTGGCTTTGCGCTTCAGGCAACAGGTCCCGTGTCGGTGTCGCACGGGTGGGTTTTGGATTGGCCCCGGGCGTCAGGTTGTAATGAGCAAAAGCCCGTTCGGCCGCTTGCGGGTCGATGGCCTCGGCACTGGATAAAGTAGGTGGGTTGGGGGTGATCTTGAACATATCGCATAACTCCCTAGTTTGATTGGAGCCGCCGCTGATCGCGACTAAACGATGGGTGGCGGCCGCGCGCAGGTTAGTCGACCGGAAACTAGGGAACCGGCGCACCCGAAGGTGCCCTGCGCACGACCACCATAAAGTGCAGGCGATAAAAAAGCGCCCGTCTCAAGGATGGCGCTGTGCGCCGTAGTTTCGCGGGCGACTAAACCCGATCACTGAATGAGCAGTGACAAGGAGCAGACTAGCCAGCGGAATAGGCAGGCGCAAGCGGGTTGGATTTTCTAGGAAATTTCACTCAAGGGAAAGAGAGTTGTCCTGTCTGGACGATGCGATCGCAGCCATCACTCACATATCCGCATAAAAACTATTGCTGAAGATATCGTCGACACCCGGCGAAGGCGGCTTTGCGCGGCCCATGCGCTTGGCCCGGATTATCCGGCGGGGAGCCGACCCCGTCGAAGTACTGACGGTCGGCGCACTCAGCATGGTCGACAAGCTTCTTTTCTTCGCGCCGCCTCCTTGGATCTGCTTCTGGTCTGCGAGCATCTGCGCCACGTGCCGATTGACCTCCGCCACCATCCCCTCCACTTCATCCTTGAGTGTGCGGGCCAGTTCCGATTCCGCGCGCACCAGGCCTTCGATGTAAAGGTCTCCGGTGGCCTGCAGTGTGGGTTCATCCTCCTTCCTGTCGGCCATGATTCTCAACGCCGAGACAGCCATATCCAGGTAGAGGCGGATATTCGTCACCGAGATGCAGGGTTCCGTGGCCGAAGCGTCGAAGGTCCTCAGGCGCACGGTTTCATGGACCCGGTCAATGACCTTGTCCGGCCCGAGGTTGATGGCCTGGGGCAATAACCGTGTGTTGCGGCACATGTCGATACAGCGGCTGCGCAGTTCACTGACCATTTCGTCGTCGTCCCCCAGCCTCTCCAGCCGCCTCAGAAAGTCCGCCGTCAGTCCCAGGTTATTGAAGTGCGCGGCATCCATGCGGCTGTGTCCGGTCGTGCTTTCTTCCAGTGGCTGTTTGGACTTCTTGTTGAGCGGTGCGCCGCTTTTGAGTCGGGTGCCGCTGTCGACCTGGTGCGTCGCGCAATGCGTTGTCACATGGCGAGGGTCGAAGCTGATGCCGTGCAGTGTCTCCACGTAGTCGCAGGTCAGCTCCACATAGAAGCAGAAGAGAAAGAAATGGCGGATACGTTCGAACGCGTGGCGCGGCAACGACTCGCGCAGTGGACCGCTTTCAACGGGGGCACTCTGGACACGCTGGCTGGTTTCTCTTGGCATTCCCTGTTCTCGCGATAAGCGTTCGGCACTTCGAACGAGCCAATAAGCGCTAGGTGCACAAGGCTAGCACCAAGCCTTGTAGATTTCAGGGCGCAGGATGAATAACGGATTCATCCAGAAGGCGCAGGAGGGGAGGGCGCTTTCCTTCAAATCGGGATTTTTTGTAACGGAATACATACATATGTTGTACAGTTCTGTTACCTAACTGGAATCGGCTCCCATTTCCATTTTATGACAGGACACCCCCATGCGCGCCTTGCAAGGACGTAAGCATCACGGCGATATCTCTCGCCTTCAGGTTATCGGAGGCTGGAGATGAGCACAGGTTCGATCACCGCCTGGGCCACGGCCCTCAGTTCCCGGGTCTTTGAGCGCAAGGCCGCCGATACCAAGAAAGCCAACCTGCAGGAAATCAAGAACAAGCAGGTGCTCAACAACATCCCCCGGGATCCGACCGCCCTCGACACGGCGAAGATGCAGAAGGACAAGCTGCAGTCGCAGTTCCAGGGCTTCGACCCGAAATCGGTCACGCCGGATCAGTTGACCAAATACAGCAATGTCCTCAAGGAACATGGCCTGATCAGCGCGTCCACCGCCGGCCTGCTGTCCACCGCCGGCTCGAAAAACAAGGCGGGCGAGAAATTCAACGCGTTGGATTATTTCGCCACCCAGATCAGCACCCTGCAGAGCGGCACCTCGAACGAGCAGTTCTCCAACCATATGATCCCGGAGTACAAGCGGGCGATTAACGTGTTGCTGAACCTGCAGCAGTTCGCCAGTTCCGGCGCCAGCATGTCGATCAATACGAAGGCCTGATCCGCTTACCTATTGGCCAGATAACGAAACGGGGAGCCTTGGCTCCCCGTTCTGTCTTGCGTGTAGTGTCAGCGGCTCAGCGTCCGGTCCTGGCGGTCTGGTCTCGACGCGGCACGGGGCGGGCCAGGCGCTCTTGTGGTTGTTTCTCCGGCCATGGCGTCGTGGTCACCGTCACGCTGACGGGTGCGGTGACCTGGTCGGGTGCCTGCCTCTGACGGCGGGCGGCACGCTTCCTCAGCTTTTTGCTGATATGGGCCTGGAGGGCAGGGATCATGAAAAAATACAGGTAGGCCGACAGTACCAGCGTCAGATCGACCCAGGACTCGGCCACCGGCTCCTTAAGTGCCCACTCAATCAGTCGTTTGGCGCCGAACAGCGCCGCAATGCCCGCCAACGCAAGGCCAAATGCTATTTTCTGTGACTTGACGAGATTCGATAGGCTGGGTCTCATGGCAAGCAGTACTCCAAGCTTTTTGGTACCGTTATCTGTGTCTGTGATCATCAGAATTCCTTTCAGTTCCTGTCCTGTCCATTTTATAGCTCAAGTCGGCCGTTCTTTTGCGGGCTGTCGGTTGCATGGTTATATCGTGTAGTACCTTTCTATTGTGTCGGTTATAAGTCACTGATGACAATGACTACTCGTCCGATCCAACACGATCCATGTTCCCAGCCATCACCCTCCCGCCATTGATGGACCGTTGCCGCCGCCTATGATGGGCGCGACGTCTGTCGGCCTGCCGCCGTGATCCGACAGCCTCGCGTACTTTCCTTCCTGCGAGCGCCACCATGACTCAAACCAGAACCCTCTACGACAAGCACATCGATTCCCATACGGTGTGTCGCCTCGATGACCAGGGCCATGTCCTGCTGTATATCGACCGTCAGGTCATCAACGAATACACCAGCCCCCAGGCCTTCAGCGGCCTGCGCGAAGCCCGGCGCGGCATCTGGCGGGCGAATACCGCCCTGGCCGTGGTCGACCATGTGAACCCCACCGCGCCCAAGCGCATTGCCGCGATGCCGGATGCCGGAGGTGCGCGGCAGGTGTCCTACCTGGCCGAGAACTGTGAAGATTTCGGTATAGATCTGTTCGACGTACTTGACAAGCGCCAGGGCATCGAACATGTGATTGCGCCCGAACAGGGTTTTATCCTGCCGGGCATGGTAGTGGCCGCCGGTGACAGTCACACCACCACCTATGGCGCGTTGGGGGCTTTCGGTTTCGGTATCGGGACCTCGGAGATCGAGCACCTGCTGGCGTCCCAGACCTTGGTCTACAAACGCCTGAAGACGATGCGGGTGACGGTCGGCGGCGAGCTGGCGCCGGGGCTGACGTCCAAGGACGTGATCATGGCGCTGATCGGCAGGATCGGCGCTTCCGGGGCCACCGGCTATGCCATCGAGTTCCGTGGTTCGACCATCGATGCCCTGAGCGTCGAGGCGCGCATGACCATCTGCAATATGGCGGTGGAGGCGGGGGCGCGCGGTGCCTTCATGGCCCCGGACGAGAAAGTCTTCGCCTATCTCAAGGACAAGCCCCGGGCACCCAAGGGCGAGCTGTGGGAGCAGGCCGTGGCCTCCTGGCGGACCTTGTACAGCGATGTCGGCGCGCGCTTCGACCGCGAAGTCGAGCTGGATGCCGGGACGCTGGAACCCATGGTCACCTGGGGCACCAGCCCGGATCAGGCGGCGCCCATCGGCGCAAGCGTGCCGGATCCGCAAGACATCAGCGACCCGATCCTGCGCCAGGACATGCGCCGCGCCTTGGACTACATGGGGCTGGAGGCCGGCATGCCGCTGAACCAGATCGTGATCAGCCACGCCTTTATCGGCTCCTGCACCAACGCCCGGATCGAGGACCTGCGGGATGCCGCCCGGGTGGTGCGCGGCCAGCACGTGGCCAGGCATGTGCGGGCGATGATCGTGCCCGGTTCCACCCAGGTACGTGATCAGGCCGAGGCCGAAGGGTTGGCGGCGGTGTTTATCGAGGCCGGTTTCGAGTGGCGGCAATCGGGCTGTTCGATGTGCCTGGCGATGAACGACGACGTGCTGGAGCCCGGCGACCGCTGCGCCTCCAGCACCAACCGCAATTTCGAAGGGCGCCAGGGCGCCGGGGCCCGTACGCATTTGATGAGCCCGGCGATGGTCGCCGCGGCCGCCATTGCCGGACACCTGACCGATATTCGCCACCTGGAGCCAAGGCCATGAGCATGCAGCCGTTTTCCCAAGTCACCGGCAAGGCCGCGCCGATGCTGGCGGCCAATATCGACACCGACGTGATTATGCCCAAACAGTTTCTCAAGGGGATCGATCGCAACGGGCTGGACCGCGGGTTGTTCTTCGACCTGCGGGTCTTGCCTTCGGGTGAACCCAACCCCGGGTTCGTGCTGAACCAGCCGGCCTGGAAAGATGCCCGCTTCATGGTGGTCGGGCCGAACTTCGGTTGCGGCTCCAGCCGTGAACATGCGGTGTGGGGCTTGAAGCAGGTGGGGATCCGGGCGTTGATCGGCAGCAGTTTCGCCGGGATCTTCTACGATAACTGCCAGCGCAACGGGGTGTTGTTGATCACCCTGGACGAAGCGACCGTGCAGCGGCTGGGGCAGGTGGTGAGCCAGTCGCAGAGTGCCGAGATCACCATTGATCTCGAGGCTCAGCAGATCCGTTTGCAGGATGGCAGTGTCATCGAGTTCCAGATCGATGCGCTGCGCAAGAACGCGTTGATGCTGGGTTTGGATGCCATCGGCACGACCTTGCAGCGTAGCGAGGAGATCAGGGCGTTCGAACGGGCGCATTTGCAGGCCAATCCCTGGTTGGCCTGAAGCCAATACGTTCAGTTAAGCGAGCATTGGTCCTTTGTAGGAGCGAGCTTGCTCGCGATGGTAGTCAGGACACCGCGGGGTATCAGGTGCCCAGCGTTATCGTTGACGTCCATCGCGAGCAAGCTCGCTCCTACAGGTATTGCTAGATCGACAGCTGTCGAAAGTGCTCCTGCAGAAACTCCACACACACCCGCAATTTGCCCGAGTACGCCAGTCGCGTCGGGTACACCGCCCAGACATTCGCGCTCTGGGTGTAGTCGTCCAGCACCCGCACCAGTCGACCCTGTTCCAGCAGCGGTTTGACGTCCCACAGGGAGCGCAGCAGGATGCCGCGTCCATCCAAGGCCCATTGCAGGACGATCTCGCCGCTGTTGGATGACAACGGCCCGCGCACCCGCACGCTGTCCTGGCTGCCGTCACGCTCCAGGTTCCAGATGCCGAAGGCGTTGTCGCGTTCCTTGAGTACCAGGCAGTCGTGCTGTTCCAGGTCGCTCAACTGCTGCGGCATGCCACGCCGTTCCAGGTAGGCGGGCGCCGCGCACAGCACCCGTCGATTGCTCACCAGGCGCCGGCCGATATGCTGGCCGGGGATGTCGTCGCCCACGCGGATTTCCAGGTCGAAACCCTCGCTGACGATGTCCACCACACGGTCGAACAGGTCCAGACGGATCTCCAGGTCCGGGTAGCGCTCGGCCAGCAACGACAGCGCCGGGGCCACGTGATTGCGCCCGAAGCCGAAGCTGCTGCACAGGTGCAGGCGGCCGCTGGGGCTGTCGTGGGCTTCGGACAGTTCGTCGTTGAGTTGCTGGAAGTC
Source organism: Pseudomonas batumici (assembly GCF_000820515.1). Lineage (GTDB taxonomy): Bacteria > Pseudomonadota > Gammaproteobacteria > Pseudomonadales > Pseudomonadaceae > Aquipseudomonas > Aquipseudomonas batumici. The sequence goes on along the minus strand of NZ_JXDG01000041.1, from coordinate 80,860 downwards.
CTCGAGGATGCGTACCGCCCAGCGTTGCACCCGCTCGCCATCTTCGGTCAGGGCGATACGCCGGCTGGTGCGGTGCAGCAGGCGGGTGGCGAGGGTGGTTTCGAGGATCTGGATGCGCTTGCTGACGTAGGCGGGCGACAGGCCCAGTTCATCGGCGGCGGCCGCGAAGCCGCCCTTGCGGATGACGGTCAGGAATACGCGCAGGTCTTCGGGCAGGGGCACGGTGTCTTTCTTTGGGCTCATGGACGAAGCAACGAACACTGGCGGCAGGAGCCGCCAGAATAGCATTGGATGGGAAGGGCGAAAGCATCGTGGCAGCGCCGGAGTCTCAAGCATTGCACGAACCTTGTAGGAGCCGGCTTGCTGCGGGCGGCGTTCCGACGATGAGGCCCGCAAGTCCTACATCGCCTATGTGGCCGTCATCGCCAGCAAGCCGGCTCCCACAATTTGGCGTATCACCGCAACGTATCGTGTTGCCCCACACCCTGTAGGAGCTGGCTTGTCGGGACGCCGCATCGCAGCGATGAGGCCCGCGAGACTTGCATCGACTGTGTGGCCGCCATCGCCGGCAAGCCGGCTCCCACAGGGTTATGTGGTTGCCTTGGTCGTATCGGTCGCCGCCTGGGCAGCCAGGGCCTTGCGTTCGCGCTTGAGGGCAATCGGCGCCATCTTGTCGCGGTCCAGTTCGCCTTCCCAGGCCGCCACCACCAGCGAGGCCACGGCGTTGCCAATGATGTTGGTCAGGGAGCGACACTCGGCCATGAACCGGTCCACCCCGAGGATCAGCACCATCGCCGCCACCGGTACGGTCGGCACCACCGCAAGGCTCGCGGCCAGGGCGACGAAGCCGGCACCGACCACCGCGCCGGCACCCTTGGAGGTGAGCATGGTCACCGCCAGCAAGGTCAGCTGTTGCTCCAGCGTCAGGTCGATATTGGTCGCCTGGGCCAGGAACAGCACCGCCAGGGTCATGTAGATATTGGTGCCGTCGAGGTTGAAGGTGTAGCCGGTGGGCACCACGATGCCCACCACGCCCTTGGAGCAGCCCAGGCTTTCCAGCTTCTGGATCAGTTGCGGCAGGGCGGACTCCGACGAACTGGTGCCGAGCACGATCAGCAGTTCCGACTTGATGTAGCCCAGCAGGCGCCAGATGCTGAAACCGGCATAGCGGGCGATGCTGCCCAGTACGCAGATGATGAAGATGAAGGCGGTCAGGTAGAAGGTGCCGACCAGCTTCATCAGCGGCAGCAGCGAGCCCAGGCCGTATTTGCCGATGGTGAAGGCCATCGCCCCGAACGCGCCGATCGGCGCCACCCGGGCGATCATGCCGACGATGCGGAAGAACACCTCGCTGGCCTGGTGAATCACCCCCACCAGCGGGCGGGCCTTTTCGCCGACCATCACCAGCGCCAGGCCGAACAGGATCGAGACGAACAGCACCGGCAGGATCTCGCCCTGGGCGAAGGCGTCGAAGAAGGTGGTGGGGATTACATGCAGCAGGAAACCGGTCACGCCTTCGCCATGCTGGGCCTGGCCGACGAAGTTGGCGATGGCCGAGGTGTCGAGGGTTTTCACATCGACATTGAAACCCGAGCCCGGGTGCAAGGCATGGGCGGCCAGCAGGCCGATCGCCAGGGCGAGGCTGGAGACGATTTCGAAGTAAAGCAGCGCCTTGCCGCCCACCCGCCCGACCTGTTTCACGTCGTGCATGCTGGTGATGCCGGAGACCACCGTGCAGAAGATGATCGGGCCGATGATCATCTTGATCAGCTTGATGAAACCGTCGCCCAGGGGCTTGAGGTCGATGCCGGTCTGCGGCCAGTGGTGACCGATCAACACCCCCAGCACAATGGCGATGACCACCTGGATATACAGGGTTCCCAGCAGTTTGCGGATTGTCATTGTTATTGTCTCGTCGCGGGTTTGGGGGAAGAGGGGGCAAGCCGATCCCGTCATGGGCCGTTGGCGGAGGCCCATGGGGGAAGGGGTGGATCAGTGCCTTGGGGGCCAGCGGTTCAGCGCAGGAAGGCCAGGACTTCGCCGAGCAACTGTTCCGGGACTTCCTCGGCCAGGTAGTGACCGCCGGGCAGGGCCTTGCCGCGCACATCGGTGGCGACCTTCTGCCATTCGCGCAGCGGATCGAAGCAGCGGCCCACGGTGCCTTCGGCGCCCCAGAGCGCCAGCAGCGGCATGTTCAGCGAGCGCCCGGCCTCGATGTCGGCGCGGTCGTGTTCCAGGTCGATGCCGGCGCTGGCGCGGTAGTCTTCGCAGATGCCGCGCGCGCTGCCGGGCAGGCTGATGCAGCGCACATATTCGCTGAAGGCTTCGTCGGTAAAGGGCTTGAGGCCGGCGCTGCGACTGCCCATCACGCTGCGCAGGTACTGTTCGGGGTTGGCTTCGATCAGGGTTTCCGGCAGCGGTGCCGGGCGGATCAGGAAGAACCAGTGCCAGTAGGCGCGGGCGAAGGCTTCGTCGGTCTGGGTGTACATCGCCAGGGTCGGGGCGATATCCAGCAGCACCAGGCGTTGCACAGCCTGGGGATGGTCGAGGGCCAGGCGATGGGCGACGCGGGCGCCGCGGTCGTGGGCGAGGATCGAGAACTCGCTGAAACCCAGGGACTCCATCAGGGCCACGCCGTCGCGGCCCATCTCGCGCTTGGAGTAGTTGAGGTGCTGCTCGTCGGCCGCTGGCCGGGTGCTGTCGCCATAGCCGCGCAGGTCGGCGGCGACCACGGTGAAGTGTTTGGCCAGGTCACCGGCGACCTTGTGCCAGATGACATGCGTCTGCGGGTGGCCGTGCAGCAGCAGCAGGCCTGGCCCGCTGCCGCCGATGCGGTAGGCAATGTCCACACCGTTGACGTGGCGCTGGTCTTTCCGGAATCCGGCGAACATGGAGTGACTCCTTGTGAGGGTTGCGTACATCCTAAGACCCACGGCGAACGGGGCAAGGCGCAAAGCGTGGTGCGCCTGTTCATGAAGTGTGTTGAAACACCGACTTGTAGGAGCCAGCTTGCTGGCGATGGTCGTCAACGATAACGCGGGGCATCAGTATGATCGCGGTGTGGCGACGTTCATCGCCAGCAAGCTGGCTCCTACAGGGGACGGGCGCTGTTAAGATAGCCGCCACACGGATCAGTACAGGGCTTGAGTGACGGCCAATGTCGGAAAAAGACACCATCTCCATCCACCTGGTGCACGAGGCACTGCTGCAGAGTTGCGCCCCCGGTGCGGACACCATTCAGGTGCTGGACAAGCTCGGGATCGCCCCGGCGCTGCTGGAACAGGCCGATGCCCGGGTCCCGGCCAGCGATTACGCGCGGTTGTGGCGCCTGTTGGCGCGGCGCAACGATGACGAGTTCTTCGGCATGGACCCGCGCAAGCTGCGCGCCGGCAGTTTCGCCTACCTGTGCCGCGCGGGCATGGCGCAGCCGACGGTGGCCGCCGGGCTGGACGCGGTGCTGGGCTTCCTCTCGTTGATGCTCGAACGCCTGCCGGCCCAGTTGGTGCGCCAGCAGAGCCTGGCGGAAATCGTCCTGCTGGAGCCGCAGGGGCAGGCACTGCGGCCGTTCACCTATTTCACCTACTGGATGATCGTCCATGGCGTGGCCTGCTGGCTGGCCGGGCGGCGTATCCCGATCCTGGCCATCGAGTTGCGCTGCGCCGAGCCGGATTATCGCGAAGACTATCGGGTGATGTTTTCCGAGAACCTGCGCTTTGACCGGCCGCGCACCCGGATGATCTTTTCCGCCGACTGCCTGGACCTGCCGATCAAGCGCAGTGCCGGGGAACTGCAGCGGTTCCTGGCGCTGGCACCGGCCAATATCCTGGTCAAGTACCGCGATGCCCGGAGCCTGGCCAGCCGGATCCGCCAGGACCTGCGCCAGCTGCCCGCCGCGGACTGGCCGGAAACCGAAGGCTTGGCCCTGCAATTGTGCATGTCGGCCTCGACCCTGCGTCGCCGGCTGGCGGAAGAAGGGCAGACCTACCAGGGCCTCAAGGACAGCGTGCGCAAGGAGTGGGCGATTGCCTGGCTGGCGGAACCGTCGATCAGCTTCGCCGAGATCGCCACACGGCTGGGCTTCGCCGACGCCAGTTCGTTCTACAAGGCCTTTCGCAAATGGTCCGGGTCCAATCCGGGACATTACCGCAGCCTGATCCTCAACGAGGTGCACTGACCCGTCTTGCGCGCAACCTGTAGGAGGCCCGGTTATTGGCCAAACCAGTCAATCAGGTTGAAAGCTTTGACCATTGTCCCAAGTCCCTGACAGCGCGACTATTTCCAGGATTTTTCTACGGTTCCTTCCAATAACAAGACCGAGAGATTCCGGACATGCGCGACTATCAGACTGCCACGGCGGACTTCGATTATCAGCAAGCGGCCCAAGCGGGCCTCAAAGGGACTTTGACGGCGCTCAACGCCTGTATCGAATGCTGCGACCGGCATGCCTTGCCGGGGCGGATCGCGCTGTTCTGGGAAGGCCGCGACGGCAGTAGTGCGGTCTACACCTTCAGCGAGTTGCAGGACAAGGCCGGGCGCTTTGCCAACTTCCTGCTGGCCCAGGGCGTGCGCCGTGGCGACAAGGTCGCCGCGCTGTTGCCGCGCAATGTCGAACTGCTGGTCACGCTGTTCGCCACCTGGCGCATCGGTGCCATCTACCAGCCGCTGTTCACCGCCTTCGGCCCCAAGGCCATCGAGCATCGCCTGGGCAGCTCCGGCGCCAAGCTGGTGGTCACCGACGCCGCCAACCGCGGCAAACTGAGCGAAGTCGCCGACTGCCCGGCCATCGTCACGGTCGGCGGCCCCAAGGGGCAGGGCATCGCGCGCGGCGATTTCAGCTTCTGGGCCGAACTGGACAATTACCCGGCCTACTGCGAGCCGGTGCTGCTCACGGGCGAGGACCCGTTCCTGCTGATGTTCACCTCGGGCACCACCGGCCCGGCGAAACCCCTTGAAGTGCCGCTCAAGGCGATCATCGCGTTCCAGAACTACACCCGCGACGCGGTCGACCTGCGCCCGGAGGACGCGTTCTGGAACGTCGCCGATCCGGGCTGGGCCTACGGCCTTTACTTCGGCATCACCGGGCCCTTGGGCATGGGTCATCCCATCACCTTCTACGATGGCCCGTTCAGTGTGGAAAGCACCTGCCGGATCATCGAGAAATACGGCATCACCAACCTCACCGGATCGCCCACCGCCTACCGCTTGCTGATTGCCGCGGGCGAGGCCTTCGCCGGCAGGGTCAAGGGCCGCCTGCGGGTGGTCAGCAGTGCCGGCGAGCCGCTGAACCCGGAGGTGATCCGCTGGTTCGCCGACACCCTGGGGGTGACCATTCTCGATCACTACGGCCAGACCGAAATGGGCATGGTGCTGTGCAATCACCACGGCCTCGAACATCCGGTGCATATCGGTTCGGCGGGGTTTGCCTCGCCCGGGCATCGCATCGTGGTGCTGGACGAGCAGCAGCGGGAGCTGACGGTCGGGCAGCCGGGGATTCTCGCGCTGGACCGCTCGCAGTCGCCGATGTTCTGGTTCAACGGCTACAAGGGCTTCGAGACCAAGGCCTTCGTCGGCCGGTACTACCTCAGCGGCGACACCGTGGAGCTGAATGCGGACGGCAGCATCAGCTTCGTCGGGCGCAATGACGACGTGATCACCACCTCGGGCTACCGGGTCGGTCCGTTCGATGTGGAAAGCGCCTTGGTGGAACATCCGGCGGTGGTGGAGGCGGCGGTGGTCGGCAAGCCTTGCCCGGAGCGTACCGAGGTGGTGAAGGCCTTCGTGGTGCTCGGCGCGCAGTACCGTGCCGAGCCGCAGTTGGCCGAAGAGTTGCGCCTGCATGTGCGCAAGCGCCTGGCGGCCCACGCCTACCCACGGGAAATCGAATTCGTCGACGAGCTGCCCAAGACGCCAAGCGGCAAGTTGCAACGTTTTATCTTGCGTAATCAGGAAATCGCCAAGGCCCAGGCCGGCACCTGAGTACACGAAACAGGGATTGGCGCTGAAATGCTCAATTGTGGGAGCCGGCTTGCTGGCGATGACGGCCGGATTGGCGATGCAAGGCTTGCGGGCCTCATCGCTGGCAAGCCAGCTCCTACAAGGGGACAGTGTCGATCATCAGAGTTGTTTACGGTTTTAACGAAGGACAGATGCAATGAACATTCAAGACAAGGCTTTCATGGTCAGCGGCGGGGCTTCCGGCCTCGGTGCGGCCACCGCGCAAATGTTGGTGGCCGCCGGTGCCAAGGTGATGCTGGTGGACCTCAATGCCGAGGCCGTTGCCGCCCAGGCGGAAAAACTCGGCGCGCAAGCCCGCAGCTTGGTGGCCGACATCACCCAGGAGGCCCAGGCCCAGGCGGCGGTCAAGGCCGCGGTCGACGCCTTTGGCGGGCTGCACGGCCTGGTCAACTGCGCCGGCATCGTGCGCGGTGAAAAGATCCTCGGCAAGAACGGCCCCCATCTGCTGGACAGCTTCAGCCAGGTGATCAACGTCAACCTGATCGGCAGTTTCAACCTGCTGCGCCTGGCTGCTGCCGCCATCGCCGAGACCGAGGCGGACGCCGACGGCGAGCGCGGGGTGATCATCAATACCGCCTCCGCCGCCGCCTATGACGGCCAGATCGGCCAGGCCGCCTATGCCGCCTCCAAGGGCGCCATCGTCAGCCTGACCCTGCCGGCCGCCCGCGAACTGGCCCGCTTCGGCATTCGCGTGATGACCATCGCCCCGGGCATTTTCGAAACCCCGATGATGGCCGGCATGACCCCCGAAGTCCGTGCTTCGCTGTCGGCCGGCGTACCGTTCCCGCCACGCCTGGGCAAGCCCTCCGAGTACGCCGCGCTGGTTCGGCATATCATTGAAAACAGCATGCTCAATGGCGAGGTGATCCGTCTCGACGGCGCCTTGCGCATGGCCGCGAAATAGGAGAATCGATCATGAGTAACCACGATCCCATCGTTATCGTCAGTGCCGTGCGCACCCCCATGGGCGGCTTCCAGGGCGACCTGAAAAGCCTCAGCGCGCCGCAACTGGGCGCCGCCGCCATCCGCGCCGCCGTCGAGCGCGCCGCCGTGGCGCCGGAAGCGGTCGAGCACGTGCTGTTCGGCTGTGTGCTGTCCGCCGGCCTCGGCCAGGCACCGGCCCGCCAGGCGGCCCTCGGGGCCGGGCTGGACAAGTCCACCCGTTGCACCACCCTGAACAAGATGTGCGGTTCCGGCATGGAAGCGACCATCCTCGCCCACGACATGCTCCTGGCCGGCAGCGCCGAGGTGGTAGTGGCCGGTGGCATGGAAAGCATGTCCAACGCGCCGTACCTGCTGGACCGCGCCCGCAGCGGCTACCGCATGGGCCACGGCCAGGTGCTCGACCACATGTTCCTCGACGGCCTCGAAGACGCCTACGACAAGGGTCGCCTGATGGGCACCTTCGCCGAGGATTGCGCCGAGAACCACGGTTTCAGCCGTGAAACCCAGGATGCCTTTGCCGTGGCGTCCCTGACCCGCGCCCAGGAAGCCATCCGCGAGGGCCGCTTCCGCGAGGAAATCGTGCCCCTGACGGTCACGGTGGGCAAGGAACAGCGACTGATCAGCGACGACGAACAACCACCCAAGGCCAAGCTGGACAAGATCGCCAGCCTGAAGCCGGCGTTCCGCGAAGGCGGTACGGTCACGGCGGCGAACTCCAGTTCGATTTCCGACGGCGCGGCGGCGCTGGTGCTGATGCGTCAGTCCGAAGCACAGAAGCGTGGCCTCAAGCCGCTGGCGGTGATTCACGGCCATGCGGCGTTCGCCGATACCCCGGGCCTGTTCCCCGTGGCCCCAGTGGGGGCGATCGAGAAACTGATGAAGAAAACCGGTTGGTCCCTGGACCAGGTCGATCGCTTCGAAATCAATGAAGCCTTCGCCGTGGTCACTCTGGTGACCATGCAGAAGCTGGAACTGCCCCACGACAAGGTCAACGTGCACGGCGGCGCCTGTGCCCTGGGCCACCCGATCGGCGCGTCCGGCGCGCGGATTCTGGTCAGCCTGCTCTCGGCCCTGCGCCAGAAAGGCCTGAAACGCGGGGTCGCGGCCATCTGCATCGGCGGCGGCGAAGCCACGGCGATGGCGGTCGAGTGCCTGTACTAGTTTCGTAAAGAGCTTTGGAGTTGCCATGTTACCCAGCGATGAACAACAGCAAATCGGCGAGGTAGCCCGGGATTTTGCCCAGGAGCGCCTGAAACCCTTCGCCGCCGAATGGGACCGCGAGCACCGCTTTCCCAAGGAAGCCATCGGCGAAATGGCCGGGCTGGGCTTTTTCGGCATGCTGGTCCCGGAACAGTGGGGCGGCTGCGACACCGGCTACCTGGCCTACGCCATGGCCCTGGAAGAAATCGCCGCCGGCGACGGCGCCTGCTCGACCATCATGAGCGTGCACAATTCGGTCGGTTGCGTGCCGATCCTCAAGTTCGGTAGCGAGGAGCAGAAAGCCCGTTTCCTGCCGCCGCTGGCCAGCGGCGCCATGCTCGGCGCTTTCGCCCTGACCGAACCCCAGGCCGGCTCCGATGCCAGCGGCCTGAAGACCCGTGCCCGGCTTGAGGGCGACCATTACGTGCTCAACGGCTGCAAGCAGTTCATCACCTCCGGGCAGAACGCCGGGGTGGTGATCGTCTTCGCGGTGACCGATCCGGCCGCGGGCAAGCGCGGTATCAGCGCCTTTATCGTACCCACCGACTCGCCGGGCTATGTCGTCGCACGGGTCGAGGACAAGCTTGGCCAGCATGCCTCCGACACCTGCCAGATCCTCTTCGAGGACGTGAAGGTGCCGGTTGCCAACCGCCTGGGCGAGGAGGGCGAGGGCTACCGCATCGCCCTGGCCAACCTGGAAGGCGGTCGTGTCGGCATCGCCGCGCAATCGGTGGGCATGGCCCGGGCCGCGTTCGAGGCGGCGCGGGACTATGCCCGCGAGCGGCAAAGCTTCGGCAAGGCGCTGATCGAGCACCAGGCCGTGGCGTTCCGCCTGGCGGACATGGCCACCCAGATCGCCGTGGCCCGGCAGATGGTGCACTACGCCGCAGCCCTGCGTGACAGCGGCAAGCCGGCGCTGGTGGAGGCCTCCATGGCCAAGTTGTTCGCATCCGAGATGGCCGAGAAGGTCTGCTCGCAAGCCTTGCAAACCCTGGGCGGCTATGGCTATTTGAACGACTTCCCGTTGGAGCGGATTTACCGCGACGTGCGGGTCTGCCAGATTTACGAAGGCACCAGCGACATTCAGCGCATGGTCATTTCGCGCAACCTGTGATCAAGGAATCTATCGATGAGTTATGAAACCATTCTGCTGGACATCAAGGACCGTGTCGGCCTGATTACCCTGAACCGCCCGCAGGCGCTCAACGCCTTGAACGCCCAGATCGTCAGCGAGCTGAACCAGGCGCTGGACGCCCTGGAAGCCGATCCGAACATCGGCTGCATCGTGCTGACCGGCTCGAAGAAGGCCTTCGCGGCGGGGGCCGACATCAAGGAAATGGCCGAACTGACCTACCCGCAGATCTACCTGGACGACCTGTTCAGCGACAGTGACCGGGTGGCCAACCGGCGCAAGCCGATTATCGCCGCGGTGTCCGGTTTTGCCCTGGGCGGCGGTTGTGAACTGGCGCTGATGTGCGACTTCATCCTGGCCGGCGACAACGCCAAGTTCGGCCAGCCGGAAATCAACCTCGGCGTGCTGCCGGGCATGGGCGGCACCCAGCGCCTGACCCGTGCGGTGGGCAAGGCCAAGGCCATGGAAATGTGCCTGACCGGGCGCTTTATCGATGCGGTGGAAGCCGAGCGTTGCGGCATCGTGGCGCGGATCGTGCCGGCCGATGATCTGCTTGAGGAAGCGCTGAAGGTGGCGGCGTTGATTGCCAGCAAGTCGGTGCCCATCAGCATGATGGTCAAGGAAAGCGTCAACCGTGCCTTTGAGGTCAGCCTGTCGGAAGGCGTGCGTTTCGAGCGTCGGGTGTTCCACGCGGCGTTCGCCACCCAGGATCAGAAGGAAGGCATGGCGGCGTTCATCGCCAAGCGTGAGGCGCAGTTCAAGGATCGTTGAGGCGTACTGTTCGCCGTATGGGGTGGGTCTGGATTTACGCGAGTAAAACTCAGACCTGTCCCACAAGCTTTGACGATAGGTCCCGTTGAGGCAGTAACGCCTTCGTAGAAAGATCGCTTGTTCGCTACAAGCGGGTGTCATCGACACTCTTCGATCTCTCTATCTGAAGGACGTTGCTATGGATGTTTTTGCCAGGTGGTCACGTATATTCTGCAGGGGCGGTTTTGTCGCGATTGCCCTGTTGAGCGCTTCCACGCTTTGTGTGGCCGCCACAAGCCCGGGGGCTGAGATCCGTTTTGGTGTCGAAGCCCTGGTCCCTCCTTTTGAAAGTCGCAATGCACAAGGCGAGTTGGTTGGCCTGAACATCGAACTGGGCAATGCCCTCTGTTCCGAGCTCAAGCGCAGCTGCGTCTGGGTCGACCAGGACTATGCGGGCATGATTCCGGCGCTCGAAGCCGGAAAGTTCGATGCGATCATGCCCATGACCCCGACGCCCGAGCGCCGCCAGAAGATCGACTTTAGCGATCCACTCTACTCGCTGAGCAGCCGCCTGGTGGCGCGCAAGGGCAGTGGCCTGCTGCCGGAGGTCACGTCGCTCAAGGGCAAGCAGATCGGTGTACTGAGGGGGACCAGCCGCGAAGCCTATGCAAAAGCCCAGTGGGGGGCGCAGGGTATTGCTATTCGCAGCTACGCCTTGAACGATGAACTAGTCCGCAGCCTGCTGGCCGGTGAAATCGACGCGACGCTACAGGACACCCTGGAAATCGCCGAAGCCTTTTTGAAAACACCACAGGGCAAGGGTTTCGAATTTACCGGGCCCGTGGTCATCGATGAGCGCTTGGGCAGCGCGATTGCCATCGGTGTGCGTCAGCAGGACCGCGAGCTGCGTGAAGCACTGAACCGGGCGTTGCAGTCGCTCAAGGATTCGGGCCAGTACGCAGCCATTGTTTCCCGTTATCTGCCTGAGTGGCCTGCTGCCACGCTGCGGCCCAAACTGCAATTTCTGGGTGAACAACCGAGTCTTCCGTTTTCCAAAGTGGTCCGTGTCGGCGAGTGGCTGTACCTGTCGGGTGTGCTGGGCAGCGATGATGCCGGCAAGTTGGTGAGTGGCGGTATTCGGGGGGAGATGGAGCAGGCCTTGGCACGGATACGCGGGACGCTGGAGCGCAACGGCTCGTCCATGGAAAACGTTGTGAGGTGTATGGTGATCCTCGCCGATATCAAGGATTTTGCCGCGATGAACGACGTGTATATGAAGCATTTCAAGGCCGGCAGTCGACCGGCGCGGACCACCTTTCAGGCCGGTAAGCTACTGATGGACGCGCGGGTGGAGGTGGAGTGCCAGGCGTTGGTCAAGGCGTAGGATTTGTGTGGGGCTGACAGCCCCATCGCGAGCAAGCTCGGCTCCTACAGGATTTTGGTTGAACCACTCATTTGTGACCAACCGATAACCTGTAGGAGCCGAGCTTGCTCGCGATGCTTTTGGCGTCACACGAGGTAGTGCCTCAGTTCCCGCGCAATCAGCATCCGCTGAATCTCGCTCGACCCTTCGTAGATCTGCGTGATCCGCGCATCCCGGTAGTACCGCTCCACCGGATAATCTTCCAGATACCCATACCCCCCATGAATCTGCATGGCCGAGGAGCAGACCTTCTCGGCCATTTCCGAGGCGAACAGCTTGGCCTGGGACGCCTCCGACAGGCACGGCTGCCCGGCACTGCGCAGGCGCGCCGCATGGAGGATCAGCAGTCGTGCGGCGTTGATCCGGGTGTGCATGTCGGCCAGCAGGTTGGCGATGCTCTGGTGCTCGATGATCGGCTTGTCGAACTGCACTCGCTCCCGTGCATAGGCCAGCGCCGCTTCGAAGGCCGCGCGGGCAATGCCCAGTGCCTGGGCGGCGATGCCGATGCGCCCGCCTTCCAGGTTCGACAGGGCAATGGCCAGGCCCTTGCCGCGTTCGCCCAGCAGATTGGCCTCGGGCACGCTGCACTGGTTGAGGGTCACCGCGCAGGTGTCGGAGGCGCGGATGCCCATCTTGTGTTCGCTACGATCGACGACAAAGCCTGGTGTGTTGGTAGGCACCAGGAAGGCCGAGAGGCCTTTCTTGCCCAGATGGGGATCGGTGACGGCAAAGACAATCGCCAGTTCGGCGCGCTTGCCGTTGCTGACGAACTGCTTGGCGCCATTGATCACCCACTGGCCGTCCTTCAATTCGGCGCGGGTCCGCAGGTTGTGGGCTTCCGAGCCGGCCTGGGGTTCAGTGAGGCAGAAGCAGCCGATGGCCTGGCCGGTGGCGAGCCGTTCCAGCCAGGTTTCTTTCTGCGCCTGGCTGCCGTAGTTGAGGATCGGTCCGCAGCCGACCGAGTTGTGAATGCTCATCAGCGCGCCGGTGGCACCGTCGCCGGCGGAAATTTCTTCCACGGCCAGGGCATAGGCCACGTAGTCGACATAGGTGCCGCCCCATTCCTCGGGCACCACCATGCCCAGCAGGCCCAGTTCGCCCATCTTGGCCACCAGGCCGTCGTCGATCCAGCCGGCTTTTTCCCAGGCCTGGGCATGGGGCGCGATCTCGCCGCGGGCGAAGTCCCGGGCCATGTCGCGGATCATCACTTGTTCTTCGCTCAGTTCAATATCGTGCATGGTTCAGTTCCCGTTCGCGTCGAGGCCATGGAAAAAGCTGGCGACATGCTCGGCGTCCAGTTCGCGCAAGGTCGGAGGGTTCCAGCGTGGGGTCTTGTCCTTGTCGATCAGCAGGGCGCGCACGCCTTCCATCAGGTCGCCCCGGTCGAACCACTGGCGATCCAGGTGCAGTTCCAAGGCGAAGCAGTCTTCCAGGGCCAGATGGCGGCCGCGCCGGAGCATTTCCAGGGTCACGGCCATGGCCAGGGGCGAGCGGGTCTCCAGCAGGTCGGCGGTTTCCCGCGCCCATTCATGGCTGTCGGCGACGGTCACTTCGCGCAGTTGCTCGACCATGCTCGGCACATCCGGCAGGGCGAAGAAGTGGTCGATGGCCGGGCGCAGTGCGTCCAGCGGCGCGTCGGGCAGGGTTTGCACGGCGAGTTTGGCCAGCAGGCCCTGGAGGTCCTTGAGCGGCGTGTCATGCCATTCCAGGTGATCGAGGCGTTCGTCCAGCAGGGCCAGTTTGTCGCTGCTCAGGTACCAGTCGGCCAGGCCGCAATAGAGGGCGTCGGCGGCGCGGATCTGCACGCCGCTGACCCCCAGGTAGATACCCAGCTCGCCCGGAATGCGTGGCAGGAAATAACTGCCGCCGACATCCGGAAAGTAGCCGATGGCGACTTCTGGCATGGCCAGGCGGCTGCGTTCGGTGACCACCCGCAGGTCGGCGCCTTGCACCAGGCCCATGCCGCCACCGAGGACAAAGCCGTCCATCAGTGCCAGCACCGGTTTGCGGTAGTGGTGGATGGTCAGGTCCAGGGCGTATTCCTCGACGAAGAAGTCTTCGTGCAGGCGCCCGCCGCTCTTGTAGCTGTCATATAGCGAGCGGATATCGCCGCCGGCACAGAAGGCCCGCTCGCCGGCACCGCGCAGGACCACCGCGCGGACCCGTGGGTCGTGGGCCCAGGCGTCGAGCTGCTGCTGCAGGGCGCGGACCATGTCGAGGGTGAGGGCGTTGAGCCCGGCGGGGCGATTGAGGGTCAGGTGACCGATATGGTTGCGCACGTCGGCGAGGACGTCGGGACCTGGGGTGTCGAGGTCCTGGGTGGCGGAGGATGAAACCCGAGCAGTCATCACTAACTCCCTGCTTTTATTGTCTTTTTCGGTGTGTTCGGCGGGCGAACGATGCCCGATCGTAACAGTGCAAATTTGTCGTGTACAACCGGAATAATCGCAGGTCGAGTCTGCATTTTTGCCTGGGCTGACTCCGAGCACGCATGCCGTCCATAGACCTTAGCCGTGCTTGGGCTGCAATGCGAACAACGCCTCCCACTGCGCAGCGTGTCTCGACAGGATCGGCTGTGACCTGCTCGTCACGGGCCTTTTCCGGCTGTTTCGGCGCGGGCTTACGACACCCGCCCGGTTCCGCGAGTTGGCATTCTGGCCTCCTTGCGGCGAGGTTCCTCCGAGCGGCCGCGAGAGGACGAGCGCCGCTCCTCAAGAGCGTGGGCTCATTCAATAACAATAAGAACGATAGCGCGGCCCTGGCCGCCCATTCTCTGCCCCTGTCCAACAGTGTGCCGGCCCCCGCCCGCACGCGATAACTTCAAATAAATCCGGGACTCTGAAGATGACTCATAAATGGCTGACCTTACCTGTTCTGGCGTTGGCGCTTTGCTGCGGCGGCGCAAGCGCCAAGGAATGGAAAGAGCTGCGTTTCGGCACCAATCCGTCTTATCCGCCGTTTGAATCCAGCACCGCCGACGGCGGCGTGCAGGGCTTCGGCATCGATCTGGGCAACGCCATCTGCGAGGAACTCAAGCTCAAGTGCGTTTGGGTCAGCAATGATTTCGACGGCCTGATCCCCGCCCTCAAGGCCGGCAAGTTCGACGCCATCGAGTCGTCGATGACCGTCACCGAGCCGCGCAAGAAGCAGATCGACTTCACCGACCGGCTCTACGCCGGCCCGACGGCCATCGTCACCCGCAAGGACTCGGGGCTGCAACCGACCGCCGAATCCCTGAAGGGCAAGACCATCGGCTATATGCAGGGCACCATCCAGGAGGCTTATGCCAAGGCGCGCCTGGCGCCGGGTGGGGTGAAGCTGCGCGCCTACCAGAATCAGGACCAGGTCTATGCCGACCTGGTCTATGGCCGTCTCGACGGTTCGATCCAGGACAAGCTGCAGGCTGAAATGAGTTTCCTCAAGTCGCCCCAGGGCCAGGCCTTCCAGAACAGCCAGGGGATCAGTGACCCGCTGATCCCGATGGACATCGCCATCGGTGTGCGCCAGGGCAACGACGAACTCAAGAGCATGATCAACGGCGCGATCAAGGCGCTGCACGAGAAGGGCATCTACGCCCAACTGCAGAAGAAATACTTCGGCGACCTGGACCTCTACAACAACTGATCCCGGCGACCACGCCCCCCCGTACGGCCCCGACCGTGCGGCGGTGGCGCGTGGCGTTGGACGACGGGTGATCGATGTGACGACCTTTCTCGAATTCTTCGGCCTGGATGCCGCCAGCCTGCAAGGCTATGGCCCGCTGTTGCTGCATGGCGTGTGGATCACCGCCAAGCTCTCGGCGCTGTCGCTGCTGGTGAGCATGGCCCTGGGGCTGCTCGGTGCAACGGCCAGGCTCTCGCCGCTACGGCTGTTCAATCTGCCGGCGACCCTCTACACCACGCTGATTCGCGGTATTCCGGACCTGGTGCTGATGCTGCTGATTTTCTACAGCCTGCAAGGCTGGCTCAGCCACCTGACCGAGGCCATGGACTGGCCCTACATGGAGATCGATCCCTTCGTGGCGGGTGTCGTGACCCTGGGCTTCATCTACGGTGCATATTTCACCGAGACCTTTCGCGGCGCCATCCTGAGCATTCCCCACGGCCAGACCGAGGCCGCGACCGCCTATGGGCTGGGCGCCTGGCAGCGCTTTCGCTGTGTGGTCTTCCCGCAGATGATGCGCTTCGCCCTGCCGAGCCTGGGCAACAACTGGCTGGTACTGCTCAAGGCCACGGCGCTGGTGTCGATCATCGGCCTGGCCGATCTGGTCAAGGTCGCCCAGGACGCCGGTAAAAGCACCTTCAACATGATGTATTTCCTGGTGCTGGCGGCGCTGCTCTACCTGCTGATCACCAGCGCTTCGAACTACGTGCTGCGTTGCCTGGAGCGACGTTTCAACCTGGGTGTGCGGGAGTCGGCACGATGATCGAGTTGTTCCAGCAATACTGGCAACCCTTCCTGTTCACGGACGGCGAAAGCCTGACGGGCCTGGCCATGACCCTCTGGCTGTTGTGCGCCAGCATCGCCATGGGTTTCGTGCTGTCGCTGCCATTGGCGCTGCTGCGGGTGTCGCGCAATCCGTTGCTGCGCTGGCCGGTGCAGGCGTTTACCTACGTGTTTCGCGGCACGCCCCTCTATATCCAGCTGTTGATCTGCTACAGCGGGATCTACGGCATGGCGGTGGTCCGTGAGCAGCCCTTGCTGGAGGCTTTCTTCCGCGATGCGATGAACTGCACCTTGCTGGCGTTCGTGCTCAACACCTGCGCCTACACCGTGGAGATTTTCGCCGGGGCGATCCGCAGCATTCCCTACGGCGAGATCGAGGCGGCCCACGCCTATGGCCTGAGCGGCTGGCGACTGTCGCTGCGGCTGATCCTGCCGTCGGCCTTGCGCCGGGCGCTGCCGTACTACAGCAACGAAGTGATCCTGATGTTGCACGCGACGTCGGTGGCCTTTACCGCGACCATCCCGGACATCCTCAAGGTCGCCCGGGATGCCAACTCGGCCACCTTCATGACCTTCCAGTCTTTCGGTATTGCCGGGTTGCTCTACCTGGGCTTGTCCTTCGGCCTGGTGGGCGTGTTCCGGCTGGCGGAACGACGTTGGCTGAACTTCCTCGGTCCTGCGCACTGAATCAATCTTGCAAACACCGCCTGACCTGTAGGAGCCGGCTTGCCGGCGATGACGGCCGAATGATCGCTGCAAGGCTCAAGGGCCTCATCGCCGGCAAGCCGGCTCCTACAGGGTGTGTGTTCCTCCCATTTTTCCAGGGCTGCGCCCGGGAGTTTCCATGTACAAATTGAATATCGAAAACCTCTACAAACGCTTCGGCGATAACGAGGTCCTCAAGGGTGTGTCGCTGCAGGCCCGCTCCGGCGACGTGGTGAGCATGATCGGCGCCAGCGGTTCGGGCAAAAGCACCATGCTGCGCTGCATCAATTTCCTCGAACGCGCCGACGAAGGCCGCATCGAGCTGGACGGCGAACTGATCGCCACCCATCCGGCGCCGGGCGGCATGAAGGTCACCAGCCCGGCGCAGTTGCAGCGCCTGCGCACCCGACTGGCCATGGTGTTCCAGCATTTCAACCTGTGGAGCCACCTGACGGTGCTGGAGAACATTATCCTGGCCCCCTGTCGGGTGCTGGGCGTGTCCCGCAAGGAGGCCGAGGAGCGGGCCCGGGCCTATCTCGACAAGGTCGGCTTGCCCCAGCGGGTGGCCGAACAGCATCCGGCGTTTCTCTCCGGCGGCCAGCAACAGCGCGTGGCGATTGCCCGGGCCCTGGCCATGGAGCCACAGATCCTGCTGTTCGACGAGCCGACCTCGGCGCTGGACCCGGAGCTGGTGGGCGAGGTGTTGAAAGTGATTCAGGCGCTGGCCGAAGAAGGTCGTACAATGCTCATGGTCACGCACGAGATGGGCTTTGCCCGGCAGGTTTCCAGCCAGGTGCTGTTCCTCCATCAAGGCCGGGTCGAAGAGCAGGGCGGTGCCCAGATGCTCGACCATCCGCAAAGCGAGCGTCTGCAACAGTTTCTTTCTGGTCGTTTGAAGTGAGGCAAGCCATTCATGGCGGATATTCGTGACCTGTCGATCGTATTGGATCGCATCGACCAGGCAATTATCGAGGTGCTGCGCCACGACGGGCGTATCACCTACCAGAAGCTCTCCGAGCGCGTGCACCTGACCCCCAGGCCTTGCCTGGAACGGGTGCGCAAGCTGGAGCAGTTGGGGGTGATCCGTGGCTACGGGGCGATTGTCGACGAGAAGAAACTCTCGCCGGGCCTGTCGCTGCTGGTGCTGGTGGCGTTGTCGAACCAGAGCGGGCGGGCGGCGCAGAAAGCCTTCGAGGCCAAGACCCGGGCCTGTGCCCAGGTGCTGGAGTGTCGCTTGATCAGTGGCGCGTTCGACTACAGCCTGCGCATGCGTTGTCGTGACATGGAGCATTACCGGGTGCTGACGGAAACCTGGCTGGACGATCCGGAGCTGCACATCGACAAGCTGGTCAGTCATCCTGAACTGGCGATGGTCAAGACCTCGATGGAGTAACATCGGCGAACGCCAAACTGTAGGAGCCAGCTTGCTGGCGATGAGGCCCTTGAGCCTTGCGGCGCCCTTCCGGACGCCATCGCCAGCAAGCTGGCTCCTACAGTTCTCCGCGTTGACCGTTGTTGCGAGGCCAGGTCAAGGCAAGCCATTCATACCTCGCCGATTCTGCTGCACCAGGCAAATCTTTCAGCCGTTTCCAGCCTTCGCCACCGGCTTATCAACCGGGTTTTTCCCGGGCGTGAACAGACAATGAGCACCTCAACCCCTCATTGAATTCGTGCCCATGCAAACCACCCATACCGTCTTGATGGTGCGTCCGGCGAGCTTCGCCTTCAACCCCGACACCGCCGCCAACAACCGTTTCCAGCAGCAGGCCCAGGGCGGTGAAAACGTCCAGCAGCAGGCGCTCGAGGAATTCGACCAGTATGTCGCAGACTTGCGCGCCCACGACGTCGAGGTCCTGGTGCACCAGGACCGCGCCTTGCCGCATACCCCGGACTCGATCTTTCCCAACAACTGCTGGAGCAGCCATCCCGACGGCACCCTGGTGATCTATCCGATGCAGGGTCATAACCGTCGCCTGGAGCGCAACAAGGGCGTGCTCGACTGGCTGCGCGAGCAGCACCAGGTACTGCAGTGCGTGGACTTTTCCGGCCTGGAGGCCCAGGGCCTGTTTCTTGAGGGAACCGGCAGCATGGTGTTCGACCGCGAGCAGCGGATCTGCTACGCCGGCTATTCCACCCGCACCCATGCCGCGGCCCTGCAGCCGGTGCTCGATCACCTCGGCTACGAGCTCTGCGGGTTCAATGCCGTGGACCGGGCAGGGGTGCCGATCTACCACACCAACGTGATGATGAGTGTCGGCCAGCACCTGGCCGTGGTCTGCCTGCAGGCTCTCAGTGATCCGACCGAACGCGATGGCCTGCGCCAGCGCCTGGAGTCCAGCGGCAAGGAAATCCTGGCCCTGGACTGGGGCCAGCTGGAGTCCTTCGCCGGCAACATGCTGGAAGTGCACAACCGCCGGGGCGAGCTGCTGCTGGTGATGTCGCGCACGGCCTGGGCGTCGCTCGATGCCGGGCAGCGACGACAGGTCGAGCGCTACGCCACGCCCTTGCCCGTGAAGATCGACACCATTGAACGGATTGGCGGCGGCAGTGCCCGCTGCATGTTGGCCGAAGTGTTCCTGCCCAAGCATCCTTCCACCGTGGAGTGCGCCCGATGATTGTTCGTCCCGCCCGATTGTCCGACCTGCCGGCCCTGTTGTCCCTGGCGCAAAGCGCCGGTGCCGGCCTGACCACGCTGCCCGCCGACCCGCAGCGTCTGCAACATCGCCTGGAGTGGGCGCAAAAGACTTTCGCCGGCAGCGCTGAGCGCGCCGATGCCGACTACCTGTTCGTCCTGGAGTCCGCCGAGGGCGAAGTCGTCGGCATCAGCGCCCTGGCCGGTGCCGTCGGCCTGCGCGAGCCCTGGTACAACTACCGGGTCGGCCTGTTGGTCGCGGCGTCGAAAAACCTGTCGATCAACCAGCATCTACCGACCCTGTTCCTGGGTAACGACATGACCGGCCATTCCGAGCTCTGCTCGCTGTTTCTCGGTGCGAAGCATCGCGAGGGCCTGAACGGTCGGCTGTTGTCCAAGGCGCGCTTCCTGTTCCTGGCCGAATTCCGCGAGTGCTTCGGTGACAAGGTGATCGCCGAGATGCGCGGCTACTCCGACGAGCAGGGCGTCTCTCCGTTCTGGGAAGGCCTGGGGCGGCACTTCTTCAAGATGGATTTCGCCGACGCCGACTTCCTCACCGGCCAAGGCAACAAGACCTTTATCGCCGAACTGATGCCCAAGTTCCCGCTGCCCACCTGCCTGCTGCCGAAAGACGCGCAAGCGGTGATCGGCCGGGTCCATCCCAATACCGAGCCGGCGCTGGGCATGCTCAAGGCCGAAGGGTTCGGTTTCAAGGACTACGTCGACATCTTCGACGGCGGGCCGTTGATCGAGTGTGCCACCGATGACATTCGCGCGGTGCGCGAGAGCCAGGTGCTGGTGTTGAGTATCGGCACGCCGGGGGACCATGCCGAGCCTTACCTGATCCACAATCGTCGGTTCGCCGAGTGCCGGATCGCCGCCGCGCCGGCCCGGGTCGCCGCCGGCACCCTGGTGGTCGAGGCCCGGACCGCCGAGGAGCTCGGGCTTGAGGCCGGCGCTTCGGTGCGCGCCGTGACCTTGTCGGCACGGGGTGCGCAACAGGTCGCCGCCTAGTCCACCCGGACCCGGAAAGCCGCTCGATTGTTCAGCAGGCCTGGAAAGGACTGCAAAGTCAGTGTTCTGGCTCGGAAAAACCGTAGAACTGTTATTTCTGACAGTTGTGGGGCGTGGGAAGGCTCGATTGAATAGCCGGCAGCCCGTGCCTACCGGCACGGCATGGAAGGGTGTCGATCCCAGGGAGGACCCGCTCATGATGCTGGAGGAACTGCGAGGCCACCGGCTCAGCCCGGCAGGCGAATCGGATTCGACGTTCGGGCAGTCGGGTACGGTCAGGTTGCAGTTCCCCGGTTGCCTGTCGAGCCAGGCCAATGACGTGCTGTCCTGTGCCGATGGCAAGGTCCTGGTGGCGCTCAAGCTGGGTTTTGCCGACGGTTGCTGTTTTGGTCTGGCGCGACTGCATGACGACGGCGCGCCGGACGAGTCCTTCGGCGACGGCGGCTATGTATCTGGTCGTTTCGAAGCCGGCGCCGAGGCCACGGCCAGCGGTGTGCAGTTGCTCGCCGATGGCCGCATCCTGTTGTTCGGCCTGCACTACCTGGACGACGAGCACAGCTTGCCGGCGTTGGCGCGGTTTGATGCCGCCGGGTGCCTCGATCCGACCTTTGGCAACCAGGGCGTGAAGGTGCTGCGCTTGCCCGGTGGGCTCGCCGAGGGCCCGCGGGACGGCTGGCTGCCGCCGGGGCTGCCGGGTGTCGAGGCCTGCGCGGGTACGCTGCAGGCGGACGGCAAGATCCTGCTGGTTGCCAATCACACCTACACCTTTGCCGATTATGTCGGGCTGTTGATCCGTCTCGAACCCGACGGCACCTTGGACCCGGCCTTCAACGGGCGCGGCTTTGTCATGGTCCGGCGTTTGCTGATGAACTCCTGGCTGAGCTGCGTGCGGGTCCAGGTCGACGGCAAGATCCTGGTGGGCGGCTCGGTGGACTTTCCCCAGTTGGGGCTGATTGCTCGCTACGAGGCCGATGGTCGCCTCGATCATGGCTTTGGCGACCGGGGCTTCCTCTCGTTCGGTTTTGCCGGGGCCAGTTCCCTGGTCACGAAACTGGCTGCCGGCCGCGACGGGCGCCTGCTGTGTGTCGGCAACCGCTTCAACCCCCTGCGTGGTGTCTTGCAGGGATTCACCGCCCAGGGCGCCGTGGACCGCGGCTTCAATGACGCCGATACCGTCCAGCTCGATATCGACACCCCGGCCAGTCGTTGGGCCGGCCTTGCGGTACAAGCCGACGGGTCGATTCTGGTGGCGGGCTCGACGGTGATGGGCTTTGGCTCGGACTTTGTGCTGGCGCGTTACCTGGCCGACGGGCAACCGGACCGCGACTTCGCCGGCGGGCGCGGCTGGGTGCGCACCAGTCTGGGCCGCAGCCTGGATACCGTCACCGCCCTGGCCCTGCAAGACGATGGGCGGATCCTGGTGGCCGGTCATTCGTTGTTCGGCAGTTTCAGCGCGGTGGTGGTGCGTTTTCGCGGGGACCTGCCGTTCGCTTCAGGGCCGGCTTCAAGACCGGCTTCAAGACTGTAGCTCCGTTCTATTCCTGAACTGCTCCAAAGCCTCGGGATTGGCCAGCGCATCGGTATTCTTCACCGCCAGGCCGTGCACCACGTTACGCACCGCCAGCTCCACGATCTTGCCGCTGAGGGTGCGCGGGATATCCGTGACCGCCAGGATCTTCGCCGGTACATGCCGCGGCGTGGTGTTGGCGCGGATCACCTGGCGGATCCGTTGTTCCAGGGCCTCGTCCAGTTCGGCGTCCTCACGCAGGCGCACGAACAGCACCACCCGCACATCGTTCTGCCATTGCTGGCCGATGGCGATGCTCTCCAGCACCTGCTCGACCTTTTCCACCTGCCGATAGATTTCCGCGGTACCGATGCGCACGCCGCCGGGATTGAGCACCGCGTCGGAGCGGCCATGAATCATCAGGCCACCGTCGGCGAACTCCTCGGCATAATCGCCCTGGGCCCAGACCCCGGGAAACTGGCTGAAATAGGAGGCCTTGAGCTTCTCACCCTGGGGGTCATTCCACAGGCCCACCGGGATCGCCGGAAAGTGCCGGGTGCAGACCAGCTCGCCCTTGGCACCGAGCAAGGGCTGGCCGTTGTCGTCCCAGACTTCCACCGCCATGCCCAGGCTCTTGCACTGCATCCGCCCGCGTACCACCGGCAGCACCGGATTGCCGCTGACGAAGCAGGAGACGATATCGGTGCCGCCGGACATGGAGGACAGGCAGACCTCCTCCTTGATCTGGCGATAGACATAGTCGTAGCTGTGCGACGACAGCGGCGAGCCGGTGCACAGCAGGGTCTTCAGGCTGTCCAGCCGATGGCTCCGGCGCGGGCTGAGCCCGGCGTCTTCCAGGGCGGCCAGGTACTTGGGGCTGGTGCCGAAGGCGCTGATGCCTTCGCTGTCGATCAGGTCCAGCAGGCGTTGCGGGCCGGGGTGAAACGGCGAGCCGTCGTAGAGCACCAGCGTGGCGCCGACCGCCAGGCCCGAGACCAGCCAGTTCCACATCATCCAGCCGCAGGTGGTGTAGTAGAACAGGCAGTCGTCGCGCCCCAGGTCGACATGCAGGCCGTGCTCCTTGAGGTGTTGCAGCAAGACCCCGCCGGTGCTGTGGACGATGCACTTGGGCACCCCGGTGGTGCCGCTGGAGTAGAGGATGTACAACGGATGGGCGAACGGCACCGGGGTGAATTCGGGATCGCCGCCGGCCTGGTAGAAGTCGTTCCACAACGCCACCCGGGCCTGGGTGCGGAAGTCCTCGATGCGCGTCTCGGGGTGGGCGTAGGGCACGATCAGCAGTTGCTGCAAGCCGGGCAGGCGTTCGAGGATTTCGTTGAGCTTGGCGGTCTGGTCGATGACCTTGCCGGCGTAGCGGTAGCCGGCGCAGGTGATCAGCACCTTGGGTTCGATCTGGCCGAAGCGGTCGATCACCCCCTGGGTGCCGAAGTCCGGCGAGGAGCAGGACCAGATGGCGCCCAGGCTGGTGCTGGCTAGCATGCCCACCAGGGTTTGCCAGGTATTGGGCATGCATGCCGCCACCCGATCGCCAAGGCCGACTCCGGCGACCCGCAGGCTTCTTTGCAAGCCGGCGACCTGGGCGGCGAGCTCAGCATGGGTCAGGGTTTCCCGGCGTCCGTCTTCGCTGACGGCAATCACTGCGAGGTGATCGTCGCGGCGGCGCAGCAGGTGTTCGGCGAAGTTCAAGGTGGCGTCCGGGAACCAGTGGGCGCTGGGCATCTGCGGGCCCTCGGTCAGTACGACGCTGGCCGGGGTGTGGAATTCGACGTCGAAGAAGTCGACGATGGCCTGCCAGAAGTCCTCCCGCCGGTCGATGCTGAAACGGTGCAGGGCCGGGTAGTCGTCGAGTTGCAGGTCGTGGCGATGATTGACGAAGCGCCGGAACGCTTCGATCCGGGTCTTGCTGACACGCTCGGCGCCGGGGCGCCAGAGGACTTCGGCCATGGTGTTTCCTTATTTACTGTGCCAACCAGCCACCATCGATATTCCACGCTGCGCCGCGCACCTGGCTGCCGGCCTCGCTGCACAGGAACAATACCAGTTCGCCCAGCTGCGATGGAGTGACGAACTCCAGTGACGGCTGTTTCTCCGCCAGCAGATCGTGTTGCGCCTGTTGCGGATCGACGCCACCGGCGGCGCGGTCATCGATCTGTTTCTGCACCAGCGGGGTGAGCACCCAGCCCGGGCAGATGGCATTGCAGGTGACGTTGCTGGTGGCGGTTTCCAGGCCCACCACCTTGGTCAGGCCGATCACCCCGTGTTTGGCCGCGACATAGGCCGCCTTGCCCACGGAGCCGACCTGGCCATGCACCGAGGCGATATTGACGATCCGTCCCCAGCCCCTGGCCCGCATCCCCGGCAGCGCCAGGCGTGTGCTGTGGAACACCGACGACAGGTTGATGGCAATGATCGCGTCCCAGCGCTCCACCGGGAACTCTTCCACGGCGGCCACATGCTGGATACCGGCGTTGTTGACCAGGATATCCACGCCGCCGAATTCGCGCTCGGCGTAGGCGAACATCTCGGCGATCTGCGCCGGGTCGCCGACATCGGCCGGGTGATGGCCGACCCGGCCGCCAAACTGCTCGACCTCGGCGATCACCGCGCCGGCATCGCCGAAGCCGTTGAGGACCACGTTGGCACCGGCCCGGGCCAGGCCCAGGGCGATACCCAGGCCGATGCCGCTGGTGGAGCCGGTGACCAGGGCGGTTTTACCTTTGAGACTCATAGTCGATTCCTCAGACGATGCCGGTGGCATAGAAGGTTGCAATCACCACGAAGACCGCCAGGGTCTTGATCAGGGTAATGCAGAAAATATCTTTATAGGCTTCCCGGTGGGTCAGCCCGGTGACGGCCAGCAGGGTGATCACCGCGCCGTTGTGGGGCAGGGTGTCCATGCCGCCGCTGGCCATGGCCGCGACCCGGTGCAGGACCTCCAGCGGGATATTCGCGGCATGGGCGGCGCTGATGAAGCTGTCGGACATCGCCGCCAGGGCGATGCTCATGCCGCCGGAGGCGGAGCCGGTGATCCCCGCCAGCAGGGTGACGGTGATGGCCTCGTTGGCCAGCGGATTGGGAATGCTCTTGAGCCAGTCGGCCAGTACCAGGAAGCCTGGCAGCGAGGCGATGACCGCGCCGAAGCCGTATTCCGAGGCGGTGTTCATCGCCGCCAGCAGGGCGCCGCTCACCGCGCTCCTGCTGCCTTCGGCCAGCTTGCCGCGAATGGCCTGGAAGCCGAAGAGCAGGACCATGATGATGCCCACCAGCAGGGCGGCCTGTACCGCCCAGATGGCGGTGAGCTTGGCGATGTCGGTCTGTACCGGCGTGGCCATGCCCGGCAGGCTGAGGCTGTGGGTCTTGCCGTACCAGAGCGGAATCCAGCGGGTGAAGAGCAGGTTCATGATGCCCACCAGCAGCAGCGGCGAGAGGGCGATCCAGGGGTTGGGCAGGCGGATGTCCTCGGCGGTTTCCGGCTCGTTGCGCAGCTCCATGCCGTAGCCTTCGCCCGCACGCTGGGCGCGGTGGCGCTGGCGCTGC
Source organism: Pseudomonas batumici (assembly GCF_000820515.1). Lineage (GTDB taxonomy): Bacteria > Pseudomonadota > Gammaproteobacteria > Pseudomonadales > Pseudomonadaceae > Aquipseudomonas > Aquipseudomonas batumici. The sequence continues at coordinate 55,533 of NZ_JXDG01000041.1, read as the reverse complement.
AGGAACAGCATGCCGGCGCAGAACACGAACAGCGTGCCGATCAGTCCCAGCCAGGGCGCGGCCCAGGCGGTGGTGTTGAAGAAGGTGCTGGGAATGATGTTCTGGATCTGCGGCGTGCCGGGCAGGGCGTCCATGGTGAAGGAGAACGCGCCGAGGGCGATGGTGGCCGGGATCAGGCGCTTGGGGATGTTGCTCTGGCGGAACATCTCGGCGGCGAAGGGGTAGACCGCGAACACCACCACGAACAGCGAGACGCCGCCGTAGGTGAGCAGGGCGCAGACCAGCACGATCACCAGCATCGCCTGGCGGGTGCCGAACAGGCGGATGGCGGCGGCGACGATGGCGCGGGAGAACCCGGACAGCTCGATCAGCTTGCCGAACACGGCGCCGAGCAGGAACACCGGGAAGTAGAGTTTGACGAAACCGACCATTTTTTCCATGAACACCCCGGTGAAGGCGGGGGCGACGGCGGATGGGTCGGTGAGCAGGACGGCGCCGAGGGCGGCGATGGGGGCAAACAGGATGACGCTGTAGCCACGGTAGGCGGCCAGCATCAGCAATGCCAGCGCCGCGAGGGCGATGATCACACTCATGGTGTGTCTCCAATTGTTATTTTTGTAGGTTAGGTCTGAATCTCCCGTAGGGTTAGCGAGTTTTGTGCCATGTATTTAAGTTGTTGAAATATATGGTGTTTTTTATAGATATGACGGGGTGGCGAGATTTTTGTCTCTGTAGTGAGACGTTGGTGTCCTTGAGGGCCTCATCGCGAGCAAGCTTGCTCCTACAGTATTGAGTCGTGCACGAGAGCGAATTCAACCGAAGCCTTGTAGGAGCAAGCTTGCTCGCGATGAGAGTGCAGGGCACTCTCTCTAACGAGACGCATATCTCTTTATTGAGACTCGGCAATCCCCAACGCCACCATCTTCTTGTACAAGGTCGACCGCCCCAGCCCCAATTGCTTCGCGGCCTCCACCACCTTGCCGGCACATCGCGCCAGGGTCGTCTCGATCAATTGCCGGTCGAAACGCTCCCGGGCGGCGCTGAAGGTTTCGTTGCGCACGGACTCCGTGGCCTGCACCTGCGGGTGTTCCAACGCTTTGAAGGTACCGATCGCCCCGCGAATGTCAGCCGCATCCAACACCTGCGCATCGCTCAACAGCGCCGCCCGTTCCAGCACATTGCGCAACTCGCGGACATTCCCCGGCCAGGCGTGGCGACCCAGCAGCTCCAGGGCCTCGGCCGCCAGTTCATGCTGGCTGCGCAGCTCCTCGAGAATCGCTTCGCTCAACGCCGGCAGATCCTCCAGGCGCTCGCGCAGGGGCGGCACCTGGATCGGCAGGACATTGAGCCGGTAATACAGGTCGGCGCGAAACTCGCCGCGGCGGATGGCCGCCTCAAGGTCGCTGGAGGTGGCGGCAATCACCCGCACATCGCTGTGCAGGACCTCGTTGGAGCCCACCGGCTCGAACTCCTTCTCCTGCAACACCCGCAACAACTTGCTTTGCAGAGGTAGGGGCATGTCGCCGATCTCATCGAGAAACAGCGTGCCGCCCTGGGCGATCTGCAACTTGCCGGGACGACCCTTGCGATCGGCACCGGTGAAGGCCCCCGGCGCGGTGCCAAAGAATTCGGCCTCCAGCAGGGTCTCCGGAATCGCCGCGCTGTTGATGCTGACAAAGGCCTTGTGCGCTCGCGGCGAGGCACTGTGGATGGCCTGGGCGAGCAGTTCCTTGCCGGTGCCGGTTTCCCCCAGCAGCAGGACCGGCGAGTCGCTGCTGGCGCCGCGCCGGGCCCGGCGCTTGACCTCCAGGCTCGCGGCGCTGGTGCCGATGAAATGGGCGAAGGTGTATTTGGCCTGGCGCGCGCGCAGCAGCGACCGCGTCGACGCCAGTTCGGCCTGCATGCTCTGGAAGCGCTTGAGCAGCGGCGACAGGCTGCGCAGTTCGTCGAACAGGGCGAAGCCGATGGCGCCGATCACCGCTCCGCCGGCATCGTGGATCGGCAGGCGCATCACCACCAGCGGTTCCCTGGGGGTGTCTTGCAGGTCCAGCAGGATTGGCTGGCCGGTGCGGACCACTTGGCGCAGCAGGCTGCCAGGGATCACGCTCTCGCAGGCCCGGCCAATGGCTTCGCCGGCGTTGGCCAGGCCGAAGCGCCGGGCGTAGCGTTCGTTCATCCAGACGATGTTGGCGTCACGGTCGACGATCACCGTGCCTTCGCTGGATTGCTCGATGATTTCGAACAGCGAACGAATCGCCAGCAGGCGAACCTGCTGATAGTCCTTGAGGCTTTCGGTGTCGGTCATGGCGGGTTCGTCCGTTGCCGGTTGGCGGCGATCGATCAAGTAGGAACTATCAAGTCGAGGCTAGCAGGGTGGCGGCGAGCAGTTCCCGGGTATAGGGATGCTGCGGGGCGTCGAACACCACGTCGGTGGCACCGCGCTCGACCACCTGGCCGTCCTTGACCACGATCAGGTCATGGGCCAGGGCGCGTACCACCGACAGGTCGTGACTGATGAACAGGTAGGTCAGACAGTGTTTTTCCTGGAGATCACGGAGCAGGGCGACCACCTGTTTCTGCACCGTGCGATCCAGCGCCGAAGTCGGTTCGTCCAGCAGGATCAGCGCCGGCTTGAGCACCAGGGCCCGGGCGATGGCGATGCGCTGGCGCTGGCCGCCGGAAAACTCGTGGGGGTAGCGGTGGCGGCTTTGCGGGTCGAGGCCGACTTCTTCCAGTGCGCGGATCACCAGGGCGTCGCACTCGGCGGGGGTGTTGGCGCTGTGCACCTCCAGGCCCTCGCTGATGATCTGGGCCACCGACATACGCGGGCTGAGGCTGCCGAACGGGTCCTGGAAGACCACCTGCATCTGCTTGCGCCAGGGCCGCAGCTGTTTCTGCTTCAGGCCGTCGAGGGCCTGGCCCTGGAAGCGGATGGCACCTCTGGAGTCCAGCAGGCGCAGGATCGCCTGGCCCAGGGTGGACTTGCCGGAGCCGGACTCGCCGACAATGCCCAGGGTCTTGCCGCGCTGCACGCTGAGGCTGATGCCATCCACTGCGCGCAGGTATTGCTTGCGCCGGAACAGCCCGCCACCGACCTGGAACTGCACGTGCATGTCGTCGACCTGCAACACCACCTCGTTGTTGCCCATCGGCAGTGGCTCGCCCGCGGGCTCGGCATCCAGCAGCACGCGGCTGTAGGGATGCTCGGGGCGCTTGAACAGGGTTTCGCAGTCCGCCTGCTCGACAATCTGCCCGGCTTTCATCACGCAGACCCGCTGGGCGATGCTGCGCACCAGGTTGAGGTCGTGGCTGATCAGCAGCAGCGACATGCCCAGGCGTTGTTGCAGGGACTTGAGCAGCAGGAGGATCTTGCGTTGCACCGTCACGTCGAGGGCGGTGGTGGGTTCGTCGGCGATCAGCAGCTCCGGCTCGCAGGCCAGGGCCATGGCGATCATCACCCGCTGGCGTTGCCCGCCGGACAGTTGGTGGGGGTAGGCCTTGAGGCGTTCCCGGGGTTTCTGGATACCCACCAGTTCCAGCAGTTCGAGAATCCGCGCCTGGGCCGCCTTGCCGCCCAGGCCCTTGTGCAGCAGCAGGGTTTCGCCGATCTGCTTTTCCACGCTGTGCAGCGGGTTGAGGGAGGTCATCGGCTCCTGGAAGATCATCGCGATCCGGTTGCCACGCAGACTGCGCAGGGTACTGTCATCGGCCCCCAGCAGTTCCTGGCCGCGATAGCGCACGCTGCCCAGGACCCGGCAACCGCTACGCGGCAGCAGTTGCAGGATCGAGTGCGCGGTGACGGATTTGCCCGAGCCGGACTCGCCCACCAGCGCCAGGCATTCGCCGGCGCGGATATCCAGGCACAGGTCGCGCACGGCGTGCTGGCCGCTGAAGTCGACGTTGAGGTGGCGGATTTCAATCAGGTTGTCGGTCATTGCGCTCGCCATGGTTCATGAGCGGGGGTCGAAGGCGTCACGCAGCGCCTCGCCGATAAACACCAGCAGCGACAGGATCAGCGCCAGGGTGAAGAAAGCGGTGAAGCCCAGCCAGGGCGCTTGCAGGTTCTGCTTGCCCTGGCCGATCAACTCGCCCAGGGAGGCGCTGCCGGCGGGCATGCCGAAGCCGAGGAAGTCCAGCGCCGTCAGGGTCGAAATCGCCCCGGTGAGAATGAACGGCAGGTAGCTCAGGGTGGCGTTCATGGCGTTGGGCAGGATGTGCCGCAGGATGATCTTGCGGTCGGTCAGGCCCAGGGCCCGGGCGGCCTTGACGTACTCCAGGTTGCGCCCGCGGAGGAACTCGGCGCGCACCACGTCCACCAGGGCCAGCCAGGAGAACAGCGCCATGATCCCCAGCAGCCACCAGAAATTCGGTTCGACGAAGCCGGACAGGATGATCAGCAGGTACAGCACCGGCAGGCCGGACCAGACCTCCTGCAGGCGCTGGCCGAACAGGTCGATCCAGCCCCCGTGGTAGCCCTGCAGGGCGCCGGCGGCAATGCCGATCAGGGCGCTGATGGCGGTCAGGGCTAGGGCGAAGAGGATCGACACCCGGGCGCCGAAGATCACCCGCGCGAGCACGTCCCGGGCCTGGTCGTCGGTACCCAGCCAGTTCACCGTGGTGGGCGGGCTGGGGGCTGGCTTGTTGAGGTCGTAGTTGGGCGTGTCGGCACTGAACGGGATCGGCGGGAACAGCATCCAGCCGCCATCCTTGGTGATCAGTTGGCGCACGTAGTCGCTGCGATAGTCGGCCTGGAAGGGCAGTTGGCCGCCGAACTCCTGCTCGGTGTAGCGCTTGAACACCGGGAAATACAGCGAGCCCTGGTAGTTGAGCACCAGCGGCTTGTCGTTGGCGATCAACTCGCCACCCAGGCTCAGGACGAACAAGGCGGCGAACAGCCACAGCGACCACCAGCCCCGGCGGTTGGCCTTGAAACGGTCGAGCCGGCGCCGGCTCACGGGCGAGAGTCTGGGCATCAGGCGTTCCTCGCGGCGAAGTCGATACGCGGGTCGACCAGGGTGTAGCAGAGGTCGCCGACGATTTTAATCAGGAGGCCGAACAGGGTGAAGATGAACAGTGAACCGAATACCACCGGATAGTCGCGCGACACCGCCGCTTCGTAGCTCATGCGGCCGAGGCCGTCGAGGGAGAAAATCACCTCGATCAGCAGGGAACCGGCGAAGAACACGCTGATAAAGGCCTGGGGTATACCCGAGACCACCAGCAGCATGGCGTTGCGAAACACATGGCCGTAGAGCACGCGGCGTTCGCTCAGGCCCTTGGCCCGAGCCGTGACCACGTACTGGCGGGTGATTTCGTTGAGGAACGAGTTCTTGGTGAGGATGGTCAGGGTGGCGAAACCGCCGATCACCAGCGAGGTCACCGGCAGCACCAGGTGCCAGAAGTAGTCGGCGACCTTGCCCAGGGTCGAGAGCTGGTCGAAGTTGTCCGACACCAGCCCGCGCACCGGAAACCAGTTCAGCGAGGTGCCGCCGGCGAACGCGACGATCAGCAGCATGGCGAACAGGAACGCCGGCATGGCGTAGCCGATGACGATGGCAGTGCTGCTCCAGACGTCGAAGCGGCTGCCGTGACGGGTGGCCTTGCGGATGCCCAGGGGAATCGACACCAGGTAGGTGATCAGCGTGGCCCAGAGCCCGAGGGAAATGGTCACCGGCATTTTATCCAGGATCAGGTCGGTGACCTGGGCGCCGCGAAAGAAGCTCTTGCCGAAATCCAGGCTGGCGTAGTGCTTGAGCATCAGCCAGAAGCGCTCGGGGGCCGGTTTGTCGAAGCCGTACTGGCGCTCGATGGCTTCGATCATCTTGGGGTCCAGGCCACGGCTGGCCCGGGAGGCGCTTTGCAGCGCGTCGCCGCCACCGCCCAGGGCGCCGGCCCCCCCTGCGGTACCGATGCCCTGCAGGCGGGCGATGGCCTGTTCCACCGGCCCGCCGGGCGCAGCCTGGACGATGACGAAATTGACCAGCAGGATCATCAGCAGCGTCGGGATGATCAGCAGCAAGCGCCGCAAGGTGTACGCCAGCATCAGTGCTGTCCTCCGGAACTGCCGCGCCTGATCAGCTCGGCGGTCATCTGTTCGTTGGTCAGCGGGGTCGGACTGACTTCCCACCAGGTTTCGACGGCAGGGGCATTGCTGGCCTGCTCATTGGGGAAGCCGAAGCGGTTCCACCAGACCGTCGAGGTGCCCGGTGGGTAATAGTTGGGGATCCAGTAGTAGTTCCATTGCAACACCCGATCCAGGGCATGGGCGTAGCTGAGCATCTTCGCTTGCGTATCGGCCTTGACCAGGCCGTTGATCAGGCTGTCCACGGCAGGATTTTTCAGCACCATGAAGTTGCTGGAGCCGGGGTCGTTGGCCGCGGCGGAACCGAAGTAGTTGTACAGCTCGATGCCCGGCGAGGTGCTGACCGGGTAGCCGCTGACGATCATGTCGTAGTCGCGGTCCTTGAGGCGGTTGACGTACTGCGAGGCGTCGATGCGGCGGATGTCCATGCGGATACCGATCTGTGCCAGGTTGCGCTTGTAGGGCAGCAGCAGCCGCTCCATGCCGTTCTGGGCATTGAGGAAGGTGAAGCTCAGCGGTTCGCCCCGGGCGTTGACCAGGCGGTCGCCGTCGGGTTTCCAGCCGGCCTGTTCGAGCAGGGCCAGGGCTTGCAGTTGCTTGTCCCGCAGGTTGCCGCTGGCGTCGGTTTTCGGCGCTTCGAAGACCTGGGTGAAGACTTCGTCGGGAATCTGCCCGCGCAGCGGTTCGAGGATCGCCAGTTCCGCCTGGTCGGGCAACTGCCGCGCGGCCAGGGCGGTGTTGGAGAAGAAGCTCTGCTGGCGGATGTACATGTTGCGCATCATCTGCCGGTTGCTCCACTCGAAGTCCCAGAGCATGGCCAGGGCTTCGCGCACGCGGCGGTCCTGGAACATCGGCTTTTGCAGGTTGAACAGGTAGCCCTGCGCCGATTGCGGTGCCTCCTGTGCCAGATGGGCCTTTTGCAGGCGGCCATCGGTGAGGGCCGGGCTGTCGTAGCCGATGGAGTAGGCGGTGGCGGAAAACTCGCGGTTGTAGTCATAGGCGCCGCCGCGCAGGACCTGGCGGGCCACATCGGTGTCGCCGAAGTATTCGAGGGTGAAGCGGTCGAAGTTGTAGAGACCGCGGTTGACCGGCAGGTCCTTGCCCCACCAGTCGGGGTTGCGGCTGAAGGTGATGCTGCGTCCCGAGTCGATCTTGGTCACCCGGTAAGGGCCGCTGCCCAGCGGGGTCTCGTAACCGCCGCCGTCGGCGAAATCGCGGGTTTTCCACCAGTGTTCTGGCAGTACCGGCAGGCTGGCGATATCCAGGGGCAGCGAGCGGTTGTCGTTGTTCTTGAAGTCGAAGCGGACCTGGGTCGGCGACTCGACTTCCACGTCTTTCACCGCTTCGAATTGCAGGCGATAGGCGAGGCTGCCCTGGGTCATCAGCAGGTTGTAGGTGTAGCGCACGTCTTCGGCGGTGATTGGCGTGCCGTCGGCGAAGCGGGCCTTGGGGTTCAGGTAGAAACGCAGGGACAGGCCGTCGTCGCTGCGTTGCATCTTTTCCGCCACCAGGCCGTAGACGGTGTAGGGCTCGTCGAGGGAGCGCACAGCCAGGGGCGAGTAGATCCAGCCGTCGATCTCGGTGACGCCGGTGCCTTTGTCGACATAGGGCAGGATATGGTCGAACTGGCCGATCTCGATGGCCGAGCGCCGCAGGCTGCCGCCTTTGGGGGCCAGGGGATTGGCGTAGTTGAAGTGGCTGAAGCCGGCGGGGTACTTGGCCGGTTCGCCGTAGACCGTCAACGCGTGCTGCGCGGGGGCAGCGATGGCAGACAGGCCGGGAAACAGGGTCAGGGCGGTGAGTAGCAGGGATAGGGCCAGTCGCATCTTCAGCCTTGGAAGCCGGTTCGAAGTATCAGGGAAACCGAATACCATGGCGAGGGGGCAGGCCCCCTCGCCACAGGGATCAATCCTGACGGCTGGTCACTTCCAGCAGGTGGTAACCGAACTGGGTTTTCACCGGGCCTTGTACGGTATTGATCGGGGCGCTGAAGACCACGGTATCGAATTCCTTGACCATCTGGCCAGGGCCGAACGAGCCCAGGTTACCGCCGTCGCGGCTGGACGGGCAGGTGGAGTTCGCCTTGGCGATCTCGGCGAAATCGGCGCCGGCTTCGATCTGGGCCTTGAGTTCGTTGCACTTGGCTTCGCTGGCAACCAGGATGTGACGGGCAGTGGCTTTGGCCATGGGTGATGCTCCTTTCAAGAAAGTGTTGAGATTACCGGATTCAGGCCGGATTTTCCCGGCAAAAGTTCCGCTGCCCCGCGCAGCAACGCTTCGGTCGCCTCCCAGCCGAGGCAGCCGTCGGTGATCGAAACGCCATAACGCAGGTTCGCGCTCAACGCCTGGCACCCTTCGAACAAATGACTCTCGAGCATCATGCCCACCAGCGAGCGGTCGCCACGCAAGCGCTGCTCCAGCACATCGGCGAACACCGCCGGCTGGCGCAGCGGGTCCTTGCCGCTGTTGGCGTGGCTGCAATCGACCATGATCCGTGGCGCAATCGACTGCTTGGCCAGGCCGGCCCGCACCTGGGCCACGCTGTGGGCATCGTAGTTGGGCCCGCGATGGCCACCGCGCAGCACCAGGTGGGTGTCCGGGTTGCCCGGGGTCTGGATGATCGCCGGATGCCCCTGGCTGTCGACACCGAAATGCCGGTGGGCATGGGCCGCCGAACGCATGGCGTCCGCGGCGATGCCGACACCGCCGTCGGTGCCGTTCTTGAAGCCCACCGGCATGGGCAGGCCGCTGGCCATTTCCCGGTGGATCTGCGACTCCGTGGTCCGCGCGCCAATGGCGACCCAGCTCAGCAGGTCGTCGACATAGCCGGCCGCCATGGGTTGCAGCAGTTCGGTGGCAATCGGCAGGCCCAGGCGCAGCATCTCGCGCATCAGTTCGCGGGACAGGGCCAGGCCGCCGGCCATGTCGTCGCTGCCGTCCAGGTGCGGGTCGTAGGCCAGGCCCTTCCAGCCCACCGTGGTCCGGGGTTTCTCGATGTAGGCGCGCATCACCAGCAGCATCTGGTCGCTGACGTCGCTCGCCAGATTGGCCAGCCGGCTCGCGTATTCAAGGGCCGATTGCGGATCATGGATCGAGCAGGGACCGACGACGACCAGCAGGCGCGGGTCTTCACCGTTGAGAATGGCGCGCACGGCGTGGCGGTGGCGGTCGACCTGGTCGCTCAGGCTGGCATTGAGTGGCAGGTGCTGCTTGAGTTGCAGGGTGCTGGGCAAGCGCTGGGTCAGCGGCTCGTTGGCCGATGGCAGGGCGGATGACGGCAGGGCAGAGAGAGAAGAATTCATGTTCGGGCTTCCTGGGCAGGCGGCGGGGGCTTCCCGCGCGCGGCCCTACTGGGGTGTTCGACAATCAACCGGACTGGCTGTGAGTGTGTGCGTGCCACCTGTGCGTGACCGTTCGGAGGCGGCGTGCTGTCCCGAGCGGAGCTTGCTAAATCGCCAGGCGCTGGTGATGTCGTAGCGGTAATAGGTGGTGTGGTTCATGTCGGTATTCCTTCGATTCAAACAGTCGGTTGCAAAATGTGCGGGGCTTGAAAAAACAAAACCCCCGGTCGGGAGGCCGACCGGGGGTTGAGAATTCTCTGGTAGGCGACCCCTGAAACAGTGGGCGCCGGTTGGGTATCAGGCGCGCCAGTGGCTAAACCAATACCCAAAATAAAAGTTCACGGGGGTGCCGAGCGTACTCATCCGGGCAGCCGCGACCGGGCGCGAGGCGCTGTCGGTGTGGCGAGGCAGGGATTGAGTCAGGTGCATGGTGCAACTCCGTGGGAATGTCGCCGAGCTTACTAGAGCGGTATCGCCCTGTTCAATCAGAAAATTCTATGAGGCCGAGGCAGTCGCTTCTATCGCTTAAATGCCTCAGATGTTTATGACACACTCTGAGGATATTTCCGAGCTGACTGTCAGGACTGACCATGAGTGCGTTCACCCTTGCCGCTGCCCAATCCGTCTCGATTCCCGGGGACCTGCAGGCCAACATCGGCCGACACCTGGCCTTCATGCGCCAGGCCGCGGAACGGGGCGTGGAGTTCCTGCTGTTCCCCGAGTTGTCGTTGACCGGCTATGAAAAGGCCCTGGCCGCCGGCTTGGCGATTACCCCAGATGCCCCGGTACTGGCGCCGTTGCGCGAGCTGGCCCGGGAGCTGAAGCTGGTAACGGTGGTGGGCATGCCGATACGCCTGGGCGCTGAAGAGCCGGTGCTGATCGGTGCATTGACGTTCGGTGCCGACGGTTCCTTGCAGGTCTACAGCAAGCAGCACCTGCATGATGGCGAGGAGATCGCCTTTACCCCGGGCAACGGTGGTGAGCCCTTGACAATGGCTGATGAGCGAATTGCTCTGGCGGTCTGCGCTGACTTTTCCCACGCCAGTCATCCGCTACGGGCTGCGCAATCTGAGGCTAATCTTTACGCCGCCAGTGTGTTGATCACTGGGAACGGTTATGCACCTGACACCGCCCTGTTGCAGGGCTATGCCCGGGAGCACGCAATGGCCGTGCTGATGGCCAACCACGGTGGCATGACCGGGGGCTGGCAGTCGGCGGGTCGCAGCGCGCTCTGGGCGGCCGGCGGGCAGCAGGTGGTGGCGGCTGAGGGGGAGGGCGATGTGCTGGTGATCGGGCGTCGTGTCGCCGGTCAATGGTCTGGCGAGGTGGTGTCGGTGATGGGGTTGTGAGCGGGCGCTGGCGTTTTCGCCCGGCCTTGGACGAGGACCTGGCGTTTGCCCGGCAGCTCACGCGCCAGAACATGATGGTGTACTACTGTGAGTACGGCCTGCTCTGGCAGGAAGAGGCCTTTGACGTGGCCTGGGCCGGGCGGCAGAACGAGCTGTTGTGCGACGGCGAGCAGGTGTTGGGTTTTGTCAGTTTCAGTCGCGATGCCAGGTCGCTGTATATCCGCGAGTTGCAGCTGGTCGAGTCGGGGCGGGGCCAGGGCTTGGGGAGTTGGCTGATCGGGCAGGCACGGGACATCGCTTTCAGGGAGGGACGTCGGGAGTTACGCCTGACCGTGTTCAAGAGCAACCCGGCCCAGCGGCTGTATTTGCGTCAGGGCCTGGCCGTGGTCGGCGAGGACGAGTGCTTTTTACGCATGAGTCTGACGGTCTAGAACCGACACTTGGTAATGACTGACGATACTTTGGGAGTGTTCCTACATGTCGCCCAATGAGGTGCCTGTCGAGCCTGAAAAGGCCGGCGTCATTCGCTCGGGTTGGTGCTGTCGGATGGGATGATTCCATCCTTCATGCCCAGCAGGACCGCGACCTTGTGGGCTTCCCCACGCCGTCCCTTCTTTCGTCCGGCGAGCACTTGATAGGTGGTTGCCGGGTCGACGCCATGCTCGCGCGCAAACTCCTGAACCGATTTTCCTTGATGTTCCAGCCAAGCCTTGGCTTGTGCGGCGGTGCGGATACCGGGCATAGTTCAAAACCGTTCAAGTTCGTTCAATTCTGGTTGAGTGTATCACCCTTAAGGGTGTTCAAAATGGGATCTTACCTCCAAATGAGTGGAATTGGTTCGCGATTGCGACAAGAGAGAGAGCGACTGGGTTTGTCGCAGAAGGCTTTTGGTGAAATCGGAGGCGTTGAGGCTAACGCGCAGGGCAAGTACGAAAGCGGTGATCGCGCACCGAAGGCCGACTATTTGTCCCGGGTGGCCGCGCGGGGTGTGGATGTACTTTACGTACTGACAGGGCAGGCGACTCCGGTGCAGCTGGACAACCTCAGCCAGGTGGAAGAAAAAGTGCTGGGTAACTACCGGGTGCTGCAGAAGGAGGATCAGGAAGCGATCGATCGACTGACCACGACCCTGGCCGAAACCACCGGGCCCTATATGCTGAAGGGCCGAGCCCGTCCTCGGGACACCTGAGCCGCTGAGTTCCCGGTGAAATGTGCTTGCCGCCCGGCAAGCGCTTATAGCGCATTGATATTCTTATGTGACGCTTGAGCTAGGTCAGGTCTCCGGTTTTTTGCTAAGGTGGTCAATAACCTGATAAGACCAAATTCGTGAGGTGTCTGCTTGATTAGGGTGCTAGTAGTCGATGACCATGATCTTGTGCGTACAGGCATTACGCGTATGTTGGCGGACATCGATGGTTTGCAGGTCGTGGGGCAGGCTGAATCGGGAGAGGAGGCGTTGCTCAAGGCAAGGGAGCTCAAGCCCGATGTGGTCCTGATGGACGTCAAGATGCCCGGCATCGACGGCCTGGAGGCCACGCGCAAGCTATTGCGCAGTCACCCGGAGATCAAGGTGGTGGCGGTGACCGTGTGTGAAGAGGACCCGTTCCCCACGCGCTTGCTGCAGGCCGGGGCGGCCGGTTACCTGACCAAGGGCGCGGGCCTGGCGGAAATGGTCCAGGCGATTCGCCTGGTGTTTTCCGGGCAGCGCTACATCAGTCCACAGATCGCCCAGCAGTTGGCACTCAAGTCCTTCCAGCCGGCCAGTGACTCGCCTTTCGACGCCTTGTCCGAGCGGGAGATCCAGATTGCGTTGATGATCGTCGGCTGCCAGAAGGTCCAGATCATCTCCGACAAGCTCTGCCTGTCGCCGAAAACCGTGAATACCTACCGCTATCGGATTTTCGAGAAGCTCTCGGTCAGCAGCGATGTCGAGTTGACGCTCCTGGCGGTTCGCCACGGCATGGTCGATGCCGGCTGACAATGACTGACCTGTTCGATTCCAGTGCCTTCCTTGCAACGTGCAGTGGCCGTCCCGGCGTCTACCGCATGTTCGACGGCGACGCACGCCTGCTCTATGTGGGCAAGGCCAAGAACCTGAAGAAGCGCCTGGCCAGTTACTTCCGCAAGACCGGCCTGGCGCCGAAGACCGCGGCACTGGTGGGGCGTATCGCCCAGGTGGAAACCACCATCACCGCCAATGAAACCGAAGCGCTGTTGCTGGAACAGACGCTGATCAAGGAATGGCGGCCGCCCTATAACATCCTGCTGCGCGACGACAAATCCTACCCCTATGTCTTTCTCTCGGACGGCGATTATCCGCGCCTGAGCATCCACCGTGGGGCCAAGAAAGCCAAGGGCAAGTATTTCGGGCCTTACCCCAGTGCCGGGGCGATTCGTGAAAGCCTGAGCCTGCTGCAAAAGACCTTCCTGGTCCGCCAGTGCGAGGACAGCTATTTCAAGAACCGCACCCGGCCCTGTCTGCAATACCAGATCAAGCGTTGCAAGGGGCCTTGTGTCGGGTTGGTGGAGCCCCAGGTGTATGCCGAGGATGTGCGTCACTCGGTGATGTTCCTCGAAGGGCGCAGCAACGCCCTGACCGACGAGTTGAGCGCCGGCATGGAGCAGGCGGCCAGCACCCTCGATTTCGAGCGGGCCGCGGAGTTGCGCGACCAGATCGCGCTGCTGCGTCGGGTCCAGGACCAGCAGAGCATGGAAGGCGGCAGCGGCGATGTCGACGTGGTTGCGGCCTTCGTCAATCCGGGCGGCGCCTGTGTGCACCTGATCAGCGTGCGCGGCGGGCGGGTGCTGGGCAGCAAGAATTTCTTCCCGCAGGTCGGTATCGAGGAGGATGTCTCCGAAGTGCTGATGGCGTTTCTCGGCCAGTACTTCATCGGCAGTCCCGAGCGCGACCTGCCTGGCGAACTGATCGTCAATGTGGTCCACGAGGACTTTCCGACGCTGATCGCGGCCATCGCCGGGCTGCGCGGGCGTGAACTGAGCATCAGTCATCGGGTGCGCGGTACCCGGGCGCGCTGGCAACAATTGGCGGTGACCAATGCCGAACAGGCCCTGGGCGCGCGCCTGGCCGACCGTCAGCATATGGCGGCGCGCTTCGAGTCCCTGGCCGAGGTGCTGAGCCTGGACGAGCCGCCGCAGCGCCTGGAGTGCTACGACATCAGTCACTCCAGCGGCGAGGCGACGGTAGCGTCCTGCGTGGTGTTCGGCCCGGAAGGTCCGCTCAAGTCCGATTATCGCCGTTACAACATCGAAGGCGTCACCGCCGGCGACGACTATGCGGCGATGCACCAGGCGCTGACCCGACGCTTCAGCAAGCTGAAGGACGGCGAGGGCAAGCTGCCGGACATCCTGCTGGTGGACGGCGGCAAGGGGCAGTTGTCCATGGCCCGCGATGTGCTCGATGAGCTGGCGGTGCCGGACCTGATCCTGCTCGGAGTAGCCAAGGGGGCGACGCGCAAGGCCGGCTTCGAGACCTTGTACCTCAACGACGCGGCCCATGAGTTCACCTTGAAAGGCGATTCGCCGGCGCTGCACCTGATCCAGCAGATCCGCGACGAAGCCCACCGCTTTGCCATTACCGGGCACCGTGCGCGGCGTGGAAAGACCCGGCGTACCTCGACCCTGGAGGGGGTGGCGGGGGTGGGGCCGAAACGTCGTCGCGAACTATTGAAACATTTTGGTGGATTGCAGGAGCTGTCCCGTGCCAGCATCGACGAGATCGCCAAAGCACCCGGGATCAGTAAAAAGCTCGCTGAGTCGATTTATGCAAGCCTGCACAGCGAGTAGAATGCCTTCCAACCTCGTAGCCAGTTGTGCCGATGAATATCCCTAATCTGATCACCGTTCTACGCGTTGTACTCATTCCGATTTTCATTTTGCTGTTTTACCTGCCTTACCAGTGGAGCTACATGGCGGCCAGTTCGGTGTTTGCCTTTGCGGCGGCAACGGATTGGCTGGACGGTTACCTGGCCCGTCGCCTGGAGCAGAGCACGCCGTTCGGCGCGTTTCTCGATCCGGTGGCCGACAAGCTGATGGTGGCCGTGGCATTGGTACTGCTGGTGCAGGAGCATGGCAACCTGTGGTTGACCTTGCCGGCGGCGGTGATCATCGGTCGTGAGATCGTGGTGTCGGCCCTGCGCGAGTGGATGGCCGAGTTGGGCGCGCGGGCACAGGTGGCCGTCTCCAACATGGGCAAATGGAAAACCGCGGCGCAGATGCTGGCGTTGGTGATCCTGCTGGCCAACCCCTCGGATTTCAGTTTCTGGGTGCTGGTGGGGTATGCGTTGCTGATGGCGGCGGCGGTATTGACCCTGTGGTCGATGCTGCAGTATCTGCGGGCGGCGTGGCCGCATCTGAAGGTCACTGCCGAAAATCCTGAAAAAAAATAAAACTATTTTGAATCAAGGGGTTGACGGGGTGCGTAGAATCTATAAAATGCGCATCACCAAGACGCGGGAATAGCTCAGTTGGTAGAGCACGACCTTGCCAAGGTCGGGGTCGCGAGTTCGAGTCTCGTTTCCCGCTCCAAATTATGGTTACAAGGACTTCCATCAAAATCTGATGATGGTCCTTAAGCCTTTGAAAAAGCGACCTTAGGGTCGCTTTTTTCGTTGTGCGCCCAGCATGGGCGCAATCTTGTGGGTGAAAGTCCCGCCGTAAGCTGACCACAGCGAACGAAGTGAAGCGCAACTGCATGAGGGCGACCGAATGTGGGGAGGAAGCGTGAATCGAAGCCGCGAGCCGATGGACAAGAACCGGATACAAGGCGATGCCGATCAGGGCGAGCGGGCAACTAACCGCGAAGCTCTTGTGGTCAAAGGTCAGGCAGCGTAAATCCGGCGGTTGTGCGGTGAAGGATTGCGTTCTTACCTGGGGAGATCTCGCCTCATGCCTGAAAGGGCGACGGCGCAAGCCGGAGCGAGAAGTCAGCAGAGGCCGTAGTAGTCCTTTTTTTTTGACGAAGGGCCGAACGAGAGAAAGCGTTATAGGCCATGTTGATGCGAAAAACCGGAAGTCAGATGCCTGCCAAACGCGGGGCGGGTGGAGACAACGAGCGGTGAAGCCGTGAGAAGTCCCATCAGTGACGAGGTCAATCGCCCGCAAGATGAATCCGATAACGCAGGGCAAGGGCTGCTGGAACGAGCCTTTGCGAGAGAAAACCTGAAACGGGCGTGGAAACGGGTTAAGGCCAACAAAGGCGCAGCGGGAGTCGATGGTCTGGACATTGAACAGACCGCCGAGCATCTGCTGAGTCAGTGGGCAGTGATTCGTGAACAGCTCCTCTCTGGTGCCTACCGGCCCAGTCCGGTACGACGTGTGGTCATTCCGAAGCCCGATGGCGGCGAACGCGAGTTGGGTATCCCGACGGTCACCGATCGTTTGATCCAACAAGCGCTACTGCAAGTTTTGCAGCCACTACTCGATCCAACTTTCAGTGAACACAGCTATGGCTTTCGCCCGGGACGTAGTGCGCAGGACGCGGTGTTGGCGGCTCAGCGCCATGTGTCTTCGGGTCGAAAAGTGGTGGTTGATGTGGACCTGGAGAAGTTCTTCGACCGGGTCGATCACGATATTTTTGATTGATCGCTTACGCAGACGGATTTTGGATCGGGCGGTTATCCGCTTGGTCCGTGCCTATCTGGATGCGGGGACACTGATCAATGGTGTGGTCGAGAAAAACCGTGGCGGGGCGCCGCAAGGCGGTCCGCTGTCGCCATTGCTGGCGAACGTGCTGTTGGACGAAGTGGATCGGGAGCTTGAACGCCGAGGCCATTGTTTTGTGCGCTATGCAGACGATGCGAATGTGTATGTTCGCAGCCACAAGGCAGGGCAGAGGGTGATGGCCCTGCTCAAGCGGCTGTATGAAAAGCTGCACTTGAGTGTCAACGAAAGCAAGAGTGCGGTGGCCAGCGCGTTCGGTCGCAAGTTTCTGGGATACGCCTTCTGGGCCTCTCCACAAGGTGTCAAAAGAGCCGTGGCGGTCAAGGCGCGCAAGCGGTTCAAGCAACGAATACGCGAACTGACCCGTCGATCAGGCGGTCGCAGTCTGCGACAAGTTGTCGAGAACCTACGCCCTTATCTGTTGGGCTGGAAAACCTACTTTGGGCTGTCACAGACGCCGAAAGTCTGGCGCAAGCTGGACGAGTGGATAAGGCACCGATTGAGGGCGGTCCAACTCAAGCAGTGGAAGCGTAATTCGACGATTTATCGTGAGCTGCGAGCACTGGGTGCGAATGACCGTGTAGCGCAGAAGGTGGCGGGAAACGCCTGCCGCTGGTGGCTAACAGCCGATTTGAGCTCAATCGAGTATTGGATGTGGCACGGTTTGACAGGATGGGGCTGGTGCGACTCTCATAACCTCAATCTCTCGAACCGCCCGGTGCGGACCCGCATGCCGGGTGGTGTGGCAGGGGAGCGGCCTATGAAGGCCGTCCCCTATGCCGATTGTGGAGTTCCATCAAGGGCTCCTGCCAGCCAGAAAAAAGTTGTCCTGAATCTTGTCATCGAAAACGGACAGCTCTGGTCTCTCAAAAACGATTCGTACGCTTCACCTCGCTGATCACACTGCCCCCGTCAATTGAGGGGTTCATGTCATCAGTCCCGAGCTAGCCCACTGTTGGGAGAGACTCGGACGGAGGTGCCGTATGTCTTTAACCGATACTGCCGTTCGGCAGGCTAGACCTCAAAAATGTAGCTACTACCTGTGTGATGGCCGAGGCCTTTCGCTCATGGTGCCAACCAATGGCTCCAAGCTTTGGCATTTCAGGTTCCAGTGGAGAGGGCAGACCAAGAGAATGTCCCTGGGGCCTTACCCGGAAATTTCCTTGAAGGACGCTCGCGAGTTGCGAGAGGAAGCGCGATCGCTGGTCGTCAAGGGCATTGATCCGCGTCTGCACCGACGTAAGCAGCTCGATTACGATGCTGAGTTGAGCAATGCCTTTGAGGCCGTATTTGCGCGCTGGCGGGCCTTCAAGGCCAAGCGCTTGAGCATGGGGCGGCAATGCACGCTGGTGCAGATCGATCGTTTCTTTCAGAAAGATATCCTGCCCGGACTGGGCAAGCTCCTGGTGCCAGAGATACAGCGGGCTGATCTGCTCATGACAATCCGCCGTATAGAGAAACGCAACGCCTTGTCTACTGCTGGCAAGTGCCGAGGCTGGCTCAAAGAGATGTTCCGCTTCGCCATTGCCGAGGGGCTGCTCGACTATAACCCCGCCAGCGATTGCCCTGACCATTGAGGTCAGGAAGGTGTATCTATCCGTGAAGATTTGTTTTGACCGCGGAGGGGCATGTCGGTGTCTGTCAGATGGATTGCAGGTGTGTGTGCCCTGCTTGGCTGGTTGCCTATGGAAAGTACAATCTTGGCTTTGGAAGATGCATTTTTCAGCGTGATCGATCGCACCATACTGGCCCTGCATCCGGCGCCGTTGCACAGCTTTGAACGTCTGCCGGACATCCAATAATAAGCAGGGCCATCCATGAAAAAGTCAAACCCGCTCCTCGAAGACCTCAAGTCCATTCTGCCGACCATCGCCGCCAATGCCTTTCGGACCGAGCAGGAGCGCAAGGTCCCCGACGAGAACATTGCGCTGCTCAAAAGCATCGGTCTGCACCGTGCCTTCCAGCCGCGCCAGTTCGGCGGCATGGAAATCTCACTGCCACAATTTGCCGACTGCATTGCGTTGCTCGCCGGCGCTTGTGCCAGCACCGCGTGGGCGATGAGCCTGCTGTGTACCCACAGCCATCAACTGGCGCTGTTCTCGGCCAAATTGCAGCAGGAGGTCTGGGGCGATGACCCGGATGCCACGGCCAGTAGCAGTATCGCGCCGTTCGGCCGCACTGAAGAAACTGAAGGCGGTGTCCTGTTCAGCGGTGAAATGGGCTGGAGCAGCGGTTCCGATCACGCCGAATGGGCGATTGTTGGTTTCCGTCGCAAAAACGCTGAGGGCTCCCAAGACTACTGCTTTGCGGTAGTGCCACGCAGTGACTACCAGATCCGTGACGACTGGTTCGCCGCCGGCATGAAAGGCAGCGGCACCAAGACCTTGATCATCGACAATGTGCTGGTGCCAGAACATCGGATCCAGAAAGCCAAGGACATGATGGAAGGCAAGTCCGCAGGTTTCGGCCTGTACCCGGACAGCAAGATTTTCTACTCGCCCTATCGTCCTTACTTCGCCAGTGGTTTCGCCACCGTGAGCCTGGGGGTGGCCGAGCGGATGCTGGAAGTGTTCCGTGAAAAAACCAAGACCCGCGTGCGTGCGTACACCGGGGCGGCGGTCGGTGCGGCGACCCCGGCATTGATGCGCCTGGCCGAGTCGACTCATCAGGTGGCTGCCGCCCGGGCCTTTCTCGAAAAGACCTGGCAGGAACACGCCGAGCACAGTGAGCAGCATCGTTATCCCAGTCGCGAGGCCCTGGCGTTCTGGCGCACTAACCAGGCGTACGCGACCAAGATGTGCATTCAGGCTGTAGATCGCTTGTTCGAAGTCGCCGGTGGCAACGCCTGGTTCGAGCACAATGAGATGCAGCGTCTGTTCCGCGACTCGCACATGACCGGGGCCCATGCCTACACCGATTATGACGTCTGTGCGCAGATCCTCGGCCGCGAGCTGATGGGCCTGGAGCCCGATCCGAGCCTGGCCTAAGTCGAACGGCTATACAACGCCCCCATAACAACAATCAGGACTGCTCCTGGAAGCAGTCCGGGAGTCTTGCATGTCTCAAAACAGCGCTTGCGCCGCCATCGAAACGACCTTCGATCCACGGGCCTTCCGCCGGGCCCTGGGCAACTTCGCCACTGGCGTGACCGTGGTCACCGCCGCCACCGCTTCCGGGCGCAAGGTCGGCGTTACGGCCAACAGCTTCAACTCGGTGTCCCTGGATCCGCCTCTGGTGCTGTGGAGCATCGACAAACGCTCCAACAGCCACGAGGTATTCGAGCAGGCCAGCCATTTTGCGGTCAACGTGCTGGCGGCGGACCAGATCGACCTCTCCAACAATTTCGCCCGCCCCAAGGAAGATCGCTTCGCCGAAATCGAATTCGAAGCGGGCGAGGGTGGTTCGCCGGTATTCGCCGATTGCTCGGCGCGTTTTCACTGCGAGAAATATCAGCAGCTAGACGGTGGCGATCACTGGATCATGATCGGTAAAGTCATCGCCTTCGATGACTTCGGCCGCTCGCCTTTGCTCTATCACCAGGGCGCCTACTCCATGGTCCTGCCGCATACCCGCATGACCAAACGTGATGAAAACCAACCGCCGAGCAGTCATTTCCAGGGGCGCCTGAGCCACAACCTGTATTACTTGATGACCCAGGCGGTACGGGCATATCAGTCCAGCTACCAACCTCGGCAATTGTCTACCGGCCTACGTACCAGCGAGGCGCGGATGCTCATGGTGCTGGAGAGCGACGCCGGCCTGAGCGTGAGCGATCTGTTGCGCGAGGTGGCGATGCCTGTGCGGGAAATTGATGAAGCGGTGGCCAACCTCAAGCGCAAAGGCCTGGTCAACGACGATGACCACCGCGTGCGCCTGACCGCCACCGGCATTGAGCAGACCGAGGACCTCTGGGCGATTGCCCGGGAGCAGCAGGACAAGGTGTTTGCCGATTTCAGCGAAGAGCAGATCGAAACCTTCAAGACGGTCTTGAAGAAGCTCATCAGCCATTGTTGAGCGGCCTTCAATGTTCTACGGCGCCTGGGGCGCCGTTTTGCTTCATGGTAGACAGGGACAAACGCAACATCATCTGGAAGGTGTAGGTGTAGGTGTAGGTGTAGGTGTAGGTGTAGGTGTAGGTGTAGGTGTAGGTGTAGGTGTAGGTGTAGCGGGTTGGACAATGCTAGAATTTCGTTAAATTATTAACTAAATATGCCGTGATCCTGACGCCGATGCTCAAACCCCGACAGTCCCTGACGTTGACCCTCTTGCAGGCCCGTGAAGCGGCCATGAGTTTCTTCCGTCCCTCGCTCAACCAGCATGGTTTGACCGAGCAGCAATGGCGGGTTATCCGCATTCTCAGCCAGCACGACGAGCTGGAGATCTACCAACTGGCCGAGCTGGCCTGCATCCTCAAGCCGAGCATGACCGGTGTTCTGGTGCGCATGGAGGCGGCGGGTATGGTTCAGCGGCGCAAGGCCGAGCAGGATCAGCGGCGGGTGCTGGTGAGCCTGGCCGAGAAGGGCAAGGCTAGCTTTGAGTCCATGAGCCAATGCATGGAAGAGAACTACCAGCGGCTGCAGGCGCAGTTGGGCGAGGAGAAATTGCAGACCTTGCTCGGGCTGCTCAATGAGTTGAAGACCATCAGGCGTTGAATGCCAATGCAAACACCGCCTCTGTAGGAGCGAGCATCGAACGTTGACCGGCTGCTCCTACGGAGGGGCGGTGTGTTCAGTACACGCCGCCCGCACTTGTCGAGGCCGGAACATCCTTGAATTTACCTGCGAGAGTTTGCAGGCCACGCATCAGCACCGTGGTGTCGACACCCACGGCAACGAACGCAGCGCCCAGCGCGATATAACGTCGGGCCAGCGCCTCGTCGGCACTGAGAATACCGGCGGCCTTGCCGGCTCGCTTGATCCGCACGATGGCGTCCTCGATGGCCGCCTGAACCTCGGGATGCCCTGGGTTGCCGCGATGGCCCATGGACGCACTCAAATCCGCTGGGCCGATAAACACCCCGTCGACCCCCTCGACCGCGGCGATGGCATCCAGGTTGGCCAGGCCTTCGCGGTTCTCGATCTGCACCAGCAGGCACATCTGTGTATCGGCCTGGTCCAGGTAACCGGGAATGCTGTTCCAGCGTGATGCCCGCGCCAGCGCGCTGCCGACGCCGCGTATCCCCTGGGGCGGATAGTGAATCGCGCGCACCAGTTCCCGTGCCTGTTGGGCACTTTCGACCATGGGCACCAGCAAGGTCTGGGCGCCGATATCCAGCACCTGCTTGATCAGCGCGCTATCGCCGATCACCGGGCGGATGATCGGCTGGCTCGCGTAGGATGCGACGGCCTGCAACTGGCCGAGCATCCCGCGCAGGTCATTGGGCGCATGTTCGCCGTCGATCAGCAGCCAGTCGAAACCGGCATTCGCTGCCAACTCGGCACAGTAGGCGTCAGCCAGGCCAAGCCAGAGGCCGATTTGCGTTTCGCCGCTTTGCAGCCTTTGTTTGAAGCGGTTGATGGGCATGTCCATGAAATGGTCCTCCAGGGATCAGACGAAGCGGCAGGAGATCGAGCCGAGCATGTCGTAGTCGACATGGAAGGTATCGCCGGGATTGGCGGCCACCGGGCGGGTAAACGAGCCGCCGAGGATAATCTGCCCCGGTTGCAGGGTGACGTCGTAAGGCGCCAGCTTGTTCGCCAGCCAGGCCACGCCTTTGGCCGGATGATTGAGCACGGCGGCGGAAACCCCGGACTCTTCGATCACGCCGTTGCGATACAACACCGCCGGCACCTTGCGCAGGTCGATTTCGGTCGGCCGCACGGCGCGCCCGCCCATGACCACGCCGGCGTTGGCGGCGTTGTCGGAAATGGTGTCGAAGACCTTGCGCGTCGCCTTGCTCTGCGGGTCGATCTGTTGAATCCGTGCGTCGATGATCTCCAGCGCCGGGATCACCCATTCGGTGGCGTCGAGCACGTCGAAAATAGTGCAGTTCGGGCCCTTGAGCGGTTTGCCGAGGATGAACGCCAGCTCCACTTCCACCCGCGGAACTATGAAGCGCTCGAAAGGAATGTCGGTGCCTTCATCGAAGAGCATGTCGTCGAGCAGGGCGCCGTAATCCGGTTCGCTGATGTTCGAGGACACTTGCATGGCCCGGGAGGTCAGGCCGATCTTGTGCCCGACCAGCTTGCGTCCGTCCTTGATTTTCTGCGCGACCCAGGCGCGCTGGATGGCATAGGCGTCTTCGATGGTGATCGCCGGGTGATCGAGGGAAAATTGCCGGACCTGCTCCCGGGAGCGTTCAGCGCGGTCCAGTCGGGCGGCGGCTTGCAGGATTTGCTGTTGATCGAGCATGACGAAGATCTCTTTACTGTGGGTTGACGATGGCCGCGTGGGTCCGCAGGACCAGGAAGCCGCCAAGGGCGATAAACGATGCCAGGACATACAGGGCCAGGCTGGCGCTCTGGGTGGTGTCGCGCATCCAGCCGATCAGGTAGGGCGCGAGAAACGAGGCGACGCTGCCGAACGAGCTGATCATCGCGATGCCGGCAGCCTGGCTACCGTTGGAAAGAAATGCCGGGGGCAGTTGCCAGAACATCGGCAACGCGGCACTGGCGCCCATGCCGGCGACGATCAGTCCGCCCATTACCCACAGCGGATTGCCCGGCGCCAGGCCGGCCACGGCAATACCGGCGGCGGCCATCAGGAGCGGCACGCACAGGTGCCAGCGACGTTCTAGATTGCGGTCTGACGAGCGCCCGCAACCGATCATGAAGAAACACCCGGCCAGGTAGGGCACGGCGCTGAGCAGGCCAATCTGGCTGTCGCGACCGATGCCGCTGCCGTGGATCAGGGTCGGCATCCAGAACGCCAGGGTATTGACCGCCAGCATTACCGCAAAATAGATCGCCACCAGCAGCCAGACCTGCAGATTGCGCACGATGCCGCCGAAGGAGGTGATGGACTTGCGTTGTTCTTCACTGCTGAGTTGCGCACGCAGTTGTTGTTTCTGTGTGGGGTTGAGCCACTTCACCGTTTCGAAGCTGTCCGGCAGGCACTTGAGCAGCACCAGGCCGAGAATAATCACTGGCGCGCCCTCGATCAGGAACATCCACTGCCAACCGCGCAGTCCGCCGAAGTCATGGAAACGCTCGAGAATGGCGCCGGACAGCGGCCCGCCGATCACTCCGGCCATGGGCACGGCGATAGCAAACAGTGCCGTGACTTGAGCGCGGCGCCGGGCCGGGTACCAGCGATTGAGAAAGACCAGGATCCCGGGAAAGAAACCCGCTTCGGCCACCCCCAGCAGAAAGCGCAGAACATAGAAACCGTTGGCGCTATCGATCCACAACATGCTGCTCGACAGTGCTCCCCAGACCAGCATTAGGCTGGCGATCCAGCGCCGTGGTCCCACCCGGTCAAGGGCCATGTTGCTCGGCACACCGAACAGCGCGTAGGCGATGAAGAATAGCCCGGCACCGAGGCCGTAGACTGTATCGCTGAAGTTCAGGTCGCTACTCATCTGCATCTTGGCGAAACCGATGTTGATCCGGTCCAGGTGGGCGAACAGGTAACAGACCAGCAGCAATGGCAGCAGTCGCCGAGTTACTATGCCGTGGGTGCGATCGCGCTCGGCAACGGTGCGGCTGTCGGCGATATTGGCTGTGCTCATGATGTTGTACTTTTTTGTCTGAGTGGCCATTGGCGGAGGGCGGGCGTGAATCAGCCCACCTGGTTCTTCAGGAAGGCATGCACGTTGTTCTGTTTGAAATTCAGCTCCGGGTCCAGCTCGATCATTTCGAATGACAGCGCCAACAACCGCTGTGCTTGCAGTTCGGCGAAGTGTTCAGTGATGACGTTGAACAGTTGCTCGGCGACTTTCTGCCGGGTTGCCAGGTCGCGACCGTGACCGACCTTGAGGGTCATATGGACGAAGGCGTAATCGTGCTTGCCGTCAGCCATGCGCCAGGTGTCCAGGCGCACCCCGCGACTGCGAATACCGCCCAGGGGAAATACGCCGCTGTCTCCCAGGACGGCGTGAACCTTTTCGAACAACGCGGGCAGGTTCGTCTGCTGTTCGATGTTGTCGGTGTACTCGGCGATGAAATGTGGCATGTGCGTCTCCTGGGCCACGAGCAACCCGGCGGTTGCCCGTGAGCGCATCTCAGAGGGGGAAAATGGCGTTGATCTGGCCCGTGCCGGAACTGCCGAAGGGCTCGGTCAGCACTTCCACCGGCTTGTTGTACTCGGGCCCGCCGAGCAGGCCGAGGAGCATCGCCGTGTCGTGCATCTTGCCTTCGCCGAAGCAGTGCTCGGCGTAGTCCGGGAGCATGGCGCAGAACTCCTTGAAGCGGCCTTGCTTCCACATCTCGACCACGTGCAGGTCCATCTGCTTGTCGAACTCGCGGGTCCAGTTATGAATGTTGGCTTCGGCTTCGCGGTCATCGGAGAAACGGTGCGACAGCGACCCCGAGGCCAGTACCAGCACCTTGCGGTCGCTCTTCTCGAT
This sequence comes from Pseudomonas batumici, assembly GCF_000820515.1. Lineage (GTDB taxonomy): Bacteria > Pseudomonadota > Gammaproteobacteria > Pseudomonadales > Pseudomonadaceae > Aquipseudomonas > Aquipseudomonas batumici. The sequence continues at coordinate 30,576 of NZ_JXDG01000041.1, read as the reverse complement.
GGCCCGGCGCACGGCGGCGCCAAAGGCAAAGCTGTCTTCGAGGCGGTGCCAGGCACACCAGGCGGCAATGGAAATCACCTTGAGCTTCTGCTCGTCGGGGACCCCCATGTGCATGTAGCGCATCGGCACCAGCGTGCCATATTCCAGCTCCAGGCTCGGGATGTTGTGAGCCATGCTGCGCACCCCGGCCAGATTGGCCTCGGCGGCGATCAACTCGCCCAGTTCCGGGCAGCCCGGGTAGGCGTATTCCATGTTCTTGATGAAGTGAGGCAGTTCGTTGCTGGTGTAGATGCCCTGGAATCGCTCGCCGCAGTTGATGTGATAGCCGCTGTTGACCAGCCAGTGCACGTCGAACACCACGGCGGTATCGGCACCCAGTTCACGGGCGCGCCGGCCAATTTCCTTGTGCCCGGCAATCGCCGCTTCGCGACAACCGTGATGCTTGCCAGGCAGTTCCGACAGGTACATTGAAGGTACGTGGCAGATCTTCGCGGCCAGGACAACTTCGCCCATGATGATTCTCCTGAAATTGTTGTTTTTCGATTCAATCTGGCGGCCAATGAAATCTGCGATGAGCCGATGCGCGACCCATCGCAGTTTTCAGCAACCACCGTTTGTTCAGAGACCCCAGCGTGGGATGTGGTGACTGCCCATGGAAATGCAGATGTTCTTGATTTCGGCGAACACCTCGAAGCTGTACTGGCCACCTTCACGACCGGTGCCGGAACCTTTCACTCCACCGAACGGCTGACGCAGGTCACGCACGTTCTGGCTATTGATGAACACCATGCCGGCCTCGATGCCATAGGCCAGACGATGCGCCTTGCCGATGTCTTGAGTCCAGATGTAGGACGCCAGGCCATATTCAGTGTCGTTGGCCAGTTGCAGGGCTTCGGCTTCATCCTTGAACGGAATCAGGCACACCACCGGACCGAAGATTTCTTCCTGAGCAATGCGCATCTTGTTGTTCACGTCGGCGAACACTGTCGGTTGAATGAACTGGCCTTTACTCAGGTGTGCTGGCAAGTTGGCCGGACGTTCCAGGCCACCGGCGAGCAGGGTGGCGCCTTCCTCGATGCCGATCTTGATGTAGCCAGTGACCTTGTCGTAGTGGGCCTGGGTGATCATCGAGCCAACCTGGGTTTTCGGGTCTTGCGGGTCGCCGACGATCAGGCGTTTGGCCCGGGCCGCAAACTCGGCGACAAACTGCGGGTAAACGCTTTCCTGGATGAAGATCCGGCTGCCGGCAGTGCAGCGTTCGCCGTTGAGCGAGAAGATAGTGAACAGTGCCGCGTCGAGGGCGCGATCCAGATCGGCATCTTCAAAGATCAGCACTGGCGACTTGCCGCCCAGCTCCATGGAGTACTTTTTCAGGCCGGCGGTCTGCATGATTTTCTTGCCGGTGGCGGTGCCGCCGGTGAAGGAAATCGCGCGTACGTCGGGGTGGCGAACCAGCGCATCACCGGCGGTGGCACCGTAACCCTGGATGACGTTGAGCACGCCCTTGGGAATCCCGGCCTCGACGGCCAGTCGCCCCAGTTCGTTGGCCGTCAGCGGTGACAGTTCGGACATTTTCAGCACGGCCGTGTTGCCCAGCGCCAGGCACGGCGCGGTCTTCCAGGTCGCCGTCATGAACGGCACGTTCCACGGCGACACCAGACCACAGACACCCACCGGTTGGTACAAGGTGTAGTTGAGCATCTGGTCGTCGACCGGGTAGCTGTGACCGTCCATGCGGGTGCAGACTTCAGCGAAAAAATCGAAGTTGTGCGAGGCGCGCGGGATCAACACGTTTTTGGTCTGGTGGATCGGCAGGCCGGTGTCCAGCGTCTCCAGCTCCGCCAGATGCGGAACATTCTGTTCGATCAGTTCGCCGAGCTTGCGCATCAGTCGGGCGCGCTCCTTGGCCGGCGTATTGGCCCACTTCGGGAAGGCTTCCTTGGCCGCGGCCACGGCCTGGGCGACTTCCTCGGCGCCACCGCTGGCGACTTCACCGATGGCTTCGCCGGTGGCTGGATTGTAGTTGACGAAAACATCTTTGCTTTCGACCTCACGGCCGTTGATCCAGTGTTTGATCATGCTGCTCAAGCCTCTTTACGGGCGGAGAAAAATTCCGCTTCGCTGACAATTCGATTGACCAGGCGACCGACGCCTTCCACTTCCACAATGACTTCATCGCCAGGCACCACATCGGCCAGGCCCTCTGGCGTGCCCGTAGCGATCATGTCGCCGGGCTGCAGGGTCATGAAGCTGGACAGGTACTCGATCAGGTAAGGGATGTCGAAGATCATGTCGCCGGTTGTGCCTTCCTGACGCAGTTCACCGTTGATCCAGGTGCGCAATTTCAGGTTGCCCGGGTCTGGCACGTCGGCGACGTCGACGATCCATGGGCCGACGGGCGTCGTGGCGTCGCGGTTCTTCACCCGCAGGTTGGGCCGGTAGTAGTTTTCCAGGTAGTCACGGATCGCGTAGTCGTTGCACACCGTGTAGCCGGCCAGGTACTCCAGGGCATCCTCGCGCTTGACGTTGCGCGCGGTCTTGCCGATGACCGCCACCAGTTCGCACTCGTAGTGCATGTAGGCGACGTTATCCGGACGCCAGGTGGTCTGATTGTGGCCGGTGTAGGTGCCGGGGGACTTGATGAAGGCCAGCGGCTCGGTCGGTGGTTTGAAAGCCAGTTCTGCGGCGTGATCGGCGTAGTTCAGACCCAGGGCGAACATGCTGCCGGTGGCCGGTGGCAGCCACTCGACCTGATGCTCGGCTAGCAGGCGGCCATCGGTCAGGCGCACGGCGTTATGCGCTTCGACCTGGACGCGGTGGACTTCGCCTTCAAAGCGGATACGGGCGTGTTTCATGGAAGCTCCTGTTACTCGGCCACGATGTGGTTGACGAGGCGACCGAGGCCGCTGATTTCGACTTCGACGGTGTCGCCGGGCTGGACATCGACACGGCCTTCCGGGGTGCCGGTGATCAGCACATCGCCGGCGTGCAGGGTCATGAATTCACTGATCTCTGCGATCAGTCGGGGAATGTCGCGCACGAAGTTGGCCGTGGAGTTTTGCTGGCGCAGTTCACCGTTGACGAAGAGTTTCAGACTCAACTGGTGCGGGTTGGCGACCTGGTCACGCGTCACCAGCTCCGGGCCCAGGGAACAGAAACCGTCACGGCACTTGGCTTTCACCGCCGGGCGGTAGTAGCTGTCTTCCGGCAGGCTGAACTCATTGACGACGGTGTAGCCGGCTACGTGCTCCAAAGCATCTTCAACGCTGACGCGGCTGGCGCTTTTACCGATCACCACACCCAGCGCCGGGCCCGCTTGCAGACGTTCGCCGTGCGGGTGCGGCACTACGCCGTCCTGGCCATTGCGGGTGTTGGGCGTCTTGATGAACAGCACCGGTTTGACCGGTGCTTTCTGGTAAGGCGCTTGCTCGAATTCGGCGATACGTTGGTTCAGCAACCCCTGATAGTTCAGCGCAACGCCGAACAGGGTGCCGCTCGCAACATCATGCAGGGCACGGCTCATGCTTTTCTCCTGGCAGTGGCGGGGCAGTGACTGCTCCGTCGAAAATTCGTTAACCTATTAACGTTATAATTAATATGTTAACTATCGTCAAGCGTGGCAGAGTCGTTCGGCGCTGGTGAGCTGCCGAAAACCGGCGCAGGATGGACCCCGTTGCACGGCCAATACCCCAACAAGAAAGAGCATCTCGTGATGAGCGATCGTCAGCCGATCCCCAATATCAACATCGGTCAGGTCTACGACCAGCGCTACAGCGATGCCGAAGTGCACTACGACAAACTCGGTAATTTGGCGGGATTTTTCGGTCGCAACATGCCGGTGCACCGGCATGACCGGTTCTTTCAGGTGCATTACGTGAAGAGCGGTGCGGTGCGGGTCTATCTGGATGATCAGCAGTACCTTGAGTCGGGGCCGATGTTTTTCCTTACGCCACCGACAGTGGCCCATTCCTTTGTTACTGAAGCAGACGCTGATGGGCATGTGCTCACCGTGCGCCAGCAACTGGTCTGGCAGTTGATCGAAAGCGACCCCGGGCTGGCCCCCGGTGCGCAGTTGGCCCCTGCTTGCGTGGCGCTTGGCCGCCTTGAACCTGAGTTGCAGGGTGAGGCGCGGCGCCTGGAGTTTCTGTTCGAGGAGCTACGACGCGAAATGAATAGCGCAGTCGCCGGGCACAGTGCCGCACTGTTAAGCCTGACGAGGCTGATCATGGTCAGCCTGCTGCGCCTATGCGCCAACTCCCTGAAGGCAACGCCCGCGCGGCGTGAGGACTTGCAGATATTTCATCGATTCAATGCATTGATCGAAGCCCATTACCTTGAACACTGGGCGCTTCACCGCTATGCCGAAGCTATCGGTGTTACCGAGGCGCGACTCAATGATGTGTGTCGTCGTATTGCCGACCTGCCATCTAAGCGCCTGGTGCTCGAGCGGGTCATGCAGGAAGCCAAGCGCTTGCTGTTATTCACTGGCAGTTCGGTCAATGAAATCTGCTACTTGCTCGGTTTCAGGGATCCGGCGTATTTCAGCCGGTTCTTTCTGCGCTATGCCGAGATGACGCCCGGAGAGTATCGTCAACGACAACCGGGCTTTCGCTAACAGGTAATGTTCCTGTGCAGTCGGGTTTGGTTCTGCCCAAGAAACGGCATGGCGCCGCTGGGATGCCAGGCCTGTCATACGGAGCACGCTGAGGCCTTGCTTTTAGCGCAAGGTCCTGCTGTTTCAGCCGGTTGCGCTGTTGGAGCGTCGACCTTAAGCTGTCGGCTCCTCTACTCAGCCCAGTCCCCATGGCCAACCCCAGACCTTCCCTGACCCTCACTTTGCTCCAGGCCCGCGAAGCAGTGATGGCATTTTTTCGACCCGGCTTGAACGAACATGACTTGACCGAGCAGCAATGGCGAGTGATTAGGATCCTGCGCCAGCAGGGAGAACTGGAAAGTCATCAGTTGGCTCATCAGGCCTGTATCCTCAAACCGAGCATGAGTGGTGTGCTCAAGCGCCTGGAGCGCGATGGCTTGGTGATCCGCAGGAAATCGACTGAAGACCAGCGACGCATTTTCCTCAGCCTGACGGGGCAGGGGCACCAGTGCTTCTTGTCGATGAGCGAGGGAATGGAGCGCAATTACCTCGAGATCCAGCGGCAATTCGGCGAGAAGAAAATGCAGGATTTGCTGGAGTTGCTCGAGGATCTCAAAAAAATCAAGCCCTGATTCCCATGCCGAATCGGTGTTTTGCTCCTGTGCTACAACGACCGAGTTTCAGGCTCGTCACTGACCAGGGGTGTCGGAGCGGGCGAGCGGGTTTTCACTGAGTGGAGTAATTTCCAACCACCCTGGCGTGGAGGTGATGCATTCCTGTCGCGAAGGCATCTGTGGTGCCTGTGAAGTCCGCGTGCTCGAAGGGACACCAGACCATCGCGATTCAATTCTCAGCGATGCAGAAAAACAGGCGGGTAAAACGATCTTTGTCTGCTGCTCTGGAAGCAAGACGTCTCGTATGGTCTTGGACCTGTAACGCCACCGTCCTGATGGATAGCCATCGAAATCCCTGGGATGAGCACATATCTGTTTGATTTTATGAGCTTGTTAGAGGGATCTCAGCACATTGACCTGGCTCGTTGACAATACGATACGTCTAGTATTAGATTTGTGGCACCCAGAACGAGAATAAAAAAATGTCCAATAACACTCTTCGTGTGATGTGGTTCGTCCCTCCTGCCATTGCCGTGGCAGCCTCCTGGCAAACGCCAGCCGGTTTCAATTTCGAGTCCTCCAGGACGCAATCTTCTGATGAGCAGTACCTGTCGCTGTGTGAAGGCACAGTCGACGCGGTCGTAACCTCGATCGACAACGTGCTGCACTGGAATCAGCGGCAAGGCCCTCAAGACTTCGTGGTCATTGCCCAGGTTGAAACCACTACGCCGCTTCAGTTGATCGGATCCCCTGATGTGTTCTCGCCGCGGGACTTGGCCGGCGCCAAGATTCTCGTGGATGCGCCCGAGAATGGGTTTGTCATCGCACTCAGGGCGCTCTTGCAGCAAACCGGATTGGGCCTGAACGACTATCGACTCACGCCCATAGGCGGTGTACGTGAGCGTTTCTCCGCGCTCATCGAAGGGGAGGGGGATGCAACCTTGCTAGGCCCCCCGTTCGACACCATGGCTGTACAGCGCGGGCACAACAAGCTCGCAACGATTCAAGACGTGTTCCCCAGCTTCCCTGGCCAGGGCTTGGTGGTGAGGAAGTCAGCAGGACATGCCCTCGAGAGCTTGAAAACCTGGGTTTTCCTGCTGCAGGAATCCTTGAGCACCTTGCCTGCAAACGAGGTCAGGCTGAAAGAGTCCCTGGAGGATCTTGGTCTTCCCTCGGAAGCGGTAACAGCGCTGATTAACACATTCCCTAAAACGCTGACCCCTGATCGCGGAGGCATAGAGCTTCTTATCGCGCAGCGAGCTGAGCTGGGTTTGCCAGGCGCAGAGTCCACGTATGAGCAAATTGTAGATTGCTCTTTTCTGTAACAGTTTTCGGAGAGAAAAATGAAGAAATTTTCGCTTGGGACGTTTTCTTTGAAGTCCACTCCTCAGCAACGTTTCGCTGGGCTCTTTGTAGAAGGCAAGGTCGCATCCATCGGCAGTTTGGCCGAGGAATTTGGTGTCGACGCCCTTAAGGGGAAAAGCGTCCTGGCGCTACTCGAAAATTGGGAAACCAGCTTGGCCGCGCTTGAGCGGGTTGCAGGAAAACCATCCACTTCCTCCTGGTACGCTGAAGATCAACTGACCTTCCACCCCGCCATTGACCTTCCCCGCCAGGTATTCTGCACGGGCGCGAACTACCGCAAGCATGTCGTTGATCTGACCGTTGACTCCAATGTCGGGCCCGAAGGTTTGAGTAAGGAAGAGCTCAGGAAGTGGGCTGAAGAGATGATGGATCAAAGGGTGGCGAATGGAGAACCCTATGTGTTCACCAAGCCCGTCTCCGCGATCTCGGGTGCCTATGAGGACTTGGTGCTGCCACCCACTACCACCAAGCCGGACTGGGAGCTGGAGCTGGCCGTGGTGATCGGCAAGGAGGGCTATAACATTCGGGCGGAGGACGCCATGGATTATGTGGCCGGCTATACGATCGTCAATGACATCTCCGCGCGTGACCTCATCCCTCGTACCGATTACAAAATGCTGGGTACGGATTGGATGAGGTCAAAAGGTCAACCCGGTTTTCTTCCGCTTGGCCCGTACCTGGTTCCAAAGCAATTCATAGAAGATCCGCACAATCTCTCCATGCGATTGACCGTGTCCGGTCAGACGATGCAAGACGAAACTACCGCGGACATGTTGTTCGGCATCGAACAGCAGATTGCCTATATCTCGAAATACGCGAAGCTTTTGCCGGGCGATGTTATCTGCACCGGTTCGCCCGCAGGTAATGGCACTCACTACAATCGCTTCTTGCACGACGGCGACATCATGGTTGGCGAGATTGCCGGGCTGGGTGTGCAGCGGCAAAAGTGCGTCAGTCACAACGGTTGAGGTGACAGGTAATGCAGACGATCGTTGACAATCCAGACCGCGCTTTCTTGGAGTGTGTCATTTCAGAGGCTCGGTTCGATATCCCTCTTGAGCTGACCGCTGGGCTAAGCGCGCTCAGCGCACGCCTGGTTAAAGGCCAGCCTGGAACGGTCGAACTCAGTTTCGAAGCACCTGCAACGACCATTCAAGGTAACGGGGTGGTCTGTGGCGGTACATTGATGACCATGCTCGACTATGCCATGGCGTTTGCTGTGCTCAGCAAGCTCCCTTGTGGTCAAACCTGCGCCACAACAAGCATCACAGTGAACATGCAGGCGGCGGCTCGACCGTCGCTGTTGAAGGCCGTTGCTTCTGTGGAACGTGTGGGGCGTCAGATCGCATTCGCCAAAGCTGAGCTGTATGACCCACAGCGCGAACTGCTCGTTGCCAGTGCCTCGGCAACCTTTCTGGTCATGGCGGTCAATCGTTTCCAGGCAGCGTGATACGGCAAAAAATTTTAGATAATTAAAATACTATACGTATCGTTTTTAAAGGCAGTTAAATGAATAATATGACTAAATTGGATTACAAGCCTGTTCGCCGGATCGTGACGGGGCATAACCAAGCCGGCGAATCGGTTTTCACCAGCGATGGAAATACGCCCAATGTGCTCGCTCAACCTGGTAAGCCTGTCGCTCAGGTTGTCTGGGCCACAGGGGCAGGACGCGCTGTGGGTCTGGACCCTGCGCCGGCAGGACACAAATTCGGGTTCCATTCTGAAGAAGGTTCGTTGCTTCGCATCGTCGACTTCCCCCCTGACGAGACTTATGACCAAGAAAAGCTGGTCGAGTTTCTCGACAGTGAAGGTGTTCGGGACAAGAACGAACCGCGGCATTTTTGGTTCCACAAGACGGAGTCGCTTGATTACGCCGTGGTACTCGAAGGTGAAATTGTCGCCCTGATGGATCGGGGTGAGACCGTCATGCACCCTGGCGACGTTCTGGTTCAGCGAGCCACCAACCACAGTTGGTCGAATCGGTCAGGTCGCAATTGCCGAATGCTGTTTGTTTTGCTGGCATTGAATGAAGGAGAGGCGCTGTGAGAAAAATCATCATTACTGCGGCCATTACCGGTGGGGCGCATACGCCGTCGATGTCGCCTTATCTGCCGGTTACGCCTGAAGAGATTGCCGATCAAGCCATTGAAGCAGTCAAGGCGGGAGCCGCGATCGTTCATCTTCATGCTCGTAATCCCGAGGATGGTCGGCCTACCGGCGATCCTGAGATTTTCCGTCAATTCGTGTCCCGGATCAAATCCGAAACGGATGCGATTGTGAACGTTTCGACTGGCGGTGGCGGTCCGGGCATGCCCATTGACGAAAGGGCGGCTGCCGGCGTCGCTTTGAAGCCGGAGATGTGTTCTTTGAACATGGGGTCAATAAATCTCAACCTTTCCGAGATGGCCAGCAAGGAACGAAATTGGAAGTATGGCTGGGAAGTGGAGCATCTCAATGCCACCAAAGATCTCGTGTTCAGAAACACGTTTTCCGATATTGAGTGGATCTTGCAAACCATTGGCGGATCCGGGACGCGCTTTGAGTTTGAGTGCTACGACGTCAGCCACCTGTACACGCTGAAGTACTTTTTGGACAAGGGCCTGGTTAAGCCTCCGCTGTTCATTCAGACAATTTTTGGGCTGCGCGGCGCCATGGGGGCTCACATCGAGGATGTGCTGCATCAAAAGCGTACCGCGGATCGTTTGTTTGGTTCCGACTACCACTGGTCTGTGCTGGGTGCGGGTAAAGAACAGCTTCCCCTGGCGACGCTTGCTGCCATCATGGGAGGAAACGTCCGGGTGGGGCTGGAGGATAGCTTGTATATCGGTCGTGGCGAACTGGCCGTTTCGAATGCGGCCCAGGTTCGAAAAATCAGGAAGATTATTGAGGAGTTGGGCTTTGGAGTCGCTACCCCTGACGAGGCGCGCGAAATGCTCGCGTTGAAGGGGGCGTCTAACACGGCTTTCTAGTCTCTTAATCGTCAGGCGTTGAGGGGGCTTTCCCTTCTTATGAAATCATTGTCTGTCCTAAATACAAAAATAAGTTAAGGGTGGAGCAAAATGCAAAAGATCAATAAGGTACTGATTGTAGGCACTGGCATCGGCGGCGGTGCGTTAGCCTGTGCACTTGCGGATCGTGGTATTGAGGTTCATGCCATCGATAACAAACCGTGCATTTCTGCGGCAGGAACGGGTATCTGTCTATTAGGTAACACCTTGCGGGCGCTTGATTCGATCGGGTTGAAAAGTGATTGCTTGGAGCGTGGTGCGCCTTTTCATATGTTCCGTGAGTTTGATTCAACTGGGAGTTCGATCATGGCTTGTCCAATTGGGGACAACTGTGGTATCAAACGCCCTGAACTTTCACATGTCCTGGAGTCGCACGCGACTCGGCGTGGCGCAATACTGAGTAAAAATATTTCAATAGAGTCGGTGCGCGATGATGGCCGCGCTGTGTTGGTGAGGTTTACCGATGGCTCCGAAGCGGAATATGATTTGCTGGTCGCCGCTGACGGTGCGTTCTCGCGATTGAGAGATCAGTTTTTTGGTCAGGAGTTTCGCCCAAGATTTGCCAAGCAAAGTGTTTGGCGTTTCAATGCTCGGCGACCGGCATCTCTTGACGGATTTCATATATTCCGAGCGGCGAATGGTACGGCGGTTGGTGTTCTGCCAACGTCGGCAGAAAGCTGCTATCTCTTCCACATGGAGAACAGCCAAGAACACCTCCGCTACCCTGATGATGAGCTTGACGGGTTACTGATCGAACGGCTTCGCTCCTATGATGCCCCTCTGATTCGTGATGCATTGGAGCAAATAAAATCGCCTGCTGATGTGCTGTTTCGGCCGTTTGATATCACGTTGGTTCCTGCACCTTGGCACCGGAACCGTATCGTGTTGCTGGGCGATGCTGCGCATGCTCCGACACCGCAGCTTACTTCCGGTGGAGGCATGGCCGTCGAAGATGCCGTGGTATTGGCCCAAGTATTATCAGATCATCCTGTTGATGAGGCTTTGAATATGTACAGCCAACGTCGATTTGATCGGGTGAAAAGAATTTTCGATGCGTCCTATCAACTTTCAGTCTATGAGCAAAATCCCCTGGAAAACCGCGAAAAGAGCGCAAAATTGCTGATGGAGAGTTACCAGTTTATCGCTCAGCCTTGCTAACGGGGCGTTTAGCCCTGCCGATACGAACCGGCCGCTAGGCCGGTTCTTTTTGGATGTTGTGTTGCAATAATCTGCTCAGGGCTTGGAGCCCAGCAAGTGGCAGAGATAATTAATATGTGATTCAGCAAAGGCCTCGTCCAGAGGGGCATGCCCGATCATCAGGCGCATGTAGACTGGGGCATAGATCAAGTCCATAAGTACTTCGACGTTGCTGTCGCTTGGAATGTCGCCGCTGCTTTTCCACTCCTCAAGCATTTCTCTGACAACGGCTCGCCTTCCGTAATGAAAGCGCTCCCGAAAGGCGCGAAGTATGCTGGGGTCGGATTGACCTTCGGCAATAAGTTGAGCAACCAATCGCCCAGGCCATCCAGAGTACTGTGCGACCAATGAGCGAAAATGATGCGCTATGGCGTCCCGTGGGCGCATGCCACGCGGAAACGTCGTTTTTACCAAGTGGTTTTCGATGAACGCATCGATGACCACCGACGCCTTTGAATCCCACCACCGATAGATGGTCGCCTTACTCACCCCTGCCTCTCGAGCAATCGCTTCAATGGAGATGGCCTGGATCGATTTGTCCTGCAGCAGGTGGATAACCGCATCCAGGATTTGACGGCGCGTCGCTTCGCTACGCGGGCGACCAACAGGTGATTTGTCACTCGATGCGGCTTTCTTGACCTGCATTGATAGGGTTCCTTTACTCCGATGAACGACGCCGTTTGGCTGATTTTGAACATTTTTTAAGCATAACGAAACGATTCGATCAGTATATTTGGCGTTTACCGAAAAAGCGAATGTTGATGGCACCGCGCCCATCGGGTTGCTGAACACGCTGCCGCAGGGGAGGCCCATCGCTCGGGAATGCAGCAGATAGATCAACCTACGTGCGGCACTTTACAAAACGGTACGTGCCGTATATGTTTTAGCCGTGCAAACCTAAATGCCGGCTCTCAAGAGTCATTTCAATAAAAAGAGGGAGAACACATGAAGCTAGGCCGAATTTCTGTAAATGGGCCCGACGGAGCGGAAGCGCGTCTGGTGCTCGTAGTGCCAGAAGAGAAGCGCGTCATCGACCTGAAACGTGTGCTCCAGGAGCAGTTGGTCAAGGAGGGCTCTACTCGTGAAGCTTCGTTGAAGTACGCAGAGGCTGTTTTCCCGGGCAGCATGTCGGCGGCAATCGCCCTGGGTGCGCCATTTATCCAGGCGGCCGAAAGGATCAACGCAAAGCGGCCGGATGCGTACTCCACTTCATTCGAGCACGTGCAGTGGTTGCCGGCATCAGACCCATCGGTCGTGCGTGATGGCTTGACGTTCGTAGGCCACATCAAAGGCTTTCATGAGAAATTCAAGCATGCGCCTACTCCTAGCCTTCTAAAGGTGCCTGGCTATTTCAAAGGCACGCCCCATACGGTCATCGGGCATGAAGCGGAAGTCCCGTGGCCAGGCTATATCGAGCATATGGACTACGAGCTCGAGCTGGGCTATGTCATCGGTAAGCGTGGCGAAAGTCTGCGGCCTGAGAACGCGCTTGATCATCTATTCGGCATTACCATCTTCAATGATTTCAGCTCCCGGGATCGTCAAGCGATCGAGATGCCGATTCAGATGGGGCCGACCAAGTGCAAGGATTTTGCCTACGGTATCGGGCCGTGGATCACCACGGTGGACGAATTCAAAGATCTCGATCGGATCGGCATGGAAGTTCGAGTCAATGGCGAGACGTGGGGTAAAGGAGACAGCTCCAATAAATTGTGGACGATAGCTGAGCTCATTGCTTGGGCAAGCCTGGGCGAAACCATTGTGCCGGGCGATGTAATTGGTTCGGGTACGATGGGGGGAGGGTCCGCTCTTGAACTGGATCGCAGGCTCCAGCCGGGTGACGTTGTCGAAATGATCGTCGAAGGAGTCGGAACGCTTCGCAACACGATGGGGCAACCGATCGCTGGCCTCTGGTGGCCTGAGGAACGTAAGCCGTTCATGTGACGTGTGCGTGTCATTCACGAGCACATCGAAGATATCAGGCCCGATTTGAAGAGTGGGCCTGACACAACAAAAACTCAATCTTTGATTAGGTGTTGAAATGAACATCCTTGGCCCAGACACATTGTATTTTGGTGTTGATGATGTCGCGCTCTGCGAGCGCTTCCTGAAGGATTACGGTCTTGAGCCTGTAGGGGACGGTCGGTTCGAGGCGCTAGACGGAACCGGTGTGGTCATCAAGCGTGGCGATGATCCAAGCCTGCCTGCTTGGAACTTGCCTACTGCAAATATGTTGCGCAAGACCGTGTATGGCGTGAAAGACGCCGCCACGCTGGACAGCATCAAGCAAGAATTCGACGGTGAGCGTGAAGTCAAGGTTTTGGCGGATGGTTCGTTGGAGTTGGTTGATGATCTCGGCTTCGTGCTGGGGTTTCAGATCTCGGTAAGAAAGCCGCATCAGTTGAAGGCAGAGCGGGTAAACGCTCCGGGTGATGTTCACCGCCCCGCGAACATCACCGGCGTCAGCATCGACACCGCAGAACCCGCTCCCAAGCCGCGGACGCTTTCCCATGTGGTTTATTTCGTTCCTGATGCCGAAAAGGCTGAGCGTTTCTACGCCGATCGTCTTGGCTTCAAGGTCACGGACAAGTTCATCGGAATGGGCCCGTTTCTGCGTCCTGCCGGCACTTCGGATCACCACACGCTCTTCTTCATCCAAACGCCGCCTCAGCTGCAGGGATGTGAGCATTTTACGTTCCATATGGGCGGGCCGACGGAAGTCATGAAAGCCGGCTACGCCTTCGCTGAGAAAGGGTGGGAATCGTATTGGGGCCCGGGGCGCCATCGTTTTGGTTCGAACTGGTTCTGGTACTTTAACAGCCCAATGGGCTGCCATATCGAGTATGACGCCGATATGGATCAACATGATGATGATTGGTCGCCACGGTTGGCACCTGGCATTGTCGATAATTCTCAGGTGTTCCTGTTTCACTGGCGTGAAAAATGGGCGCCAGGAGGAAAACCTGAATAAGTAGGAGGTTAAGTCGAGGATGGCAAACGCCAATCGCCTAAGGCTTTGCCATCTCGAACAACTTGCGCCAGGTAGCGCTCTGGGATTCAGGACGAAAAGCATAGGTCACGATGATCTTTTTTTAGTCAACGATGGCCGTAGCATTGTTGGCTACAAAAATTCTTGCCCCCATTGGCCTGGCTCAACCATGCCATTGCTGAAGGATCGCTATCTCGATAACGACTCCCGATACATAGTTTGCAGTGGGCACGGCGCGTTGTTTGAGATCGCTTCAGGTCTGTGCATAAAAGGCCCCTGTCTTGGTCAGTACTTGACCGCTGTGAAGTTGGAAGTGACTGAGGTGGGAGAGGTATTTCTCCTGGGGGAATAAGTGTTCAGGTGTTTTGCGCCGAACGGCTATTCCTTTTGCGTGTGCGTCAATTACTGTTGCCGAAAATAAGAACAAGAAGGAAAACGTGATGAAGATTTCAGCTGATTATCGTCTGGCTTTTTGTGTGGGCGCTTTACTGTTCGTCGGTAAGGCAATGGCTCTCGAGGGTGGCACTTCCAGCTATCCAGAGGGTATTGTGACCGTCATGAGTGGTGCAGTGGGTGCACCCGGCGACACCACCGTCTACAGCTACAACAAACTTATTGACATTGATTCCGTTCGTGATGGACAAGGGAATAAGGTGTTTCCTGAGGCAAAAGGAAAAATCCACGCTCACGCATTAAGGGTAACACATACGCTTGATGGGCTCACATTGCTCGGCGGTAACGTTTCATTGCAGGTTGCAGTCCCTTACATTGATGGTCACTTGGACATCCCTGCATTGGGGCCGGCCGGTAGCGGCCACTCGAATGGCATGGGCGATCCGTTATTCGGTGCCCTGGTCAGTTGGCAGTCTCCGACTTACCTTCATAACGTGGAGTTGGACTTTGTAACCCCTTGGGGGAAATATGATCCGCATGCCCTGGTCAATCCAGGTAACAATAGCAAGGCGATTTATGCCGCTTATGCCTTCACTTGGTTTCCATTGCCGCAGGTCGAGGTGAGCTCGAAGATCAGCGTTAACTATAGTTTTGAAAACCCCAAAACCGATTATAAGTCCGGTGTGCAGGTGGTTGCTGACTACGGTGTGAATTATCGCCTGACTCAGAACTGGTTGGCGGGTATCGGGGGGTATGTTTCAACGCAGTTGAGTGACGATCAACTCCGTGGCGATGATATTGGTAATCGTACCAAATCAATTAAGGTCGGTCCGCAGTTTGGCTATGCAAATCGGGATTGGGGCGTTATCGCGACTTATCAAAGCGACGTCTATGCCCGGAATACAAGTAAGGGTGATACATTGATGCTGAACGGATTTATTAAATTCTAAGCGCTGCTGCCTTTGTTGCGCCTGGCTTTCACATGTAGGCGCATTTCATTGTGGAGGTTTCATTGTGTTGTAAGAGTGTTAATGGGCGCTCCCTTTTACTTTTGCCTCTTAATGCAATGGTGTTGGCGGTGACTTCTTCAGTGGTGGCGCTCATCCGGTTGACCGCCATGGAGGCTTGATTTTTCTGCATCTGCAAACCCTTGCTATAAGGGATAGACGTTCTGTTGTTTACCTATGAGGGAGACTCATAAAGCAGGGATGTTCGGGGGGTGGTAATGCAAGATCGTCGCTCAATGTAGCGTGGATGCGCCATTACCAAAACCAACACCAATAGCGCTGTCTCTAGGAGCTGCTATGCGACAGAACCTGCCGGTAACGGGGCGTAATCTCGAACTCCCACAGGATGCCAACATCCTCTCTACAACTGACACACAGAGTTTCATCACCTACGTCAACTCGGATTTCATCAAGATCAGCGGTTTTACCGAGGCTGAACTACAAGGACAAAGCCACAACATCGTCAGGCACCCGGACATGCCCGCCGCCGCTTTCGAGCATATGTGGGCGACCTTGAAAGCTGGGCGTTCCTGGATGCGGATTCCACGCCATCCGGCCAGTCATTCCACACACATCCGGCCACCTGTTCCACGCTCATCCGGCCAGGCAGTCGGAGCGCAGCGACGCAGGTTCGCATTGTTAGTCTGAAGTGCCCGCCGTCGTCAATTTCGTCGAGCGCCTGCGCATTGATTGTAACCGCTCCATGAAACCCACATTCTAAGCCGCCACCGGATCCCTGATGCTGTGCTCCCAATTCCCTCCGGAGCCAGCTCACCATGATGTGACCCGATGCCAAAGTCGAAAAAGTCTATCTCTATCCCAAGCCTGTAGACTTCCGAAAATCCATCGACGGCCTGGCCGCTTTGGTCGAGCTGGACATCAAGGTCGCAGTGTTCGACCCCGTACTGTTTGTCTTTCTCAACAAGCCTCGCAACCGCGTGAAGATTTTGTACTGGGAACGCAATGGCTTCTGCCTGTGGCTCAAGCGCCTGGAATCAGAGCGCTTCAAAACATCACCCGCTGTCACCGACGAGGCCATTGTCCTGACCGTGCAGGAACTTAACTGGCTGCTTGACGGCTTTGACCTCTGGCGCAACCGCCCTCATCAAGTTTTGACGCCTCGATACGTGGCCTGATTCGGTATAATTCCGGGCATGATTTCCATGCCCCAAGACCTTCCTGATGATCCTGCTCTGCTCAAGCAATTGCTTGAGCAGATGATCAATGAGCGTGCGTCCGACAAGGGCAAGATTGTTCATCTTGAAGAAGAGAACGCACTGCTGCGCCAGCGACCGTTTGGGCGTAAAACTGAGCAAACGGTAGATCCAGCGACGCCGCAACTGGCCCTTTTCAATGAGGCGGAAAGCGTTGCGGAACCTGGCGACGAAGTTTCGGAAGAGGAAGTTGTTGCCCCGGCCAGGCGTCGTGGTAAATGCAAGCCTCTGCCTGCTGATCTTCCGCGTGTCGAAGTCATCCACGAACTTCCCGAGAATGAACTGACATGTGCCTGTGGCTGCCGTAAACACGCCATCGGTGAGGAAGTCAGCGAGCAGCTTGAAATCGTGCCGATGCAAATCCGCGTGATCAAACACGTTCGTAAAGTCTATGGTTGTCGTGGCTGCGAGACAGCACCGGTCACTGCGGACAAACCGGCTCAACTGATCGAAAAAAGCATGGCCAGCCCAAGCGTTCTGGCGATGCTGCTGACGACCAAATACGTCGATGGTTTGCCGCTTCATCGCTTTGAAAAAGTGCTGGGGCGTCACGGTGTCGATATTCCGCGCCAGACCCTGGCTCGTTGGGTCATCCAGTGCGGTGAACACTTTCAGCCCCTGTTGAATTTGATGCGCGATAGCCTGTTGTCCAGCCGCATCATTCACTGCGATGAAACTCGTGTGCAGGTGCTCAAGGAGCCGGGGCGGGAGCCAAGCAGCCAGTCCTGGATGTGGGTGCAAACCGGTGGTCCTCCAGACAGGCCGGTGATTCTTTTTGACTACACCAGCAGCCGAGCGCAGGAGGTGCCGTTGCGCCTGTTCGATGGCTATCGCGGCTACGTGATGACCGACGATTACGCCAGTTACAACGTGCTGAGCGTACAGGCCGGCGTCGAGCGCCTAGGTTGCTGGGCCCACGCGCGGCGCAAATTCTTTGAAGCGCAAAAAGTGCAGCCCAAAGGCAAGACGGGACGCGCCGACATCGCGCTGAACCTGATCAACAAGCTTTATGGCATCGAGCGTGACCTTAAGGATAGCGGTGATCAAGATCGCCAAGCCGGTCGCCATGAGCGCAGCCTGCCGGTACTGGCTCAGTTGAAAAGCTGGATGGAAAAGACGCAGCCACAGGTCACGGCTCAGAACCCACTGGGCAAAGCCGTCGGCTACCTGGCGAGCAACTGGAGCAAACTTGAACGGTATGTCGAGCAGGGTTACTTGCCGATAGACAACAACGCTGCCGAACGTGCGATCCGGCCCTTCGTCATCGGTAGAAAGAACTGGCTGTTCAGCGACACGCCCAAGGGCGCTACGGCCAGCGCACAACTTTATAGCTTGGTCGAGACCGCCAAAGCCAACGGCCAAGAACCCTATGCGTGGCTACGCCACGCACTGGAATGCCTACCACTGGCATCCTTGGTTGAAGACTACGAAGCTCTCCTGCCGTGGAACTGCTCGCCGGTGTCGCCTAGCTGAAAGCGCCACCCATCTTGGAGTCGGTGGGGTTTATGGAGCGCTTACGATGATGCCATGCTCGGCGAGGCCATCTGCGATGGTGCTCGCCAGGCTGGCTGGAGCATCGATCGTGCCATCGATGGCAAAGCTGCGCGCATAGCGCTGGTCGACCATGGCTATGCGGCTGTACTGCTGGATATAGGGCTGCCCGGCGACTCAGGGCTGGCGGTATTGCGCTCGATGCGTTTGAACTGCGACGCGACCCCGGTGTTGATACTCACGGCTCGGGGCCAATTGAGCGAGCGAATTGAAGGACTGGATGCAGGTGCAGACGACTACCTGGTCAAGCCGTTTCAATTTGACGAGCTGTGGGCGCGTTTGCGCTCTGTGTTACGTCGTAGTCGCGGAAATGTCATTCCACTGTTTACTCAAGGAGACCTTCAAGTCGACCGCAGTCGCAGGTTGGTCAGTAAGGGAGGGGTCAACGTGCCGCTCAGCGCTCAGGAGTACCGCACGCTACTGGCGTTGCTTGATCGGCTTGGCCATGTGGTGCCCCGTGACTATCTGCAGGGCAGGGTTTACGGCAACTCGCACCTGGTGGAAAGCAACACAATAGCGGTATTCATCCATCAATTGCGGCGCAAGCTTGGCGATGATCTGATCCGCACCGTGCACGGCCACGGTTACATCATCGGGTCACCCGCCTCGTGAAGCCCACGTCACTGCATGCTCGAATAATGTTGGTTTCAGCCGTGGTGATTGCATTGTGCTGGGTGGGCGCTCTTGCCATACTCTCGGCCTACTTTACCTACAACACCACCAGTACCTGGGATGAAAAACTAAAGATCATCGCTACCCAGATCCTCATGACAATACCCGCCAACAGCAAATTAGCCGGCATGCGAACACAGGGCATGCAACCGGGCAATCCGGCATTGGCTGACAAGGAAAATCTGGTTTTCCAGGTTTGGTTCAACCAACGCAATTTAGTAGCAAGCACGCCTAATGCGCCCAATGAAGCGCTGCGGCCTGACTTCAAGGATGGCGCTACCTCAAGTGTTATTGGAGACCAACGCTGGCGCGTCTATTCCGTGGCTGACAGTACCGGCCTGGTCAACGTGCAAGCGGCTAATCTGCGCAGCATTGTCGATCAGGAAATTCAACATCAAACGCTGATTGCAGTGGGGCTCGCGACATTTCTGTTACTGCTGGCGGGAGCGCTGATGTGGTGTGTGTTGCGCAACACGCTCATGCCTGTCGTAGCTTTGGGCAAGACTATGCGTGAGAGGCGTAGTTTTGATCTGACACAACTGCCGACAGCGAGATTACCCAGGGAGCTTCATCCACTGGTTGCCTCCTTCAACCACATCCTCCAGCAGCTAGACGAGGCGGTTGAGGCCGAGCGTCAATTCATTGGTAACGCGGCACACGAACTGCACCGCTTTCCACTTTGCAGGCACACGCTCAGATAGCGTTGCGTGCACCATTGGCAGCCGACAAGGATGTAGCTTTATCGAAGCTGCTGATGGTGGCTCAGCAAAGTTCGCGTCTTACCGAGCAATTGTTGGACCTGGCCCGACTCACGGCAGGCGGCCGAGCGCCCAATCACGGTCTCGCTGACCTAAGCGAATTGGTGCTGCACGTTGCCCATGAGTTCGATATCTACGCCACCCAGCAAGAGCGCACCTTGTCACTTGCTATCTCGCCCTGCATGGTGCGATGCGATATTAACGAAATAGGCATTCTGCTGCGCAATCTTGTCGACAATGGACTGCGCTATACCGACAAAGGCGGGCATGTACACGTCAGTTGTGGTTACCGGGCAGGGACAGATCGGCGCGTCTATCTCGAAGTAGCTGACAACGGTCCCGGCGTACCCATAGAGGAGAGAGCCTTAATCTTCGAGCGGTTCTACCGCAAGGCGGGCGTACAGAAGAACGGGGCAGCGGAATTGGACTGTCCCTGGTCGCAGGCATTGCCCGGCATCACTGCGCTACCATTGAAACTCAACAAGGACTCAATGGGCGCGGACTGTCGATATGCGTCACATTTGCGGCTATCCGCAACAAAGCCCGTCTGCCTGCCGGGTTCTGACCACCGTCCCGACAGACCGTCAACGAGGCTCGAATCCTCGCAGTTGCGGGGCCATTTCGGAATCCAGAATCAAACGGCCATCGAGACAACCATTCAGGCGAGCTACGAACGATTCTGCCTCTTCCATGTGTTCCTTCATGAGCCTTCTCACTTCGTCCGCATCGCGATTTCGCGCGGCATTCAAAATGGCTGTGTGGCAACGGACGTTCGCGCACCCGAAACTCACATGTTCATCTGCAGGCGTGTCGGTGCTGTAGACCACAAGACGGCGCAACAGCTCATTGATCAATTGGCAAAGAAATCGAAGGAAAGGATCGCCATTCGCTTCGGCGAGCAGATCGTGAAAATCCAGATCGGATTGGCGTTGATCAAGCAATGTAGCGTTGCTGCCACAGGCGGGTTGGCAGGTCTCTATATTCGCCTCCAGTCTCGCCAGCTGCTCGTCGGTCAAATTGGCAACTGCGCCTGCTGCCAGCTCGGGCTCCAGAATGGTTCTGGCTGCATAGAGATCTTTCATGCTGATGTCTTGGAAAAACAAATAGTTTTGCATCAGCTGCAGGGTCCGTTCCAAAGGAACCTCGCGAATGGTAGCTCCGCCGGACGGGCCGGTACTGATCGTAATCAATCCCTGAACCTCTAAAGATTTCAACGCTTCGCGGGTCGTGCTTTTACTCACACCAAAAAGCTCTTGAAGATCTTTTTCATTTGGCAGGCGATCTCCAGGCTTGAGATTGCGCGCTGTGATGAGTCGCTTCACATCCTCGGTTACCAAATCGGCGCGCTTGGGCTGCTTGATTCGCACAGGGGAGGGTATGGAAGGAGGAACGCTCGACATCAGAAGACTCCATGGACGCAGAAAATTCGTTAGACGACCAGGCTCGAGCGTGACGGGCTCAAACGCTATGGCGCCGAACGGGCAGTATACCCTATTGCATCAGTTCTATTTATCATGATAAATACTACAAACCGAATAAATAGCTGAAAGGACTGCGATGTGGCTTCGTCAAATCTGAAAAAGTCGAGCACTGAGGTATGGGCGGCCATCCCCACCCCATTTTTGCCTACATTGGAGCTGGATCAGGACGGACTCAGGCACAACGTGCGCCGGTACCTGGAGGTAGGAATTCGCGGAGTCTTCTGCAATGGACTCATGGGCGAGGTGTGGGCACTGTCGATCGATGAACGAAAGCGCGTAGTGGAAACCCTATGTAACGAGTCAGGTGGTCGGCTAGGGGTCTCCGTGGTAATCACTGCAGCATCGATAGATGACACCCTCGCGCTGGGTCTGCACGCAAAGCAGCAGGGCGTAGATCATGTTGTGCTGATGGTTCCCACCGCGGGCCCGCGATCGGAAGAACAGCAAGTGGATTATTTCCAGCTGATTTGCAGTGCACTCGATATGCCGGTGGTCTTGTTCAACGCAGCAACTGCTGCAGGCAGCGCACTGTCAGCCCGCACCTTTGAGAAGGTATGTGAAATCCCTCAAATCAGAATGCTCAAGACGACCGCGTACCAGCAGAACGAGGCGCTGAGGTCTTCGGCACGTAACGGCGTGATCGTTTCCGATCCGCTGGAGGAGCACTACTTTGATAGCCGGGTTGCTCATCAACAGCCGATTCTGTACGCAGACCCGGAGCCCTATCTTTACCAGGTTCCCGGCATATGTCCCGTATCGAATTACATCGGACAATTTGATAACGGCGAAGAGTTGACAGCTATACGTGTCGAATTCGACAAAATTGATCCGATGCGCCAAGTGTTCAACAAATGGATTATGGATCCACTGATGCGAGGCCATATGCCAAATGCAGCGCTCAAGCATTGGTGCGACCTGATCGGTCTGGTGGGTGGTTCCGTCAGACCTCCTATTCGACCGTTATCGCTGTCCCAGAAAAAAGAGCTGGAAGAAGACCTGCGTCGCTGTAACGCGCCGGGCATCACCGTCAGCTAAGCATTAACTGAAATATCGTTGCTGAGAGACACAAATAGAGGCGGCTTATAGATGGCGAGTATGCCCACTCAGCGATGCGCTTCACCCGTTCACTGCCCAGCTTTATCTCCCACCCTGTCGCTTTGGAGATCATCATGAGTACTGGCAATTTTGACCGTCGCACCTTTCTACAGCTAATGGCCGCATCAGGCGTTATGGCCTATGGCATTACGAACAACCTCGCTTTTGGTTCTGATACGCCATTGACAGTGGGTATTTTATATTCAGGGTCCAAGCAGGATTATGGATATAACCAGTCCCACGCGCTGGCAGCAGCCGAGTTGAAAAAAATCCCCGGGATAAAGGTTGTAGAAGAGGAGAGGGTTCCGGAAACCATCGCTGCCCAGCGAAGCATGGAGGGGATGATTCGGCAGGATGGCGCCAAGTTGATCATTGCCACGTCGTTTGGTTTCTTCAAACCTCATGTACTGGAGATGGCTAAAAAGTTTCCAGAGGTGACGTTTGCTCATACGGGTGGACTATGGACAGAGGGAATGCCAGATAATGTCGGCACATTTTACGGGCATATTTTTGCAGCGCAGTACCTGTGCGGTATTGTCGCGGGCCATATGACAAAGTCTAAAAAGCTCGGCGTAGTGGCGGCCAAACCTACACCCAATTTAGTTCGAAGCATTAATGCATTCACCATCGCAGCTCGTTCGGTAGACCCCGCAATAACGGTGAACGTTATTTTTACGGGCGACTGGGTGCTGCCTGTCAGGGAAGCGGAATCTGCCAACTCGCTCGTTGATCAGGGTGTCGATGTGATTGCGTGCAGCATCGATAGCCCCAAGGTCGTGATCGAAACCGCTGAGAAGCGTGGCGCGATGTCTATCGGGTATCACTCGAGTCAAGCGGATGTTGGGCCCAAAGGCTTTTTAACAGGTGCCCAATGGCACTGGATTGTTCCCTACCTGCAGTTTGTAGCAGGGGTACAAGAAGGCCGGTCTCCCGCGCACGTTCTTCGCGGTGGCTTAGCAGAAGGTTTCGTCATAAATACGCCGTTCGGATCGGCTGTTTCGGCGGAGGCGAAGAGTGCCTTCGAGACAGCCCGTGCGGAGCTGATTGCAGGCACGAGAGTCATTTACTCTGGCCCACTCAAAGACAATAAAGGCAACTTAGTTATTCCTGAAGGTACTGCTTATAAGGATAGCGACCGTGCCCTTGATCCGATCAATTACCTCGTCGAAGGCGTGGTGGGTGAGATTTAGGAGCGCATATGGGACAGGTACTGAGTGTTAGCACACATCGAGTTCCCTGGAAGCCAAGTGCGATCCAGGCAAACATCGGATATCTCTTTGCAGCCGTTGTCATTGCATCGTTACTCTTTTCCGTTTTTGTTGCCTGCTATGGAAAGAACCCGCTGGAGGTTTTCACTCTCGTTTATATCGGTGGGTTTGGTAGCGGATTTGCGTGGCAGGACACCCTGGCTCGCGCCGCGCCGCTGATCCTTGTCGGGCTGGCTGTAGCTATCCCGGCCCAGGCCGGGATGGTCATCATCGGAGGTGAAGGTGCGTTGGTATTGGGAGGACTCGCGGGGGCAATGGTTTCGCTGCCATTTGTAGGAGAACCTGCTCTGCCGATGCAGCTTCTCATCCTCGCTTCGGGTGCATTGATGGGAGCAGGCTGGTTCGCGATTGTTGGCGCGTTACGCCAGTACCGGGCGCTGAATGAGACTATTTCCAGCTTGCTACTTTCCTACATTGGAATTGCCTTCTTTCACCATCTCACTGAAGGGCCTTTCCGTGACCCGGCAAGCCTGGATAAACCGTCTACCTACCCTATAGATCCAAGCTACATGCTTCCGGTGATTCCCGGGATCAATGTGCACATTGGACTGGTCATCAGCATCGTATTGGCATTACTGGTTTTTTTTATCATGCGATTCACCTTCTGGGGGTTCGCACTCAAGGTCGTAGGTGGTAGCGCCAAAGTAGCCAGGATGGTGGGTATATCGGTTAACCGGTGGGTGATCGGCGCAACGGCGATCGCTGGCGCGATGGCGGGTCTGGCGGGTGCAATCGAAGTGTCTGCAGTGCAAGGCACGGCGAACTCATCGCTGATCGCAGGTTACGGAACCAGCGGAATCCTGGTTGCCTTCTTATCGAGGCATCACCCGCTGGCAATCATTCCAGTGGCTTGTTTGATCGGGGGCCTTCAGGCAAGCGGTAGCCTGTTGCAGAGGCGTCTGGATCTTCCTGACGCCACGATCCTGGTCTTCCAGGGGCTTATCTTCGTATGTGTGCTGTTGGCTGACGCAGTGGCACAGAAATCCAACGACGCCAAAGGTAGCTGATCATGGATATCATCGATATCGGTTGGGCCAGCTTGCCGCTTGCAATTATTGGCGGGGCGATTCGTGTCTCAACGCCTTTCATATTTGTGAGTTTGGGCGAGTGCATTACTGAAAAGTCCGGAAGAATCAATCTCGGACTTGAAGGGAACTTGATATTGGGCGCAATGGCCGGTTATGCCGTTTCATATCTCAGCGGTTCACCCTGGCTTGGCGTTCTGGCAGCAGGTGTAGCCGGGATGCTGTTTGGTCTGCTTCATGGCCTTCTTTGTAGCGTGAAACGAGTCAATGATACTGCCATCGGGATCAGTCTGATGGTACTGGGCACAGGGTTGGCTTTTTGCCTGGGCAAACCATTGATTCAGCCTAAAGCGCCTCCGTTGCCGTCCATTGATTTTGGGTACTGGTCAGATACTCCCCAACTTCGAGCCGCTCTGGATGTAAATGCGCTATTTCTCGTCGGCATTGCGTTGGCGATTGCAGTGTACTTTTTCTTCAATCGAACAGGTTGGGGACTGATGTTACGCACCGTTGGCGATAGTGAGGATGCTGCTAAAGCGTTGGGGTTCCCGGTGTTGCGTACTCGCATATTCGCGACCATGGCCGGTGGCTTCCTGGCAGGGGTAGGCGGAAGTTTTCTTTCTCTCTCTTACCCCGGCAGCTGGAGCGAAGGGCTATCGAGCGGCCAAGGCATCATGGCGGTAGCGCTGGTTATATTTGCACGTTGGCGTTCACTTCGGGCGCTGTGGGCGTCGCTATTGTTTGGTGGTGCTGGCGCAATCGGCCCCGCGCTCCAGGGCATGGGCGTCACCGGATATTACTACTTGTTCAACGCGGCTCCTTACCTTCTGACCCTGGCAATTATGATCGCTTCAACCTCACGTTCAGCGCCCTTCGTGGATGCGCCTGGTGAACTGAACTTGCACCGTTGATAACCACAGGTAGATAGGAACGCAGACCAGGAACGGAGAGGTGCGTGACATGACGGCCGTACAGTATGAATTGTTTAATATGACCAAGCGCTTTGGAGACATGACAGCGCTCGACAGAGTGAGTATTTCGATAGCCCCCGGAACTGTTCACGCGCTACTAGGTGAAAACGGTGCCGGGAAAAGTACCTTGGTCAAATGCCTGGTAGGTTTTTATCAGCCCGATGAGGGTGAAATTCACGTCGAGGGTAAGCATTGTCCCATCGGCTCACCTAAAGATGCTGATGCTCTGGGCATCGGGATGGTTTACCAGCACTTTACGCTCGTGCCATCGATGACCATCGCCGAGAATCTTGTGGTCAGTGCCGCAAAGTTACCCGCGTTGATCAACTGGAAAAGAGAACTGCAACGTTTATCTACTATTACCGAAGGCTTGCCATTCGCAATAGATTTGAATGTAAGAGTGTCTCAGCTTTCTGCGGGTGAAAAGCAGAAGGCGGAGCTTATCAAGCAACTTTATCTCGGCCGCCGGCTGTTGATTCTTGACGAGCCTACTTCGGTCTTGACGCCTGCCGAGGCAGATCAGGTGCTCGGTTATGTCCAGCAACTGACCCGGCATAAACAGCTCAGCGCGATTCTCATCACGCATAAGTTTGATGAGGTTCGGCGATTTGCTGACGACGTGACGATCTTGCGCAAGGGTATGTGCATCGCCACTGGCGCTGTTGCCAATCTGACAAACGAACAAATGGCTGAGGCAATGATTGGCGCTCCCTGCACTCGAGCCATTGTCGAGCGCGATTCACGTGTACCAAGTGTCGGCACACCATTGCTCAGCATTCACAACCTGACCGTAAAAGGTGACGTCGGTCTGAATGTCGTTTCAGGCCTCAATCTCGACGTACTCGCCGGCGAAATTGTCGGGGTTGCTGGAGTCTCAGGGAACGGTCAAACCGAAATGGTAGAGGCCTTGATGGGCCAGCGCGACAAGACCGGTACGGTGAAAATTGCAGGCAACGATTTCAAGGGTACGCGCCACGAAATAACTCACCTGGGCGTGTATGGACTGCCTCAGGAACCTTTGAAGAACGCCTGCGTGCCAAGGATGTCGCTGGCGGAGAATCTGGCGCTCAGAAACTATGATCGTCCGCCTATTCGTCGAGGGATCCTGCTGGATAGAAAAGCGTTGACCGAGCAAGCAGCCAGCCTGGTAAAGGACTTTAAAGTCAAGGCGGGTGGTTTGGGTGTCCGGATGAGCACCCTATCGGGTGGGAACGTTCAACGCGCTGTTTTGGCAAGAGAGCTAACCCAGAAGGTCAACGTTTTAATTGCGTCCAACCCGACCTTTGGCCTGGACTTTCTGGCGTGCGAAGAAACCCACCGAAGAATACTTGAGGCGCGTAATGCCGGGGCCGCTGTACTGCTGGTGTCGGAGGATCTGGATGAATTGCTGGGGCTGGTCGACAGGGTCGTTGTCATGAGCGCCGGTCGTATCGTCTACGAAGTCGCTGCCGAACAGGCAATGAAGCAAGTGGTTGGTGAGTACATGGCCGGCAAGGTCGTTAACTAAGCAGGGTAAAGTAATGAGCACAATCGGGCATTTCATTGGTGGCAAAACTGTATTTAATTCTGACGGGGACATCGTTCCGGTGTTTGATCCGGCGAAAGGCGCCGTCATTTGCAATGTTGCTCTGGCATCTCCAACTGATGTGGATGCGGCAGTAGAAGCCGCCTCGGCAGCTTTTCCTCAATGGTCGGAGACTTCACCACTCAAAAGATCCCGCGTGTTATTCAAATTCAAGGAGCTGCTGGATAAAAATCATGTCGCTCTTGCACAAGCGATCACTCGAGAACATGGCAAGGTTCATTCCGATGCAATGGGCGAAGTCACTCGTGGCATAGAGATCGTCGAATTCGCGTGCGGCATACCCAATTTGTTAAAAGGTGATCACAGCGACAATATCGGCGGTGGCATTGATAACTGGAACCTTCGGCAGCCGTTAGGCGTTGTCGCAGGGATCACCCCGTTCAACTTTCCAGTCATGGTGCCGATGTGGATGTTCCCCATCGCGATTGCTTGCGGCAATACATTTATCCTCAAACCTTCGGAGCGAGATCCCTCTGCGAGCATAATGCTGGCACAACTGCTTCAGGAGGCGGGGTTGCCCGACGGCGTGTTCAATGTCGTGCAGGGCGGTAAAACAGCTGTCGATGCGTTGATCGCGCACCCTAAGGTTGATGCGCTGTCGTTTGTGGGTTCAACCCCAATTGCACAATACATTTACACCGAAGCCAACAAACTCGGAAAGCGCGTACAAGCCCTTGGCGGTGCCAAAAATCACTTGGTGGTGATGCCTGACGCGGACCTTGATCAAGCAACAGACGCTCTGATCGGCGCGGCTTACGGCTCCGCGGGCGAACGCTGTATGGCGATCTCTGTCGCCGTTGTAGTGGGTGATATAGGTGACGCGCTTGTTGAAAAAATCGCCGACAGGGCCAAAAAACTGGTGATTGGTGACGGCGCTAATCCCGACTCCGAGATGGGCCCGCTCGTTACCGCGGCGCATAAAGAAAAAGTAGTGGGTTATATCAATAAGGGCATTGAGGAGGGGGCGCAACTGGTCGTTGATGGTCGAGACTATACCGTTAAGGGGCGCGAAAGCGGATTCTTTGTAGGGGCAACCTTATTTGATCATGTCTCTACCGATATGACGATTTATCGAGAAGAGATCTTTGGCCCGGTGTTGGCGGTCGTACGCGTCCCGGATATGGCGACAGCCATCAGCATCATCAATAACCATGAATTTGGAAACGGTGTTTCTTGTTATACGACTAGCGGTGGGGTCGCTCGCGAGTTTTCTCGACAAGTAAAGGTCGGTATGGTCGGTATCAATGTGCCCATTCCGGTTCCGATGGCATGGCACAGCTTTGGTGGATGGAAAAAGTCGTTGTTTGGTGATCACCACGCTTATGGGGAAGAAGGAATCAGGTTCTACACCCGATATAAAAGCGTCATGCAACGGTGGCCGGATGCTATCGGGAAAGGGGCGGAGTTCTCAATGCCGGTAGCCAAATAACAGGCCGCCCATAACGCAGGCTGGAATCGTTGAAAAACGATTCCAGCCTGCGTTGCAAATGAGTTGTGAAACAGCAACTCCAGGCGTTACGGAGTTGCCCCTCGGATAAAGATGAACATCAGCTGTAATGACCTGCCGAATCCGCAACGGGTTTGGGCTTGTTGGAGTGGGTCAACTGATAAGCAATCGCCAGCCAAATAAACCACCCCGGCATCACCATCAAGGCAATCCGGGTGTCAGGTCTCAATGCCAGAAGGCAGAGAACAAACCCCATGAACGCCAATGAGAACCAGGCCATCAGTACGCCGCCGGGCATCTTGTAGGTCGATTTCGCATGCAGCTCGGGCCGGCGTTTGCGATAGGCAATGTACGAAGCAAGGATGGTCTGCGCATTGTATGCGCTCCATGAACCCCACCTACCGCAAGACGGGACAACGGTTTACCGTGGCATCTCTGGCGAGCAGTTCCACGGCAGCAAGGCTTCGTAGTCTTCGACCGACGAGGCGTGCGGCAACCGATCCAGCACGTGGCGCAGCCACGTATAGGGCTCCTGGCCGTTAGCCTTGGCGGTTTCGACTAGGCTGTAGATTTGTGCGCTGGCGTCTGCCCCTTTGGGCGTATCGCTGAAGAGCCAAGCCTTACGTCCGATCACAAACGGTTTGATCGCCCGCTCTGCGGCGTTTTGCCGCTCAGCCCACAGAGTCACCTCCATCACGGCCGCTTCCAGGGCTAGTTGATTTTGATAAATCCTTTCCAGCACATCCGCCAGTGAGTACTCGCTTGCCACGGTTGCCGACCCCATTCAAAAGAACTCAAGCATAGCAGCGACAGTGCTGGTGATTGGAGCCGAAACAGGTTGCTTAATTTTTGCTACAGAGAAGGCGGCAGACGGAAAGAAGGTTCCGGGGAGAACGCCAGTTGTGGTCGCCTCCAGCACTGTGATGCCCTCTGCGTTGAGTACCCTGACTTCGGCTTTTGCATGACCATGTTCATCGATGTCAAGGATCAACCAGTGGCAGGCGATCGACTCTCCCGGGTAAACCGGCCGTTTGAATGCAAGGTTCATCCCTGTCGCCAGCCAGCCGATTTGCCCGCCAATTTCAGTGATGAGACTGGCTGTGAGCAGGCCATGGGCGATGGGCGCTTTGAACCTGCGCAGTTGCGCATAGCGTGCATCACAGTGAACCGGATTGTAGTCGCGGGAAATTTGCGAAAATTGGCGAATGTCCTCATCTGAAAAACAACGGAATATCATGAAGCGGTCGCCTATCTGTAAACCTTCAGCCGCGCGTTCTCTGGGGCTCTTCATAACGACTCCTGCGCAGTTAAAACGTATGTTCGGGACCTGGGAACGTTCCGGCCCCCACTTCAAGAGCAAAGTCTCTTGCCGCCGTGTGAAGCACCGAACGAAGGTCGGCGTACTGTTTGACGAATCGCGGTAGGCGGCCGCTGCGTAGTCCTGCCATATCCTGCCAGACCAGCACCTGGGCATCACATTGGTTGCCGGCGCCAATTCCGACGGTCGGAATTGAAATAGCCTCGGTTATCGCGCGGCCTACTTCACCGGGCACCATCTCAATCAGAACAGCGAAGGCCCCTGCTGTTTCAAACGCTTTGGCGGTGTCTATCAGGCGCTGCGCGTCTTCGCCCCGACCTTGAACACGATAGCCACCTAGTTGATGTTCCATCTGCGGCGTGAAGCCGATGTGAGCCATGACGGGAATGCCGGACTGAACGAGTTTCTCGACCTGGGGTAGCATTTCAACTCCTCCCTCGAGTTTGACCGCATGCGCACCGCCTTCCTTCATGAACCGGACGGCGGTGTGGAAGCATTGTTCCGCCGAGGCCTGATAAGAGCCGAAAGGGAGATCGGCGATGACCACTCCGCGAACTCGCCGAGCGCATGGGGCTGAACCTTTCCCCCTCATCATTGGCTACGATCGAGTCGTGCCTGACCCCCATGTGTATCAAGCGATAGCGCTACTTCCTGCACCGCCCTGGCAGTGAACTGCCCCAGAGAAACGTTGGTGCCGCCGAGGTGTCCAAACCATCTCCAAAGCCGACTTGGTGTTCGTGTGGCCGAAGTTCACAGCTCTGCGCTTCCCAAACTCACGATGGCACACAATCCCTCAATAAACTTTATCGTTAACCTAACCGTAATGATTTGGTTCCCGGCTTGATTGATGCCTCTGCCCATTAGCTCCTAAGGTAACTCCACGACAGCGAACCCGTGGAGTGGTCATGACAACAACAATATCCCCCGACTCGCGCTGGACGCGGCGGCGCAGCGAAAAGCAGCGGCGTCTCGATCAGGTGCGCGCCCTCGCCGATGGCGTGGTGCTGCCGACCGACAAGAT